>CALWAL010000005.1 GCA_944373145.1 uncultured Bacilli bacterium
GTAACAACATACAGTAATGAATATGGAGGACCAAAAGGATTTACATTATATGTAACAGGAAAGTTAACAAATAATGGAGAAATCACGATGACTGGAAAAGGAGCATATGCAGAAGGGCAAGATGTATACTTATGGCATAATGCAGATGGAACATATGAATATGTGCCAGCTGTAGGTGGATTAGGTGGAGCAGCACAAACAGCTGGCTATCTTGAGGTTTTAGCCGGTACTCCTGGAGTTGGAGGAAATAACCGTCAAACAGGAGGTGGCGGTGGAGGTGCAGCAGATTGGGCGTCAACAAGCGGATCCGGAGGAACTGGAACATCATATTCAGGAGGAACTGGCGGAGGCGGAGCAGGTGGAAGATTAGCCGGAAAAAATGGATCAGAGAATGGAGGACCAGGAGGAGAAGGAGTTGGAGGAGGCTCTGGAGCTGGAAATCCAATCGGAGGAACCGGAGGATTATTAATACTATATGCAGATGAATATGATAATAATGGAAGTATAACCTCTAAAGGAATTTCGGCTGCATCAGCTGGTTATAGTGGAGGATCATCTGGAGGAGGAAGTATTAATATTTTCACAAATCAAGATACTGGAATAGACCAATTAGGAGTAATAACTGCAATCGGCGGTTTAAGCGTAGGTAGTAGTGTAAAGGGTGGAGCCGGTGGCAACGGTACAGTAACCCACACCCAAATAGAGATGCCAACACAATCAGTTCAATCTACCTTAACCGTAAATGAAATAGCAGAAAATGTATCAAGTATCGTTCAATCAATACTACCTCCAAGTATTAAGATAGATACAGTAGAGAATACTGCTACTAAGAAAATAGATATAACTTATGCTGAAGGATATATCAATGAATATAGTCTAGATTTAGGTAAGACATGGCAAATTCATACAGGAACAATTACTGTAGATGAACCAACAACTGTGATAACAAGAATAATAAATGGCGAAGGAGAAGTGTTATCAAGTAGTAGTTTAACAATTACAACAATTGATAACACTGACTCTGAAGTTAGTGAAGAAGAAAGTACTGGAACAGAAACAACACAACCAGATAATACAGAAGAACAACCAGAAGTAACAGTAAATGAAGAAAGTATTACGAAAGAAGAAACAGAAGAAGGTGTCGAAAATGAATAAGATAAAAGAAATAATGAAGAAAGAAAAGCCAAGAAATATAGTAATAGCATTTCTAGTAGGAATAATAGGAGTGGTAGTTATCGGAACAGGAGTATCATACGGAAGTATAATGTGGTTAAAAAATAGTGAAGATACAGAATATTTAAAGGATCAAAAAGTAGGAGAAATATCATTTGAAAAAGCTCAATTAGTGTATGAAGATGGAATCACAACATTAAGTGTAGAGATGCATAATAATGGTAGTAGTGATTATAATCTAAGTTATGTAAGTATCAATGTTAAAGATGAGAATGACAATGTAAGTACTTTAATAGGATATGTTGGAGATACACTAAAAAAAGGCGAAGGAAAGATAATTACAGCTAGTATAGATAAAGATTTATCTAATTCAAAAGATATCGAGTATGTTATTAATAAGTAATATAGGGCTAGAAATAGTCCTTTTCTTTATGCTATAATTATTAAAAGAAAGAAGGTATGTAATGAGTAAATATAATCGCATTTTACTAAAACTTAGTGGTGAAGCTTTAGCAGGTTCAAAAGAAATGGGAATTGATTTTGAACGTGTTTTAGAAATATGTTCTGAAATAAAAAATGTTATTGAGACGACTGGTGTTGAAGTTGCTATTGTAGTTGGTGGAGGCAATTTTTGGCGAGGTCGTTCTAATAAAAATATGGATAGATGTACTTCTGATTATATTGGTATGTTAGGAACAACTATGAATGCTTTAGCACTACAAGATGCTTTTAAACAATTAGAATTTGAATCTCGAGTCCAGACTGGTATTGAGATGCGCCAAATAGCTGAGTTTTATATTAAAAATCGCGCGGATCGGCATTTGCAAAAGGGTCGTGTAGTAATATTTGGTTGTGGAACAGGAAGCCCATTCTTTTCTACTGATACTGCTGCTGCTTTAAGAGCTGCCGAAATTAATGCAGATATTGTTTTAAAAGCGACTAATGTTGACGGAATTTATACGGCTGATCCTAAAAAAGATTTAAGTGCTAGTAAAATTGATGATATTACTTATATAGATGTCCTTAATAAAAAACTTAATGTAATGGATTCAACAGCTACTTCTCTATGTATGGATAATAAAATACCAATATTAGTTTATAATATGAATGTTAAAGGTAATTTAAAGAAAATTATCGACGGTGAAAAAGTTGGAACTCTAGTTCACTAAAGGAATTAATTAAAAAATTAGTTCTTTTTTTATTTTTGTTAAAAAGATATTGACAATTTAATTACTTTTTAATATAATGTTAATAACAAGAACAAATTGTTCTAAATTTTTTTAGATTCACATATTAACAAACTATTAAAAAGAGGTGATAAAATGAAATTAATTACTTTAGATAATTTTAAAGATGTTAGTCAAAAAGTTGATTTAGAATTACGAAAAATTAATAATAGCAATGAATCTTATTTAACGCATATTACAAATAGTCGGTTTGCAAACGGAGATGGTAAAGTTAAATTAGAAAATAGTATACGTAGTGAAGACATTTATATTTTATGTGATGTTGGTAATTATAGTATTTCTTATCAAATGCACGGTAAAGAGCATATGATGTCACCTGATGAGCATTTTCAAGATATTAAAAGAGTTATTTCAGCTACTAGTGGACGTAGTGAAAATATAACTTTAATTATGCCTTTGCTTTATCAATCTAGGCAACATAAACGTAAAGGTCATGAATCATTAGATTGTGCTTTAGCGCTTCAAGAATTAGAAAATCTTGGAGTTGATAATATTATTACTTTTGATGCTCACGATCCAAATGTTAGTAATGCTATTCCTAATTTACCATTTGAGAATTTTTATCCAACTCATATTATTTTAGAGGAGTTTATTAAAAGAGAATGTATTGATAATTTATTAGTTGTTAGTCCAGATATGGGGGCTATGGAACGTTCAAGATATTATGCAGAAATGCTTGGTTGTGATGTTGGCGTTTTCTATAAAAGACGTGACTTAAGTAGAGTTGTGAATGGTAAAAATCCTATTGTAGAACATGTTTACATGGGGGTTGATGTTCGAGGTAAAAATATTATTGTAGTTGATGATATGATTGCTAGTGGTACTTCGATGCTTGAGGTTGCTTCCAAACTTAAGCTAATGGGAGCTGATAAAATTTATTTTATAGCAACATTTGCTCTTTTTACCGAGGGTATTGAAGCTTTTAAAGATGCATATAAAAAAGGAATATTTACTAAATTATATTCAACTAATTTATCTTATGTTAATGCTGAAGTGAAGAAAAGTAAATGGTATGTTGATGTTGATTGTTCTATGTTTATTGCTAAAATAATTAATGCTTTACATCATAAAGATAGTTTAGAGGAACTTCATAATGGAAAGTTAGAGATACTTGAAAAAATTAAGGAGGTGTCTAAATGAGAATCGGTATTTTTGGTGGTTGCTTTAATCCCCCACATCAGATGCATACACAAATTGCGGAAGATTTGGTTAAAAAAAAGTATGTTGATAAAGTCATTTTTGTTCCAACAGGTAATTCTTATCAAAAAAAATCATTGGTTGCTTTTGAACATCGCATTAAAATGCTTAAACAAATATGTAGTGGAAAAGAATATTTAATGGTTTCTGATTATGAGTGTCGTGGTAATTTGGTATACACTTATCAAACTTTAAACTATTTTAAAAATCTTTATCCGGAAGATGAAATATGTTTTATATGTGGAACAGATAATTTTAATGAATTAGATAGTTGGCGCGAATATCAATATATTTTAAAGCAATTTACGTTAATAGTTTTAAAAAGAGGAGGAGATGATATTAGTAAAATTAATTTAAAATATCGAAGATATAATCCTAAAGTTATTGTGGCAGATATTGCGGAAAATTTTATATCTTCAACTTATATTAGAGAAAAAATCAAAAAGAATAAATTAGATGAGATTAGACAATATATTGATAGTAAAGTTATTGACTATATTGTGCATAATCAGTTATATTAGGAGGTATATTTATGGAAAAAGTAAAAAATAAATTTGGGGAAGGCGATTTATATCAAATTAGTGATCTAGGTCAAAAAATTTATGCAACATCTTGTGCTTGTATGTCTGTTTGGTCAGATTTTCTATCATGGGCTAATGCTAATGAAAATAGGATGACCAAAGATATTAATGAGGCTGATAGTATTGTGGTATTAGGTTGTCAAGTAACAGATTTATCTATTCTAAATGATATAGAAGTAGCTTGGCGCTTACATAAAGAAACTGGTAAGGATGTTTATATGGGAGGGTGTTTAGCACAACGTATGGATATTGAATTACCTGAGTATATTAAAAGATTAGATGTTGTACGTGTGATTAATCAAGAAATAAATAATCGTACTTTAATTGATTATGAAGCTCCATTTTGGGTTAAAGATTATGAGGAAAGTGATGATGATTTAAGAGAAGGAAATTTATTTAGAAATTATTATCCTTTAAAAATAGGGGCTGGTTGTCATGGTAAATGTAAGTATTGCACGATTAAACATACAAGAGGTATAACTTATACTACAGTAGCACATAATCAAATTGAAGAGTTTTTACGTCATGATAATGTTGTGTTAATTTCTGATAGTCCAACTGTGGATCAAATAAAAGATTGGTGTAAGATTGCTTGTGACTATAAAAAAGAAATTTCTATACGAAACATTGAACCACAAACATTAGTTGCTTGTGAAAAAGAAGTATTAGAATTGGCGATGAAAGGTTATCTTCATATCTTACACTGTCCAGTACAAAGCTTTGATGATGAGGTTTTAAAAATTATGAATCGTAGTGTACCTATGACACATAAGGCTTTAGAAATTATGCGAAAAGTACGAAGTCTTGGAACTTTAATAGCAACTAATATTATTATTGATTACACATATGATGGTCAAAATTATCCTAATTATGATCGAGAACTTTTAAAACGAGATTTTGATTATTACTCATGGAATCCATATTTTGATGGTCATTGGGATATAGATAAAGCTAAACAAAGATTTAAAAAATATATTGGATAGGAGAGATAAAATGAAAGAAATTGTTAAAACTTTATTGAAAAATCGTGAAACTATTTCCACAATGGAGTCTTGTACTGGTGGTGGTGTCGTGAATGCGATTACGAATGTCGTAGGTGCTAGTGAAGTTTTACTTTTTAGTGCAGTTACCTATTCTAATAAATACAAAATAAAAATGGGAGTATCTAAAGAAACAATTAATAAATACACTGTTTACAGTCTTGAAGTTGCTAAAGAAATGAGTTACAATATTGCCCAATTTACCAATTCAACTTATGGCATTGGTGTTACAGGTAAAATTAATAATGAAGATAAACAAAATCTTAAAGGAGATATAAACACTGTTTACGTAAGCATTTATAATACTAAAGATTGTAAATATTATCTTTATAAAATTAAAGTAACGGGAAAAACAAGAGAGGAAAATAAACAAATTTTAATTGCATTCATTATAGATAAACTAAAAATAATTATTAATTAAGCAGGTGATGTTATGAAAATAGAATTATATAATATTGTTGATGAATTTTTAGCTAAATATACTGGCGGAACAGCTTTTTATGATGCGTTAGATGAAGAAATTCGTATTAATGATGCATGGTTACATGCGATGATTCAAAAAGTTCTTATGAATGAAGATTTTGATGCCTTTGTGGTTAGTGGTAAATTTGGTCGTCGTTTTAATGATTTTTATTTTCATAACTATGAACCAACTAAAGAAGTTTTGTTAGCTAACGGTGCTTTGCGTAAAGGAAATGATATTGGAATTGAACCACATGATTTAAAAGGAAAAAGATATATTTTTTTAGATGACAGTTTTTGGAGTGGCAAAACTAGAAATTGTATTCAAGAATTTTTAGAAGCAAATAATGGAATTTTACTTAAAAGTTATGTTTTTTACGATGGTAATAAAGAATCTAAAAATGTTGAAAGTTTTTACCGCTATTATGAATTTCATTGATGTATTAAAAGAACTATGTTATAATTAAAATGTAAAAAAGAGGTGGCTTATGTATAAGACGGAAGAAGAATTTTTAAAAGCTTATAATCCTGATGATTATGAAAAGTTATCGCTTACGACAGATATTTTAATTTGCAGTGTATCTAGTGAAGAAGAAGAAAATTATCGCAAATTAAGTAAAAAATATTTTAGTATTCTACTAGTAAAACGCGATAACTACCCATTTAAAGACAAGTGGTGTCTACCAGGCGGTTTTGTTGGCATTGATGAGGAATTAGAAGATGCTCCTAAACGTATTTTAGCAGCTGAAACTAATTTACATGATATTTATTTAGAGCAGTTATATACTTATGGAGGAGTCAATCGTGATCCACGTATGCGAGTTATTAGTACTTCTTATATTGCTTTAGTTGATAAAAATCGTTTGAAAGATAAATTAGCTGATAATGCTTCTTGGTTTAATGTAACAGTATTAGAAGATGAAAATGAAATTCATATTACATTAGATAATGGTAAGGAAATTATTCCTTTAGTTATTAAAAAAACTTTGAATGATCAAACAACTGACCGTTATAAATATACAGTTGTTAAAAATGATGATTTAGCATTTGATCATGCTTTAGTAATTGCTACTGGTATTTCTCGATTAAAAAATAAAGTAGGGTATACCGATATTGTTTTTAATATGATGCCAGAATATTTTACTTTAGGCGAATTGCAACAAGTGTATGAAGTTATTTTAGGTAAAAAATTATTAGATCCAGCTTTTAGAAGAATAATTGCCAATAAAGTTGAAAAAACAAAGAAGGTAAGAAATACAGGCGGACACCGTCCTTCATACCTATTTAAGTATAAAGTTAATAAAAAATAATATGGAAAGAATAATTAATCGAGTAAAAATATTTGCTAATAAAAATAATGAATCATTATCTTTAAAAAATAAAGTTATTGCTTATTTGGCAAAGTATCATTTTGAAGTCGTTGAAGAAAACTACGATTTGGGAATTGCCATTGGTGGTGACGGTTCATTTTTAAGGATGTTGAAACAAACTAATTTTAATAGTCAAGCTTATTATGTAGGCATTAATAGTGGCACTTTGGGCTTTCTTCAAGAAATAAAACCTAACGAGGTTGAGTTATTTATTGCAAGAATTAATAATAATGATTTTAAATTAGATGAGATAAGTATCCAAGAAACAATTATTGAAACTAAAAAAGAAACATTTAAGTTAATGTCATTGAATGAGATTGTTATTCGTGATAAAGATTTAAATACCGTTAAGTTAGAAATTACAGTTAATGATAATTTGCTTGAAAATTTTATTGGTGATGGTATATTAGTTTCAACTTCTATTGGTTCAACTGCTTATAATTTGAGCTTTGGTGGTAGTATTGTTTATAGTCAACTACATACTTTACAAATTACACCAATTGCCCCTTTAAATAGTAAAGTTTACCGCTCATTAATCAATTCAGTTATTATTCCAGAAAATCAAAAAATAGTTATTAAATCTAATTATAATAAAAATCTTATTGTTTCAATTGATGGTACTAATCAGATTTATAAAAATGTTAATTACATTACAACCTTAGTTGGTGATAAAAAAATTTTTTGTTTACGAATGAATGAGTATAATTATTCGAATATTATTCGTGAAAAATTTTTACAATAGCATATTAAAATAATATGCTTTTTGTGTCTAATAATGTAAATCACTTACCATATTAAATTAAAATTACTTTAATCTATGTTATAATTGTTTTGAGGTGTGTTGTGTGATAACATTAGAAGAACAAAATTATGCTTATAGCGCTTATACCGAAACAATCAAAACTTTAAATAAAGGAAGATCTTTTATGCATCCTGAATTTAGTAAAAATAGCGCCATGTATGTTTTTACAACTGAAAATTTAGGTGAGTATATAAAAAAATTAAAAGTTAATGGGAAAAAGGTTTTAACTGTAACTGGTTCTGGAGATCAACTTATTAATTTAGCTTTAGAGGGAGTTAGAAGAGTTGATAATTTTGATATTAATCAAAATGCATATTTTATTACACAGTTAAAATTAGCTGCTTTAAAAGTCTTAAGTTATGAAGAATATTTAAACTTTTTTTGCATATCGGATGATGAAGAACTGCAAAGAGAAGGGCTTATTTATTTTCGAAAAAAGATTGGCTTAAATGAGAATGTTTTGGATTTTAAAACTTATTTGAAGGTTAAACCTTATTTACCAGAAATGTGTGCCTTTTACTGGGATTTATTATATGAAGAATTTCAATTTGATGGAAAAAATTTAGCAATGTCATCATTATTTTATCCTGGTACTAAAAGAGGTGCTATTGAAACTAATACGTATTTGAAAAATGCTGAAAATTATGCATTAGCGCGGGATAGAATAGGGCATGTTGAAATCAATTTTATGGAACGAAATCTTTTAGAAATTCATACTTTAGAAGATACATATGATGTTATCTTACTTTCAAATATATATGACTATTTAACCGATGAATGGTATAGTGTAATAAGTACTGATGAGTTTAATCAATACATAGAAGGGAAAATGGCTAAATGCCTAAATGATGGTGGTAAGATAGCGGTTGCTTATCAGTATAATTATCAGGTTAAAGATTATGCAAACAGCAGCTTAATTAAACGAATTTTAAAACAAAATTATAAGCTTGAGAGACGTCCTCCTCTTGAGCATATGAGAAAGATTGTGGTAACATCAACGGTAAAAGAATATGCTAAAGATGGTAATAAAGATTGTGTATATTTATATGAAAAAGGGAAAACTAAATAAGATTTATACAAATTTTATTTAGTTTTTTTATAAAAAAGTATTGACAAGTGTATGATAGTACACTTATAATATAGATGTTGGTGGTAATATGGAAATAACAAATCCTAAATATCAAAATCAAGGTATTCATGTCATAAGTGCTATATTTACAGTTGATAAAGGCATAACGAAGGTATTATTAATTAGACGAAAGAATGATCCATTTAAAGATTATTGGTCTTTGGTTGGTGGTGCTCTATATAATGATGAAGAAGTTTTGCAGGGAATGAAACGTGAAGTTTTTGAAAAGACTGGTGTTAAGGATATTCATTTAGAATTATTTGATGTTTTTAGTAAAGTTAAACGTTCTCCGCTGATGCGGATGATTGCTTTAGGATATCTTGGTATTGTTGATAAGGAAAAATTTAATTTTGTTAAAGAAACATTAAAAACAACTGATGCTGATTGGTTTTCAATTGATAGTATTCCACCACTTGCATACGATCATAATGAGATATTAGAAAAGGCATTGTATGTATTAAAGAAAAGAATTCGTAAAACAGATTTATTATCACAATTATATCCTAATGGCTTTACGATGCCAGAAATTCAAAAAGTTTATGAAGGCATTTTAAATAAGCAATTTGACCGTCGTAATTTTCGCAAAAAATTGTTGAGTACCGGTTTAATTAAAGAAACAGAACGAACGGAACATTTTGATGGTAGTAAACCGGCTAAAGTATATGTATTTAAAGATAAGATTGACGTAATTGATGTCTTTTAATACATTTTTTAATCTAATTATAAGTGTAAAAATGTACACATGGAGGTTTATATGATTTATTTTTTACGTCACGGTTTGGACGATGAACGTTATATTGGAGGTTGGAGTGATGTTGATTTAATTGACGAGGGGTGTGAACAAGTTCGAGAAATATGCTCTTTACTTGGAACTTTGCCGATTGAAAAAATTATTTCTAGTGATATTAAAAGAGCCAAAACGACAGCGCAAATTGTTTCTCAATATTTAAATGTCCCCGTTGAATATTCTGATAAATTTCGTGAATTAAATAAGGGATTGTTAACAGGAATGGAAAGGGAAAAAGCTCAACAACTTTACCCTAAATATATGGGTAAAGTTACTATTAATGATAGTTATCCTGGCGGTGAGTCAATGATGGATATGTATGAAAGAGTAGGTGTTTTATTAAAAGAAATTGAAGATTGGGATAAAGTATTAATTGTAACTCATCGTGGTGTTATTAATATGATTTACTTTATTTTAGAAAATCGTCTCCCTGATCTTGATAAAAAGCAGTTTGGGGTAACTCATGCATCAGTGCATCAGTATGATGTAAAGAAAAAAATGATAAAAAAAATTGGAGGTAAATAATGGGAAAATTAGTTGGAAAGATCGTTCTTACAGGAGGACCATGTGCTGGGAAAACAACAGCCTTAGCTAGAATTGAACAAGATTTAACAGAAAAAGGATTTCATGTTTTTATTGTTGGTGAAAGTGCAACAGAACTTATCAAAGGTGGTATTAGACCATTTGGAGTTAATCCTTTTGATTTAGTTTTGTTTCAAAAATTAATTTTAAAATATCAATATGAAAAAGAGCAAATTTATGAAGAAGCAATCCAAATGTTACCAGATGGTGAAGAAGGTGTCATTTTGTTTGATCGCGGCCTAATGGATAATAAGGCTTATATTCCTGATGAAGTATTTCATCAATTAGTATTAGAAAATGGAATGCAAGAATTAGACCTTTTAGATAGTTATGATATGATTTTGCATTTAGTGACAGCAGCTGACGGGTGTCCAGAGTATTATACTTTAGAAAACAACCAAGCACGAACAGAGACTGTTGATGAAGCAATTGCCTTAGATAAAAAAACACAAGCAGCTTGGTTAGGCCATAGTCGTTTAGTAATTGTTGATAATTCAACAGATTTTGAGAGTAAAATTAATCGTGTTTTAGAAAATATTTATCAATTGTTACACCCAACTTATAGCATTCGTTATCAAAAAAAATACTTAATTGATTTAAATAATCAAGTTTATCAATTTTTAAAAGATATTAAAGCTAATGCTATTGATATTGAACAGACTTATTTACAAAGTGAACAAGAACATTATGAACGCCGTTTGAGAAAGAGAACACTAAATGAGGAAAGTACTTATTATTTGACTGTTCAGAAAAAAGTCGGTCAAGGTTTAAGTAAAATTGTAACTGATAAAAAATTAACTGAAAAAGAATATTTAAGATTGTTAGATTATCCAATTGCTGGAGTTATTACAAAGAAAAGATATACTTTTATTTACCAAAAACAATATTTTAAATTAGATATTATTAATGATGAATTAGCTTTATTAGAAGTTAATCCAATAAGTACTAAAAGTCAAATTACTTTACCAGCAGAGCTAAACGTTATTCGTGAAGTAACGGAAGAACGTGATTATGATAATGTTACTTTAGCAAGTAAACATCACTATGAAAAAATAAAAAAATAGAAAAATAAAAGAAGCTTTGCTTCTTTTTGTTTATAAATTAACTTTTTATTTGTTTAATACATCTTTATAAATTTTATAAAATTTTTCAATGTTGTTGTAATACAAAATAAGTTCATCAATCATTGATATTGTTTCATTAATATAATTGTTTCTTTTTAGATGATTTTTGCTAAACATGTAGATTAGCCATTGTAATTTTCCGTTAAGACAAGCAAATAGAGATTGATAAAAATCATCTTTTATTATTCCGTATTCTTTTATATATTCTTTTAAGTAATTTTTATAAAAATCATAATTAATATAATTATCATAATGTGAAAATGTAAAAGCACTTTCGCATAAACAGCAAGTTGGATTAGCTAATCCTGTAGCGTCAAAGTCTAATAAAACTGGTTTATTATTTTCCCATAAGATATTTAACAATTTATAATCATTGTGGCTGATACATAAATTCTTTTTTAAAGTTTTTATACTTTCATTACACTTGTTAATTATTTGATTTAACTGACCAATATGCTCATCTAAAACTTGATATAATGTATTATTTATATATTTAATTTTTTCTTTATGCCTAATTAAATTAAAATCTATTTTTTTATAAGTACATGGTAAATTACTTTTTATATTTAATTTATGAATTTTAGCTTGGGTATAAGCTAATTGTTTAATGTCTTCACTTTTTAATTCTTCAAATAATTTATTTTTTTGATAATAGTAGTTATAGATAAGATAATATTTTTTATTTAGCAACATAAAATATTGATTATTATATGATTTTGGGACAATAGTATTTATTCCTTTATCCTTTAATTTTTTACTTATTTTAATTTGTTCTTTCCTTTTTTTTAAATAATAGTAATTACTAATAGCATCTTTAGAATATTCTTTAATAACATAAGTATTTTTATCAGTAGTAACTTTATAAACATTATTTTGACTACTTGTTAAAGTTTTTATTTTGATAACTTTGCCCAATTTATATTTATTTGCTATTTTTTCTATATTAATCATCTAACCACCAATTTTATTATAGCATAAAATATTTGAAATATTTTTTTATAAATTTAATTAATTAGATCTTGAATGTAACTATAGTATTGTTGTTAGCATATACTATAAAGAAATATAATGGAGGTTTTATGTATCACAGTAATAAAAAAGAGTGTGGTGTGAACTCTTGTGCTCCATTTATGGGATTTTGTCCTCTTCCAAGCCCAACGGGTCCAACAGGAGCAACTGGAAGTGTTGAAGCTAATCCATATAATTTATATGTTCAATCATCAGCTCAACCTGGTGGTGATGGAAGTCAAATGGCGCCTTTTCAAACAATTGATGAAGCGTTAGCAGTTGCTAAACCTAATAGTACGATAAATGTTTTACCTGGAACATATCCAATTAGTAATCAAATAAATTTAAATATATCTGGATTAACCTTAAAAGGTTATGCTGGAACAAAAATTTTATTGCAAAATTCAATTATACCTTTTTTGGTTAGCGCTGATAATGTTACAATTAAAGGGTTTGATATGACTAGTGATAATCCATATCCCGTTGAGTTTATTCAAATTGGTGGGGATAATGATCAAATTTTGGATAATCAAATTTATGGACCAGAACAACAAGGAGATTCTTCAACTTGGGTAGTAAATAGGGGCTTTGTTACACAAGTTGGAGCAACTAATTTGTTAGCTAGAAATAATATTTTTTATTCATTGAGACAACCTGCTTATTTAAATCCTAATTCTACAAGTATTATAATGGATAATGTCGCCTTTAATACTAGAGGATATGTTGTTGATCAAGCTGTGTTTTTATTTTCTGGAAATTCTTGGGTAATACCTCAAAATGCGGTAGATATTGCTCTTTTATCTGGAACAAAAATAGGTGTGCCATATGACCCTCTTCCGGCACTAGAGGCTAGCAACAGTAGTGCTACTATAAGTGATCAGCGATGATATTATTAAATATAACAATATAACAACTAAGTTACATTGGTGGTTTTTATTATACATATATGATATAATTATTACGTAATTATTGGAGGTATATATGGAAAAGATAATTTTGGTAGATGGAAACAATTTGTTATTTAGAAGTTATTATGCCACCGCTTATAATGGTAATTTTATGAAAAATAGTAAAGGGTTTCCGACCAATGCATTGTTTGGTTTTGCCAACATGATGAATAAAATTATTGAAGAAGAGAAGCCAACACGTATTTTAGTGGCCTTCGATAAAGGGAAAACATTTAGACATGATAAATATGATTTTTATAAAGGCGGAAGAATAGAAACACCAGAAGAGTTAAAACAACAATTTCCTATTGCTAAAGAAATGTTGAGCTATATGGGTATTAAATATTATGAAATTGATAATTATGAAGCCGATGATATTATTGGAACTTTTGCACGTTTTTGTGATGAAGATGATAACTATATTGGAACAATTATTAGTAGTGATAAAGATCTATTACAATTATTATCAAATCAAGTTGATATCAAACTATTAAAACAGAAAGACTATATTCGATATAATCCAGAATCATTTAAAGCTGATTATGGTATAGAACCGGTTAGAATGGTGGATTTAAAAGCTTTAATGGGAGATGCATCAGATAACATACCGGGTGTTAAAGGAGTAGGCGAAAAGACTGCTTTAAAATTATTACAACAGTATGAAACTTTAGATGGTATTTATAATAATATTGATAATATTAAAGGTGCAATTCACGATAAATTAGTTAATGATAAAGAAGCTGCCTATATGAGTTATGAAATTGCTACTATTTGCCGTGAAACGCCAATTGATATTAATATGGAAGATATTATTTATAAAGGCCCTAATTATGATAATTTAAATAAATTATATGAAAATTTAGAATTTTTTTCTTTTTTAAAAAAGATAAAAATAAATAAAGAACAAAGCGTATCAGAATATACGGTTTTGAAGAGTGCTGATATTTTAGATGATATTGATGAATGTTCCATTTATTTAGCTTGCGATAATAGTTATTACCATAATACTAATGTTCTAGGAATGGGTGTGGTGTGTGATAAAGGTAAATATTTTTTACCATACGAAGTTTTAAAAGAGAATCCGCTGTTTTTACTAAAAGCTAAAAAGAAAACGTATGATGCTAAAAAGGCAATTAATGCACTTAAATGGCATGATATTTATATTGATAATATTATATATGATACGATGATTGCTGCATATTTATTAGAATATAATTTAAAAGAAGATATTGCATATTTAGCTAATGAATTTGGGTATAATATACCATTTAAAGAAAATTTATATCCTAAAAAAGAAAAAATTAAATTAGATAATATTATGAGTGCCAGCGTGGAGTCTGCGCGTTTTATAAATGACACATATGATGAATTGATTTCTAAATTACAAAAAGAAGAGTTATATGATTTATTTGCTAATATCGAGATGCCATTAGCTAGTGTTTTAGCGCGTATGGAATATAATGGTATTAATGTTGATCAAAGCAAGTTAGAAGAAATGGGTGAAGAAATTAAAATTAAAATTGAACTTATCAGTAAAGATATTTATAATTATGCTGGTTGTGAATTTAATATTTCTTCGCCAATTCAATTAGGTGATATTCTTTTTGAAAAATTAGGTTTACCACATGGTAAAAAAGGAAAAAATGGTTATTCAACGGCTGTTGATGTTTTAGAAAAGTTAAAGGGTAAACATCCTATTATTGAACTTATTTTAGAATATCGTATGTTAACCAAACTTTATAATACTTATATTGAAGGTTTAATTAATGCAATTGCTTCAGATCATAAAATTCATACTATTTATACACAAACGTTAACAAGAACAGGACGTTTATCTTCAATTGAACCAAATCTTCAGAATATTCCGATTCGCCATGAATATGGGCGTTTAATTCGTAAAGCTTTTGTTCCAAGCACTGATTCTATTATTGTAAGTAGTGATTATTCGCAAATAGAACTGCGTTTATTATCACATATTGCCAATGTTAGTTCTTTAATTGAAGCATTTAAAAATGATGCCGATATTCATACTAAAACAGCTAGTGATATTTTTGGAGTAGAGCCACAAGAAGTAACTAAAGATATGCGTAGAAATGCTAAAGCTGTTAATTTTGGAATTATTTATGGTATTAGTGGTTATGGTCTAGCTGAACAAATTGGCGTAACGCCTAAAGAAGCAACAACATTCATTAATAATTATTTAGCAACTTATCCAGGTGTTAAAAACTATATGGATAATATTATTGCTCAAGCTCATAAAGATGGATATGTTCGTACTTTATTTAATCGTAAACGAACAATTCCGGAACTTAGTAATAAAAATTATATGATTAGAAGTGGTGGCGAACGAATAGCACTTAATACTCCAATACAAGGAACAAGTGCTGATATAATTAAAAAGGCTATGATTGAGATTGATAATGAGTTAGTAAGACGAAATATGCAAGCTAAAATGATTGTTCAAGTTCACGATGAATTAGTTTTTGATTGCCCAAAAGGGGAGTTTGAAGATTTACAAAAAATTATTAAAGATATTATGGAAAATACATATAAATTAAATGTACCATTAAAAGTTGATATTGAATATGGTGATGATTGGTATCAAGCAAAGTAGGTGAATAAAAATGTATTTAAAAAAATGGGCGTTAGCGCTCGCTAATTTAAATGGAAATAAGTTAAGTAATATTATTACCATTCCACGTGAGCAATTAAGATATATTACCAGTCAAATATTAGATTTTGATGGTAATGTTAAAAATATATCACAACGTCTTGTGTTGGTTGTTCCGTATCAGCAAGGTATAAATCAATATTTTTTAGTTCAACAAATTGTTCATGACTGTTTACTAACAACTGAAAGAAAGCTTTATAAACTAAGTGGTTTGAAAAAATATATTGATGATTATTGTGGCTTTAATCCTAGATATGTATTAGATCAAAATAATCCTTACATTTATCAATATCTTGAAGGGCTTTCGGTAACTGGTAAAAATCATCGAGTTAATGAAGATAGCTATACTATTGTAGTCCATCCTAAAAGCGAACAATTAAAATTATTAGTTGTTGCTGATGGTATGGGAGGAATTGAAGCTGGGGAAAAAGCATCAAGACTACTTACTTCAACTTTAGCTAATATTTATTGCCATCTTGAGCCAAAATATTTAGAAGATTCTGATTGGGTTGAGCGAAATTTAGAACTTATTTTACAAAGGTGTAATCAAGTTGTTCATGATGAATTGGTTGTTAAACAGCATTTAAATACCGGAACAACTCTTGCTTGCGCATTTATTAATAGTAGAGATACGGTGGTTGCTAATGTGGGGGACTCACGTATTTGTATAGTTCAAAACGGAGTTTTAAAAATTGTTAGTATAGATGATTCACCTAATTGGAATATTAATCAAAGAATTACAGTGGATGCGTTAGAATTAATGCGAACAATGCCTAATAACAATGTTATTACACAATATGTAGGATCTTCTCATATACGACCGCATATAGCTCGCTTATCTAATAAAGTTTATAGCGATTTATATTTGTTTAGCGATGGAGTAACGGACTGTATTTCCTATCATGAAATGAATAAAATTGCTCAAGAAGTTGATAAAAATGTATTATTTTCTTTTATCGAAGCATCTTCTTTTGGTGCTGACGTGATGGGTGCAAAAATAAAAGCTAGTGATGATAGGACGGTAGTTCATTATGGCCGAAGGTAAAAAAAACGCTGTTTCAAGAGTGATGTTTGTAAGTATACTTACAAATATCTTTTTAGCTATTACGAAAATTATTGTAGGTGTTGTTGCTCATTCCACCGCTTTAGTTGCTGATGGAATTCATTCCTTTAGTGATTTGGCAACTGATTTTTTTGCTGTTTTAGGTAATTTTTTAGCGCTCAAACCGGCTGATAAAGAACATCCTTTTGGTCATGGTAAAATTGAGTATTTAACAAGTATAATTATTGGAACAGTTGTTTTTGTTATTGGCTTTGGGGTAATTATTAATGCTTTTAATAGTGAAGTTATTATTCCAAGTAAAATTGTTATTATTGTAACAATTATCACAATAATTGCTAAATTTTTATTATCAAGTTATATTATAAAAAAAGGTGAAGCTTATCACAATAACATTTTAATAGCTAGCGGTAAAGAAAGTCGAACTGATGTTATTAGTTCAGTATTCGTTTTAATTGCTTCAATTTTAATTCAATTTAGTAATCAAATATCTTTTTTAAAATATGCTGATATTGTAGCTTCTATAATTGTTGGATTATTTATTATTAAAACTGGCTTTTTCATTATTAAAGAAAATATTAGTGTCATATTAGGAGAACAAGAAAATAATAAAGAATTTTTAGGAAGATTAAAAAGTATTATTTTAAAGAATGATGAGGTTTATTCAATAAGATCAATGATTATTTTAAAATTTGGGCATATTGTCACTCTAGATTTAGTTATTATTATGAACGGTGATATAACACTTAAAGAAGCCCATGAAATTGTTGATAAAATTGAACATAATATTAAAGAATTTGATCAAAGAATAGAACATATGAATATTCATATGGAGCCAAATACAATATTGACAAATAAGAAAAAAAAGGTTAAAATACAATCAATAAATCAATGACGAAGACTAGTAACAAAATTTAAATTGTGTAAAGAGAACTTATGGTTGGTGTAAATAAGTGACAATATTTTGTGAATCTACTTTGAAGAGAAATGAAAACATTTCCGGTGAAAGCCGTTATCTTAATTAAGACTAAAATAGGATGGTACCGCGTTTTGACGCTCCTAGTTTTTAGTCTTTTTTTGTTATAAGGAGGATATATGTTAAAAAAATATTTTGATGAAGAAAAGTATGAAAAAATTAAGAAAAATGATAATTTAATTTTTAAAGCTTTAGAAATTGTTACTACCTTGTTTGAACATGATGTCGATAAAGGAGGATTTCCTTATATGTTACATCTTATATATGTATATAAACATGTAAATACTGAGGAAGAAAAGGTTGTTGCTCTTTTACACGATGTTGTGGAAGATAAAGATGTCTCGGAATTTGATTTAAGAGAAATTGGTTTTCCTGACAAAATTGTCGATGATGTTGTAATTCTTACAAGGGTTAAAGCAGACGATTATAAGACTTATATTGACCGTATTCTTAAATATGCCTCCAAGGAAGCTTTGCACGTTAAAGCGGCTGATTTAGAAAATAACATTGATTTAAAAAGAATAAAAAATCCTACGGTTAAAGATTATGAGCGAGTAGAGAAAAGGTATATTCCTACTTTAGAGAAAATAGCAAATAGATTAAAGGAGATAGAAAAATGATAGATATAAAATTAATTAGAGAAAATAGAGATTTAGTAAAAGAAAATATTAAGAAAAAATTTCAAGATCATAAATTACCGTTAGTTGATGAAATTTATGAATTAGATATCAAATATCGTGAAGCTAAACAAGAAGGAGATAATTTAAGAGCCGAAAAAAATAATAAAAGCGCTTTAATTGGTAATTTAATGCGTGAAGGTAAAAAAGAAGAAGCTAATAAAATTAAAGAAGAAATCTCTTTAGATGGCAAACGTATTGAAGAGTTAAATATTAAAGAAGAGGAATTAGCTAATGAGATAAAGAAAAAAATGATGGTAATTCCTAATATTATTGATGATAGTGTACCAATCGGAAAAGATGATACAGAAAATGTAGAGAATGAAAGATTTGGTGAACCAGTTGTTCCTGATTTTGAAGTTCCATATCATGCTGATATTATGGAAAATTTATGCGGACTTGATAAAGATTCTTCTGGAAGAACAAGTGGTAATGGCTTTTATTATTTGATGGGTGATGTAGCTAGAATTCATTCAGCAATGTTAAGTTATGCTCGTGATTATATGATTGACCATGGATTTACTTATTGTATTCCACCATTCATGATTAGGAGTGATGTAGTAACTGGTGTCATGAGTTTTGAAGAAATGGATGCTATGATGTACAAAATAGAAGGTGAAGACTTGTTCCTAATTGGTACTAGTGAGCATTCGATGATTGGAAAATTTAAAGATCAATTATTAAAAAGAGAAAATTTACCATATACTTTAACAAGTTATTCTCCATGTTTTAGAAAAGAAGTAGGCGCTCATGGTATTGAAGAACGAGGTGTATATCGTGTTCATCAATTTGAAAAACAAGAAATGGTAGTTATTTGTGAACCAGAAGATTCTATGAATTGGTATAATAAAATGTGGAAATTGACGGTTGATTTCTTTCGCAGTATAGATATTCCAGTTCGAACTTTGGAATGTTGCAGTGGAGATTTAGCCGATTTAAAAGTTAAATCTTGTGATATTGAAGCTTGGAGTCCACGCCAACAAAAATATTTTGAAGTTGGTAGTTGTTCAACTTTAGGCGATGCTCAAGCAAGACGTTTAGGTATTAGGGCTAAAGGTGAAAACGGTAATTATTATCTTCATACTTTAAATAATACAGTCTTAGCAACCCCACGTGGTTTAATCGCCTTTTTAGAAAATAATGTTAATGCTGATGGTAGTGTTAATATACCGGTAGCTTTAAGACCATATATGGGTGGAATAGAAATTGTAAAGCCTAAACAAAAATAATTAATTAAATTAAAATAGACATAATTGTCTATTTTTTTGTGTAAGATATTTTAAATGCTATAAAATTTGACAAAAATAAATTATTGTGTTAAAGTGATTACCAATCGAAAGAGGTTGCGTTACTTATGAGTAATTATCATTTATTCAGATTATTGGTGATAATGAAAGGAAGTAATGCCGAAATAAAATAAGGTATCTGAACTTATTTTGTTGGGGCAGTTACATAATATGGACTGGACTGTCACAAGAAAAAACTTGTGGAGCGCTTTCAAGATAACAAACTAGAGTTTTTGTGTTCTCTTTTTGTTGATTTTGTGCGCTCACGAAATCAATTTTTTTAAAGGAGAATATTTATGATACAAACAATTTCTTATAGTGATATTGAAGGAAAATATGATTCAGAAAACTCTAATTGGGGAAGCAGCGCTAAAGTCTTTTTCATGGTTGAAGGCGAAGATTTTAATAATATGGTATATAAAAATTATTTATGGCCTATTGCTTTAGATAGAAAAACATCGCGAAATATTACTTATTTGGAACACTTAACCAATTTAGCTAATATAAATTCAGAAGTTTTAATGACACCCAAAGTGGCTGTTACCAATCCTTTAGCAATCGTAGGAATTGTCATGAATAAAGCGCCTGGTGAATTACTTAGCAATCAAGATATTTCTATTAGCCAGCTTGTTAATGTTCAAAATCAAATTAGAGAAGCAATTATTGATATATCAACGCAATTTGAAATATTTGATTTAAATGCTGGTTCAATTTTTTTTAGTTTTGATGAAGGCATTACTTTAGTTGATTCAGAAAGTTATATGGAAGCTTCTGGTGATTATTCATTTATTAATTTATACCGCTTTTATACAAAAATAGTTGAAATATTAAATTATGTGCCAGAATTAAAGGCACGAATTTGTGAGGAATTAAAGCGAGGTATTGATTTTTGCCGTTTAGAAGCAATTTATGATGTTGTCATGCAATATTTAAAAGAACATAATTTAAAAGAAGAAGAAGCAAAAGTGTTAGTTAAAAAATAAAAAAATATCTAAACTAATATAAGTTAGATATTTTTATTTTACTTTCTGTTTCATTTCTTTTACAAAACGTTTGTAAGGCTCTAATGTAGGAGGCGGAACAAATTTAAATTTCTTACTAAAAAGTAGTTGGTTAAAAATTAATATTCCATTAAGATCATTTTGCTTTAACATATCTCTAATTTCAATAGCTTTTAAAAATGAAAATAAATAACCTAAACTTTCACTAATTTCTGGATTAGTAAATTCTTCTGTTAACAGTTCTAATAATTCCTCACCATAAATACCGGTTATATCACTAAAAGTGTTTAAAAAGAGTTCATCATCTATATCAAAATCAAATTTTTCAAACACACTAAGGCAGTATACATATACTTTTAAAATTTTCAAAAAATCTTCTGTATCTTGAATGCGTTCTAAAGGGGTTGCTAAGGCTTTTTTCCCGTAACTTTTAAAAGTTTGATCAGAAAAAATTAATTCAAAATAGATGGGACCTAATTCATGATAAAAAATGTGAGTAGGAATATCTTTTAAGTATTCAATACCGTGTTGAATTTCGTGCGTTAAAACAGACGCGTCATCTTTACTATTAATGATAATCATTGGTAAATCTAAAAGGCTACTATAAAAGCAAAAAGATGATGAATCTGTTTTAGTATAGTGGATTAGACTAATCTTTTCACTTAAAAGAGCTTCTGCTTGAAGAAAAAAGTGAGGGGCTTGATTTCCATACAAAGTTAGTGTTTCATCCGCCATAGTATCTATACTTAATTTAAAACGTGGAATATATTGTCCATATCTAAAAATATTAGACTGTTGTAAATTTATAAGCCATTCACGAAATTCGCGATTAAATAAACGCCTATATTTTTTCATACTAGCTAAGACACTTTTTTTTATCATTGGAAGTGATAAATGACGATAAGTACTAGTGGTTTCAAAATCTCCATTAATAAATCTTTTGAACCGAGAAATATCGCTTTTGATTTCTGCTTTTTCTTGAGAAGTTAAATCATTATGTTCTAAATAGTACTTACCAATACAAATTGTTTCCTGAAGAAGTTGTTCATTAAATTTCCATTTTCGCAATCTAACCACTCCAAACTCGTTAGAGCATATTATAAATAAAACATTTTAGATAGTCAAGGGAACAGTAGTAATTTTTTAACATAGAATATACTGAGGTGTATATATGTTAAAATGTGATTCTAGGTTAATTAAACCTGGTGATACGTTTATTGCTTTACATGGAGAAGTATATGATGGACATCAGTTTATCTTAGATGCAATCAATAAAGGTGCTAAAGAAGTTATTGCTGAATATGGGGAATATAGTGTTCCTACTCATATCGTTTTATCAACCAAAAAATATTTAAATGAGTATTTGCACAACAATTTACCTAGTATCAAAATAATAGGTGTAACAGGTACTAATGGTAAAACAACAACTTGTTATTTAATATGGCAAATTTTTAAACAGTTAAATATAAAATGTGCTTATATTGGTACTTTAGGTTTTTATTTAAATGAGAAAGTACGAGATTTAACCAATACAACTCCAGGTAGTATTGAATTATTTAATTTAATAAAAGAAGCTTATGAAAATGATTGTGAATATATTGTTATGGAAGTAAGTAGTCAAGCCTTAAGTCAAGGCAGAGTTGATTTTTTAAATTTTGACTTTGCTATTTTTACTAATTTAACACAGGATCATTTAGATTATCATAAAACAATGGAAAATTATGTAAAAGCCAAACAAAAGTTATTTTATTTATTAAAAGATAACGGAGTAGGCATAATAAATATAGATGATGTTTGTTCTAGTTATTTTCAAATTAATAATTATTTAACTTATGGTTATTCTGAATGTGATTATCAAATAACTGATAAAAAAGACTTTGAAATTAATGATGAAGAATATCAAATGAAATTATTAGGAAAATATAATATTTATAATATGACAGCGGCTATATGTTTGTTTTATCAATTAGGTTATAATCACCAAGATTTATATAAATGTATTCAAAAATGTTTTCCACCAGAAGGTCGATTAGATTTAATTAGTAAAAATAATAAACAAGTTATTGTGGATTATGCGCATACACCGGATGCTGTTTTTAGTGTTTTAGAGTGTATTCGAAATTTAGATTATGATAAAATAATTACAGTTATTGGTTGTGGTGGTAATCGTGATAAAAAGAAAAGACCAATAATGGGAGAGATTGCTACGAAATATTCAGACTATGTAATATTTACTAGTGATAATCCAAGAGATGAAGATCCAGATGATATAATTAAAGATATTGTTTGTAATCTTGACAATGATAATTATGAAATTGAGTCAAATCGTGAGATTGCTATTAAAAAAGGTATACAACTAATTGGAAAAAATGATATACTTATATTGCTTGGAAAGGGACATGAAAAATATCAAATTATAAAACAAGAAAAGATATTTTTTGATGATAAATTAGTGGCACTAAATAATATGTAGGAGATGAGATAATGCTTGTACTAACAAAAGCGGTATTAGCAATGATGATTGGGTTTATTATTGCAGTTGTATTTGGACTTATTGCTATTCCTTTATTAAAAAGAATTGCTAAACAAAAAGTAAGTTTATATCTAGAAAAAAAACATAGAGAAAAAGATGGGACCCCAACAATGGGTGGAATAATTTTTATTATTCCAACTATTATCACGGTTTTAATTCTTCTGTTTATGAATAAGATTGAATTTTCTAATAATCTATTAATTGTTATTTTTGTCTTTATTGCTTATGCTTTATTAGGATTTATTGATGATTTCTTAATCATTAAACGAAAGAATAATATTGGTTTAACCGAATTTCAAAAATTGATTGGACAGTTTTTAATAGCTCTTATCTTTTTCTATATATATATGAAAAGTGGTGCTGAACCAGTTTTAGACATTTATACTTTAGGTATTAGAATTGATATGGGTTGGTTCTATGGCATATTTTTACTATTTGTTCTAGTTGCAAGTAGTAATGCTGTAAATATTACAGATGGTTTGGATGGCTTAGCAGGAGGATTATCTGTAATGGCATTTTTAGCATTTGGCTTAATCAGTTGGAATAGTGGAGCAATTGCGGGAACGGAAGATATTGCTATATTCTGCTTTGTCTTAGTTGGGTCATTATTAGGATTTTTAGTGTACAACACACATCCGGCTAAAGTCTTTATGGGGGATACGGGCTCTTTATCATTAGGTGCGACTTTAGCTAGTGTTGCTATTATTTCTAAACATGAGATAACTTTAATTGTTGTAGCCGGTGTTTTTGTCTTTGAAACATTAGTATGCTTAATTCAAATATTTAGTATGGTATATCTAAAAAAGAAAGTATTTTTAATGACACCGTTTCATCATCATCTAGAGAGAAAAGGATGGGACGAAAGAGATATTGTAAAATTCTTTTGGGTTATTGGGTTATTATTAAGTATGTCGGCTATTGTATTTGGTGTATGGATTTAAGAAGTAGTTAATTCTACTTCTTTTTGTATACAATCTTTTTATTAGGGTATTTTAATAAAAAATGTATACAAATTAAAGGAAAATAGAGTTTAGGGGTAATATATTACCCTTCTTGTCGTATAACAGTGAAAAATGTATAATTTTACTAGGATAAGGTAGCGTGATTTATATGTGGAATAACATGGTAAATAAAACTAAAAATAAAGTAAAAATATTTATGCAAAATAAAAATAATAGGACTATTGTAACAATAGCCCTTATTATAGTGTGCTTTTTTGCATTTAATTTAAGTGGTTTATTAAGCAATGTTTTTACAAGCCTAGCTAATTTATTTACTAATGTTGATGGTGAGATAAAAGAATTAGTTATTGAATCTGAAGGATACGACACTGAAGGTGGAAGTTATAAAATTACCAAAAAAGGTAATTGGTCCAGTTCTACTGAAGTAGAGCTAGAATATGAATTAGAGTCTATAGCTGAGGATAATGGAGTTAATAAAGACGTTATTTTAGTTCTAGATATCTCTAAGAGTATGGAAGGAACTAGGATTGATGAATTAAAATCATCAACATCGGATTTAGTAAAAACTTTATTGTCAAAAAATGATAATAAAGTTGGTATAGTATCATTTAGTACGAGTGCTAAAGTAGAATCTAATTTGACAAATGATGAAACAGTTTTATTGAATGCTATTGAAGGGTTAACACCGAGTGGAGACACTAGTTATTATCAAGCATTATTGAAATTGGAAGAATTATTAGTTGGTTATCAAGAAGAAGCTAATCGTGAATTAGTAGTAATATTTATAACAGATGGATATCCAAATATTGATACATCAAATGAAAAAGCACAATATAAATTGTTAAAAGATAAGTATTCAGCGATGATAATATATGGAATTGGATTTGAAATAGATTCTTCTATGTCAGTTATTAAGAATATAAGTGACTATCAGTATTCAACAAGTAGCAATTTAAATTTAGATGAGATTTTAAAAGAAGCGGCACTATCACCAGAGTATTATGAAACATTCCAAGTAGAAGAAACGATTAATAATGAATATTTTGATGTCAAAGAAGAAGATATTACAGTATCGATTGGTGATGCTGAAATAATAGAAGAAAATGGTGCTCAAAAAATAGTTTGGACATCTGATGGAGATGTTCGCTCAGGAAGTACGCAAAAAATGACAATAAAATTGACAGTAAAAGACGGTAAACAAAATACTGAAGGTTTGTGGAATATAAGTACATTGACAGAAGCAGATTTAATTTTATTAAATAAAGTATCACATCGTTTATCAAGTACCGAAAGTTTAAAATTAAAATCAGGGTACAAAGTAAAATATGAAGCTAATGCCCCAGCAGGATGTAATGCTGAAATAGATTTAGAAGAAACACATTATGCATATGAAAATGTAAGACTTACGGCTCAAAATCTAGAGTGTGATGGCTATCAATTTGGTGGCTGGGAAGTAGTAGAGGAAGCATTAACTATAAATGATGATGTATTCCAGATGCCGACATACAATGTAACAGTAAAAGGAATATGGAAACAGTTATCAATTGATAAAACAATGGATGGAGAAGTATATGAAAGATTAACATTATATAAGGCAATTGCTAAACAAGCACAGTTAGATACCAATATTGACTTTAGTAAGGTTAATGGAACGACGAATGGAAATGGAGTATATACAGTAGAATCAACTAAAGATGATACCAATCCAATTCATTATTTTAGAGGAAATGTAAATAACAATAATGTTATATTTGGAGGATATTGTTGGAAAATAGTGCGAACAACGGAAACTGGTGGAATTAAAATAGTATATAATGGAACACCAGTAGGAGGCAAATGTACTAATACAACAGGAACAGCGACACAAATAGGTACATCAGCTTTTAATTCAAGTTATAATTCACCAGCATATGTAGGATATATGTATGGAACTGTATATTCGTATGGTAGAAAAACTTTTACGTCGGTTGACTCAGCAAATAATTACTTATATGGAAATGATGTAACATATACTAATGGAGAGTATACTTTAGTAGATACAAAACAATTTTGGGATTGGTCAAATAATTATAATAAAATAAATGATAATCATTATACGTGCTTTGCTACTGATGGAAAGTGCACGAGTGTATATTATATATATTATACAACTGATTCTTATGCACATTACATAACATTAAAAGATGGAAAAAAAGTAGAAGATGCATTAGATGAGATGTTAAATAATAATATAACAGATTCCACAATAAAAACAGAAGTAGATAATTGGTATGCATCTAATATGACTAGCTATACTAGTTATTTAGAAGATACAAAATGGTGTAATGATCGCTCAGTATATTATTTGGGAGGGTGGAATCCAAATGGTGGATTAACGAGTGACTATTTAAGCTTTAACCCAAATGAACGTAGTATTAAAATATATAAACCATCATTAGAATGTAGAAATATAGATGCGTTTACATTAAATGTAGAAAGTGGTGGAATAGCAGGATATGGAAATAATAAATTGGATTATCCAGTTGGATTATTGACTATTGATGAATTAATGTATGCAGGAGCAAGTGTCAATACTTACAATTCGAATTATTATTTATATACTAATCAGTATTATTGGGTTATGTCGTCTTCGCATCTTGACATTAATAACGTAGGTGAATTTCTTGTATATCCTTCGGGAATTTTAAGAAACTTTGCAGTTGATTTTTTATACGGTGTACGCCCGGCAGTTTCACTAAAACCTGATACGGAATATACATCAGGAAATGGTACACCTGATAATCCATATGTGATAAAAATAGAACAATAGACAGGAGGTAAAAGATAATGAAAAAAGTAAAAATAAATAAAGTAAGAACATTAGGCCTCCTTCTTGTTGCTATATTAGTTATAACAATAACAGTAATAAGAGTAAGTGGCGTTGTAATTGAAAGTGGAACTCATGTTTTTGAGGATAGTGAGTTAACCTATTATGTTAATGTAACTTATGATGGCAAAGATGTAGAAGGTACACAGTCAAGTGATACTAAGATATCTGAAGTACAAAGTGGCTACATTTATGTTGAAGATAAGATACCGGAAGGATTAATTTTTGAAGGTTTTGTTGAAACAGATGATGGAACAATAGGAGCTGTTGAGAGGGGTACCGGTGAGTCTTGTCAAGGACAAGTAATTGATGGTGTAGATGGTTTAAACTATGATGAAGATACAAGAAAAGTAAGTTTTACGGTTAAAGATTTAAAAGCAGGGTGTGTATTAACCGTAGGTATTAAGACGAGAACGCCGGTCTTGGCTGCTGGTGTAAATAGAATGGATTTCTATAATACAGCAATAGCAGTAGAAGATACAGAAACAGTCCAGTCAAACACAGTTCATGCATGGATAGGATTAGAAGAATCAGAAGAAGAAACAAAATATAATGTAGTATATCAATATACAGGAACAGTACCAGATAACGCAACAACATTGCCAAGTACGAAAGAGTATGTTGAAGGATCAACAGTAGGTATTGAAGGAAACGCTAATGCGGTTGGCTATACATTCTCTGGATGGACAACAAATGATGTAACCGTGACAAATGGATCATTTACAATGCCAAATAAGACGGTAACATTTACTGGTTCATTTATTGAGATACCAAAATATAATGTAACATATGAAATAATTGGTGATATGCCATTTGGTTATGTAAAACCAGATAGCAAAAATTATTCTGAAGGAATGAGAATAACAATAGACAGTTTAAAAGAAGGAGATATCATCAATGGCTATAAATTCTTAGGATGGAAAGCTAGTGATGTTACAATTGATGCCGATAATGGTTTTTCAATGCCAGCTTCTAATGTAACAATAACCGGAAGTTTTGAAGAAGTAAAATATAATGTAAGTTATGCCTTCCAGGGAGCAACTCTTCCAAGTAACGCAGAAAGCTTATTACCAGCTACAGTTAGCTATAAGCCAGGTGAAGTAGTAAAATTAGCTGAATATCCAGAAGTAGAAGGATATCGTTTCTTAGGTTGGTATAAAGAAGATAACTTTATAATGCCAGAAGAAGATGTTGTGATATATGGTGAATGGGCAATTAATCCAACGTTATTTACGCCAGATGTAACATATGAGATAGAAAATAATAAAGAATCATATCGTCCAGGAGAAACGGTAAGATATAAAATAACAGTAACAAATAATGAAACATATCCAATTAATGATGTAGTTATTCAAGGACATACAACCAAGATGAGTTTTGTTGAGGGAGAAGGATATACATTATCATCAACAAGATTAGCTAAAATAGATACAATACCAGCTAAAGAGTCAGTAACGGTATATGAAGAATATATAGTTACGGAAAGTGATAATAGTACAATAACAAGCGAAATTGAATTAATAGGAGCTTTAGCTGATGGTAATTATGCACTTGATACAGAAGTGGATTATAAACGAAATCAAACAATAACAATTGCCTCAAAATTGAATTTATGTAATATGGTAACAGGAAGTGAAGGACAAAAATTATTCTTATTCCATATTACAGGATTAGATTATGACTCATGGGCAATTTTAGAGAAAAATAGATGTAAAGAAATATATCTATCACCAGGAACTTATAGTATAAGAGAAGTAGTACCACAAGATTATGCTTTAAATAGTGTAACCGGTGATATGACGAGTAATGGAGGAACATTACAAGTTGAATTGGGAAACAATTATGAAGTAACATTTAATAACAACTATGAGAAGAAACCATTCTATCAAATGCACGGACGATTAGAGAATATCATAAGAGAAGTGAGGGGAGAATGATGAATAAAGAAAAGTTTCATAATGTTTTGAAAATTATGAATAAAAATAAATCACTTATCTTCCTATTTCTTCTCTTTCCAATGATTTCTATAGGAGGAACAATAGCGTATTATAATACAACACAGAGTTTAGAAAATACATTTACGACAGCTAATTATAATACCAAAATGAGTGAATACTTTCCTATAACCGAGTGGGATGAAGATAATACTTTGGATAAACAATTAACAATCAGCAATGAAGGAAGTGGAGGAGTATTACTAAGGTTTACATATAACGAAATGTGGTATGAAAATGGAGATGTAGTTAATAACTTATATAATGGAGAAGAGATAGTAACCAAGAATTGGACGCAAGCATTCATTAATGATTTTGAGTATCATGAAGGATGGTATTATTATAAAAAAGTATTAAATGCAGATGAGAGTGTAACAATATTAGATAGTGTTGTAAGGAATTATGATGTATATGATGAGACAAGTGAATATCATTTAGACTTTAATTATGAAGTATTACAAGTTGATAATAATGCATCAGAATATGTATGGGGATATGAAGCGGTAATAGAAGGAAGTAATGTAACATGGAGATAATAAGAAAAATAGTACACATTTTGGCATCCATCTGTTATGTAGCTATCATAATATATATATTAATATTGTTACCAATGATAATAGGGTATAGACCATTAGTAGTATTATCAGGAAGTATGGAACCAAAATATAAAGTAGGAAGTGTAATATACTTTGAGAAAGATTTAGACATTAAAGAAGATGATATAATCGTCTTTACAATGAGAGATGCAGAATATGTAACACATAGAGTAGTTAGAATAGATAATGGAAAATATATAACCAAGGGAGATGCGAATGAGTTTACAGATCCCGAAAAAGTAGAACTACAAGCCATAAAAGGGAAAGCATTAGATTTTAATATACCAATAATAGGCTATTATATCTATTATGTAAATACCCATTTTTGGATAATAGTAGTAATAGTATTAATATTAGTATCAGAGTTCTTATTATCAAATATAAGAGCTGTTGATAGAGAAGATGAAGTTGCTTTAGAGGGAGGAAGAAGGAAGTATGAAAAATAAAAAAGCACTAGTCGCTATAGCATTAGTAGCGCTAATTGGTGTAGTTGGCGGATCATGGGCATACTATACTAGTAATACAAAATTTACAGGAGAATTTACAACCGGAACATATTCAACAAGTATAACAGAAGAATTTGAAAGTCCAGATAACTGGACGCCAGGTACAACCACAAAAAAGAAAATTAATGTTGCAAATAGAGGAAGCGTACCAATTGTAACACGTGCTAAATATACAGAAAAGTGGGTATCTAGCAATGGTACGCAATTATCACTTGAAAGAAATGGAAGAAGAGTAGCGCAATTTACAGTAGGATCAAAATGGATTAAAGCTACAGATGGTTGGTATTACTATGAAGATACTTTAACCGCACCAGAAGAAAGTCAAGATTTTATTAGTTCAGTAACTTTTGATAAAAATTTTGAATTACAAGAGGGTGTAGATATTCATTGTGAAACCAATACAACAGCAACTGGTCAAGAATCTGTATGTACAAGTTTAGATACAGGTTATGCAGGAGCTACGTATACTTTAGTTGTAACTATTGAAACAATTCAAGCTGATGCTGCTTGGAAATATACAAGAGCATAATAAAGAGTAATAAGGAGGATGTGTCATGAAAAAATTAATTGTAACCATAGTAATGCTTAGTATGTTAATTATGAATGTTGAAGCTATTGATAATAAATTATATTTTGATGAAGAAAAAGGTCATTTGTATTATGATATGAAAGCATTTGATGGCGATGCTTTTATGACACATGATGAAATGAGTCCAGGAAAAGTTTATACGGACGAATTGGAAATAAAAAATGAATCTCAAAATGTTTATGATTTATATTTGAGAGTTAACTTGGTTGAACAAGATTTATTATCTGAAGAATTAGTAGAAAATATGTATATGGAAATATATGTTGATGATGAATTAGTATATGAAGGAGATGCTACTGGTACTGCTTATGATGAAAATGGAGTAGCTTATCAAAAACTTATTCCACTAGGTAATTATAAAGCAGGAGAAAGTAGAGAGTTGGTTTTAAAGACAAAAATTAAAGATGAATATGCCAATACTGAAAATACAAATATCGGATCATTAGAATGGGAATTTTTTGCCGGATATGAAAATGGTATTCAACCAATTGTAGCTAGACCAAATGGCGGCTTTCAATATAAAGTTATTATTTTAACAATTATAGCAATTGTATTAGCTCTATTAGTCGTACTTATATATCGAAAGAAATATGGAGTTAAAAAAAGTAGAATGAGAAAAGTTAATGAGTAGTCATTAACTTTTTTATTAATTTAATGAAAAAAGAGAATGAATTTTCATTCTCTTTTTTGTACCTTATTTAGATGTCAAAATAATCATCGTCTTTAACTAGACTAATTAGTTCTCCTGGTGTGCAATCTAATAAAGTGCAAAAGTCTTCAATATATCTAAATGAAATAGAAGTTGTTTCTCCATTTATGATGCGGTTTAAATTCCTTGATGTAATATTCATGTGCTTTTTTAGATAATATTTCGACCTTTTCCTGCTTTTCAACAGTTCCTCAATATTAATCTTAATCATATAATCACTTCACTAATAAGAATACATTTTATGACAAAATAAAATAAGATACTTGCAAATATCCTATAAAGTGTGATATTATCTTTATAGTAGTAAAGGGTAGTGATAACATGTTCAATAATATTTTATCCAAAATAAAAGAAAAAATACAAAAGATTAATAAAAAAGTAAACTTAAAGAATATTGCCGTAATAGCCCTTATTATAGTGTGTTTTTTTGCGTTTAATTTAGGTGGTTTACTAAGCAATGTTTTTACGAGTATTACTAATTTAACCAATGAATTAGGTGAAATGAAAAAAATTGTTTTACAATCACCTGGATATGAAGGACAAGAAGGAGGCAGCTATCAAATAACTAAGATCGTAAATTGGACAGCAGCTGATACAGCCTCTTTAGAATTTGATATTAAAACAATAGCTGAAACTGAAGGATTTGAAAAAGATATAGTTTTCATACTTGACACATCAGCTAGCATGGAAGGAACAAGAATTGATACGCTTAAAGAAGCACTAAAAACAACTATTCCTACCATTTTAGAAAAGAATATTAATAATAAAATAGGTCTTATTAGATTCTCTTCTGATTCTACTATTTTAAATGAATTGACAAATGATGAAGAGTCTTTAATTAATTCTATTGACTCACTTGAAGCAATAGGTGATACTAACTATTATAGTGCTTTTGTAAATTTAAGAAGTATGCTATCTGATTATCGAGAAGTTAGCGGACGAGAATTAGTAGTAGTTTTTGTAACTGACGGTGCACCAAATGTTTCTACACCAAATCAAAAATCTGAATATGCTTTATTTAAAGTTGAACATCCATATGCAACAGTTTATGGTGTACCATATTATTCAGGAATTAATAACACTATTTCTGAATTATCAGATGTAACTGATGAAGTTATTGGATATAATGAATATTCAAGTTTAGCGGATCGTTTGATTAAAGCCTCTTTAATGCCCGAAGATTATGAAGAATTTACAATAAGTGAATATATTGATAGTGATTATTTTAATGTAACTACTAATGATATTAAAGTATCAATGGGAAATATAAAGATAACTAATGAAACTGGTTCTCAAAAAGTTACTTGGACAATTCCATCTGGTGAATTTAAATCCGGTGATAGCCTATCAATGACAATTAATTTAAAAGTTCAAAGTGATAAATTAAGGAAGCCAGGTTTATATACTACAAGTACAAAAACTGAAGCTAGTTTAAAACTGCCTAGTAGTGAAGCTAAAACAATAAATAGTACTGAAGTTAATTCTCTACGTTCGGGTTATAACGTTATTTATGATGCAAATTCTCCGCAAGGTTGTAATGCTTCTTTTAACTTAACAGAAGTTAAATATGCTTTTGATACTGTTACTTTATCAAGTGAACAGCCAAGTTGTTCTGGTTATGAATTTAAAGGATGGCAAGTAGTTAGTGATGTACAAATGATTAATGACGATAACTTTATAATGCCAGATAATAATATTCAAATAAAAGGAACTTGGACACAATTAGCAATTAATAAAACAATGGAAGGCGATGTCTATGAAAAACTAACATTATATAAAACAATAGAAAGACAAGCTGTTCCTGACAATATAAAAAGTGAATATGTTACTTCGGTAACAGGTATTAATTTTAAAAGAGGTGCTAGTGATACAAATGGCAAAGGAGTATATACTGTGGCATCAACTTTAAATGATACTTATCCAGTACACTATTTTAGAGGGGATATCGACAATAATCATGTATTATTTGGTGGATTTTGTTGGCGTATTATTAGAACAACTGATACTGGTGGTGTAAAACTGATATATGATGGTAAGCCAACTACCGATGGTGTATGTAATAATACAGGTGTTAATACAGTCATAGATACTAATGGTGATGGAATTTTGAATTATAATGATGATGTTGATTATAATGTGTCTGGAGATGCTTCATATTTAACTGAAGTTGGATATATGTATAATCCAAATGCAATGTATGAAGAGGTAAAATTTAGAAGTCGTCCAAGAAAAGATATTGATATTCCAGTTAATAGAAAAACTAGCGTTACTAGTTCAAATTACTACTATAGTACTTTAATTTTATATAGAAATGGTAAGTATTCATTAGTCAATCCAGTTCAAATGACATGGGAAAGTAATTATGACAAATTACCAGGATATTACACTTGCTTTAGTACATCTGCAACAGGTACTTGTACGAATATTAATTATATATTAGAAGATTCTACTAGTACACAAGCTGTATACTTCTCATTATATGGAGGTGGAGGTATAAATGGTGCTGATACATATTATACCTTAGGAAAAGGATATACTAAAAATGCAAATGGTACTTATACATTAACTGATACCCAATCTGTATATTTAGCAGATTGGTATGATACTTATGACGATTACGAAGATATGTATATGTGTTCTGATCATTTAAGTACAACATGTAGTGAATTGTGGTTAATTAGTAGTACATTTAGCACAGATTTTTATGCTTATTCAACAACTGATAATATAACTATGGGTAAGAGTTATACTTATAATGCAAACACTAAAAGATATACATTAACCAATTATGTAACTGGTAATATGGTGGAAAACCCTAATGCTGGTGGGCGTGCTTATGCTTATACTTGTGGAAGTACTTCAACTACTTGTTCAACATTATATATTATGACTTCTTATAATCGAGGAGAGTTTTCTGCTTATCAAGGTGTACCACTAACAAATGGTAAAAACATAACAGACTTACTGAATGAAATGTTATGGAGTAATCAATCTAACACGAGTAATTCAAATGCCAAAACAGTAGTAGATAATTGGTATAGAAATAATATGACTAATTATACAAAGTTTATTGAAGATACAATATATTGCAATGATCGAAGTATTTGTAATTTAGGTTATTGGAGAGAAGGAAGCGTAAACGATGATGATGTTGATTTTTGTGGTTATCAAAGAGAAATTGATGGGAAACCGGACTTATCATGTTCAAGCCAATTAGATTCATTTACAGTTAGTTCTAGTTTAGGAAATGGTAAGTTGACGTATCCTTCTGCTTTGTTAACACATGATGAATATATATATAGCGGAGATTCTAATTCTTTTATTCAAACTGTCAATAGTTGGCAGATGACTCCTCACTATGCTCTTAGCGGTGATTTAGTTGGCGTTTATGATGGAAGCAACTCTACATGGCTTCATTTTTCTGAATATATTCGCCCAGTAATTTCTCTAAAAAACGATATTGAATATAGTTATGGAAATGGAACATCAGAAAATCCATATGTAATAGCAGTGGATTAGGATAGGAGGTAGATGTAAAAGTGAGAAAAGTAAAAATAGTAAGTCTACTTCTGGTTGTAGTTCTTTTGATAACTGTAGCGCTAAATCATCCAAAAGCAGATGAATTAGAGAATAGTACACAAGTATTTGAAGGAGATAAATTAACTTATTATATTAATGTTTATTATGATGGAAAAGATTATCATGGTATTCAATCAAGTGATACAGTAACAGCTGATATTGGTAGTGGATATATTTATGTAGAAGATAAGTTACCTGCTGGTTTAATTTTTGAAAGTTTTGTTAAGACAAGTGATGGAACAATAGGTGCTGTAAGCAGAAAAGATGGAACAGCGTGCCCAGGTAGTGTTGTGGGTGGTACAGACGGCTTAAAATATGATGAAGCTACCAATACGGTTACTTTTGAAATATCTAATTTACAGGCTGGATGTATGTTAACGGTAGGAATTAATACTAAAACACCATATTTAAGTAAGGAAGATACAAGAATGGATTTTTACAATACTGCATCAGCAACAGAAGGATTAATAACCGTCTTATCTAATACCGTTCATGTGTGGATTGGAACTGATGAAGCTGAGACTGTTACATTATATGATGTAGTATATAAATATACTGGTAATGTACCAGATAATGCTACAACAGTACCTACAACAGGTTCATATGCGGCCGGAAGCAGTGTGGGTGTAAGTGCAGATGGTCAAGCAGTAGGATATACATTCTCTGGATGGAAGACAAATGATGTTACAGTAACAAATGGAAGCTTCACAATGCCAAATAAGACGGTAACGTTTACAGGTTCCTTTACACCTATTCCTACTTATACAGTAAGTTATCAAATAAGTGGAGATGTGCCTGATGGATATATATTACCAAGTACAAAAGAGTACTATGAAGGAATGAGAGTAACGTTAGATAATTTAAAAGCAGGCGATATCATCAATGGTTATAAATTCTTGGGATGGAAGGCTAGTGATGTTACAATTGATGCTGATAATGGTTTTGCAATGCCAGCTTCTAATGTAACAATAACGGGAAGTTTTGAAGAGATAAAATATAATGTAAGCTATGCTTTTGAAGGAACGACATTACCTGATGATGCAGATAGTTTATTGCCAGCAACTGTAAGTTATAAACCGGGTGAAGTGGTAACGATTGCTGCTAATCCAGTTTCAACTATAAATGGTTATCGTTTTTTAGGCTGGTATTCAGAGCCAACGTTTATAATGCCAGAAGAAGATGTTGTAATATATGGTGAATGGGCTTTAGATCCAACAAAATTTACATTAGGATTAACATATGATATTGAAGATAAGAAAGATACATATCGGCCAGGAGAGACGGTAAGATATAAAATTACAGTAACAAATAATGAAAACTTTGAAATTAAAAATATTGTTATTAAAGGTGATAATGCTAAATTAAGTTTTGTTGAAGGTGAAGGATACACTTTATCATCAACAAGATTAGCAACGATTTCATCACTAGCTCCAAAAACAAGTGTAACTATATATGAAGAATATATAGTTACGGAAAGTGATAATAGTACAATAACAAGCGAAATTGAATTAATAGGAGCTTTAGCTGATGGTAATTATGCACTTGATACAGAAGTGGATTATAAACGAAATCAAACAATAACAATTGCCTCAAAATTGAATTTATGTAATATGGTAACAGGAAGTGAAGGACAAAAATTATTCTTATTCCATATTACAGGATTAGATTATGACTCATGGGCAATTTTAGAGAAAAATAGATGTAAAGAAATATATCTATCACCAGGAACTTATAGTATAAGAGAAGTAGTACCACAAGATTATGCTTTAAATAGTGTAACCGGTGATATGACGAGTAATGGAGGAACATTACAAGTTGAATTGGGAAACAATTATGAAGTAACATTTAATAACAACTATGAGAAGAAACCATTCTATCAAATGCACGGACGATTAGAGAATATCATAAGAGAAGTGAGGGGAGAATGATGAATAAAGAAAAGTTTCATAATGTTTTGAAAATTATGAATAAAAATAAATCACTTATCTTCCTATTTCTTCTCTTTCCAATGATTTCTATAGGAGGAACAATAGCGTATTATAATACAACACAGAGTTTAGAAAATACATTTACGACAGCTAATTATAATACCAAAATGAGTGAATACTTTCCTATAACCGAGTGGGATGAAGATAATACTTTGGATAAACAATTAACAATCAGCAATGAAGGAAGTGGAGGAGTATTACTAAGGTTTACATATAACGAAATGTGGTATGAAAATGGAGATGTAGTTAATAACTTATATAATGGAGAAGAGATAGTAACCAAGAATTGGACGCAAGCATTCATTAATGATTTTGAGTATCATGAAGGATGGTATTATTATAAAAAAGTATTAAATGCAGATGAGAGTGTAACAATATTAGATAGTGTTGTAAGGAATTATGATGTATATGATGAGACAAGTGAATATCATTTAGACTTTAATTATGAAGTATTACAAGTTGATAATAATGCATCAGAATATGTATGGGGATATGAAGCGGTAATAGAAGGAAGTAATGTAACATGGAGATAATAAGAAAAATAGTACACATTTTGGCATCCATCTGTTATGTAGCTATCATAATATATATATTAATATTGTTACCAATGATAATAGGGTATAGACCATTAGTAGTATTATCAGGAAGTATGGAACCAAAATATAAAGTAGGAAGTGTAATATACTTTGAGAAAGATTTAGACATTAAAGAAGATGATATAATCGTCTTTACAATGAGAGATGCAGAATATGTAACACATAGAGTAGTTAGAATAGATAATGGAAAATATATAACCAAGGGAGATGCGAATGAGTTTACAGATCCCGAAAAAGTAGAACTACAAGCCATAAAAGGGAAAGCATTAGATTTTAATATACCAATAATAGGCTATTATATCTATTATGTAAATACCCATTTTTGGATAATAGTAGTAATAGTATTAATATTAGTATCAGAGTTCTTATTATCAAATATAAGAGCTGTTGATAGAGAAGATGAAGTTGCTTTAGAGGGAGGAAGAAGGAAGTATGAAAAATAAAAAAGCACTAGTCGCAATAGCATTAGTAGCGCTAATTGGTGTAGTTGGCGGATCATGGGCATACTACACAAGTCAAGCGTCATTTGATAATGATTTTACAACTGGAACATATGGAACAAGTATAACAGAAGAATTTGAAAGTCCAGATAATTGGACACCAGGAACAACTACAACAAAGAAAGTAAATGTTAGAAATAATGGAAGTGTTTCAATAGTAGCAAGAGCTAAATATACAGAAACATGGACAGCTGCAGATGGTTCAACAACATTAGATGGAGTAAGAGATGGTGAAAGAGTAGCGCAATTTACAGTAGGATCAAATTGGGAAAAAGCTACAGATGGATATTATTATTATAATGATGTATTAACAACAGGAGAAACAAGTACAGATTTTATAAGTTCAGTAACATTTAATCCAGATTTTGAATTGGAAGAAGGAACAGATATTACATGTACAGAAAGTACACAAGGAAATAGAACAGAAAAAACTTGTACAAGTTTAAATACAGGATATGCAGGAGCTACATATAAATTAGTAGTAACAGTGGAGACAATTCAATCAGATGCAGCATGGCAACATACACCAGCAGCATAATAGATGATTAAGTAAAGGAAGGAGTAGAAAAAGATGAAAAATAAAAAAGCCTTAGTTGCGATTTTATTAGTAGCATTAGTAGGGTTAGTTGGAACAACTATTGCTTATTATACAAGTAATGCAGTATTTACTAACCAATTTACATCAGGAACATATTCAACAAGTATAACAGAAGAATTTGAAAGTCCAGATAACTGGACACCAGGAACAACTACAAAGAAAAAGGTAAATGTTACCAATAATGGTAGTGTTGCTGTAGCAGCAAGAGCAACGTATACAGAAACATGGACAGCAGCAGATGGTTCAAGATTAGATGGTGTAAGAAATGGACAAAAAGTAGCACAATTTACGGTAGGTTCAAATTGGATTAAAGCAACCGACGGTTGGTACTATTACAATAAGAGTTTAACAACTGGTGAAGCTAGTACAGATTTTATTAGTTCAGTAACATTTAATAAAAATTTTGAATTATTAGAAGGTGAAGATATTCACTGTGAGACTCAAAAAACAGCTAATGGACAAGAGTCAGTATGTACAAGTTTAGAAACTGGATATGCAGGGGCTACTTATACATTAAAAATAACTGTTGAAACAATTCAAGCTGATGCGGCTTGGTCATATACAAGAGCATAATAAAGAGTAATAAGGAGGATGTGTCATGAAGAAATTAATTACATTATTTGTAGTTATGTTTCTATTTATTATTGAGGTAGAAGCGGCTGAGAGTCAATTATATTTTAATGAAAAAAATGGAAAGTTATATTACGATGTAGATAAATTTGAATATAATTCATTTATGGCACATGATGGAATGAGTCCTGGTAAAGTCTATACGGATGAGCTAGAAATAAAAAATGAATCTGAAAATAAATATGATTTATACCTAAGAGTTAACTTAATTAGTCAAAGTATTTTAGCTGAAGAGTTAATTAATAGTTTGGAAATGGAAATATATGTTGACGATGAGTTATTTTATAAAGGGCCAGCGCATGGTACTGCATATGATGAAAATGGTGTTGCATTTCAAAGATTGATACCGATTGGCACGTATGAAGCAGGTGAAACGAAAAAATTGGTTGTTAAGACAAATATGAGTAAAGATTACAGTAATACCGAAAATCAAGAAATAGGAACACTAGGTTGGGAATTTTTTGCTGGATATGAATATGGAATTCAACCGATTGTGCCAGAACCAAATGGTGAGACACAAAGCCGAGTAATTATTTTAGTAGCTGTAGCATTAGTTTTAACACTAGTAATTTATTTGGTATATAGACAAAAAACAGGATTAAATAAGAAAATGAGAATGAAAAAAGTTAATGAGTAATCATTATCTTTTTTTTTATTTAAAAACGTAGTATAATGGATAATAGGTGAATAGTATGTTGAATAAGACAAAAGTCGTAGCAACCATTGGCCCATCGACCATGGAAAGAGAACAATTAAAAAAATTGATGGATAATGGTGTTGATGTAGTTAGAATTAATATGAGTCATGCAAGTTATAATTTTTGTACGGAAGTGGTTCATAATATTAATGAACTAAATCAAGAATTAGATTTAAGTGTTGCCATTATGATTGACTTGGTGGGTCCGGAGATTAGAACAGGTAGTTTCTTAAATGGTCAAGCTTATTTTCGCAAAGGTGATAAGATTAGGATTTATATGGATGATGTAATTGGTGATTCAACTAAATTTTCCGTTACATATAGTGGTTTAATTAAACAAGTTAAATTCAACAGTATTATTAAAGTTAAAGATGGCTTAATGTTATTTGAAGTAATTGATATTAAGGAAGATTGCTTAGTTTGTGAAGTCCTAACTGATGGCCTTATCAATGATAATCAAACAGTTATGGTTGATGGTTTAAAAATTTCACGACCTCTTTTAACTAGAAAAGATGAAGATGATATTCTTTTTGCGCATAAACTTAATGTTGATTTTTTAGCGCTTTCTTATGTATCTAGTCAAGAAGATGTTTTAGCTGTTAATGATATTTTAATTCGTTTAAAAAATGATCATATTGGAATCATTTCTAAAATTGAAACAGAAGAGGCTTTAGATAATCTTGATGAGATTATTAGAGTTAGTGATGGTATTATGATTGCTAGAGGCGATTTAGGAGTTTCTGTTCCGTTAGAACGAATACCAGGGATTCAGAAGAAAATCATTAATAAATGTCATGAAGCTGGCATTGTTAGTATTGTTTCAACAGAATTATTGTCATCAATGGAAGCATCGTCACGCCCAACGCGAGCTGAAGTAAGTGATGTTGCTAATGCCGTTTTAGATGGGGCAGATGCAGTCTTATTAAGCAGTGAAACAACTATTGGTAAATTTCCAATTGAAACGTTAAAAATGATGGAGCGCATTATTAATACAGCAGAACAAGATGTTGATTATTCTGATTTTAGTAATCGTTTAAATGATAATAGTAATGATATTACAACTGTTTTAGCACATAATGTTTGTAATTGTGCGATTAAATTAAAATGTAGGTGTATTATTGCTCCTACTATGAGTGGTTATACAGCCAGAAAGATGAGTAGATATCGTCCTCCATGTCCGATATTAGCGGTTAGTCCAAATATTGATACAGTTAAGTCATTACAATTGCATTTTGGTGTTAACCCTGTTTTAATAGATGAATTGTCATCATTAGATAAAATTATTGAAGAATCTAAAAAAATTGTTTTTAAACTCATCTCTACTAGTCCTGGCGATAAGATTGTTATTACCGGTGGCTATCCATTTGATAAAGTTAAAAGCACAAATTTTATGAAAATAGAAGAATTGTAAAGGAAAGGTGATAATATGTATGATTTAGGAGATCAATTTGCCCTAGATTTAAGTAAAGCTAAAGCTGATCCCGCTTGCGTTTTTATGGGTGAAAAATATCGTATTACGGTTTTAACGGAACGTCTAGTTCGTCTTGAATACAGTGAAAATGGTGTTTTTGAAGATAGCCCAACGGAATTAGTAATGTGCAGAAATTTTCCCAAACCAGAATTTACTGTCACTGATAAAAAGAATGAGTTAATAATCAAAACAAAGTATTTTGCTTTAACGTATAGTAAGAATGCCCATTTCAAAGGAAATAGTATTAGTAAAACATCTAATCTCAAAGTTGAATTATTAAATACTGATAAAGTTTGGTATTATGGTCATCCAGAGGCTCGTAATTATCAAGCACCAATTTTACAATCAACAGAAAATAATGAAGAGGATGCTCGTTTTAATATGCGTGGCTTGTATTCTTTAGATGGTTTTGCTTCTATTGATGATTCTAATTCTAAAATTTTTAATGCGCGTGGTAATTGTTTGCAACGTGCCAATCCAGAAATTGATATATATTTATTTATGTATTTTACTGATTTTTCATTGTGTTTAAAAGATTATTACTTATTAACTGGTTATCCAGCTTTAATTCCACGTTTTGCTTTAGGTAATTGGTGGAGTCGTAATGATACTTATGATGAAGATAAATTACTTGAACTAGTAGATAATTTTGAACTTCATAAAATTCCCATGTCAGTTGTTATGCTTGATAAAGATTGGCATGTACGTGTTAAATCAGGTGATACACATTTAAAAACTGGTTTTACTTTTAATGGTGAATTATTTCCTGAACCGACTAAGTTAGTCAATTATCTTCATTCTAAAGGAATTCGTATTGGATTAAATGTTAATCCAATAGAGGGCTTCTATCCTGTCGATGCTTATTATGAACAAGCTTGTAAATATTTGCAACCAGATAGTAATGGTGTTATTCCTTTTAATGTTTATGATGCTAAAACTTTAGATGTTTATTTGAAAGTATTTATTCATCCATTAGATACATTTGGTATTGATTTCTTTTGGATTGATTGGTTTAACAGAGAAAGAGTAGATGAATTATTTTTCTTAAAACATTATCATTTTTATGATATGATGCGTGATTATAAAAGGCGCCCAATGGTTTATGGTTATAGTGCTTCGATTGCTGCTCACCGTTATCCGGTGTTATATGCTGGAAAAGCAACCGTAAGTTGGAAAACATTAAAGGCCTTACCATTTTATAATGGTAAAGCTACTAACATTGGTGTAACATGGTGGAGTCATGATATTGGTGGATATTTTTATGGAACAGAAGATAATGAATTATATGAACGTTATATTCAATTAGGGACATTTTCACCAATTTTAAAATTAAGTGCAGATGTTGGACGATTCTATAAGCGTGAGCCTTGGCGATGGGATAAAAAAACATATGCTATTGCTCAGGATTATCTACAATTAAGACATCGTTTAATCCCATATTTATATTCCGAAGCTTATAAATACTATAAAAATGGGATTCCATTAATTCAACCGATTTATTATCGTTACCCTGAACTTTATGATGATAGTTTATATCGTAATGAATATTATTTTGGTAGTCAATTCTTTATTTGTCCTATTACAACTAAAAAAGAATTAGTCATGAATCGTGTTATTCAAAAATTCTTTTTACCAGAAGGAATATGGTATGATTTTGTAACTGGTAAAAAATTTCCAGGTGGACACAAGTATGTATCGTTCTTTAGAGATGAAGATTATCCGGTTTTTGCAAAAGCTGGTGCTATTATTCCAATGGCTAATAATTCAAATTTAAATGATACAAATCCACCAAAAGATATGGAAATTCATATTTTCCCAGGACAAAGTAATAATTATAAATTATATGAAGATGATGGCGTTAGTGATTTATATTTAAAAGGGTATTATTTATTAACTTTAATTGATTATAATTATTTACCAAATAATTATACGGTTATTATTAGACCATTAGAAGGAAAAAGTGGTATCATACCGGATAAACGTAATTATAAAATTCGTTTTAGAAATACAAAGAAATCTAGTGAGGTAAGTGCTTTTATCCGTGATATTAAAGTTGAATGTGAAACAGATGTTGAAGGGCCAGATTTTATTGTTGAAGTTAAGGATGTCCCAACAACGCAACAATTAACAATTAACTGTAAAGGTAAAGACATTGAAATCGATGCAATCAGAATTATCTTAGAAGATATCGAAGGCATTATTAGTGACTTACCAATACCTACTAAAGTGAAAGAGCAATTATATAATGTTTTCACTAGTGATTTACCGATAAGTCGTAAGAGAATTGTTGTTCGTAAGATGGGCAGTGGAAAAGATGGCTTAGAGACAAAATATGTTCAATTATTCATAAAACTACTTGAATATATGGGACAAGTGTAATATAATATTGGTCATAAGGCGATGAAGAAGAGTAGTAATAATGGTGTAGGTTAAGAGAGAAAGTGGTCGGTGCAAACTTTTGCTACTAAATTATGAACTTGCTTTGGAGCTACTTGAAGTCGTATTTCTGCGTTAAAGAATAAAGTGCATAATTAAAGTATTATGAAGAAGGGTGGTACCGCGAATATTCGTCCCTTCATTCGTAATACTTTTTTATTATAAGGAGGATTTATGGAGTTAATCGTTTGGCTAATTATGCTAGTGGTTATTTATTTATTTTATGAATTGTTTGTAATTCGCAAAGATAAAGCTTTGGAAAATATGAAAAGAGGTACAGAATTAACTTTATTAAAGCGAAAATACAAATTAGATTTGGGACGATTGTCAGTAAAAAAATTAGTCCGTGTAATTGGTATTACTAATGCTTTTATTATATCTACTGTTGTATCAATTGTTTGTTTATTGCAAGATTTTATTGAAAGTACCTTATTATGGATGTTAGCTGTTATCGGTGTTGGTATTGTTTTATTAATACCGTTAATTTTAATTTGTTATTCATTGATAGGAAAACATTATCAGAAAGTACAGGAGGGAAAAAATGTATAATTTTAAGAAAATTGAAAAAAAGTGGCAAAAACATTGGGATGAAAATCAAACTTTTTATGCACAAAATAATAGTGATAAAGAAAAATATTATATTTTAGTAGAATTTCCATATCCGTCAGGAAGTGGATTACACGTTGGACATGTGCGTAGTTATACCGCTTTAGATGCTTATGCTCGTATGATGAGGATGAAAAACTATAATGTTTTATTTCCAATGGGATGGGATGCTTTTGGAGCACCTGCTGAACAATATGCAATTAAAAATCATATTCATCCTAAAGAAGCAGTAAAAGAAAATATCAAGACATTTAAAGGACAAATTAAAGATTTAGGTATTTCTTTTGATTGGAGTAGAGAATTTTCTACAACGGATCCAGAATATTATAAATGGACACAATGGCAGTTTTTACAATTTTATAAGCATGGAATGGCTTATAAAGCGCGTAAAGATATTAATTGGTGTCCAAATTGTAAAACCGGGTTATCTAATGAAGATTCAAGTGGCGGCGTTTGTGAGCGCTGTGGTTCAAAAGTTGTTCAAAAGGAAAAGGAACAATGGATGTTACGCATGAGTGATTATGCTGAAGATTTATTAACCGGTTTAAATGATACGAAATTTGCTGACCGTATTAAATTAGGACAAATTAATTGGATTGGTAAAAGTACGGGTGCTGAAGTTAAATTTAAAGTTAAAGATACTAGTGAATTATTAACGGTATATACAACAAGACCAGATACTTTATACGGTGTAACATTTATGGTTGTAGCACCGGAACATCCAATAATAGAAACTTTAAAAGACAAGATTCAAAATATGGATGAAGTTAGAGAGTATCAAAAATTTGCTAAAAGTAAAACAGAGTTTGAACGTACTGAATTAGTTAAAGAAAAAACGGGAGTAGCTTTAAAGGGTATAAGCGCGATTAATCCAGTAAATGGTGTCGATGTACAAATTTGGATTAGTGATTATGTTATGATGAGTTATGGAACTGGTGCTATTATGGCAGTACCTGCTCATGATCAACGCGATTATGAATTTGCTCGTAAATTTGGTATTGATATTATTCAAGTTTTAGAAGAAGTAACTGGTGTTACTAATCCTAATGAAACAAAAAAAGAAAGTATTGTTGCTATTGTTTATGATGAAAAAAATGATAAATATTTAACTATTAATTGGCACGAATTAGGTGGACGCTTATTTATTGGTGGAACAAGACATAACGGTGAAGATGCTTTAACTTGTGCTTTAAGAGAAATAGCTGAGGAAACTGGTTATGATGATTTAGAGCTTGTACGCGAAACATTTAAAATTAATCATCATTATTATGCTTATAATAAAGATAAATATTTTAATATTGAATCTACAGGGTTATTATTCAAGTTAAAATCTAATCATAAGCTTGAACAGCAGTTAGATGAAGATGAAAAATTCACGGTTGAATGGGTAGGTAAAGATGATATTGAAAAAGAAGTTAAGGATGAATTACATTTAAAAACATTTACCTATTGTTTAGAAGAAGGCGCTATGGAAGGCGATGGAACACACATTAACTCTGATATTTTAAATGGTCTAAATAAAGAAGAGGCAATCAATAAAATTATTACTTGGTTAGAAGAGAATAATTTAGGTAAGAAAAAAGTTAATTACCGTTTACAAGATTGGATTTTCTCTCGTCAAAGATTTTGGGGTGAACCAATTCCTCTAATTTATTGTGAAGATTGTGGCTGGGTGCCAGTTCCAGAAGAAGAATTACCAGTATTGTTACCTGATGTTGCAGAATATGAACCAACTGATGATGGTGAGTCACCTTTGGCTAATATCGAATCTTGGGTTAATGCTCCTTGTCCACGTTGTGGAAAAATGGGAAGAAGAGAAACAGATACAATGCCAAACTGGGCTGGGTCAAGTTGGTACTTCTTAAGATATATGGATGCTCATAATGATAAAGAATTTGTCTCACAAGAAGCTTTAAAATATTGGGGTAAAGTTAATTGGTACAATGGAGGAATGGAACATACAACTAGACATTTATTATACGCACGTTTTTGGAATCAATTTTTATATAATATTGGCTTAGTACCAAATAAAGAACCAGTAGAAATTCGAGTATCACATGGAATGATCTTGGGCTCTAATGGTGAAAAAATGAGTAAATCAAAAGGTAATGTTATTAATCCAGATGATATTATTAGTGAAATGGGCGCTGATGCTTTACGTACGTATGAAATGTTTATTGGTGATTACGAAAAGGATGCTTCTTGGTCAACTAATGGGTTGAAAGGATGTAAAAAATTTTTAGATCGTATTTGGCGTTTACAGGAAAAATTGAACGATAAAGATGGATATTCAAATGAAACATTAGTTCATCAAACAATAAAAAAAGTAGGTAACGATATTGCTAATATGAAGTATAATACGGCAGTATCCTCATTAATGATTATGTTAAATGAATTAGAAAAATATGATAGTATTACACGTGGTGATTTACGTATCTTAGTACATTTATTAAATCCGATCGCTCCTCATATTACCGAAGAGATTAATGAGATTAATCAATTAGGAGAACCATTATATGCTTCAGCTTGGCCTATTTATGATGAGGCAAAGACTATTGAAAGTACTTATGAGATGGTTGTTCAAGTTAATGGTAAAGTACGTGGCAAAATTGAAGTTGATGCGAATACAAGTGAAGAAGATATGAAGACTTATGCTATGCAAATTGAAAATGTTAAAGTTTTTACTGATGGCAAAGAAATCGTTAAAGTAATTGTTGTCCCTAAAAAGCTTGTAAATATTGTTGTTAAATAGCAAAAAGGCATATCAAGTTAAGATATGCCTTTTATATTATTTCAAATTAAAAAAAGGAAAAAAATGTCTTTAGGGTAATTACTTTTTATAAAAAATATGATAATATAATAATAGGTGATAGTATGAAAGATAGCAATAAAGACAAAATGAAAGCAATATTAGATGAGTTAGAAGATGAATTTGTTGAAGAAAAAAAAGAAAATGAAATAGATAATGAAAAAGTAATAGAAGATAAAACAGAAAATGACAAAGAAGATGATGAAGTAGTAAAAGAGACGGAAGTTGATGAAACCGTTTCGATAGATGCAGATAAAGAAAAAAACGATTTAACTGATGATAAAAAGGAAGAAGATGTTTTAATAACTGACGAAGAAAATGAAGTTAAAGAACAAGAAGATAAGGATGAGTTGTTGGAAAAATGTGAAATTAAGGTTAAAGAATCACCTATTAGTAAAGTAGGACACTATTTAATTGAAAAATTACAAAAATATAAATTCATCATTATTTTAGATTTAGTTATTTTTCTATTTTTGTTCTTTTTGATACCGACTATTATTTTAGAAGTAAAACCAGTTATTTGGATGACATTGTTCTTAATTTTTACAATTATTCCAACTGTTGCTTTTTACCTAGGAAAATTATTTAAAAAGGTTCAAATTTTATTTAGTTTGCCATTTTTCTATTTATGTATTTTTATTATTTTAGATAGTTGCACTATTAAAGACTTATATGGTATTACTTCACACGGTGGATTAGATAGAACTCCAGCCTGGGTTGATGCTATTTTAGTAACCTTTATTATTGTATTCTTTCAATATATTGGTTTGACTGCTATTGATTTTGCACGTAAGTTATTAAATAAAAGAAAGAAAAAAGAAAACTAGTTTAAGTTTTCTTTTTTTATTTAAAGGAAATTAGTTATTAATCAATAATAATAAAGTAGGAGGTAAAGATGAAAAGAATATTATTATTATTGATTTGTTTATTTTGTTTAAATGAAGTTCAAGCCTATGATGTAGAATCGTCTTTTTATTATGATGATGAAAAAGTGACTGGTATGTGGATAACCAAAGAGAAAGGAACCGTTTTAATGTCTGGTTTACCATTCTTTTTAAAAAGGCAAGAAGATAATCATTTCGTTTATTGTTTAGAACCATTTGTTATGATAAAACAAGAAGTTGGGTATGAAGGTTATTATGAATTAAATAGTTTGTTTTCTGTAAGCCCAGAAGCATTAGAACGAATTAGATTGGTAAGTTATTTTGGCTTTGGATATCCAGGCCATGAGGCAGATAAGTGGTACGGAATTACACAATTTTTGATTTGGAAAGCAATTGATCCAGAAGCTAATATTTATTTTTCTGATGAACGATATGGACCAGAGGTAAATAATTATCGCGAAGAGATTGAAGAGATTGAATTTTTAATTACTCAATATCAAGCGTTGTTAAAATATAATAATCAAAAATATGTATTTAATGATTATGAAAGTTTTGAAAAATTTAAAGAGGAAAATATATTTTTAGAAGATGTTAAAATAGGGCAAAATGTAATTGAAATACCTTTAAACGGAAATAGTTATAAAAAAGAAATTTTCTTTTATCATGAAAGCGGTCAAGATTTATATATGCCAAGTACATCTCTTGAAAGAAAAATAACTTTTGAAGTAAACTTAAAGCGTAATATTACATTAAAAAAGTGGTATGGTAGTGGTAAATATAAGGTTGAAGTAGGAGCTGTTTTTGATATTTATAAAGATGATCAATTTTATCAAAATGTTAAAACAAATAATTTAGGTGAAATTTATTTAGAACTTGAGTTTGGTGATTATAAATTAGTTCAAAAACAGGGAAAAGAAGGTTATAGCTTTATTGATGATTATCTTTTTACGGTTGATGAGAATACGACTAATACAATCAATTTATACAATGAAGCTAAAATAATTGAAGTACCAGATACAATGAAAAATTCTTTTTTTATTCAAATATATATAAATATTGTGAGGTATATAAATGATTATCGAAGCTACTAAATATTTATTATCAACTATTATTTTCACTTTAAGTTGTATAGGTATTTATAACACTACCACTGAAGATTTAGAAAAATATGAAGCTTATTTAAAAATTCCTAGCTTAGCATTAGAACGACCTTTATATAATCGTCAAGATGTTCGCAGTGATATTGATAAAGAATTAATATTTATAGAAGCTAGTGATACACCATTAAAGAAAAAGGGTAATGTTATAATTGCCGGACATAGTGGCTCATCAACGGTTTCTTATTTTAAAAATTTGCACAAATTAACTGAAGGTGATTATATTTATTTAGAATATCATGGTATTATTTATAAGTATTGTGTTACCAAAAAATATTATATAATGAAAACAGGGAAGGCGGAGATTAGAAGAGACGATACTGTAAATACATTAACTTTAATAACTTGTTTAGATGGTGATAGACAATTAATTGTAATTGCTAATATTGTAGATAAAATAAAAAAATAATCATGTTTGATTATTTTTTTATGTCCATAATAACAGGCAGAATAATTGGTGTTCGACCTGTTTTTTCTATTATAAATTTTGATAATTGATTAGTTATTTCACTTTTTATTTCAAGATAATTTACATGCTTTCCTATTTTAGAATTTATCGCTTTAACACTTAAATTTTCCAAATCTTTAATTAAATCCATATTTTCTTGAATTAAAACAAAGCCACGAGTTGTAATGTTTGGTGTTCCGAGCAATTTACCATTATTAGTGTCAATATTCATGATAACAACAACAATACCGTCGCTAGACATTATTTTACGATCTTTCATAACTGCTGAACCAATTTCACCAATACGATTTCCATCGATATAAACATTACCAGCTGTAACTGCTTCATCTCTTTTAATTTTTCCTTTATAAAGAGATAATACATCACCGTTGTTAAGTATGAAAGTGTTTTCTTTTGGAATGTCGCATTCAATAGCTAAATCAGCGTGTTGCTTTAACATTCGATATTCACCGTGGAATGGCATAAAATACTTAGGTTTAAATAATCGCAACATTAATTTTAATTCTTCTTGACTACCGTGACCTGAAGTATGGACATCACTTAAAGATGTATTAGTATAGACTTTAACACCTTGTAAATATAATTTATTAATAATAGAAGCAATGCTTAATGCATTCCCTGGAATTGCTGAGGAACTTAAAACTACTAAATCATCTTGTTGTAATTTGATTTGTTTATGACTGCCACTAGCAATTCTTGATAAAGCAGCTAACGGTTCGCCTTGTGATCCAGTACATAATAAACATACTTTACTTGGATCTAGGGCATTAGCTTCTTCCGGTGTCACAAATATTTCTTTGTGTTTGATGTAACCTTCATTTAATGATATTTCAATATTATTTTCCATGCTTCGTCCAAAAATAGCAATTTTTCGATTATTTCTTTTGCACGTATCAACAATATGTTTTAAGCGATATATATTTGAAGCAAATGTTGCTATAATAATTCTTCCATGATGTTCTAAAAAGATTTCAGATAATGCTTCATCCACTTTAGATTCACTGGCGCTAAAACCTTCATTTAACGCATTAGTACTATCACTAAGTAAAAGTGTAACGCCTTTAGCACCTATCATTGCCATTTTTTGTAAATTAGCCATTGGACCAATTGGCGTTAAGTCGAATTTAAAGTCGCCGGTTGAAACGATAGTACCATTTGGTGTATAAACGACGATGCCATGTGAATCCGGAATAGAATGTGTAGTTCTAAAAAATTCAACACTCATACTTTTAAATTTAATTTTTGATTGTTCCGTATATACATATAAATTATTATAGCGAATAGATCTATCTTCTAGTTTTTTTCGAATAAGTCCTACTGCTTGATTTGGGGCATATATGGCTGGAATATTTACCGTTTGTAATAAATAGGGAATACCACCAATATGATCTTCATGCCCATGTGTTATAAATAAAGCTTTAATCTTTTTTTCATTTTTCTTTAAAAAAGTGAAATCAGGAATAATATAATCAATACCTGGAAGTTCATTGGAAGGGAAAATAATACCAGCATCTAAAATAATAATTTCGTTGTTGGTCATTATACAATACATATTTTTTCCAACTTCACCAAGACCTCCTAAAGCGAACACTTTGGTGTCGCTACCGTCAAAAAATTTCAAAAAATTCTCTCCTTTCTTTTCCCGATTCAAATTCAACTATATCATTATACCTTTTTTTTTAGTATTTGTCTAGGTGTCTTGATTTTGATATTAATTGCAGTATTATAATTTAAAATATAAAGATCATAAAATTATAAAAAATTTAGATGGTAGGTATAAAAACTATCTTATTAGTTTTTTATTTAGCACAAAATACAAATATAAAATTGCTATATCATCAATTAAATAAAGATGGTTATATTTAAAAAATAAAAGTACTAATGGCAACAAAAACCCAAAGAGGCTTAAGAAATATCAAAGAAAAGAGAATATGTCTTTTCTTTTTTTAGTTATTTATGATAAAATGGTAATGGAACATACAAGGAGGTTTACATGGGGTTATTTGATAAATTTAAAAGTATATTTACAAACAACCAAAAAGAACAAAAAGAGGTTGAAATATACGATAAAGGTTTAGAAAAGACAAGAAAAGAGTTTGTTTCTAAAATTAGTTTATTAAGTATGAAGTATACTAAAGTTAGCCCGGAATATTTTGAAGAGTTAGAAGAAATATTAATCATGGCTGATATTGGCGTTAATACTGTAATGGACTTTATTGATAGATTAAAAAGACGTGTTAAAAAAGAAAATATTGAGAATAGTGAAGATTTAAAGGAAATTATTGTTGATGAAATGTTTATCATTTATGTTGATAATAGTATTATGGTTAATAAAATTAACTTTGCATCCTCAGGCCCGACAGTGATTTTATTCGTTGGTGTTAATGGTGTTGGCAAGACTACAACAATAGGTAAGATTGCTCACCGTCTTCAAAAAGAAGGAAAGAAGACTTTATTAGTTGCTGGTGATACTTTTAGAGCTGGAGCGATTGAACAAATTAAAGAGTGGGGAGAACGTACTAATTCGCCTGTTGTTTATAAGGAAGATGCTGATCCAGCAAGTGTTATATATGATGGTGTGATGCGAGCTGTTCAAGAAAACTATGATGCGGTTTTAATTGATACAGCAGGTCGTTTACAAAATAAGACTAATTTGATGAATGAATTAGAAAAGATTAATAAAGTTATTGGTAAAATATTACCAGAAGCACCACATGAGACTTTGTTAGTTGTTGATGCAACCACAGGTCAAAATGGTATTAGTCAAGCTAAAGAATTTCAAAAAATTACTAATATAACGGGAATCGTTTTAACTAAATTAGATGGAACAGCTAAGGGGGGAATAGTTTTAGCTATTAAAGAAGCCTTGAATATCCCTGTTAAGTTTGTTGGCATGGGAGAACGTGAAGAAGATTTAAGAACTTTTGATATAGAAAAGTATATCTACGGTTTATTTAAGGATATGTGATAAGATGAATAATGTAAAAATTATTGAAATAAAAAAAGACTTTAAAGTTTTAGGCCTTTACTTACAATTATTTTTAATTGTTTTATTAGTAATATTTGGTATTATTACAATTTTCTTTAATAGAGAATTTTTAACAGTTGTCTATTTTATTTTAACAGCCATTATGCTTTTAATGGCTTGGAACAATCGACAAATTTATAAACATAAACATATGAGCCTTATTTATTTATTATTTGCACTCTTGACACTTATTTCGGGAATTATGGAGCTATTATAATGGATAAGACAGTATATTATTGTAAACTTTATGATTATTATGGTGAGTTATTGACGGATAAGCAAAGAGAAATATTTGAAGATTATTACTTTGAAAATCTGACTTTGCAAGAAATCGCTGATAACAATGAAATAAGCAAGAATGCAGTACATAAAACAGTAAGTGCAATTATTAAAAAATTAGAAAATTATGAACATATTTTACAAATAGATATGAAATTAAATAAATTAAAAGAAATTGTTAAAGATGAACAATTACTTGAACAAATTTTAGAAATATTTTAAAGGGGAGATTAAAATGTTTGGAAAAATAGTGTATATTAGTGATAATGTGGCTCATGTATCAATACCTAGTGATGCACCTGTTATTATGAATATTATGAATATGCATGTGGTATTTGAAGATGAAGATAAGAAGATTTTAGGGGAAGTAGAAGATGTTTCTTCAGAAATAATTAAAATTCGTTTCTTAGGGGAATTAAATGGAGATAAATTTATTGGTGGTGTACTTCGTAAACCTAATTTAACAGCTACTACTAGAATTATTAATGAAGATGAATTGAAAATTATCATGGGTGAAAAAGGACATGGAAAATTAATGCTTGGAATGAGTCCGTTATATGATGATATGCCTGTGATGGTTGATATCAATGAATTATCAAGTAATCATATGGCTATTTTTGGTAATACTGGTAGTGGTAAATCTTATGGGGTAGCTAGATATTTGCAAAGTATTTTTTATAATCCAGAATTTGTTCCATATAAATCAAATTTTATGATTTTCGATGCTTATGGGGAATATCATAATGCCTTTCAAAAGATAAACCAAATTAACCCTAATTATAATTTTAAGTTTTATACAACTAATAAATTACAATTAAAAGAAGGCGGAGAGATGTTACGTATTCCACTATGGCTACTAACTCTTGATGATTTTGCACTATTATTAAATGCAGAGAAGCATTCTCAGTTACCGATTATTGAGAGAATGCTTAAGTTAGTCCGGGTTTTTGCAACTGATGGCGATATTTGTACACGTTATAAAAACCATTTAATTGCTAAAGCAATTATGGATATTATGTACACTAATCAAACAGCAGCTAGCAAGCGTAATGATATTTTTTCAATTTTAGCTAGTTGTTCAACGGAACAATTTAATTTGGAAGCACCTGTTCAAGGATTAGGGTATGTGCGAAAATTTAGAGAATGTTTCTTAATTGATACAGCAGGTCAGTTTACTGAAAGTATTTTGATTACACAGTATATAACTTCCTTTATTGATGAGGAATTAGAAAAATATGAGCCAACTGCTGATCATTATTTTACTTTAGAAGATATGGAAAAAGCTTTGCAATTTACTCTTATATCAGAAGGTTTATTACGCAATGAGCGATTATATGATGAGGCGATTACTTTAAAAGTTCGTTTACATGCTATTGCGGTAGGGGAAGCAAAGGAATTCTTTAGTTACCCACAATACATTAATATGGAAAATTTTGTGGCTTCATTAGTAACTATTAATGGTCGTAAAGCTCAGATTATTAATTTTAACTTGGAAGATGCTGATGATCGGATTGCTAAAACTATTGTTAAAATTTTCTCAAAGATATTATTTGATTTTACTAAACGTTTAAATGAAAGGGCGTCAATCCCTTTTCACATTGTTCTAGAAGAGTCCCACCGTTATGTTCAAAACGATAGTGATAATTTCTTACTTGGATATAATATCTTTGAACGTATTGCTAAAGAAGGACGAAAATTTGGCTTATTGTTATTATTAATTTCGCAAAGACCAGTTGAATTATCTGAAACAGTTATTTCACAATGTTCAAGTTTTTTAATTTTTAAAATGACACATCCACGTGATTTAGACTATTTGAAAAAGATGTTGCCGAATATGAGTTCTGAAATTATGGAAAAACAAAAAAGTTTACAATCAGGTACTTGTGTAGCTTTTGGACGGGCTTTTAAAATACCAATGATTGTAAGGATGCCTTTACCAAATCCAGAACCATACAGTACAAATGCCGATGTTGTAGTTCGATGGACACATTAAAAAAGATATTTTTATATCTTTTTTTATATACTTAAATAGGTGATTATATGAATTTTATCGCACATCGCGCTTTAGATAATCATTCTTATGGTGAAAATACCAAAGAAGCTGTTTTTGAAGTTTTAGATAAAACATATATTAAAGGCGTAGAATTAGATATAAGGTTAACTAAAGACCATAAATTTGTTGTTCATCACAACTCCTCATATCGTTATTTAGGAATTAGACAATTTATAAAAAACACTACTTATCAGAATGTTATAAATGATAATTTAGGAACAAAAGATAAACCACGATACATTAGTGGTTTAGAGGATATTTTAAAAGAAATTAAGACTGATAAATTAATTGTGTTAGATATTAAAGCTTCAGATGATGAAGAAGAATTTGCTATTAAAGAAATAAAAAAGATTCTAAATAAATATCGCTATTTAAATATATTTCTATGTAGTTTTAATTACAATATAGTTAATAAAATGGCTAAATATGGAAAGTATAATGTTGGTTTAATTGTAAGTGATATTTTAAATAAAAATAAAAATATTGATGTCTTCAATTTTTTAAGTTTATCTAAAAATGCTTTCCATGACATTAAAACAGATAAAATTAAAATGGCTTGGACTATTAATACAAGAGAAGATTTAGCTAAAGTAAAAGGTGCTAATTATATTATTACTGATAAAGCTTATTTACTAGAATAGGTGTTAGCATTTTCAATGATGACTGAGGCCTTTTTATCGATTCGTTTAATGGTGTTAATTAGTCTTTTCCTAGATTTTCTTGGTGTCATAATAAATAAAATATTTTTATCATCAAAAGTGTCTTTTCCTTCAATCAAAATTACTTCATAATTTAAGGCTTCTAATTTTTTTATCATTGATTCTTTTTCTTTAGAAGTTATACACATGATAAGATTATTGCCGAGTGCTAGGGATTCTTCAATTAAGCAACCAACGTAAGATCCAATAAAAGAACCGACAGCAAAAGCAATTATTTTAAATATATCTTTGTCAATATTGATTAAAACAAGGGAAGCAGAGAAAATCCAAATAAGAGAAATTAATAGATTGAGAATAGCTCCTAATAGTTTCTTATTATTGGCAAGAATAATAAGTCTAAGGGTTGCTAAAGCATTTTCTAATATTTTTAAAAAAAGAATAATTAAGTAAATTATAAATATCACCCTTATATTAGTTTGATTTAAGATATTAAAACTATGCAAGCTAATGACAAAAAAGTATGTTTCATGTTATAATACTAACTAGGTGATTAATAATGTTTGAAAGTTTAGGCGACAGATTGCAAAATGCCGTTAATAAAATCAAAGGTTATGGAAAAATAACTGAAGAAAATATTAGTGAAGTAACACGTGAAATCCGTTTAGCGCTTTTAGAAGCTGATGTTAATTATAAAGTTGTTAAAGAGTTTATTAATAATGTTAAAGAAAAAGCGTTGGGTGAAGAAGTAGCTAAATCATTAAAACCAGGTGAAATGTTTGTTAAAATTTTAAAAGATGAATTAGTTGAACTTTTAGGTGGCGAAAAAGCTGATATTTGTACAGCAGGTAATCCTACTGTTTTAATGTTGGTTGGTTTACAGGGGAGTGGTAAAACAACAACTATTGGTAAATTAGCTAAATTGCTTCGTAAAAAATATAAAAAAAATCCATTGTTAGTAGCATGTGATGTTTACCGTCCTGCTGCAATTGACCAATTAAAGCAATTGGGTAAAGAATTAAATATTCCAGTTTATGAGGAAGGTAAAGGTAATCCAGTTGAAATTGCGCAAAATGCAATTAAGTATGCTAAAGAAAACTTATATAATTATGTTTTAATCGATACAGCAGGCCGTCTACATATCGATGAAGAATTAATGGATGAATTAGATAATATTCAAAAAACTGTTCATCCGGACGAAGTGATGCTTGTTGTTGATAGTATGACCGGTCAAGATGCAATTAATGTTATTGAGGGATTTAATAACCGTTTAAGTCTTACGGGGGCTATTTTAACTAAATTAGATGGTGATACTCGTGGTGGAGCTGCTTTATCTATTCGTCATTTAACGAATGTTCCAATTAAATTTATTGGTATTAGTGAAAAGATGGATGGTTTAGATGAATTTCATCCGGATCGAATGGCAACTCGTATTCTTGGAATGGGCGATTTGATGACGATGATTGAAAAAGCAGAAGAGGTTATCGATCAAGATGAAGCAATGCGTTCAGCTAAAAGAATGCAAGAAGGAAAATTTGACTTAGAAGATTTTTTAAGTACTTTGAAGCAAATAAAGAAATTAGGACCACTAGAAAATTTAATTAAAATGATTCCGGGTATTCCTAAAGAAGCACGTAATGTTAAAGTAGATCCTAAAGATATGGCTCATATTGAAGCAATCATCTTATCAATGACCCCATATGAAAGAAGACATCCAGAATGCTTAAAGGCAACACGTAAACAGAGAATTGCGGCTGGTTCGGCTCGCAGTGTTGAAGAAGTCAACCGTTTGTTGAAACAATTTGAACAAATGAAACAAATGATGAAACAGTTGAAAAAAGGGAAGATGCCGTTTTAATAAAAAATGATTTTAGTTAATCATTTTTTTGTACAATAATGACTTGTAAGCTTTATTTTATAAGGCATAATCAATGAATAAAATATTATAAAAAATGATATTGCCTTTAAATTTTTGATATGTTATAATGGTACACGGAAGGATGGTAAGATGAAATTATTTAAGAGATTAGGCTTATGCACAATGATTGTTGCAGCTTTGTTTATTACAGTTGGGTGTGGTAAAGAAAAAGAAAAAAATGTTGAAGGAACTTTAGAAGAAATTATGACTAAAGTATATGCTGATCTTCCAGAAGAACAAAGACCAATGATGTTAACAAATGTAGAAGTAACAGATGAGAATGTTGAATATTATTTAGGAACTTCTGATATTGATTATAAAGAAGCTTTGGCATCTGAATCAGCTGTTGGTTCAATTCCACATTCAGTAGTTTTAGTAAGAGTAAATGAAGGCGCTGATGTTGAAGCAATCAAAAATAAAATAAAAGATAGTGTTGATCCAAGAAAATGGATTTGTGTTGAAGCTGAAAACGTAATTGTAAAAAGTAAAGGTGACCTAATTATTCTAATTATGACAACTGATGGTGCTGATGTATTAGAAGCAGGTTTCGACCGTTTATAGAATCTTCAGTGAAGATTCTTTTTTTGAGGTGAATTTATGTTATTTTCAAGTATAACTTTTATATATTATTTTTTACCAATCTTATTAATTGTTTATTTTATTGTTCCTAGTAGATATAGAAATTTAGTTTTATTAATCTTTAGTTTACTTTTTTATTTTTTAGGAGAACCAAAATATATCATTGTTTTAATTTTATCTTGTGTTATTAATTATGTTTTTAGTAAATTAATGATAAAGAAGAAAACAAAAATATTGTTAATTTTGGCTATCATATATAATGTTGGACAATTACTAATATTTAAATATACAGATTTCTTTATTGAAAATGTTAATAGCCTATTCGGTTTTGATATAGAATTTATGCGTATTGTAATGCCAATAGGGATTAGCTTCTTTACTTTTCAAGCTCTGGGGTATGTTATTGATGTTTATAATGAAAAACACCCACCAGCTAATAGTTTAATGGAATTTATGACTTATATAAGTTTATTTCCACAGTTAATAGCAGGGCCAATTGTTCGTTATGCTGATGTACGTGATGCCTTAAAAAATCGAACTACTAATTTTAGTAAAATGAGTGAAGGCATTAAAAGATTTATTATTGGTCTATCTAAAAAGGTTTTATTAGCTAATATTTTAGGAGAGTTTGCAGAATTATGTGTTGAAGAAACTTTATTATCTTCATGGTTGCGTCCAATTGCTTTTACATTACAGATTTATTTTGATTTTAGTGGTTATAGTGATATGGCAATTGGTTTAGGCTTAATGTTTGGATTTAGATTTTTAGAAAACTTTAATTATCCGTTAATTGCTAGTTCTATTACTGATTTTTGGCGTAGATGGCATATATCTTTATCAAGTTGGTTTAGAGATTATGTTTATATTCCTTTAGGCGGTAATCGTGTTAGTAAATTAAAATTTATTCGTAATATCTTTGTGGTATGGTTCTTAACAGGTTTTTGGCACGGGGCTAGTTGGAATTTTATTATATGGGGACTATATTTTGGCATTTTATTATTAATTGAAAAGTTTTTCTTAAAAAAATTTATTGATCGAACTCATATCTTAAAATACATTTATACATCAGTAATTGTGATTATTAGTTTTATGATTTTTAATTCATTAACATTAAATGATATTTTCCATAATTTAAGAAACATGTTTATGCTTAATGATATTCCATTAGTTGGTGTAGAAACATTATATTATTTTAGAAGTTATTTTGTTTTATTTATCTTGGCCATTATTGGAGCAACACCACTGATGAAAGTACTAATTAACAAATTAAAAACTACTAAAGTAAAATCAGTAATAAATTGTTTAGAGCCGATAACATATATAGTATTACTTACTTTATGTACAGCTTTTTTAATTGATGCTTCATTTAACCCATTTTTATATTTTAGATTTTAGGTGATTTATGAAAGATAAAATAATTGTATTTTCGTTTTTAATATATATATTCTTTTTTACTATTGCACATATTGTAATTCCTGATGAGGATATAAGTTCAGTTGAAAGAAGATCTTTAGCACATTTCCCTAAAGTAGAATTAAATAATCAATATATTACCAAGATAGATGAATATTTACTTGATCATTTTCCCTTTAGAAATCAATTTAGAAGTATTAAAGCCAAATTTAATTATAATATTTTAAATAAATTAGATAATAATAATATTTATCTAGCTAATAATTATATTTTTAAATCAGAATACCCAACTAATAAAGATTCTATTCAAAACTTTGTAAATAAGACAGATAAGTTAATGAAATTACTTACTCCTAATAACAAGGTATATATGCTGATTGTTCCTGATAAAAATTATTATTTAAATAGTGATAATTTCTTACAAATAGACTATGATTATTTATATGATGTAATTGATAACATTGAAGTTGAACATATTGATATTAGAGATATTATGGAGTTATCTGATTATTATGAAACAGATACTCATTGGCGCCAAGAAAAAATTGATAAAGTAATTCAGGCTTTAGATAAAAAATTAAACTTTAATTATCAACATTATGATTATGATATTAATACTTATGATAAATTTTATGGAGTTTATTATGGTGAGTCGGCTATAAATCGTAAACCCGAAACTTTATCTTATTTAACGAATAGCATTATTGAAAAGGTTGAGGTTAAATATTTAGAAAATGAATCTTTACATACTGTCTATAATCTTGATAAATTAAATGGATACGATGCTTATGAGGTTTATTTAGATGGTGCAAGTGCTTTTATTGAAATATATAATGACGCATGTACAAATAACCGTGAATTAGTTATTTTTAGAGATTCTTTTGGTAGTAGTATTACACCATTATTAATTCCTTTTTATTCTAAAATAACGGTTATTGATAATCGTTACATTACTAGTGATTACATATTAGATTATGTTAATTTTGATAATCAAGACGTTTTATTCTTATATAGCACTTTAATTGTTAATAATAGTGGTAGTTTAAAAGGATAAAATTTAGCAATCTAGTTATAAGCATACCCTTAATTAGTTCTATTACATATGATAAACTAGATAAGGGGGATTAATATGTTTAACCAAGATTGCTGGAATAGAAGACAAAATGGTTGTGGCAGAGAAATAACAGAACAAGTAATTGAACCAACGATTAATAAATGCGTTCAAAAAGATTTTTATCATGAAGTACCACAAGAGTGATAATTTATGATAGACCAAATAAAATGAGATAAAATAAGTACAAAATAGAAGGCATTTTGATGAAGAATGTCTTTTTGTGTGGTATAATAATTACTATAATTTAATCATTATATAATTTTTAGGGAGGTAGTATGAATTTAACAGCAGTATCCAAAACAGTGAATGAAATTTTATCTCGTAATTCATTTTATGATATTCCAAGAAATCAAAGAAAATATGTTTGGGAAAAAGAGCAATTATCTCAATTGTATGAAGATATATTTATTAACGAAGATGGTGTAAATCACTTCATGGGATGTATCGTATTAGAGGAAAACAGCACTGATAATAGGAATTACTATAACATTATTGACGGGCAACAACGTTTGACTACTTTTAATTTATTATTATTAAGTATCTCAAAAATTATGTTTGAGTGTAATGATGATAAAAAAGCTATGTCTAATAAAAAATATATTGTTGGAGATATAGATGGAGAAGAAATTAATAAAGTTCGCATTGAAGATTCTTATTTATCTATTATTATTGATGGTGTTTTTCTTAAATTGAGCAATGATGGAATTCAAGAAAAAATCAAGTATAGTGGGCTAAAAAATGATAAATATAATAAAAAAGTTTTAGATGCCTATTTATTTTTTTACAATAGATTAATGCAAGATTTAGAGAATTTATCGTCTACTAATAAAATGAAAAAATTATTGGAATTAAAAAATAAAATTTTAAGTGTAAATGTTGTAGAAATAATTGCACCATATGATGATAATGCAACAGTAGGTTATAGAATATTTGAAGTGTTAAATGCAAGGGGGATACCATTAGAACAACATGAATTGATTAAGAACTATATATTTAAATATAAGAAAAAAAAGAAAAATTCAAAAAATGATGGAGCTAAAAAGCAATGGGAAAATATAGTAAACAATTTAGTAAATGAATATAATGATAATATGAGTAACTTTTTTTCACATTATATAATTCATAAGTATGGTATTAAATCATCAAAAAAAGGGGAATTTGAAGCAATAAAAGAAAATTGTCATAAAGGAGAAGTTGATGACCTATTATTAGATTTAGTAAAAAAATCGAATTATTACTCTGTTATTTGTGATCCATCTAAGAATTCCACTTTGCCATTTCTTAGTAAAACTGTAATTAATGCATTAATTTTTTTTAAAGATATGAATATTAGACAGATTAGACCAGTTCTTCTTTCTTTGTTTAATTGTGCTGATTCTGGGTTGATTAGTCAAACCGTATTAGACGATATTATAAAATATTTAGAATCATTTTATTTTATTTATGTTGTTCTTGCTAAAAATAAAACTAATAATTTAGAAAATATAATATGTAATTATGCCCATAAATTGGAAAATGAATTTAATTCTAAAGTTTATGAAGAATTTTTGAATTCGTTATCTAAATATAAAATATCATATGACAGTTTTGAAAATTATTTTTGTGATATTGGGTATTCTAAAAAAAATGTCAAATTTAAAAATAGTTCAAATAAAAAAGTCGTTTTCTACGTTTTAAAAAAAATTGAGATATATTACAACACAGAAAATGACTATGATTTAAATAAATTTTCTATTGAACATATAAAATGTGATGATGAAGAGAATGATGAAATAGCAAAAATTGGGAACTTATTACCATTGTCAGAAAATAGAAATAATAAAATTTCAAATGCTGATTTTGATACAAAGGTTGAGCAATATAAAAAATCTAATCTGTTAACTGTGAAAAGATTTTTAACAAATTATTCAACAAAAAAGGTTTGGGATGAATCAGATATAATTAATAGAACAAAAAAAATTGCAAAAATGTGTTATAAGAATGTTTGGCCTTTATAAATAAAAAAACGTATTTTAAATATACTATAAATGGTGAGATGAATGTTCAAAGTTATAGTTATTTATAAAAAGAATAAATATGAGATTAAAGTATATGATTATGAGTTTAATAGATGGTGTGCATCACATAATGGAACATTGTTTAGAACTATTGAAGATGCCAAATTTATGAAAAGCATATTAATAAAATTAAATAATAAAAATATAAAAGATGTTATTATAGAAGATATTAGGAGGTAGCAAAATGATTAAAGGAAAACCATTTGTAAAATGGGCTGGTGGGAAAAGACAAATTATTGATAAATTAAAACAATATGTTCCTGATGAATTTAATACTTATTATGAACCATTTGTTGGTGGAGGTGCTTTGTTATTTGAATTATCTCCTAAAAATGCGGTTATTAATGATTATAATAGAGAACTTATGAATGTTTATGAATGTATTAAAGATGCTAAAAAGTTTGAATCTATGTGTAAAGAATTGAATCATCATGAAACTATGCATTCTGAGGAATATTATTATGAAATTAGAAATTTAGATAGGGATAAAAAGAAGTTTAATAAGTTAGCTGATTATAAAAGAGCTGCTAGAACAATTTATCTTAATAAGGCTTGCTTTAATGGATTATATAGAGTAAATAGTAAAAATGAATTTAATGTTCCATTTGGAAAGAAAAATAAAGTTAATACTTATGAAGGGCAAAATCTAGGAATTATATGTGGATTTTTAAATTACAACAATATTAGATTATTATCAGTTGATTTTGAAGAAGCTGTAAAAGACGCTAAAAAAGGGGACTTTGTATATTTTGATCCGCCATATGATTCTGATACAACTACCTTTAATAGTTATACTGAAGATGGCTTTGATAAAGAAGAACAAAAAAGACTTGCAAAAGTATTTAAGGATTTGGATAAAAGAGGATGTTATGTAATGTTATCTAATCATAATACAACTTTAGTTAATGAATTATATAAAGAATATAATATTCACATTATAGAGGCTAAAAGAAATATTAATGCTAATGGTAAAAAAAGAGAAAAAGTTGAAGAAGTTATAATAACAAATTTTGAAAATAAAAGAGGATTTGAATAGTAATTTTAGTATATTTAATATAAGGAGGTATTGATATGAATAGGTTAAAATATTATTATGAGAATCACAATTTTAAACTTATTCAAGGTGATTCATTAGCAATATTAAAAAAAATAGAGCCTAAAAGTGTTGATATGATTTTTGCTGATCCTCCTTATTTTTTGTCTGGTGATGGTATTTCGTGCAGTGCAGGTAAAATGGTGAGCGTAAGAAAAGGGGCATGGGATGAAAAAATAGATATTAAAGAAAAGCATAGATTTAATAAAAAATGGATTAGATTATGTAAAGAAATTTTAAAAGATGATGGGACTATTTGGATAAGCGGAACAATGCATAATATATATTCAATTGGTATGGCACTTGAAGAAGAAGGATTTAAAATAATTAATAATATTACTTGGAGAAAATTAAATCCTCCTCCAAATATTAGTTGTAGAGCTTTTGTTCATTCAACCGAAACAATATTATGGGCAAAGAAAGATATAAAGAAGGCTAAACATAAATTTAACTATGAATTAATGAGGAAAATGAATAACAATAAACAAATGAAAGATGTTTGGGAAACTTCTTTAACTAAACCTAGTGAAAAAAAGTGTGGTAAACATCCTACTCAAAAACCTATTGCTTTATTAGAAAAAATTATTTTAGCATCGACTGATGAAGGTGATTTAATTTTAGATCCGTTTAATGGTAGTGGTACTACTGGAATTGTTGCTAGTAGATTAAATAGAAAATATATTGGAATTGAAAAGAAAAAGGAATATTTAGAACTAACTATAAAGAGAAAGGAAGAAATTTGTGATAAAAGTTGATTTGAAAAATAATAAATATTTAACATTTTCTCGTGGTAAATTTGATGATTGGTGTGTATATGAAGTAGATGAAAATGGAATTAAAAAAGCACCGTTAGATATAGAATATTTTACTTCTTTAAATCAATTATCCCAAATATTTAATCCTAATATGCTTTATGATGATTTTATAAAACTATATGATGAAACTACTTCTATATTTAAAGATGATGTGATTTTAGATATAGAAAAACTAGTAGAACATTATAATGAGTATGCTGATGAGGTTTTTAGAATCTTTTGTATTTTATATATGGCAATGATAGCGGAGCAAAATAAAAAATATACAAAATTAGGGAAAAGAATAAAAAGATTAGGGATGTATAATTTATTAATTAAAAGATTATCCCCTAGTTATTGTGCAAATTTTATGAGAAACATGGATTGGAAAACAATTGATAAACTATGTTTAGAAGGTGGTTTTTAATGAACAGAAATTTTAACGAATGGTTAAGTAAAATTAAAACCAGTATATCAGATTATACATATTACGTTGACTTTAAAAAAATATATAAAAATGTTGATAAAGTAAAAGTAGAACTTAATATTTTGAATTCATTAATAGGTAGTCAAAATATTGAAGAAGAATTTCAAAATATTTTGATTAAATATCCTGAAACTTTAGAATGTATTCCTCTTTTATTAGCTGTTCGTTCAAGAGAAATATTTGTTAAAGATGAAATAAATGAATATTTATTTAAGTTTGATAAAATGGTTTATTCTATAAATGATTATATTAAATTTATGCGAGAAAGCGGACTATTTGATTTATTACAAAATCATATTATAAATAATTTATATGATTATGTTTTAGGTGTTGAAGTAGGATTAGATTCAAATGGTAGAAAAAATCGTGGTGGTCATTTAATGGAAAACTTAGTTGAAGATTATATAAAAAAAGCGGGATACATAAAAGATAAAAATTATTATAAAGAAATGTATACAAAAGATATTAAAACAAAATGGAATATAGATTTAATGTCAATATCAGGAAAGCAACAAGCTAGTAAACGATGGGATTATGTCATAAAAACTGATGAGCAACTTTATGTTATTGAAACAAATTTTTATGCTAGTCAAGGTTCTAAATTAAATGAAACTGCAAGAAGTTATGAATTGATTGCTCAAAAGGTCAAACAAATAACCGGAGTAACATTTATTTGGATAACTGATGGCACAGGCTGGAATAATGCTAAAAATAATTTAGAGGAAACATTTAATGAATTAGAAACATTGTATAATATTAGTGATTTAGAATCTGGCGTTTTAAATGATTTAACATAAAATCCCAAAAAACCTATATTTTTGTAGGTATTTTTTATCAGGATAAGATGATGGTACCATCATACTTATTTTGGCCTTATTTTATGCCAAAAGTCGCGGTACCAAACTTATTTTGCACTTGCAAAATATATCCCAAAATCAATAAAAATATTGATTTTATCCTTTAAATATAAGTTATTACTATATCCCACTTCTTAAAAAAGATTATTTAAAATTGGGATATCTATTATTTTGATAAAAAATTAATTAACACTTAATTATGTATCCAAAAAAGTATCCGAAAATTATCCTTGTTATAAATCTAGTTACAATATAAAATGTAGTAAAGTGGAATTAATAGTATAATTTCATTTTTTATTAGTAGTGATTTTATGTTGTTTATAATTGGAAAATATAAAGGTTTGGTGTTATTAAGAAAGGCTTATATAGTCTTTTTTATTTTGTATTATCATAAATTTAATAGTGATTAATATGAATAAATATAAGATAAATATTATATATAATGATTCTGGTCCAAATATAAATGACATATTAATTAAAACTTTAAAAATAGAAATATCAAAAAATCTTAAAAACATGATTTTGCTTCAGGGTAAAAATGTACTGCTGTTGAATAGTACTTATTTATCTCGTGAAAGTGATGTTAAATGAATAAAGAGATAAATATACTTTCTAATGTTGGATTATATATTAGATTATCACGTGAAGATGATGATAAAGTATCAGAAAGTCAAAGTATTATAAATCAAAAAAGTTTATTAATACAGTATGTGAAAGAAAATGATTTAAGACTTGTTGATATTTATATTGACGATGGATATAGTGGTACTAATTTTGATAGACCAGAATTTAAGAGAATGATAGATGATATCTTAAAAGGCAAAATTAATATGGTTATTACCAAAGATATGTCCCGTTTAGGACGAGATTATATTGGTACAGGAGAATTAATTGAAAAGTTTTTTCCAACTCATGGAGTTAGATATATAGCAGTTACTGATAATATTGATACTTATTTAGATACTTCCAATAATGATATTGCTCCTTTTAAAGCAATAATGAATGATATGTATGCAAAAGATATTTCTAAGAAAATTAAATCAAGTTTAATGGCAAAACAAAAAGAAGGCAAATGGGTAGGAGGAAGAACTCCATTTGGTTATATACAAGATCCTAATAATAAAAATAAATTAATAATATTTGAAGAACAGGCAGTTGTTGTTAGAAGAATATTTGATATGTGTTTAGAGGGGTTAACATGCTATAAAATAGCTTTAAGATTAACAAACGAGAAAGTAAAGACACCAGCTGAATATTATAGTTTTGAATGGAAAAATAATTATCATCTTAATTATGGATTATGGCATGCTAAGACAATTAGAGATATTTTAACTAATAGAATGTATATTGGCGATTTAGTCCAAAATAAAAGAAATAAAGTTAATTATAAAGTAAAAAAGATTATTAAAAACAATCCTGAAAATTATATTGTTGTAGAAAACACTCATGAGGCTATTATTAAAAAAGAAATATTTTATGAAGTTCAAAAAAGAATTCCTAAAAATGTGGGAAGAAACGAAAAAAAAGAAACACATTTATTAGATGGTTTATTATATTGTGGAGATTGTGGTCATAGGATATCTGTTACATCAAGAAGAAAAAAAGATAATAGATGTTATACAATATGTAATTATTATCGAACACATATGAAATATCATGCATGTACAACTCATTCCAATAATTATGATATATTAGAAAATATTATTTTAAATACATTAAAAGAATTATGTTTAAATTATATTGATAAAAGAAAAATTAAAGAAGAAATATTAGAAAATATAAATAATGATAATAAACAAAGCATAAAGAAAGAGATATCGGTACTTGAAAATGAAATCAATAACATTAATAGTAATTTAGATAACATCTATCTTGATAAATTAAATAAAATAATTGCTGAAGAACAATTTAATAGAGTTAAAATTAAGTTAGAAAATGAATTAAAGATTAAACAAGATAGATATATAGAATTAGTTAGTAATATTAATGAACAAACTAATAATGAAATGAACCATAAAAAAATAGAGAAGTTTATTGATGAGTTTTTATCCATAGAAAAACCTAATAGAGAATTAATCATTAATTTAGTTGATAGAATAGAAATATTTGAAGATAAAAATATAAATATAAAAGTTACTTTTAATAATTTATTTTAGGGTTGTGATATAATTATTATGGATGTGATTTTATGGAAATAATTAAAAGTATTATAAATACATATTTAAATAATCCAAATCTATTGTTGCAAACGATTATTTTGATAATATTATGTGTTTTATTGAAAATATATTATCCAAAATTTAGAGGATTTATGGGTGAATTTTGGGTAAAATTGGAACTTCGTAAATTACCTAAAGATAAGTATATCATTTTTAATGATATAATGATAGAAGATGAAAAAGGTACTCATCAAATTGATCATTTAGTTTTATCAAAGTTTGGCATTTTTGTAATTGAAATGAAAAATTATTATGGTTTAATAAAGGGAAAAGAATTCGATAATAAATGGTGTCAATATTTAGGAAAACATAAAAGTTATTTTTTAAACCCTATTCATCAAAATTATGGACATATAAAATCTTTATCAAATTTATTTAAATTAGAAGACAAATGTTTTATTTCAGTTATATGTTTTTCTAACCAAGCAAAAGTTGATGTTAAGAGTAATAATATAGTTACACAAGTTGACTATCTAAAAGACGAAATTTTAAAGTATAATGAGGTTCTTATTAATGATGATTTAAAAAAATTATCTAATATTGTTATATATAGTAATATTGAGGATAAAAAATTAAGAAGTCAACACATAAAAAATATTCGCTTTAAAATTAATAATGATAAGAACTTAGAAGATAATATGATATGTCCAAAATGTGGTAACCAATTAATTGAACGAAACGGTAAATATGGAGAATTTATTGGATGTTCTAATTATCCTAAATGTAGATATATTAAAAAGTAGTCTATCATAAATACGCAAGGACATGTATGCCCAATTCATACCCATATAATAAATAGACACATTTATAATCATACTTATACACCAAGATATACTTGTTCAGAAGAAAATCAAATAATAAATAATGATTGTGGTAAATGTAGTGGCTTTATAAACAGATAAAAACTTTTATCTGTTTTTTTGTTAAAATTTTGATTATATATACTTGAATTGATAGTTAAAAATATATTATAATTATTTCAATATTGAAATAAGGTGAAAATATGGCAAAAGTGTTAACAATTAAAGAACCATGGGCTACTTTAATTATTGAAGGATATAAAAAATATGAATTTCGTAGTTGGAAAACTAATTATCGTGGCAAAATATTGATTCATGCAGGAATGTCATTGGAGAAAGAAAGTGCTAAAAAGTTTAAAGATTATAATTTAATTTACACTAAAGGAGCTATAATAGGAGAGGCAATATTAACTGATTGTATCTTAGTTACTGAAGATTTTGATAAGAGATTAAAAGAAATTAATCCTTTAGTTTATGGAAACAGCGGACATGTGCAAAATTATGCTTGGAAATTAGAAAATATAAAAAAATATGACAGTCCAATATATATTAAGGGTAAATTAGGTTTGTGGAATTATGATAATTAAAAATGAGTTGATAGTTTAATAATTATTTTGAATGAAAAAAGCAGATTCAATATCGAATCTGCTTTATTTAATATTCATAGCATAGTACTCTTCAAAAGTAAGGTTATTTTCATATATATATGTAGCAATATCAACACCAACATAACGATAATGCCAAGGTTCATAAATATATCCAGTGATATAAGTTTTATCTTTAGGATATCTTAATATAAAACCATATTTATGAGCATTTTCTTTAACCCAAGTAAACTCTTTGGTGTTTTCAAAAGCACTAATGCTATAATTATTAGCTGTTGCCAAATCAAATGCTAAACCTGTTTGATGCTCTGATGAACCTGGTCGAGCTGAATATGTATCGGCATTTTCTTGCCCGTCCTCTTTTACATAATTAGTGTATAGTTGATTTTGTCGATTATAACTGCGATAAGGTGAGGCTACGTATAAATATAGTCCTTGTTCATACGCATCATTATACATTTTAATAAAAGCATCGTATGTATCTTTTTGTAAACTTCCAGTACCATGTTTAGAACTAACAGTGACTAAGTCAGGAACATAATCACTTGTTAAGTGATAATATTTATTTACTAATATTAAATCACCCTTAGTAACATCAGTTAAAACTGAATCTTCATAGCTTTTTTTATCCATGTTTAAATTAACCATAGCTATAGCTTCATTGACTGTTGATTCATATTTTTTTTGAAAAGCTAAGTAACGATTTAAATTTTCTTCAATAAAATTTTTATGATCAATAATATCTTTCATAATACTAGTATATTCATTATCTTCAATGTTGTTATTGACAATAATAATTGTATGTGGAATTGATATTTCATTATTGTTATAATAAGAAAGATATTTTTCTAAATTATCATCAATATAATTTTCATAACTTTTAAATTTTGAAATAAGTTGTTCTTCTTCGCTTTCTTTTATTTCGGTACTATCATCAATGTTCACATTAATTTTTTTACTTTCTTTTTTATTATATATAACTATAAGAGTTACTATTCCAATAATAATTAGTAGGATAGCAATAAAAATTTTAAATATTTTCTTTTTCATTTTTCTTCTTTTTTTGTTCATAATTTAACCTCCTATAAAATATGCATAATATTCATCAAATGTGATATTATGTTCGTAGATATAAGTAGCAATTTCAACACCGACATAGCGATAATGCCAAGATTCATATTTATAACCCGTTATATATTCTTTATCTTTAGGATACCTTAATATAAATCCATATTTGTATGAATTATTTATTAACCAATCAAATTGTGGTGAGGTATCAAAATTTTCACGGGTATAATTAGAATCTATTAACACATCAACAACAAGACCGGTTTGGTGTTCTGAATGTCCAGGACGTGCAGCATAACTATCTGCGTATTCGGAACCATAAGCTGCTTTATAATCGTTATATATTTCTTCTTGTTCATCATAAGGACGGTATGTTGAATACATTGCTATATTAAATCCTTCTTCTTTAGCTGCATTATACATTGAAATATAAGCATAATAAGCTTCTTCATCCATCTCATCAGCATCTGGATAAGCATACCAATTACTTGTTTTGACTAAATTTGGTTGATAATCAGCAGGTAAACTGTTAAATTTATTAACTAATAGTGAACTACCTTTAGTGGTATCAGTTTCTTTAGAATCTTCATACCAATCTTTATCTGCTCCAACATTAATGATGGCTACAACTTCCGAAAAAGTTAAATCATCATGTTCTTTAGCATAATTTAGATAATCTTCTAAATTTTTTTCTAAAAAATATTCTTGTTTATAAAATTTGATAATATTTTCATCCAAAGTTTTATCTTTTATTATTTGTGCTAAATAGTCTTTATCAAGATTGTCAATTAAAAAGCTAGTATCTTCTTCTGAATATCCGATTGATAACAATTTATATTCATCTGTTTTTTGATAATCTAGTTTTTCTTTCCACTTAAATATGCCAATTATGGCAACAATAATTACAACTAAAATTCCAACTGCTATAATAACATTACCTGTTTTTATGCGAATTTTTTTATTCATTATACAATCCTCCAATTCTAGTGTTATTATACCACGAATTATATTAAATTAAAATAAAATAAAATGTATATTTTTATCAGTTTAAATGATATAATTTAAATAGAAGGAGTGTGTGTATATGGGTGTATTTTGGGTAGTATTAATTGTAATTATTTTTATATTATTAATATCTATTAAGCAAATTAATGAATATGAAAGGGGTATTAAATTTACTTTAGGTAAATTTTCAAAAATTATGAATCCTGGTTGGAATATTATTTTACCAATTATTCATAGTTATAGTAAGATTGATATTCGTACGAAAGCAGTAGATGTTCCAGAACAAGAAGCAATTACTAGAGATAATGTTTCTGTTCGAATTAATGCTGTTATTTACTATAAAATTTTTGATGCCTCAAAGGCAATGTTAGCTGTTGAGAACTATTATTATGCTGTTAGTCAATTAGCGCAAACGACAATGCGTAATGCGGTAGGGTCTGTATCGCTTGATGAACTTTTAGGTGAAAGAGAGAAGATTTCTGAAGAAATTTGTTCAATTATTGATAAAGCAACCGATCCATGGGGAATTAAAGTGGAAAATGTTGAATTGAAAGACATTGCTTTACCTGAAGAGATGAAACGTGTAATTGCTAAAGCAGCAGAAGCAGAAAGAGAAAAGATGGCAGTTATCACAAAAGCCGCCGGCGAAGTAGAAGCTTCACAAAATTTAGCTAAAGCAGCTGAAACAATGTCAAAAATACCAGGAGCTTTGCATTTACGTACATTGTCAACTATTAATGATGTTTCTTCGGATCAATCAAATACTATTATTTTTGCGCTTCCAATTGAAGTGTTAAGGGCATTTGAAGGTAGTGGAGTAAAGCCAATTCCACCAGTGCCTCCAAAGTTTGAAGAAAAAACAACCCAAATTCATGAAGAAAGAAAAGATGTTTAACATCTTTTTTGATGCATATGATGACATTTCAAAATATGTGTTAATAATGGAGATAATATGAATTGTAAAAGATGTGGTTGTCGAATTCCAATTGAAGCGATAAAATGTCCAAATTGTGGAAAATCACTTAATACAAAAATTAATTTTAATGAAATTAAGCCAATACTAAATATAACTATGTCGTCAATTTTGATTATTGTTGGATCTTTTTTCATAACTATTATTTTAAGTGTGATTTTTGGATTTTTAACTATTTTGGGTAAAGGTTATATAATACCCATAATTTTTAAATTTGTTTTTGCTTTAGGAATAATCATTTTAACTGTTAATATATTTTTGCTTATAAAAAGAGTCAGAGAACAATTAAATAATAATTATACTTCAAATATTAAGCCTGTAAAAAAAATATCAATAACGTGGTTTGTTTTGTCTGCCTTTTTAATTATCTTCCCAATCGTTTCTAAAAATTTAATAAAAATGACGACAAATTTAGACTTAATTGATTATTCAACAGTTGAAAAAATAACTTTATCAAATATTGATATACCAACATTATATTCGACTGTTGGTAGACGGGATATTATTTTTAATCTAGGAATATCTGATGAATATGATTATGTTTTTGACATTAATTATGATGCTTTTATAATTAGTTATGCTAAATTAAGTAATAGTGATGTTGAAAAATATCAAGAAGAACTCATTAAAGAAGAATATCTTTTAATTAAAATTATAGGAGAAGATGATTCTATAGTTTATGTTAAGAATGATATTAATACGGGACAATTTATTACTATTAGCATTGATGATAATAATTTTAATTATTTAGTAGGTCAAGGTACTTTTGAAGATTATTTTAAAGATTATGAAATTATTGAAAATGAGTGATAATATAAATGCTATGAAGAGAGTTTTAACTCTTTTTTTGTTTTAACTAATATTTATTGGCATAAACTTAAGTGAGGTGAATGATGAAAAAGTTTTTATTAACAATAGTTTCTCTTTTTATTTTTATGTCTAGCGTTTTAGCTGAAGAAGATAAAGAATCTAATCTTTTGACACCTAATGCGAAGAGTGCCATTTTAATTGAAGTAGAAACGGGTGAAGTTTTATACGAATATAATTCACATGAAAAGTTAGCACCTGCATCAATGACCAAAATGATGAGTTTATTACTTATCATGGAAGCATTAGATAACGATATTATTAAGTATGATGATATGATTACGGCATCATCTAATGCTTCAAGCATGGGAGGGTCGCAAATATTACTTGAAACTGGAGAGCAGATGAGTGTTGATGATTTATTAAAAGGAATAACAATTGCTAGTGGTAATGATGCTGTTGTAGCACTTGCTGAAGCTATCGGAGGAAGTGAAGCTAATTTTGTTAAAATGATGAATGATAAAGCAAGAGAATTAGGACTTAAGGATACTTATTTTCAAAATAGTCACGGTCTAGATGAAGAGAATCATTATTCTAGTGCTTACGATATGGCTATTATTGCACGAGAATTAGTTGCTCATGATAAAATTTTGGAATATTCTTCAATTTACGAAACATATTTGCGAAAAGGGACAGAACGTCAAACCTGGTTAGTTAATACAAACAAATTAGTTCGCTTTAAATCAGGCGTCGATGGTTTAAAAACTGGTTATACTAGTAATTCTGGATATTGTTTAACAGCAACGATGAAAAAAGATGGTATGAGGGTAATAGCTGTTGTTATGGGAGAACCTAGCAGTACGGTTAGAAATGATGAAGCTAGTAGCCTGTTAGATTATGCTTTTGCACAATATCGTCTTGATACATTACTTTCCAAAGATAAAGTGGTAGATACACTCGTTTTAGAAAAAGCTAAGAAAACTAAAGTTGATGTAGTTCCAATTGATGATATTAGTATACTTCATAAAAAAACAGACCAAGCCATTACTCCTACTTATGAAATAAAATATAATAAATTAAAGAATGAAATTCGAGTTGGTGATGTCATTGGAACTTTATCAATAATGAATGACGAAGATGTTATCAGAACCGTCGATTTAACGGTGAAGGAAGATGTCAACCGTGCAAATATTGGAGAATTATTTTTAAGATATTTTAAAAATATTATTACAGGTAATTTAGGAATATAAAAAGCAATAGATTTTACTCTATTGCTTTTATATGTCTAAAGTTTTTTGTTTATTAACCTCAGGATCTTCTACATATAATAATTGTTCTTTAAAATTTTCTAATTGTCTTATTTGTTCAGTAGTACTAAGTTCTGTACTATTTTGAAATGATGATTCAACTTTTTCAACTGATAATTGCTTTTGTTCTTGAATATCATCATTTTCTTCAACACTAGATACTACTTGAGTTTCACTTACTAAAGATTTTGCTGAATTTTTGTAATTATTTACAAAAGAATATTTCGTTAATGAAGCTGCTTGAAGAATAATAGTTATACAATTAAAAGTATTTAATAGGTTTACTGGAAGTGATGTTAACATATTAATATAGTTTAATAAAATTGTTGCTGATAAAGAAGCTGTTTTAATTTTTCCTATAATTTCGGTTTGCGGTTTATTATTTTCCAATTGCGCCTTGACATTAATAATGCTAATTGTACCTTCCAATGTTAATAAAATAATCATTAAATAATTAGTTGTTAATAGTGGTATTAATAAAGATGCTGCAAATAATTTATCTGTTAGAGCATCGAGTTTACGACCAAATTCACTAGTTGCGTGGTATTTTCGTGCAAAATATCCATCAGCTGCATCAGTTAATGCAAAACTAGCAACTAAAACACCGGTTAAAACAATATTACCACTTAAAGCAGCGGGGATAATAACTAATGGCGCTAAAAGTCTTGAGGCGGTGAGTATATTAGGAATTTGCTTATGACGCGTTTGCGGATTTTTAAATTCCTTAAAGCATTCTAATCCTTCATTTACAAATTGTTGCCAATGATACTTAAATTGTCCTTTGGCTTTGTTCAATTTTTGTAACATGCGCTTCTCCCTTTCTATTGAGGTAAATATTATACCACTTTTTAAGATGATGTCAAACAAATTACATATTTTAAAAAAATTTATGATATAATAAAATAAGTAAAAGAGGGATGTTATGTACACAGAAAAAGAAGTAGTAGTTGATCACAGTTTTAATTATTCGAATATTATTCCGACCCCAGAAGGGATTGCTTTTTTAGCACATTATTGTGAAGAACTTTATACTCAGTTTAATATTTTAGTAAATCAAAATATGCAGAAAAATGAGATGTATCATCCAGATCAACGAGTTTATGAATATTATAAACATTTTAAATGTGAATTCACGATCACATTGAAACAGAAGGGGTTAAATAATATTATTTGTAAGAGTTATAAAGCTTTTATGGAGGCAGTTAATAGTGGTAAAGCTAATAATTTAAATGGGCTTGATGTTATTATGGACTTGAGTTATAAAAGAGGTAGTGGTAATGATTTAAAAGATTATCGCAATGATTTTAAAGTCATTTTTCGCCCATATGATATTGTTTTTTACCGTAAATCAAATCATGATGAAGATAATATGAATCAAATTGAAAATTCTATTAATTCTATTATGCAACAATTTCCAGTTGCTAATAGCATTTTTTGTACAAAATAATTTGAGAGAAAAAACATATTTTTTTTCTCTTTTTCATATATGCTAATTGCTAAAAAAGATGAGGTGTGATAAAATGACAATAGTACAAGGGGAGATGTCTATGGAGAAATATGTTCCAGATATTTATCAAAAAAGTATATACACAATTAATTATGATTCTCTGTTATCCCGTGGAATAAAGTGTTTATTATTTGATTTAGATAACACTTTGGCGCCCATCACAGAAAAAACACCTAGTGAGCAAGTAAAAAAATTATTTAGTGAATTAAAGGAAAAAGGTTTTAAATTAGTTATTTTTTCTAATAGTCCAAGAATGCGTGTTAGCCCTTTTAAGGATGAATTAGAAGTTGATTGTTGTGCAAGTGCTAGAAAACCAAAACCTGATAAGTTTTTATCTGTTATTAAAATTTATGGTTATAATTTTAGCGAGGTTGCTATTATTGGCGATTCAGTTTTAGATGATATTGTTGGTGGTAATGGAGTAGGAATCACAACAATTTTAGTTGATCAAATAAGTACAAAAGAATATCCTTTTGCTTGGATAAGACGTATTAAGGAAAAAAAGATTGTTAAGAAATTGAGAGATAACAATTTATTTACAAAAGGTAGATATTATGAATAAATGTCAAGGATGTGGTTCAGTTTTACAAAATCAAAATTTAAACCTTGATGGATATACTCAAAATATAGATAATGCCTTATGTGAAAGATGTTTTAGAATTAAAAATTATAATGATTACCATAAAATTATGAAAACTAATAATGATTTTATGCCTATTATTAGAGATGTTAGTAATTCTCATGATTTGGTTGTATTGCTAGTTGATTTGTTTAATATTCCCAAATCATTGGATAAGCTAATTGGTAATTTAGATAATAAAATTTTGTTAGTACTTACTAAAAGAGATATCATTCCGTTATCAGTTTATGATAAACGTTTAATTAATTATTTTACTAATTTATCACATAAAATTGTAGATACTATTATTTGTAGTTCTAAAAAAAATTTTCATATTGATGAATTAATGGATAAAATATATTTTTATAAAAAAACTAATAATGTTTATGTTGTCGGATATACGAATGCTGGTAAATCAACACTAATTAATAAAATTATTTATAATTATACAGATAAAACTCCAATGATTACTACTAGCCTTTTAACCTCAACAACAATTGATGTAATAAAAATAAAAATAAATGAAAATTTAACTTTAATTGATACCCCTGGTTTATTAGAATATGGTAATATTTTAGATTACCTTGATGTATCGATGCTAAAAAAAGTTGTTCCACGCAATGAACTTAAACCAATAACTTATCAGTTAAAAGATTCTCAAAAGATTTTTATTGACAATATTTTGTGTATTGAAAATATTGAACCTAATAATATTACACTTTATTTTTCTAATGATTTAAATGTGAAACGAATTTTTAAAAAATGCGATTTATCTAGTTTAAAATGTTATAAGGTAGAGGCAAAAGAAAAAGAAGATATTGTTGTTTGTGGCTTAGGTTTTATTAAAGTTATGAAACCTGGTGTATTTAATATTTATACATTACCAAATGTTTCAGTATATACGAGAGATGCGTTTATATAGGAGGAATAAAAATGGATAATAAACATGAAACAGAAGAAGAATTAAGAGCCCGTTTAAAGGAAGAACTTAAAGCGGAACTTTTAGAAGAACTTAAAGCAGATAAAGTAGATAAAAAAGATAACAATTTTAAAGCTACTCCAAACTCGAGTGGTGTTAAAATTAGTAAAAGTACTGATAAAGGTGTAAAGGATGCAACTGATTTACTAAATAGAGATAAAAAATTTGATAAAGGTGGTAATGTTCCTAAAATGAGATCTTTACCACAAGCAAAAGATGAGTCAAATACTTTAACTGTGATTATAATTATTGTATCGATTATTTTAATTGGCGTTTCATATTTTTTCTTACCTAAAATTTATAAATGGTTTAATCGCGAACAACCTTCTTCCTATGTTGACCCAAACGCTGATAAAGAAGAACCAAAAGATGAGTTAGAGAAGATTACTTTAGAAAGTGATATCGTTAAAAATTTGACTTATCCAATTATGCGTAATAATCTTCACTCAACTAATTCATATTATAAACGTTCAGTTTTAAATGTTGGTGATTTGAGCAATAATGATATTATTTATAACACTTTTGTCCATATTTATAAAGGTAATATTGCTGAATATACTGGTACCTATGGTTCGGATGCCTGTGTTAGTGCTGATATGCATAAAACTTTTAATGCTAAATACATTGAAGCGCGTATGAATAATTTATTTACTAAAAGCGTAGAATTTGAACATTCGGATTTTACAGTACCAGCAACTAATACTATGACTCCATATATTGGCACTTGGAAATACGATAGTTTAAATCATCGTTATATTTACTATGGTAATTGTGATAAACCAAGTACTTCAACAACAAATTTTTATGATTTGAAATATGCGTATGATGCCAAAGGGTTGGATAATAATAATGTAATTGAAGTTTATTATGATATTGCGTTTGCTCGCGTTAATACTAAAACAAGTGAGTATACTATTTTTAAAGATGCGAATTATAAAGAACAAATTTTAAATGGGCAATTAACTTCAACTGATTATGAAAATGAATTGAACCAAATTTTTGCTGATTATATTGAGGCAGAAAACGTCGCTTCTAAATATAAATTTACTTTTTCAAATACCGATTGCTCTTATCAAAACCATTGCTTTATTAAGGGTGAATGGCTTGAGGAAAATTGAACTTCATTGGGAAACTCGTAATGAATATGTTTTAACTGGGAATGAATTAAAAAGTTTAGAGGAAAAACATCGTCGCGATTTAGAAAGGCGTAAAAAAGAAGAAGAGGAAAAAAAGAAACTTATTGGAGCGCAGATTAGTGATTTGCAAAATCATGGTGGCATTTCTCAAAATTTTGTTTCTAAAGCACCTATTAATAGTCATAAAATTGGTTTAACTCGTGATGAAGGCTTAAGTAAAAAAAGTAATAATAATATTAATAAGCCTGTTTCAGGTCAAAATATGTTTTTGAATAAGAATAATAATTTATAACATTTGGTTTTTATCAAATGTTTTTTATTGTTGAACGAATGTTTTTAGTGTATACTATTGCTTGTGATGTTAATTTTAATTAGTAGGTGATGTTATGGATAAAATAATTGTTAAGGGTGCGCGCGAAAATAATTTAAAAAATGTTGATATTGAACTTCCTAAAAACAAGCTAATTGTTATGACTGGTGTTTCAGGTTCTGGGAAAAGCTCATTAGCATTTGATACTATTTATGCGGAAGGGCAAAGAAGATATATTGAGTCTTTGAGTGCTTATGCCCGCCAATTTTTGGGAGGAAGCGAAAAACCTGATGTTGATTCGATTGAGGGTTTAAGTCCTTCAATCAGCATCGATCAAAAAACCACAAGTAAAAATCCTCGTAGTACAGTTGGAACGGTAACTGAGATATATGACTATTTGAGATTATTATATGCACGTATTGGTGTTCCAATATGTCCTATTCATAATAAGCCAATATCTAGTCAAAGTGTTGAAGAGATGACAAATCAAGTTCTAAATTTAGTTCAAGGTACTAAAATTAGAGTTTTAAGCCCTGTTGTCTATGGTGAAAAGGGAACGCATAAAGATTTATTAGATAGTTTAAAAAAAGACGGATTTGTTAGAGTTCGAATTGATAATGAAGAACATGAATTAGAAGAAGATATTGTTTTGGAAAAAAATAAGAAACATAGTATTCACGTAGTTATTGACCGTTTAATCATTAAAGAAGGAATTAGAAGTCGCTTATATGAAGCAATTGAATTAGCTTCTAAATTATCAAATGGTAAAGTAGTTATCGATTTGGGAAATGAAGAATTTGTTATGAGTGAGAAATATGCTTGTCCAGATTGCGATTTTTCTTTACCGGAATTAGAACCGCGAATGTTTTCTTTTAATGCCCCTTATGGTGCTTGTCCAGATTGTAAAGGATTGGGCGTTAAACTCAAAATTGACGAAGATTTAATTGTTCCTAATAAGAATTTATCGTTAAATCAAGGAGCAATTGTAGCTATTAATACTAAAGATGTTAATAACATTATATATACACAGTTGAGTACAGTGTGTAATTATTATCATATTGATATGGATAAACCGATTAAAGATTTAACTCGTAAAGAATTAGATATTGTTTATTATGGCTCACCAGAGATGTTAGAGTTTAATTATGTATCAAAAAACGGTAATACGCGTAAAGCGAAAGATTATTTTGAAGGTATTTTATCTAACTTTGAACGACGTTACATGGAAACCAAAAGTGGTTGGGTTCGGGAATGGATTGAAAATTTTATGGCTGAATTACCGTGTCCAACTTGCCATGGTTCGCGTTTAGCGAAAGATATTTTATCAGTAAAGATTAATAAAAAAAATATTTATGAAATGACTTTAATGAGTATAAAGGATTTAAGTCACTTTATTAACAACTTAAAGCTAACGAAAGAACAGGAAGAAATTGCTCGGTTGATTTTAAAGGAAATTCAATCACGTCTAAATTTTTTAATTAACGTTGGATTAGAGTATTTGACTTTAGCTCGTACAGCTGGAACGTTATCTGGTGGCGAGTCGCAACGCATTCGTTTAGCAACACAAATTGGTTCAAGGTTGACCGGTGTTTTATATGTTTTAGATGAACCTAGTATTGGTTTGCACCAAAGAGATAATGAACGGTTAATTAATTCTTTGCTAGAAATGCGCGATTTAGGTAATACATTAATTGTAGTTGAACATGATACGGATACAATGATGGTAGCTGATTATTTAGTTGATATTGGTCCTGGAGCTGGTTTGCACGGCGGCAATATTGTAGCGGCCGGCACACCGCAAGAAATTATGGCTTGTAAGGAGAGTATCACTGGGAAGTATTTAACTGGTGCTCTAAAAATAGAAGTTCCAAAATCACGTCGTAAAGGTAATGGTAAATATCTTGAAATTAGAGGCGCTAAAGAGAATAATTTAAAAAATATTAATGTTAAATTTCCTTTGGGAAAATTTATTTGTGTAACTGGTGTTTCTGGCTCTGGAAAGAGTAGTTTGGTTAATGGGATTTTACAGAAAGTATTGTCTAACGCTATCTATAAGTCCAAAGAAAAACCTGGATTATATCGTGAAATTAAAGGTTTAGAACAAGTTAATAAAGTTGTTAATATTTCACAAGATCCAATCGGACGTACTCCAAGAAGTAATCCAGCTACTTATGTTGGTGTGTTTGATGATATAAGGGATTTATTTACAGAAACAAAAGAAGCTAAATTACGTGGATATGATAAAGGTCGATTCTCATTTAATGTTAAAGGTGGACGCTGTGAGGCTTGTTGGGGTGATGGTGTTAAAAAAATTGAAATGCATTTCTTGCCAGATGTGTATGTTCCATGTGAAGTTTGTCATGGTACACGCTATAATAATGAAACTTTACAAATTAAATATAAGGGAAAAAATATACATGATGTTTTAGAAATGCGTGTAGAAGAAGCTTTGGAATTCTTTGAAAATGTTCCTAAAATTAAGCATAAATTACAAATGATGTGCGATGTTGGTATTTCTTATGTTAAATTAGGTCAAAGCGCAACCATGTTATCAGGTGGTGAAGCAGCTAGAGTTAAATTAGCCAAGGAACTTCAAAAAAAGCCAACAGGACAAAGTGTCTTTATCTTAGATGAACCAACAACTGGTTTACATTCTCATGACATTCAAAAATTATTAACTATTTTAAATAAAATTGTTGATAATGGTGATACAGTTATTGTAATTGAACATAATTTAGATGTTATTAAGGTTGCAGATTACATTATTGATTTAGGACCTGAAGGCGGTGACGGTGGTGGCAGAGTTGTTGCAACAGGAACACCAGAAAGTGTAGCAGAGGTTGAAGAGAGTTATACTGGTAAATTTTTAAAAAAAATTTTAAAAGGATAAACGATTTATCCTTTTTTATTGACTTTAAAGACATTTCTCGATAAAATTATAGTAGTAAAGGTAAGGGATGAATATGAGTTTAGAATATACTTGGACAAGGGATAATTTAAAAGCAAAATTGCATAGAATGCGACGTATACCAAATTTAATTTTTTTAGGTTTAGGTGTTCTCTTTTATGTTTATTTTACCTGGTATGGAATTACCGAAGATATATTTGATACAAAAATAATTTTATTAGGGTTTGTTGTCTATTTCATGATTTTAATCATCTTCTTATTGTTAACGACTAAACTATATGTTTTTATTAATTTACTTAGAAATGACCGTAAGACGTCTAAAGCTTATGGCACTTATTATATCAATGCTGATGATAAAGGTATTAATTCTAAGATAAATAATGAAAAAATTGCTTATGAATGGAAAGAAATTTCCAAGTTTAAGAAGGGGAAGAGTGGTTTCTTTTTAGCAACTGATAAAGATAAATTAGGGTTGCGTTTTGACAAAAATTGTTTAAACGAGGAAAAATATACTCAGTTATTGAAATATGTAGAAGATAAATTAGCTAAAGTTTAATAGTTTGAGTACATTTGACATTTAGTGACATATTTTATATAATGTTACTTGTCGAAGGAGAGAGAGACTATGCAAATTGAAACTTTAGTTAGCATCCTTACAATTATTGATGGTGAATTTAAAATTTTATTAATGCGGAAAAAAACAGAACCATATAAAGGTTATTGGGTTTTACCTAGTATGATTGTTGAAAAGGATATGACACTAGAGGAAGCAGTTAATGATTGCGTATCTTCAAAATTAGGCTTGAATAAGTTAGAGTTCGAACAAGGACTTGCTTTTAGTGCTTTAGACCGTAATCCATCTAAGCGTGTAATTGGTATTTCTTTTGTGAGTATTGCAGATAGTAGGACACTTGAAACTTTAGAATTAGATGAAGAAAGTTTAAATTTATTTTCAATTGATCGTCTTCCTAAATTGGGATATGATCACTCTGCAATAATTATGGAATCAGTTGAGATAATTAAACATAAAATTAGACAGAGTATGACGTTGAAAAAATTGTTTCCAAGTGACTTTACTTTACCGGAGATTCAAAAAATGTATGAACAAGTTTTGAAACAAGATTTAGATCGAAGAAATTTTCGAAAGAAATTTTTGAAAGCTGATTTGATCGAAGAAACTGGTGATAAAAGTATTGGAAACAATGGACGTCCTGCTAAACTATATCGCTTTAAAGAAGAGATTGAAGACAAGCTTTTATTTTAGGAAGTGATTATATGAGGTCGGATGTAAATTCTTGTACACGTTATTTTTTAATATTATTAATCGTGTTTTTAGTGGCCTTATATCAAATACATACTTTTAATAAAGAAGTTTATGCGCCTATGTTTTATAATAGTTCCGATAACTTTTAAAAAAGTAATAAAAGCCATAAAAAAATTGTTGACAGTAATGACAAAACGTGTTATATTATTAATGCGTTTTAATTTGGAGATTTGCTTAGGCAAATCTTTAATTAAGAGGAAAAAGAAACACCTGGTAGTGTGTAAAGAAAGGAGAAGTTTATGCCAACTATAAATCAATTAGTTAGAAAAAACAGAAAAAGTAAAACTAAAAAGAGTAAATCACCAGTTTTAAATATTGGATTTAACAGCAAAGATAAAAAACAAACAGTTCAAAATTCTCCACAAAAACGTGGCGTTTGTACTCGTGTTGGTACTATGACACCAAAAAAACCAAACTCAGCTTTAAGAAAATATGCCCGTGTTAGATTAAGCAATGGAATGGAAGTTACTGCTTATATTCCTGGTGAAGGACATAATTTACAAGAGCACAGTGTTGTTATGATTCGTGGTGGACGTGTTAAGGACTTAATTGGTGTTCGTTATCACATCATCCGTGGAACATTAGATACAGCTGGTGTTGAGAATCGTCGTCAAGGACGTTCAAAATACGGTACTAAAAAACCAAAACAAAAATAATAAAAAAAACATACATGTAAAGGAGGAAAAGATATGCGTAAAAGACGTGCTGTGAAAAGAGACGTGTTGCCAGATCCAATATATAACTCTAAATTAGTTACTAAATTAATTAATAGTTTGATGTTAGATGGAAAAAAAGGTGTAGCACAAAAAATCTTATATCAAGCATTTGATATGGTTAAAGAAAAAACCAGTCAAGATCCAATGGAAGTTTTTGCTAAGGCTATGGAAAATATTAAACCAGCATTAGAAGTTAAGTCAAGACGTGTTGGTGGAGCTAACTATCAAGTACCAATTGAAGTTAGAGGAGATCGTAGTCAAGCATTAGCACTTCGCTGGTTAACTCAATATGCAAGATTACGTGGTGGACATTCAATGGCAGAAAATCTTGCTAATGAAATTATAGATGCATCTAACGGTGTTGGAGCAGCTGTTAAGAAACGTGAAGATACTCACAGAATGGCTGAGGCAAACAAAGCATTTGCTCATTACCGTTGGTAATATTTTTAAGAGAAAGGAAATTAAAGTATGGCTCGTGAATATAGTTTAGAAAATACCCGTAATCTTGGTATTATGGCTCATATTGATGCTGGTAAAACAACTTTTACTGAGCGTGTATTATTCCATACTGGTAAAATTCATAAAATTGGTGAAACACATGATGGTGCTTCTCAAATGGACTGGATGGAACAAGAACAAGAACGTGGTATTACTATTACTTCAGCTGCAACAACTGCTTACTGGAAAGGTCATCGTTTAAATATTATTGATACTCCAGGGCATGTAGATTTTACAGTTGAAGTATCAAGATCACTTCGTGTACTAGATGGTGCTATTGCATTACTAGATTCTCAAGCTGGTGTAGAACCTCAAACAGAAACTGTTTGGCGTCAAGCAACTGAATTCAAAGTTCCTAGAATGTTCTTCTGTAATAAGATGGATAAGATGGGGGCTAACTTTGAGTATAGTTTATCAACTATTGATAGTAGATTAGGTGTTAATGCCAAACCTATTCAATGGCCTATTGGTGCCGAAGATGAGTTTAATGGAATTATCGATCTTATAACTCGTACTGCTTATCACTATGATGGTAATCAAGTAGAAGAACCAACAATTATTGAAATTCCAGAAGAATTAAAAGATATTGTTGAAGTTAAGAGAACTGAATTAATTGAAGCAGTTGCTGAATTCGATGATGAATTAATGGAAAAATATTTAGAGGGAGAAGAAATAAGCGTTGAATTAATCAAAAAAGCAATTCGTAAAGGAACACTTGCTGTTGAATTCTTCCCGGTATTATGTGGTACTGCTTTAGGTAATACAGGTGTCAAGTTAGCACTTGATGCAGTTATTGATTATTTACCATCTCCAGTTGATATTGAGGCAATTGAAGGTGTAAGTATGGATGGTGACCCAATCGTTAGACATCCTAGTGATTCAGAACCTTTTAGTGCTTTAGCATTTAAGGTTATGACAGATCCATTTGTTGGTCGTTTAACATTCTTTAGAGTTTATTCTGGACATTTATCAAGTGGTTCTTATGTATTGAATGCAACTAAAAATAGTAAAGAACGAATTGGACGTATTTTATTAATGCATGCTAATAATCGTAGTGAAATTGCTGAGGTTTGGACTGGAGATATTGCGGCAGCTGTTGGATTAAAAAATACAACAACTGGTGATACTTTATGCGATGAAAAGAAGCCTTGTATACTTGAGTCAATGGTATTCCCAGAACCAGTTATTGAGTTAGCTGTTGAACCAAAATCAAAAGCGGATCAAGATAAAATGGCTACAGCATTACAAAAATTGTCTGAAGAGGATCCAACATTTAGAGCTAGTACAAATGTTGAAACAGGTCAAACGATTATTGCTGGTATGGGTGAGTTACACTTAGATATCATTGTTGATCGTATGAGAAGAGAGTTTAATGTTGAAGCTAATATTGGTCAACCGCAAGTTTCTTACCGTGAAACGATTACACAAGCTGCAGAATGTGAAGGTAAGTATATCAAACAATCTGGTGGGCGTGGTCAATATGGACATGTTTGGATTAAATTTGAACCAAATCCAGATAAAGGATATGAATTTGTTGATGCAATCGTAGGTGGAGTTGTTCCTCGTGAATATATTCCAGTTACTGATAAAGGTTTACAAGATGCTTTAAAGACTGGTGTTTTAGCTGGTTACCCAATGGTAGATGTTAAGGCTACATTATTTGATGGTTCATATCATGATGTTGACTCATCTGAAATGGCTTTCAAAGTTGCAGCATCTTTAGCACTTAAGGAAGCTAAAAATAAATGTAAACCAGTATTATTGGAACCAATTATGAAAGTTCAAGTTATTGTTCCAGATGAATATTTAGGAAATGTTATGGGAGATATCACATCTCGTCGTGGACGCCCAATGGGACAAGAATCTCGTGGCAATGCATTAGCAATTGATGCTATGGTACCACTTTCAGAGATGTTTGGATATGCTACATCTTTAAGATCTAATACACAAGGACGTGGACAATTTACAATGGTATTTGACCATTATGAAGAAGTTCCGAAGAACATTTCAGAAGAAATAATTAAAAAGAATGGTGGAAACTAGTAATTTACTAGTTTCACCTAAAAAATTGTTGCTATTTTAAAAACAATTAGATATAATATAAATGTATGTAAATAAAGGAGGAAATTAATATGGCAAAAGCTAAATACGATCGTTCAAAACCACATGTTAATATTGGTACAATTGGACACGTAGACCATGGTAAAACAACTTTAACAGCTGCTATTACCAATGTATTATCAAAAAAAGGATATGCTGAATTTGTAGATTATGCAAATATCGATAAAGCACCAGAAGAAAGAGAACGTGGAATTACAATTAATACTGCTCACGTTGAATATCAAACAGATAAGAGACACTATGCACACGTAGACTGCCCAGGACATGCCGACTATGTAAAAAACATGATTACTGGTGCTGCTCAAATGGATGGAGCTATCTTGGTTATCGCTGCTACTGATGGACCAATGGCTCAAACTCGTGAACATATCTTATTATCACGTCAAGTTGGTGTACCTCGTATGGTAGTATTCATGAACAAATGTGATATGGTAGATGATGAGGAATTATTAGATTTGGTTGAAATGGAAATCCGTGAGTTATTAAACGAATATGGATTTGACGGAGATAATACTCCAATTATTCGTGGTTCTGCTTTAAAAGCTCTTGAAGGAGATCCTGTTTACGAACAAAAAATCTTAGATTTAATGGATGCAGTTGATAATTGGATTGAAACTCCAGAAAGAGATACTGATAAACCATTCTTAATGCCAATTGAAGATGTATTCACAATTACAGGTCGTGGTACAGTTGTTACTGGACGTGTTGAACGTGGACAATTAAAACTTAATGATGAAGTTGAAATCGTTGGTTTAAGAGAAACTAAGAAAACAGTTGTTACAGGAATTGAAATGTTCCGTAAACAATTAGATTATGCTGAATCAGGAGATAATGCTGGTGTATTATTACGTGGTATTGCTCGTGAAGAAGTTGAACGTGGACAAGTGTTAGCTAAACCTGGTACTGTTACACCTCATACTAAATTTAAAGCACAAGTATATGTTTTAAGTAAAGAAGAAGGTGGACGTCATACTCCATTCTTCAGCAACTATCGTCCTCAATTCTATTTCAGAACTACAGACGTAACTGGTGTTATTGAATTACCAGAAGGTGTTGAAATGGTAATGCCTGGCGATAACGTTGAAATGACTGTTGAATTAATCGCTCCAATTGCAATTGAAAACGGAACTAAGTTCTCAATTCGTGAGGGTGGTAGAACAGTTGGTTCAGGAAATATTTCTGAAATTATTAAATAATTAAAAAAAGCAATTTATTTGCTTTTTTTGTGTGCATACAAAAGTCCACTTATTTGTGGACTTTTTAATATTAACTTTTTTCTTTTTTTCTTTTTATTTTTCTAATTGGGGAGCTATTACGATATAGCATATATAAAATTGAATTAGTAATTAATTCTAAATCACCAATATATTCAATAGCTTTTGATCCAAAGCCTAATTTAAAATCATTTAAACCTTTGTATTTATTATTTTTTAAAGTAGGGTTAGATATTCCGCCTAAATTAAATTTTTCATAACCTTCTAAAGCATATTTTTCCATTAACTTCCATATTAGTAAATGTTTAGCATTTAATGATTTATAATTAGTATCATAACCGTCTAAAAATAAGTAAGCTTGACGTTGATGTTTAACGATAATAGCACTTGCTACAACAATACCATTTGGATATTGTTTAAGTAGATTAGTTGCTTGAATTAATTGTTTTTTATAATATATTAAACGATTATCTTCCAAACTTTTACGAGTAATTAAGCTTTGACTAGCTTTACCTTGATTTTTAAAAATTTCATCAGTTAATTTGGTGCAGACAATGCTTTGTTTTTGATATTCAAATTGCATATGTATTAAATATTTTTTTGTATCTAGTAGTGCAAAATATAAATCAATCATATTTCGGTTTTTGTAATAATTGTATAAAGCTTTTAAATAATTTAAATCACGTGAATATTTTTTTTCAATTTGTTTATACAATAATTGCAAATTAGTTTCATCACCACGATAAATACGAATACCAGTTTTATCACTAGTTCTAATTTTAGTTCTGTACTTTTTTTGTATTTTAGAAAACATAACGCTAGTATTGCGATTTAAGTCAATTACTGCTTCAAAGCGCGGTTTAATAGCTTCAAAATAATTATTATATCCTAAATGATAATATTTTAATTTTTTTAAAAGCTTGAATATGTCATCAAATTTTGGATCACTAATAATTCCTTCTTTTTTAGTATATGTGCTTTTAATTATTAATGGCGATATTTTAATAGCAATAATATTTTTTTTCTTTAGATATTTTTTTACTAACTTAGTAAATTGTTTAACATATTCACTATTAGTATAATCAAGTAAAAAACCACGAGGGGCATAAGCATATTGAAATTTACCTAATAATTCCACCATAATTAAAGAGGCGGCTACTAAGGTGTTTTTATCATCATACATTCCAAGGTAGAAAGAATCATATTGTTGTTTAGTCATTGTCATGGCATATTCTGAAGTTTGATATGGAGACGATACAGGGAAGTGTTCAGAAAATTCAATAAATTCGGCATTTGTTAGCTCTTTTATTCGCATTTGTATCCCTCCTTTACATTATATAATATATCATAAAAGGGATTTTTTGTCTATTGAGCATAAAAAAAGAAAGATTATTTCTTTCTTTTTTTATAACTAGAGCACATAGTTGCTTCCTTTGTTTCATCATTAGAGCAATTGCGAATTTCAATTTCTTTTAAATTACATATGCAATCATCACAATTACAATGTTTACAATCAAAAACTTCGCACTTTATTTTTTGTTTGTCCATATTATCACCATTAATAATATGGACATATATATAGATTATTATACATAAGATGTAGTGGTGATAAAATGAACAAAGTAATAGTCGGTATTCCACGTGGTATTTTTTATTATTATGATGGTGTTTTTTGGAATAGTTTTTTTTATAGTTTAAATGTAAGAACAATTATAAGTCCTAAAACAAATAAAGAGATTATTAATTTAGGACTTTTATCATCACCTGATGAAATGTGTTTAAGTATGAAAATATATTTAGGGCATATTAAATATTTAGAAGATAAAGTTGATTATATTCTTATTCCAAGGATTGATCGTTTTGATGATTATAATCAAACATGCACCAATTTTTTGGCCATATATCAATATGTTTTACATTTTTCATCAATTAAAATTTTAAATTATAATATTGACAATCATCATACATTAAAAGATGGTGCATTTAAGATTGGTAAAGAATTAGGTTTCAGTCGGTGTGAAATTATTGAAGCTTATAAATACGCTTTAAAACGACATCAAGAGTATTTAAGAAAAAAAATATTTGAACAAGAACAAATTATTAGCAATAATCATAAAAAAGTTTTAATTGTTTCACATGCATATAACATTCATGATGAATATTTAGGAGGAAATATTTTAAAAATTTTGAAAGATAATCAAATTGATGTTTTATATAGCAATTATTTTGATGAACAAAAAGCTAACGTTAAAGCTTTAGAATTATCTCCAAATTTATATTGGAAATATAGTCGTGATGCAATTGGTTCGATAAGTTTTGTCCCTAATATTGATGGCATCATTTTCTTTTCTACTTTTCCATGTGGTTTAGATTCATTAGTTAATGAATTAGTTATCAGAAAAATTCATAAACCATATCTTAATATAATTATTGATGATTCAACATCAATAACTGGGCTAGAAACACGTATAGAAAGTTTTGTCGATCTGCTTGAAAATTAGTTATCCTTTAATGGGAAATTATGGGTTTATTGTTCATTATTTTTTATCTAATGTTTTAAAAGATGAAATAATAGATCCTCCTAAAATAACTTCTAAAACATTAGAGTTAGGTAGTAAATATAGCCCAGATTTTGTATGTACACCTTTTAAATATACATTAGGAACTTTAATAGAATCATTGGAATGTGGTAGTGATATATTAATTCAAATGGGTGGAGGTTGCCGCTATGGTTATTATCATGAATTACAAAGTCAAATTTTAAAAGATTTAGGATATAAATTTAAATTGATTAATTTAATTAATGGTGGTAATCATATTAAATTAAAAAAATTGATTAAAGATTATAATTTACATATTAGATATTACAGACTACCAAAATATTATTTAATAGCGAAAACAATGGTAAAATATTTAGATAGTATTGAAAGTTATGTAAGAAAAAATCGATGTTATGAAAAAGAAAAAGGTAGTTTTAACAATTTAGAAGAAAAAATGATTAATGAATTCAAAAGCTGCCACAGTTATTTTAAATTAAGAAAAATTTATCAAAAATACTTAAAAAAATTTAAAAGTTTGCAACTTATTAAACCTAAACAAGAAATCAAAGTGGGAATTATCGGTGAGTTATATACAATTATGGAACCTTATGCTAACTATAATTTAGAGCAAAAATTAAATGATAAAGGCATTTCACTAATACGTTTTACAAACGTTTCATATTTATTGTATGAGAAAAAAAGAAAAGTTAAAAAATTTCTAAAAAATTTAAAATTAAAATATCGAATGGGTGCTGATGCACTAGATAATATTTATCATACTAAATATTTATGTGAAAATGATTATGATGGTATTATTCATATTAAGTCATCATTTTGTACACCGGAAATTTTAATTATGCCAATTATTGAAGATATTGCTAGTAAGTATGAAGTTCCTATTCTTTTCTTTAGTATGGACATGAATACTTCCGAAACGGGTTTTGAAACGCGTTTAGAAGCGTTTTGTGATATGTTAGAAATGAGGAAAAAATGAAAGATTGCTATTTAGGAATTGATATCGGTTCTATCTCAACCAAAGCAGTAATTTTAGATGAAGAAAATAAGGTTTTGTCTTCTTGTTATATTGAAACTTCAGGGTCGCCTGTTGATGCTGTCAAAAAAGCGTTGAAGATTGTTAGAGTGCCAAATGATTATGTTTTGAAGGGAATTGGTACAACAGGTAGTGCACGTAAATTAATTGGATTAATGGTAGGTGCTAATGTTGTTAAAAATGAAATTACTGCTCATGCGATAGGAACTTTAACTTATTATCCTGATGCACGAACGATTTTAGAAATAGGTGGTCAAGATTCAAAAATTATTTTAATTAATAATGGTGTAATCACAGATTATGCTATGAATACTTTGTGTGCTGCTGGAACGGGGGCCTTTTTATCTAGTCAAGCTAAACGTATTGGTGTTGATATTAATGATTTTGGTAAAATGGCTTTAAATAGTAACAACCCTGTTAAAATTGCTGCTCGTTGTACCGTTTTTGCTGAATCAGATTTGGTTCACAAATCACAATTAGGATATAAAAAGGAAGATATTATAGCCGGTTTATGTCGTAGTGTAGTACTTAATTATTTAAATAATTTATGTAAAGGAAAAAGATTAGAAAAACCAATCATTTTTCAAGGAGGAGTAAGTAAAAATCAGGGAGTGCGAAAGTATTTTAATGAAATTTTAAAAGCAGATGTAATTGTAGATGACAATAGTCATTTAATGGGTGCAATTGGTGTTGCTGTTTTAGCGCATCGTCAAGCTACTAATAAAATATATAATTTAGATATTGAAAATATTAAATTTGAAACAAAGGGATATGAATGTAATGGTTGCTCAAATAATTGTGAGGTTGTTAGAATATATAAAGATAATCATTTAATTGATTCATTTGGAAACAAGTGTCAAAATTAAATTCAAAAATAGAAAATATTTTATTTCTTTTTATAAAATATTAAAAATATAAGTTATAAAATGATTAACTACATAATATATAATAAAAGATATATAAAATAGAAGTTGACAAAAAAATTTTTATAGTGTATAAATTAGTATTAGAAAAAAGGACGTGAATTATGTCAAAAAATTTAGTAATTGTCGAATCTCCAAGTAAAACAAAACCAATTGAAAAGTATTTGGGTAAAGAATATAAAGTATTGTCTTCCAAAGGACATATTAGAGATTTATCAACTAAAGGAAAATATGGCTTTGGAGTTGATATAGAAAACAATTTTAAACCTGATTATGTTGCAATGAAAGGTAAAACAGCAGTTATTAATGAATTAAAAAAAGAGGTAAAAAAAGCCAATCGTGTTTATTTAGCTACCGACCCTGATCGTGAAGGAGAAGCTATTTCTTGGCATTTATATGATGTTTTAGGACTTAAAGAAGATAACTATGATAGAGTTGTTTTTAATGAAATTACTAAAGATGCAGTTGTGAATGCTTTTGGTCATGCTCGTAAAATTGATAAAAATTTGGTCAATAGTCAAGAAACAAGACGAATCTTAGATCGTATTATTGGTTTTCGCTTAAGTAAGTTAATTCAATCTAAAACCGATGGAAGCAGTGCTGGTCGTGTGCAATCAGTTGCTTTAAAATTAATTGTTGATCGTGAAAGGGAAATTGAAGCATTTAAATGTGAAGAATATTGGACGATTACTGGTATTTTTCCAACTTTTGAGGCAGAGATGTTTCAATATAATCATAAAGATATTGAAATTAAAGATGAAATTCAAGCTAATGACATTTTAGATAAATTATCTAAGTCTTTTAAGATTGAAAGTGTTGATAAAAAGAAAAAAAATAAGCAATCAAAACCACCTTTTATTACAAGTAGTTTACAACAAGAAGCATCAACTAAATTAGGCTTTAATGCACGTAAGACGATGCAAATAGCTCAAAAATTGTACGAAGGTATTGAATTAGCTGATGAGACTGTTGGTCTTATAAGCTATATGCGTACGGATTCTATTCGTTTATCAAATGAATTTATTAGTAGTACATACAAATTTATTGAAGCAAAATATGGTAAAGAATACGTTGGAAGTGTAAAAGTAGCTAAATCTAAAGATAATGTTCAGGATGCTCATGAAGCAATTCGTCCAACAAGTATTAATCGTACGCCAGAAAGTGTTAAGCCTTTTTTATCAAATGATGAATTTAAATTATATCGCATGATTTATTATCGTGCTTTAGCATCTTTAATGAAAAATGCGGTGACTGAAAATACGACAGTTATTTTTGATAATAATAATTATCAATTTAAGACAACTGGGCAAATCATTACTTTTGACGGCTATTTAAAAGTTTATAAAGATTATGAAGATATTAAGGATGCTGAATTACCTCCGTTTGATACTTATAAGTCAAATATTGTTGTAGCTGAAGATATTATGAAAGAGCAACATTTTACAAAACCTCCGTCTCGTTATACTGAGGCTAAGCTTATTAAAGAAATGGAAGAGTTAGGAATTGGTCGCCCTAGCACTTATGCAACTACTGTTGATATTTTAAAAAAACGTAAATATGTTGATTTGGTAGATAAAAAATTTGTTCCAACTGAAGTTGGTATAGAAATAACAGATAAATTGCAACAATGTTTTAGCCATCTTATTAATGTTGAATATACAGCTTCTATGGAGTCTGATTTAGATAAGATTGCTGAAGGCAATGTTAATTGGGTTGAAATTTTAAAACATTTTTACGATGAATTTGATCCTGCTGTAAAAAATGCTTTTCAAGAAATGCCAAAAAAAGAAGCTGAAAAAACAGGTGAAGATTGTCCAGAGTGTGGCAATCCATTAGTTATTCGTAAAGGAAAATATGGAGAATTTACAGCTTGTAGTAATTATCCAAAATGCAAGTTTATTAAATCAGAACCACGAGAAATTGTTGAAGTTTGCGATTGTCCTAACTGTGGCTCTAAAATTATTGAAAAGAAAAGTAAGCGGGGTAAAGTTTTCTACGGATGCAGTAATTATCCAAAATGTAAAACAGCTTATTGGGATTTACCAATTGGAGAAAAATGCCCAGACTGTGGTGAGATGCTTGTTGAAAAAAAAGGGATAATTAAATGCAGTTCTTGTGATTTTACAAAGTGATTGATTAAGTCAATTACTTTTTTGATGATATAATAAATTTATACAAAATGTTTACAAGTGTTTTAATATGTGCTAAAATGAAAATGGAAGGAGTATGGAGAGATATGAAGAAATATCTTTGCGAGTTTTTAGGAACTTGTGTTTTGGTTTTATTCGGATGTGGAGTTGCTGTTTTATCTGGTGCTGATTTAATTGCTACTTCATTAGCGTTTGGGCTTTCAATTGTGGCAATTGCTTATACAATTGGGAAAGTATCAGGGTGCCATATTAACCCTGCTGTTAGTTTCGCAATGTGGATTGATAAAAGAATTAGTACTAAAACTTTAATTGGTTATATTATTGCTCAAGTATTAGGCGCAGTTGTAGCTAGTGGATTATTGTATTTAATTTTTAATTCTACAACTTTAATAGGTGTTGAGACATTAGGGGCTAATGCTTATGGTGATTTAGTTGGTTCTGATATTACAATGTTAGGAGCTTTAATTACTGAAATTATTTTAACGTTTGTCTTTGTTTTGGCTGTATTAGGTGTAACTAGGGATGAAAAACATAGTAATATAGCACCAATTGTTATTGGTTTAGCTCTTGTATTAGTTCATTTATTTGGAATTAATTTAACAGGAACATCTGTAAATCCAGCTAGATCGATTGGGCCAGCTTTATTTGCCGGTGGTGAGTATTTATCTCAATTAGTTATTTTTATAATTGGGCCAATTGTTGGAGCTGCTTTTGCAGCATTAACAATTTTTTTCATTGATTTAGAAGAAACTGATGAAGATCCTGAGTATCGTCCAGTTGTAAAAAAAGAAGACAAAGTAGTTGTAATTGAAGAAAAAGTTGAAAGAGAAATAGTAAAAGCTCCAACAAAAAGGGGTAGAAAAAAGGTTGAAAACAAAGAAACTCAAAATTCAACTAAAAAAGCTTCAACGGCAAGAAAACCAAAAACTGCTAAAACTACAAATAAAAAAGAAACAGAAGAACTAGTATAAAACTAGTTCTTTTAATTTAAAAAAAGTACTAGCACGTATTTATATTTTGGTTTATAATTGTTTTATGAAAGAAAATATATATATAATTATTACAATAATTTTATTACTTATTGCTTCAATAATGCTTAGAATAAATTGTATTATTTGTAATGCTCTTGGTATTATTTTAACAATTATTACGATTTTTTTAATTTTTAATCTTATTAAAAAATCAAAAGAAAGATAAGTTACATACAGTGCAACTTATCTTTTTAAAAATTTTCTAATTTTTGGGAAAACTTTTGTATATCCAAAATACAATATTGGATTTAAAATATAATCAAACTCTCCAATAAATTCAGTATATTCACCACCAAATCGCTTTTTAAATAAATGAATACCATAAACTTCATTACCAGGAGTAGGGTTGCCAGTTGTTCCAAAAAAGTCAAATATTTTATAATTGTCTTTAATTGCATCTTCAATAATTTTATAATATAACCAATAATTTGCATTTAAAAAACGTAACTGATCTTTATTACCACCATGAATGGTCCAAACTTTGTTTTGGTATTTAACAGTAATAATTGAAGATAGAATAATTTCTTCTTCTTTTATGTTTTTGACTTCTTCGTATTCTGATATGTATTTAGCTAATTGCTGATTAAGTTCTTTTATTTTAATATTAACTTTATCTTTATTTTTTTTATCATCTTTGGTATTGGCAAGTTCAATGCTATTTTCAATAACTTTAATTTTGTCTTCATAATTTTGTTTTAATTTTTCAATATTAATTTTAGCAATATATATATCACTCATATTGTGTTTGTGTAAAACATTATAAAATGTTTGGTAATATTCTTTTGGAGATAAAACTAAATTTTCTCTTTTAGCAGTATCAATCATTGTTTCATAAAAAGCATCTATATCCGAAATATCACCTTTATATAATTCAATATTATATATATTGCCACGGTTAATAATTTTTCTTGTTGTTGGGTGAAGATTTTTGCGAACTTTTTCTAATCCACCACTTATATCTAATCTAAAGGTGTAACGCGGTTGATCATTTTCAAAATTTTTATTAAAACCTTTATGTTTAAAGCCACATTTAATTAAGTACTCAACTAATTTAAAATTATTATTGCCTTCTAATACATTTCCATCACAATCTAAAGTTTGTAATTTGATATCGGGATCTATTCTCAAAAAAATTCCATTATGTTTTTTACAATATTTTTTTAAATGCTGTATGAAGATTTGTAATGTATTTAAATCGGTATAGTCACAAACAAAACCACGTGGGGCATAAAAAAAACTGTATTTATTAATTAAATGTTTTTCCAATAGAAGCGCAGTGGCTATTAATTGATTATTATTTTTTAAACCAACATAGTGGGCTTTAAATTTTTTTTTCGAGCTTACTTCTCCCCAATATATTGATTGCATAAAATGGCCTTTTGGATTATTACTAACAAATTTTTCAAATTCTTCTTTATCTACATTTTCTATAAATTCCATCTTTATCACCTCATATTATCAATAATATTATATCAAAAATTTGTTGCTTTTACTAAATTAATTCATAAAATAAAACAGTAGGTGATTTTTTTGAGTGAATTAGTATTAGTTTTATTGTGTTCTAGTTTAACATTTTTAGCAACGATTTTAGGATCGGCCACTGTTTATTTTTTTAAAAATTTGGATAATAATTTTGAAAAAGTTTGCTTTGGTTTAGCTAGTGGTATTATGATTGCTGCTTCTATATTTTCTTTGTTGTTACCTGCTATGGAACAAGCAAATTATTGGGTTTCTATTTGTGGAATTTTAATTGGCAGTTTGATTATTTATATGTGTAAACTTGTTAATCGAAAAATTAAGAAAGATAATAAATCGTTATTTTTTTTCGCAGTAACTTTACATAATATTCCTGAAGGGATGATTGTAGGCTTGGCGTGTTCTTTAGCATTATCTGGAAATACAGTTACTAGTGCTTTAGCACTATCTTTAGGAATAGCAATTCAAAATATTCCTGAAGGAGCAGCAGTATCTTTACCAATGTTAAAGACTAAAAAAAATAAGCATCGAGCATTTTTATCTGGATTTATTTCAGCTATTGTTGAACCAATTAGTGCGATTATGATGTTTTTTTTAGCGCATTATCTTTCACAATTAATGCCTTTCTTTTTAAGCTTGGCAGCTGGAACAATGTTTTACGTTGTTGTTGATGAGTTGATTCCTGAAAGTAAAAAAAACAATTCTGATACTGGTGTAATATCATTTATGTTTGGCTTTTTGATTATGATGCTTTTAGATGTATCTTTAGGATAAAATATTTATATATATTAATATGAAAAAAACTAAATATTACCGTATTTAGTTTTTTTACACTTCTTCAAATCAACTATATATTAATAAAATTATTAAAAAAATGCAAATTATATATTATTGTGATAAAATTGATATAGGTGAAGTTTATGAATTTTGTAAAAAAATATTGGAAATATTTTATAATATTTATTTTATGTATTATCTTTTTTTCTTTGTTATTAAGTGTTTTGAATAAAAGTAATTTAGGCTTTGATAAAATGGTATATGAAGATTTTATTTTTAAGATAAGAAATGATGATCTAACAATGGTTTTAAAAATAATTACCTCTTTATCTAATCCTCTATTTTTAATTGTTTTAAGTGTCGTTATTTTTTTCCTTATCAAAAGTAAAAAGGAAAAAGGCTATTTTGTTTTTAATATATGTTTTATAACGTTAATTAATCAGCTTTTAAAATATTTAATTATTAGGCCACGGCCTGGTCTTAATGTTTTAATTCAAGAAAACGGTTATAGTTTTCCTTCTGGGCATGCAATGGCTTCTGTTGCTTTCTATGGATATTTAATTCATCTTTTGTGGCAGAGTAAATGGTCAAAAACATATAAATATATTGGGACGGTTATTTTAATTGTTTTAATTTTAGCAATTTGTTTTAGTCGTATTTACTTAGGAGCACACTATACATCAGATATCATAGCTGGTATTTGTTTATCTTTAATTCATTTGATTATTTATATTAGTATATTAAAAAAGAAGGAGAGTTAATATGTGGTTTTTAAAAAAACGAGAAATTACACCAATTTGGAAAAAAAGTAAAGTTAAGAAAATAAGAAATAGTTTTAAATATGCAGGCTCTGGTATTTTATCAGCTTTTAAATCTGAACTTAATATGCAAGTACATTTATGTATGATGTTCTTGGTTATTATATGTGGATTTTCTTTTAAAATATCATTAACAGAATGGCGAATTTGCATAATACTGTTTGGAATAGTTATTGGCTCTGAAATATTTAATACCGCTATAGAAACGGTTGTTGATTTAGTTATGCCTAATATTAATGATAAAGCAAAAAAAGCTAAAGATTTATCGGCCGGAGCAGTTTTAGTAATTGCTATTTCGGCTGCTATTGTTGGCTTAACAATTTTTATTCCAAAAATTTTAGAACTATTTTGGTAGAAAGTATTACTTTCTTTTTTTTATTTATATTTTAAGGTATAATGATAGTGGAGTGGTTTTATGTTAAACGTTTTAAAAAGAAGTCGTAAAAATCAAATCATTTTGACATTTGTTTTTAATACGATGCGTTATTTAGCTGAGTATGGAATTTCTTTTGCCTTTGCTTTATTTATAACTTCTCCTTTAACAACTTTTAAAGTTGAAAGTTTACTAATCACTTTAATTATTCTATTTCTAATTACTTTGATTGCACAATATGGTTATTTTTATTATGCTGAAGTATTTTATTATCAATTGGAAATTAACTCTCAAGAATTATATTTTGATTACTTAACTAAGATGGATAATAAGAGAATTGGTAATTATAATACCGGTTTTATTACGAGTTTAATTAATGAACACGCTATTAATACTCTTTGTGTAGTAAGTGATATAGCTGAAGTTTATACCCCTCTTATTATTGGTGTTGGTTCTTTTCTTTTTGTAACTTTTTCTAATTCTTTGTTATTAGGTGTAATTTCTTTTTTTTCATTTATTGTTATTGTTATAATTCGCTTTTTTATGAACAAGAAAAAGCAAAAATTAACAGAAAAATATTATTTATCGCAATCATCTTACAAGGGAAAGTTAATTGATTTTATCGCCAATATTAAAACGGTTATAAAATTAAATGGTGAAGAATTTGCCTATAATACTATAAAAAAAGAAAAAGATAGATGTGTATTAGATAAAGAAAAAGAGACTAAATATCAAGCATTAATTCAAACTGTTTTTGATTTATGTACTAATATGTTATATATTGTTCTTCTCATTTTTGCACTTAAAGATTTAGAAAATGGTATTGATGTTATGGGGTATTTAATGTTTTATATGTCAGTAATGACAAAAGTTATCATGTCTTTAAAAAGTACCTCTAATGCTATTTCGAGAGTATTTAACTATAACAGTAGTAAGAAAAAATTAAGAGAAGTTATAGGCATATTACAGAAAAAAGAAATTATTTCTAAGTTTGACAAATTAGAAATTATGTTTGGAAAATTTTCTTATGCAAATAGCGAGACAATTATAAATATTCCTTCTTTTAAAATATTTAAAGGTGATAAAGTTATTATTTTAGGAGAGTCAGGACAGGGGAAATCAACTTTATTAAATATTTTAATGGGCATTTATGAACTAACAGATGGTCATTATTTGGTTGATGATGAAGAAAAAAAAGATTATGTTTTAGATGCCGTTTATGTTTCTCAAGAAATTGAAGTATTTAATTTAACTATTAGGGATAATTTATTATTGGGTAAAGATATTGCTGATGAGGTCATTTTAAATTTGTTTGAAGAAGCCGGACTATATGATTGGTATTTGAGTTTACCAGAAGGTTTAGATGAAATTATAGGTGAAAAAGGGATTAAGGTTTCTGTTGGACAAAAGCAGAGATTAAATATTATTAGAGGAATTTTAAATGATAAAGAATTATATATTTTTGATGAACCTACTTCAAATTTGGACGAATATTCAGAAGGGTTGATTATTAATTTGATTAATAAATATTTAAATAATAAAACCTTTATTATTGTTACACATCGTACTAAATTAAATGAATTATGCTCAAAAAAATATGTTTTTAATAATCATACCCTTAGGAAAGTAGGAGATTAGATGGCAGAACTTTTTAAAATAACGAAAAAAAAGAAGTTAATAACTCTATTTATTTTAAAATTAATTTCATATTTAAGTTCTTTTGGAGTTTCTTTTGCCTATGCCAAGTATATTACTTCTCCTCTTACAGCTGACAAATTAAAATGTTTAATTACAAGTTTGATAATATTGTTCTTTATTAGTTTAATCAGCAATTATTTTTGTACAAAAATTCATGAATTATTTATCGTTGATTTAAAGTACGATATTGAATTGTATTATTTTAAACAATTAGATAATATTGATTTTAATAATTTGAATGATATGCATACTGGATTTATCTATAATTTAATTGACAAAACCGCTTTTAGTTTCTATCGTATTATTGACGGCTTTTTAGAGTGTTATTTACCACTTATTATAGGAATTGGTGCTTTCATTTATATGACATTAAAGCAATCTTTTTTATTGGGCATCATTTCTTTAGTTATTTTTATTATAGCGGTTATTACTAGGTATATAATGACAAAAGACCGTGAAAAAATCAGAAAAGAACTTCATAGAAAGCACTCACTTTATACTGGTTCATTTATTGATTTTGCTTCTAATATTTTAACAGTAAAAAAACTTCGTATTGAAAAATTTGCTAAAGATACTTTGAGAAAAAAAGCAGATGATTTTTATAGTGATTTACAAATTTGTGAAATTAAGCAAGCTAATATTCATACGATATTTGAAATTCTTATAGATAGTGTATATATTATTATTCTTTTAGCAATTCTAAATGATATTCGCCAAGGGGTAGATGCGTTACCATTTTTGATTTTTTATATCAGTATTATGGGAAAAATTACATCTTCATTGCGAAGCATTACAAGAACTGTTGAATTAACTTTACGCTTTAAAAATGATAAATTACTTCTTACAGAAGCCATTGGCTATTTGAGATATTCTAAACAAGTGACATTTAATTCTCTTGAAATTATTAATGGAATATTTTCATATAAAAATAAACCATTACAAATTAGAATTCCTCATTTTCTTATGAAAAAAGGCGATAAAGTAAGTGTAATGGGAGAATCAGGTCAAGGGAAAAGTACGATTTTAAACATTTTGGCCGGTTTTTACGAATTGAATGAAGGAACATTATTAGTTAATGGTGAAGAAATTTGCAATGAATTGGTTAAACCTGTTTTTATTTCGCAGGAAGTAGAACTTTTTGATTTGAGTATTCGTGATAATTTATGTTTGGGAAAACAAATTCATCAAAAAAAATTAGAACGTTTGCTTAAAGATGCCGGACTATATGAATGGTATTTGAGTTTACCCAATGGTTTAGATGAATTAGTGGGCGAAAAAGGGGTTAAATTATCAATGGGACAGAAGCAAAGATTAAATATTATTAGAGGAATTTTAATTGATGCCGATTTATATTTTTTTGATGAACCAACATCTAATTTGGATAATTATTCAGAAGAAAAAATATATAAGATGATTGAAAAATATTTAAAAGATAAATCATATGTTATTGTTACACATCGTGCTAATTTAAAAAGATTATGTGATAAACATTATGAGTTTAAAAATCATATTATGAAAGAGGTAAATTATGGAAAAGTATCAAGAAATTGAAAGAAGTATTATCAAAAAATATCGTAAAAATATTTGGAGTCGTTTTATTAAAGCCGTAAAAGAGTATTGCTTAATTAATGAGAACGATAAAATTATGGTTTGCATATCAGGTGGTAAAGATTCCTTTTTAATGGCCAAATGCATTCAAGAAATTAAAAAACATGGTAAAATTAATTTTGAGGCGGAATATGTAGTTATGAATCCAGGTTATAATATTGTTAATAAAGAACTTATTTTGAAAAACGCCAAAACATTGAATATTCCAATTAAAATGTTTGATACTGATATTTTTGAAGTAGTTACTAAAGTTGATTTTAAAAGTCCTTGCTATCTATGTGCAAGAATGAGAAGAGGATATTTATATAGTAAAGCTCAAGAATTAGGATGTAATAAGATTGCCTTAGGACATCACTTTGATGATGTTATTGAAACGTCTCTTTTATCGATGTTTTATGGCGCTGAAGTTAAAACAATGTTACCAAAATTGCACAGTGAAAATTTTGAAGGATTAGAATTAATTAGGCCTTTATATTTAGTAAAAGAAAAAGATATTTTATCGTGGGTTCGTAGCAATGATTTAACTTTTTTAAATTGTGCTTGTCGTTTTACTGAAGAACATAAATCCGATGATGATAATACAAGTAAGCGCAAAGAAATGAAAAATTTAATTAATTATATGCGTAAAACTAATCCCAATATTGATCATAATCTATTTACAAGTCTGGCCAATATTAATCTAAATGCCGTTTTAGGCTACAGACTAGATGGTGTTTTACATAGCTTTTTAGATGAATATGAGGAGACACCAATAAAAGAAAAAGATAAGAAAAGCCGTTAAAACTTTTCAATAGATGTTGATTCAGTTGTAGCTATTAAATATATTACCCATGATGTGAATGGTTATTATGATATTCCGGGTGGAAAAACGGCCATGGAAGCAGCAATTCGCAAATTTAAAGAGGAAACTAATATGGAAATATGTAATCTTTGTTATGTTGGAAATTTAATCTTAGAAAGTCTTAAAATTATCTTTGATAATAAATATAACGTAACTACACAAGTTACTTTAAAACATATAGCAAGGCGGATTAACCGTAGGAAATTAATATAGAAAATTCAAGTTTTAACACTACTGACTTCTGAATACTATAATAATTTAGTTAATTTAATAAATTTCAACTATCATTTTATTTTAGATGAAAATAATAATATAATTGAGAAAAAATAATTGGAGGTAATTATGGATTTATATCAAATATTTAAATGTTTAAATATTAATTATAGCCAAGTAGAACATGAGGCCGTATATACTGTTAAAGAAGCTAAAAAGTTAAATATTATAAGCAAAATAAATGGTTTGGGCTGTAAAAACTTATTTTTGAAAGATACACATAAAAGATATTTTTTAGTTATCTTGCAAGAAGACAAAAATATTAGAATAAATGAAATTGCTCATAAAATAGGAACAACACATATGTCGTTTGCTAGTGAAGCTGAATTAATGCAAAATCTAGGTTTAATTAGTGGTAGTGTATCACCGTTTGGTATTATAAATGATAAAGATAATTTAGTCACTATTGTATTAGATTCAGAATTAGTAGATAAAAAATTGTTATTTCATCCAAACCGTAACACAGCTACTTTAGCTATTGATTATGCTGATTTAATTAAATTTATTAAATATGAAAATCATGATTTTATTTTACTGTAAAGTAAAATAAAATGACTTTTTTTAAATCTTCTTTTTTGTTAAAATAATATTAGAAGAGAGTGATAAAATGCGTATAGCTGTTTTTTCAGATATTCATGGTAATTTACCAGCGTTAGAAAGTATTTTAAAAGATATTAAAACTAATAATATCAATCGTGTTATTTGTTTAGGTGATGTGATTGGTATTGGGCCAGAACCAAAAGCTTGCCTCGATTTGATTATGAAAAATAATATTGAAATGGTATTGGGAAATCATGAATTATACTATATTCGTGGAACAAAAATTGATCACACAATTTCTAATCAAGAATTGGAGCATTTCAAATGGATCTGGTCATGTTTAAGTAATGAACATTATAATTATTTAAGACAAAAGCCATTGAGCATAACAATGGAAGTAAAAGGGCATAAATTTTTATTTCAACATTTTTTAATAAATAAGGATAAAGTTGATGATTATCCATTTTATGGTTTTACAGTTTTAAAAGAAGCTACTATTAATACTTTAGTTGATAAATTAAATAGTGATTATATATTTATTGGTCATGAACATCGTCCTTATGAAGTTACATACCACGATAAAGTATTATTTGATGGCGGAAGTAGTGGGTGTGTTTACAATGATATTACCCATTATACAATTATTGATATTGATGATGATGTAACTATTACACGACGTGAAATTAATTATAATCGTGATGCTTTAGTTAAGGCTTTCAAAATAAGTAATTATGCACTTAATGAGTATTTAGGAGAAAATTTCTTTGGAATAATAAAGTAAAACTACACTTTAAATTTTAAGTTGTAGTTTTTATTTTTCATATAATGATAATTTTAGTCATTAACAATATTTTGTATTTTTGTATTAATTACATATAATCAATGTTCTTTTAATATATTTAATATAGGAGGTTAAAATGAATAAAGTAGATAAACTTTTTAAAGAATTAATAAATAAGATTAATTTAATGACTAAAGAAGAAATTTATTTTAATATTAAAAAAAGTTTTGATAAAATTCCTATTGAAACAAAAAAATCAATTGAAGTGTTTTTTAATAAATTTAATTATTGGGGAAAAATTGATTTAGAAAATAATAATTATGAAGCTTTATATGAAAAAGCTATTACTTTAAAGGAAAATACAGAACAATTTAATTGGCTTTATTTTACATTAAAGGATTATAAATCTAAGAAACTTTTATATGGTATTTTAAATAATTGGTTTTGTTATGATTTTAATACTGTTAAGCCTTGTTTAGGAACTCCGTATAAGCATTATTTTGACTTAGATATAATTCCGCATTGTGAGAATGAAGTGATAGTTGATTTGGGAGCTTATACAGGGGATACTATCTTAGATTATATTGATACTTATGGTGAAAATTCATATAATAAAATATATTGTTATGATATAACTGATGAAGTTTTCATATATTTAAAAAATAATTTATCTAAATATAAAAATATAATTTATCGGAAAAAGGCTATAAGCGATAAAATAGGTAATTTGTATTTAGAAGCCAATTCTTCTTCAATTTCAGCTAATAGGGTGTGTGAAGAAGGTGATATTTTGTTGGACAGTACAACTTTAGATGAAGATATAAAAGAAAAAGTTAGTATGATTAAAATGGATATTGAAGGACATGAAAAAAAAGCGTTACTTGGAAGTATTAATCATATTAAAAATGATAATCCTAAATTATTAATTTCGGTTTATCATAATAATAATCATTTATGGGAATTGCCTAAATTAATTAATGATATTAATCCTAATTATGATTATTATCTAAGATGTTATGGTAACTGTATATATCCAACTGAAATAGTTTTGTTTGCAATTCCAAAATAAAAACTACATTTAAATGTAGTTTTAAAATTTTCGATTGTTAAATTGGTTATTATTCAAGCGATTTTGATTGAAATTAGACTGGCTGTTGAATGGCTTAGGCATAGTATTTGTTGTATTAACATGATGTTTGGGGATGTTTAAAGGCTTTGGCATATCATTTAAAATTTGACTATCCTTTTTTGGTAATTCATGATTTTGATAGTTTAGTTTCGATTGCTGTTTTAAATAAGTTGGATTTTTCATTAATTCAGCGGGTGTTAAAAATTGTTCATTATAATTAGCTTTTTCTTTATTGTTAATTAGTTTAAGGATAAGAAGAATGAATAAAAGAATAACTGATAGTAATATAAATAGATTAATAATACTATTTAAATTCATTGGTAAAATTCTTTTAATTATAATTTTGTCATCATTAATAATAGGATAATTGAAGTTTAAAATAACTATAATGATTAATAGCCAACCAACAATTTGGTGAATTGTTAAAGAACCAAGTAAGTAAATATTAGCTAAAGGGATATAAGCCATTGCCGTTTTTTTGTTTTCTTTTCTTTCATATATTTTGTTTATACATATACCTAAAATAAGATGCAATATAACTGCTAATATAAAAAGAAGATTAAAATAATTGTCAATAAAATTCATAAACACACCTCTTTACTATCAACATTATAGCACATATTTGATATAATAAAAATGAAGTAGGTGAATTATGAGTAAAAGAGATTATAGTTTGGATTTTTTAAGAGTTATTGCATGTATATTAGTTATTGTTATTCATGTTGCTAATATATATTGTAGAGCATACGCTAGTATTGATGATATTAATTATATAGGTGCAGTTATTTTTAATGCTATAGCACGAATTAGTGTACCCATTTTTTTTATGATTAGTGGTGCTTTATTAATTAAAAATAGTGAATTTGATATGAAAAAATATTTTAAACGAATATGGAGGTTATTATTTGCTCTCATTATATGGAATATTTTTTATTATCTTTTTAATTTTTATTATTTGGGAACATCTAGTAACTTATTTGACACTTTTATTGAATCTTTCTTTGTTCCAACTAAACGCCATTTATGGTTTATGTATGCTATTATTGGAATTTATATTGCTTTGCCGTTTGTTCAAAAGATGTGTCATAATTTAAGCGAAAAAGAGGAAAATTTGTTTATGGGATTATATCTTTTCTTTGTAGGATTTGTATATGTCTTTAGAAAGGAGTTTAATCAAACAATTGATAATCCAATTCCTATTATTCAAGCGACTTATTATTTAGGATATTTTGTTATAGGTCATATTTTATATAAACGAGTCTCTGATAATAAAATTGATAAAAAATGGAATAAATATTTAATATTATTACCAATTGTTTGTTTAACAATAACAATTTTATATACCCTAAAACTGTCAGGTGAAAGTCACAGCTTCGATAATACTTATTTAGCTTATCGTAGTATCTTTTATATATTGTCATCAGTATCTATTTTTCTTCTATTTGTTATGTACAAAGAAAAATTTAAGTATTCAAAATTGATTGCAAGCATTTCTAATCTATCGTTTGGAATTTATTTAATTCACCCAGTATTTCAAAATATTATTACAGAAAATATAGCTATTACACAGCAACTAACATATATATATATTCCTGTATATACATTAATAATCTTCCTGTGTGCTTATTTTTCTGCTTATATTATTAGTAAAATACCATATTTGAATAAAATATTGGGTTAACATTTATGATATATTAAATTTTGGAGTGGTTTATGAGTGTATATATGGAAAAGGCTATAAGAAGAGCAATTGATATTTTTAGAAAAGAAGGTATTATTTTATCTGATGATTTTATCAATGAAATGCGAATTAAAAACGGGTTACCACCAACAATAAATTAGGAATTACGGATTACGATGAATTAAAAAAAGCTGATGCTGAATTATCATTTCAAAGATTAGTTGAATTGGCACATAATCCACTACCTGGCAATTTTGATAAGCAACATCTATTAGCTATTCATTATTATTTGTTCCAAGATTTGTATGATTGGGCTGGTAAGTATCGTACTGTTTATATGGCAAAAAACAATTCTTATTTTGCTCCGGTAGAATCTATTGATTTATATTTAGATGATGCTTTTAATTTAATGTCCGAAGAAATTAAAGTTGTATCTAGTTTAGATGATCTTGTTATTTTTTTAGCAAAATATTATGTCATTCTTTTAAACATTCATCCTTTTAGAGAAGGTAATGGACGTACAATTAGTGAATTTTTTTCAGAATATGTGCTTGCTAAAAGCATAAATTTACCCGGTGGTCCGTATGAGTTAGATTGGGATGAAGTAGATGAAGATGCTTTAGAACAAGCTATGGTTTTAGCTCGAGCTTTTAAAGGACTAATTGAGGCTGAATTTCGTAAAGCTTTAAAGCACTTATCGTTTGATGAAAATAAAACAATATAAAGTTCATAAAAAGTACACATTATGTGCACTTTTTTTATGATATAATTTAATAGGTGATAAAATGCTAAAGAAAATAATAATAGCTATGCTGATAATTCTTGTTCTAAGTGTTATGGTATATTATTTATTAAGAAATGATAATGTTGAGAGTTCTAAAAGTTCTAATATAAAATTTATTAATTTAGATAAATATGCATCTAATATTATTATTTCAGAAGGTGGAGAATATTCATTAACTGGAAATTTAGAATATGCTATTTTAATTAATACTTCTTCAACCGTTACTTTAAATTTAGATAATGCAACAATTAATAGTCAAGATATGGCTGCTATTGCTAATCTTAGTGATGAAGAATTAATTATTAATTTGGTTGATGATACAGTTAATAATTTAAGTGATGGTGGTAGTAGTGATTATAATGGTGTTATATATTCTAATGGATCTTTAGTTATTAATGGTGCAGGAACTTTAAATATTTTTAGTAATCAATATCAAAGTGAAGGAATCGCTACTGATGATAATGATATTACAATTAATGGTGGTATAATTAACATTGAAGCTAATGACGATGGAATTAATGCGGGTGGAGATAATGGAGGCACAATAACAATTAATGATGGTGATTTACGAATTATAGCATCTGGTGACGGGATTGATTCCAATGATAATCTAGTTATTAATGGCGGGATTACCTATGTTTCAGGCTCATCAAATGGCGGAGATGCAGGATTAGATGCTGATAATGGAATTGAAATTAACGGTGGATTAGTTATTTCACTTGGCTTGGATATGTTACAAATTCCAGAAGATAGTTCAAAACAATCATCACTTATTTTTGAATTAGATGAAGATATTTCAAAAGGAACTTTAATTACTTTGATAAAAGATAATGAAATTATTGTTTCATTTATTGCCCTTCAAGATTTTAGAAATCTTATTATTAGTTCACAAAGTATAGATAATGGCACCTATTCTTTATACCAAAAAGGAGAAAATTTGGGAGATGTTAATAATAATGTTTATCTTAGTCATCAATATCAAAAAGGTGATTTAATCAAAATTACTAATAGAACATCTTTTCAATTAACTGATAAGAACACAGTCATAAAATAAAAGCACTAATGTGCTTTTATTTGTTGAAAAGATTTTAGTTAAAATTTTTACTAAATCAATTCCTAATTAAAGTTTTCTAAAGTTAATTGAAATTATGACACAAAAATAATAATTTACATTTTAGGGTATTTAGCGTATATTAGAAGCGGAGTGATAATATGGAAGAATATTTAAATTTTGCTATTGAAATAGCTAGGTATGCTGGTGAAGTATTTAAAAAATATTTTACTGTAGAAAATGGAGCTAGTTATAAATATGATCAAACGATTGTTACTAAAGCTGATACAGAAATTAATCGATACTTAATTGAAAAGGTTAAAGAAGTATATCCTAACCATTGTGTTGATGGTGAAGAAGAACAATTTGGAAAAAGTGAAAATGTTTGGGTTTGTGATCCGGTTGATGGAACGGCAATGTACGCACGACATATACCTGTTGCAGTTTTTTCTTTAGCGCTCGTAATTGATGGAATACCAATGGTAGGTGTTGTTTATGATCCATTTACCGAAAATTTATACTCTGCAATAAAAGGAAATGGAGCTTTATGCAATAATCAACCGATTAGTGTTAGTGATACGGTTTTAAATGATATGAAGAGTGTTTCTAATTTTGATATGTGGCCTAATAGCCCATATAATATTTATGAATTAATAAAAGAATTAGGTGAAAAAACATACTTCGTTAGTATTGGAAGTGTAATTAGAGCTTCGATGTGTGTTGCTAATGGTGATTTTAATTTCGCTATATTTCCAGGAACTAAACATAAAAATTGTGATATTGCAGCAGTTAAAGTTATTGTTGAAGAAGCTGGCGGAATTGTAACTGATTTATTTGGACGTGAACAACGCTATGATCAAAATATTAATGGCGCTATTATTAGCAATGGTTTAGTTCATCAAGAAATAGTAGATAATGTAAAAAAATTTGTGAGGTAGTTATGTCAAAAGTTAGTAATGTTTTAACTATGTTGGAATACCTTAGCAGTGGTAAAAAATATAGTATTGGAGAGTTATCTAATTTATTAGAAGTAACGCCACGAATGGTTAGAGTTTATAAAGATGAAATAGAAAAAGCTGGTATTTATATTGATACCATTAAAGGCCCATATGGTGGTTATGTTTTAAATCAAAATATCAATGTTCCTAAGCGCTTTATAACACCAAATGCAATAAAATTGGATGACAAAAAAGTTTTTAATTTATTAAATAAAGCAATTAAAGAAAAACGGAAATGTTTGATTGATTACTATGCTAAAGATAGAAGTAAAATAACTACTCGGACGATTCAACCTTATGATTTGATACTTTTAGGAAATGAGTGGGGAGTTGCTTCTTACTGTGAATTAAAAAAAGAGATTAGGCATTTTTACCTTAATCGTATTAAAAGAATACAAATTTTAAATAATTTTTACAACTGACATATATATTTCCTCTTTTTCTGTTAAAATGTAACTAGAAAAAATTTTAGATTAGAGGATTTAATTTTTTACTAATCTGAAAAACGAGGAGGTTATATGATGAATTTAATTTATGTGACTGGTAATTATGGAAAATTTATTTCGGTTAAAGAACATTTTGAAACTAACGGAATATCAATATCTTTTTTAAAAAAGGATTTTGATGAACCAGAAATTAATGATATCAAAATTATTTCAGAGTCTAAAGCAAAAACTGCATACGAATTTTTGCATCAACCTTGTTTTGTAGCCGATACTGGTTTTTATATCGATTATTATCCTGATCACCCGGGGTATCCGGGAGCTTTTGTAAAACGAAGCGGTGTGAGTAGTAATATTGAAAAACTTTTAGAAATAATGGCACATGAAACTCGTCGCACTTGTCGTTTTATTGATTGTTTAACTTTTTATGATGGTAATGATTTTTATTCTTTTTTTGGGATAAGTGAAGGTTCATTAGCGTATGAAATATGTGGAGATAGTTTAAAAAAAGCAAAATCAAATTTGTGGAAAGTATTTATTCCAAAAAATTGTTCAAAAACTTTAGCGCAAATGACGGATGAAGAAAGGGCTAATCGTCCTGATGGACATACTTCAGCTACTGAAGAATTTATTGCGTGGTACCAAAGTGTTTATATGAAGCAAAAAGTTAAGAAAAAAACATCATTAATTTGATGCTTTTTCTTTTTTTAAAGCTTGTTTGACTGCTTCTGCTAATTGATCAGCACAAGAAGTACCACGAATTCCACAATTGATACCTTGTAGTTTTGTAATAACTTCGTGAGCTTCCATTCCTTCTACTAATCGCGGTAGTGCTTGTAAATTACCTAGACATCCCCCATCTAAAAATTGAACATTTGTAACAACACCATTGTTAAGTTCTAAAATAATTTCTTTTGGGCAAGTATTTTTTGTTTTATAACTATATTTCATATTACCTCCATAATCAAATTTTATATAAACTCAGATTAAGTGTCAAGATTATTATGAAGATAAAATCCAGTTAATAATACTTTTTTTTATTTCGTAGTACTCGTAGCTTTCAAATTGCATATTGGCAATACAATATCGCTTATTAGAAATATGTGCACAAAACATGCATTCGTAAAGGTCAAAACAATCTTGAATAAAAATAGAATTACTAATTTTATTAGAGCATATAACACTATAACTATTGCTACAATTTTTAGAGTCATCTGTTCTAATACAAAAATTACAAGTGTTTGAGCGTTGAGAAGCTAATAGATATTCACTGTAACTACAAGAATCACAGTAAATAATATTTTTAGAGTCTAAGCAATCAGTTGAGCGATAAACATTTTCAGAACGATATATTGTATCACTTTTACTTACATTAATGGAGTCATATACTCTTTCTGTTGTTGTTAAATTAATTGTACTCCATATATCAATAATTTCTTGTAAATTTTTTACATCTTTTTTTTCAAGCATCCATCCTGTTGTTGTCTCACGTTTTTCCATATTATTATTTGTAATAAAACGTCCGTTATTAATAGAGTCCGCCCAAGTTATTTCATTAGTAGTAGAATCGTTAACCTGTTGTGGTAATTTGATATCAAAAGCAAATTTATTTAATATTTCTTCTAATGTATAATGATTATTAGTATTGAAAACTTGCATAAATATTTTATTAACAATTTGAAGTGCTACAGCATCATTCATTATTTCACGTCCTTTCTGCTTGATGATGTGGTAAGTAAAATGTCTTTTAAATTAATTGTGTTATCAATTTGAAATTTGGTTTCAAATTTTGGCAAACATTCATTGTTTATTATAGCATTAGAATTATTTACTTTTATACGAGGAATACTTTGATAATCAAGAGTTGAACCTTTAAAAGCCGGTAATAAAATGCCATTAGCATCTATACGTACGATACATTCACGATTATTCAATTCAGTAAGTAACTTTATTTTTCGGTCTTTAGTATCTTCTAAAGGAATTTTCATATCAAAATTATCAACTAATATATTAGCATCCATTTGCGAGATACGAAAAATATAATAGTTAACAATATTCGCAAAAATAGCGTTTCGTAATTGTTCAGATATTTGACTAAAATATTGACCAGCTAAAATTAAAGATAAATTGTACTTTCTAGCTTCTGATAAAAAACGTGCTAAAATAGGATTTTCAATGACCGAAACTTCATCAACAACAAAAATAATGTGTTCGTTAATGGTATAACTTTGAATGATTGTTAATAGTTGTTGCATAACTAATCCAGCTATAGTCTTAGTAACCTTATCACCAAGTTTGGTACGATCTAAAGAAAATAGTGTTAAAAAGTTATCGTGAATAGTATTTTTTAGATTAGCAAAATTTTCGTTCTTATTAAAAACGGGAAGCATTTCCATCTCATCAATGAAACCAATAATAGGTGAAATAGCTTCACCATATGATTTAGTTTTTAAATCGTTAAAATCAGTTAGAAAAAAATCAATGACACTTATTGGAATATTATTTTGATGTTTTTTTATCAAATTAGTACGATATTCTAAATTTAAAAGTAAATTGCGTAAATTTTGAAAATTAAATGATTCATCAGTTAATAGTAAGTGAATAGCATGTCTTAAAACACGCTCTAGTTTAGAATTGTATTGATCGGCAATTAATGATTTAAAAAGTTCTAATAATAATTCATTTGCAGCAATTACGTCATCACTATTATTAATAAATAAGTCAATACTATCTATGGTATTTTTAAAATCAATGACGCGACTAAATCCACCAATATCATTTTCTAAAGCTGCATGTGGATCGATAACAACAACTTTGTATTTGGCTTTTAAATTGCAATTATTATTGATATTACTAATGATAGAACTAATAAATTTTGATTTTCCTGAACCACTAGATCCTAAAATAATGGAATGTTTATCAAAATTATAGCTAGTTTGATTTAAGTAAAAATCGCCTTGCAAATAAGGAAAAGTATCTACTTTAAGTAAAGCAGAGGATGAATCGCTATTTAATAAATGAAGACATTTATTTATATCTAAATATTTAGGTGCACTTTTATAAAAATATCTTTTATTACCCTCAAAATCGAGTGACAAAAGATTAATGGGTATTGCACCTAAAATCCTATATTTATAACTAATATTGCTTTTTCTTAAATAGATATATATTTTACTTCTTATTTTATTGGGCGTAATTTTACGAAACATAATTTCTAATCGATCGACAGTTCCTTTATTTTTTATTTCAGTATTATTAATAATATCTATTAAACTATCATAAAAACGTGTTAAATAGAACTTTCTTTTTTGATAATTAATATCATTAATTTCACTTTTTTTTAATAAAAAAGAATTCAAATTGTTAAGAGTTGCCGGCAAACTGCATTTTGATTGAACAAAGTATCTAATTAGATTTTTATCATTTGTAATAATTAATTTCCATGTTTGAAAAATTCCATTGTAATGTGAAATACTTTTGATTAATTCGGCCCAATCATTTTTTGATATTTCTTTTTTTGTAAGATATATTTCTGACGCTAACCCCATAATCGTCACCTCGATAAAAATTATAACAAAATATAAAAATAAAAAACTGATTTTTTTGTAATCAGTTTTGTCAGTTAATATATAGGGACAAGAAAATCAGTTATACCGTCATGATAATATTCTAATTCGGGAATTTCGCGCAAATTATATTTACATGATGGTAAAAATTCTAAATAAAAGTTTTCTGACATTTCCTGAATGTCTTTAGCATCTTGCGAATTAATGCTGAATTTTAACCATTTGCTAGCTGGAATATTTATTTGTTCAAATCCTTTAATTGGTTTGTCATAGGCAACATAGTATGAAACACATTCTTCACGCATATTATTGTTGTAAGCTATTAATCCATAATTGATGTTTCCATATTTTGAATAATATTTAGCTTCTATGCTTTTGAAAAGTTTAGGGGCATCAATCTTAATATCATTATTATTAGTCGTGACACCTATGCCATATAAGTTAAGCTCATTTAGTTCAATTATTTCATATTCTAATTCATTGGTAATAGCAATATTTTCATCAAAGATAATTCGTGGGAATATTTTTAATGTAGAAAGTTTGTTTACTTGACTAGGTTTAATACCATGAAAAGATTCAAAAGCTCTAGAAAATGATGTGGCATTATCATATTGATATTTTATGGCGATATCCATTACTTTATCATGCGTTTTATACAAATCAAAACCAGCATTTGATAATCTTCTTTTGCGAATATACTCAGCCAAAGATAATCCTGCAATTAATGAAAAAATCCGTTGCATTGTATAGGTATTGACACCAAGAAAACGAGCTAAAACGTTATAATCAATTTTGCTTTCTAAATTTTCTTCAATATAGGAAGTTAATTCGTTTAAACATTTATAGATATTCATACTATCACCATTTTAATTTTATCATATTTAAAGATAATATAGTTAAATTAATTCGAAATATAGTATAATTTATATGAGAGTGATATTATGGAAAGAAAAACTGTTATTAGATGGTTAAATGATTTGAAAAAGTATTGGTTTAATAAAGATGTTATAAATGCGGTGAAATTATTTGAAAAAACTGTATATTATCAAGAGACTCCATTTATGAAGCCATATTATACGCAAAAGGAAATTGAGCAAGAATGGCAACATGTTTTAGTAGAAGATATTAAACAAATTGATTTTAAATTATTAGCTTTTGATTTTCCTGTTGCAATAGTGGAATGGACTTTAGAACAAAATAATGATTTTTATAGTGGTATTTATGAAATTAAATTTAATGAAGAGGGAAGCTGTATTTACTTTCGTAGTTGGGAAATGGTAAAGGAATGCTGATAAGATTTTATGAGTAATTATTTAATTTTACATGGTAGTTTTGGTAGTCCTTTTAGCAATTGGTTTCCATATTTGCACAAAGAAATTGAGAAAAGAGATTTAGTAGTTTATACACCTATTTACCAAGTGGTGTAGGGTATCAGAACTATGATAACTTATTAAAATTAATGACTAGTTATGGTGGTTCTAATATTATTACTGAAGATACAGTTATTTTTGCACATTTCATTGCTCCTGTATTTATATGTAAATTTTTAGTTCAAAATAAACTTAAAGTTAAAAGATTGGTTTTAGTTAGCGGATTTAACAATTATTTTGGTATTAATGAAGAGTATGATACTGTCAATAGTACAATGTATTTTGTAATTTAAAAGATGTAAAAAATTATTGCGGTGATATTATTTGTTTTTTATTGGATAATGATCCTTATGTAAATTATGAAAACGAATTATCTTTTGCTCATACTTTAACGGATAAAATAATCGAAATTAAAAGTGGCGGGCATTTAAATGTGGAAGCGGGATATGTGGAATTTAAAGAATTATTAAATTATTTATAAAACTATGAAAACATAGTTTTTTTTTGTATATCTATGTTACAATGTAAGTAGGTGATGAATTGTGAAACAATATTATATTGATTTAGGATCTTCAACAATTAAAGTTTATGAATATGAAGAAAATTTGAAATTATTAGAAGAAAAATCAATTTATTTTAAGAATGATTTTGATGCTGTTAAAGGGATTAGTGCGGATAATCTAACCGCTTTATGTGCTTATTTTGAAGAATTAAAAAATAAGTATTCTTTAAAATATGAGAATACAAGTATTTATGTAACTGGCATATTTAGAAATTTATCACAAATTAAAAAAAATGAGTTACTAAAATTATTCAATGATAAATATGATTTACATTTTAATATTATTAGTCACGGTATTGAAAATTATTATTTGGGAAAGGCAATGAATAATGATTATAATGGTTCTAAAGTATTAATTATTAATATGGGAGGCAAAACAACTGAATTAGTAACTTTTATTGGCTCTAAAATCGTAGATACTAAGAATTTAAATATTGGAGTTGCTGATTTATTAAATAATTTTGACAGAGTTAATGAAACTTATAGTGGACATACATTAGAAGAGATGGAAACATTTGTTTTTGATAAATTAGCTGATATAGAATTAGATAACGATTACGATTGTGCTATATTTACAGGTGGTGAAGAGAGATTTGAATTATTAACGGGTTTTAATTTAGTTGAAAACACTTTATTTAACGATGGTATTCATAAATATATGGTTAGTTTAGATGATTATATTAAAGGGACAAAAAAAGTTTTCTTTGATTTAACATTAGAAGAATTATATGCACTTATGCCGTCAAATCCTAAATGGATGGATGGTGCTCGCAGTGGTGCGATTATTCCGCTAGTTCTTTTCAAAAAAACAAATGTTGAATGGATTATCCCATCGGATTTAAATTTAATTAATGGTGTAATTAATGATTTAAAATAAAATTGTCTAGGGGGATTTATGGTAAAAAATGTTATTTCGGTAATTGATGGAGCCGCTGGAAGTTGCGGTAAGGCAAAAGTGGTTGGGGAAATTGCTACTGATAAAAGTGTTCGATTAGGAGCAGCTATTACTAATTGCATGCCTAATGCCGGTCACACGTTTGTGAGTGCAAAAGGTCGTGTGACAGTATTTCGAAATATTCCTGTATCAATTGTTAATCCTAAAACAGAATTGTTTATTGGACCTGGTTCGGCCATTGATATGGATGTATTTAAAGAGGAATATAACGCTTGTCTACCATATTTAGGTAGTCGAAAAATATATGTTCATGAAATGGTTCCACTTATTGAACAACGTCATAAACAATATGAGAGGGAGCATATTAAAAGTGGTTCGACTTTTAAAGGTTGCGGAGCCGTTACACAAGAAAAAGTTATTCGTGATAAAAAATTAGAATTTTATAAAACTTTTCGCAATGCAGTTGTTTGTTCAAATGAAGAATGGTTAGAAAGATTATATCAACATTTAGATAATCCTTTTGAATATGTCTTAATGGAGGGAGCCCAGGGTTGCGATTTATCTTTAAATCATAGCGGTAATTATCCTTATGTGACAAGTCGTAATGTATCAACGGCACAACTATTAGCTGATTGTGGTATTTCGCCAGAGCATTTGTTACAGACAATTATGGTTATTAGACCATTTCCTATTCGAATTAGTAACATTACTAAAAATGGGGAGATAATTTATACGGGTTCTTATGGAAGTGGGGCAGAACTTACTTGGACTCAGATTAATTTAGCTTCAATGTATGGTGGTTATCCTTTTGCAGGTGATGTTGAGTGTTATGAAAATAATATGACTCTTAAACGAATAAAAAAAGTTATGGGGCATTGCGCTGAAGTTTATTTAAAACAAGTTTTAGGTAATAATTATCGTCAAGTTAAACCTTGTAATATTACTTTATTACAAGCTTTGGAATTGGAAAGATTATTTTATAAGACTCGTGGATTATCAGAATACCAAACAAAATTTTTAAATTTAGGAATGTATGATATTGAATATGCACCTAATACAATTATTGATCAGTCTGAACAGACAACGGTTACTAAAATGGAAAGAAGAATATTTGATTTAGATATAAAAAAATTAAAAACCAATTGTCAGATTAATACTCCATCAAGTTTATATTTGAATTTTTTTCAACATTTAGGGCTAGAATATAATGGCGCTAGAGGAAATTATGAAGATTATTATTTTAATCGTTATATTCGTAATTATTTAGATTGGCTTGAAGAAAATACTGGTGTTGAAATATCAGCACTTGGTACAGGTGCTAAGAATGGTGAGAGAATTTTAAAAAAACGTTTTATTAAAGATATTAAGCGTGATTAAATAATAAGGCGATGATGTATAAATGATTTTAAATGTTAGTGGTAGAACTGATATTGTAGCATTTTATAGTGAGTGGTTTATGAAACGCTATGAAGAAGGATACGTTGATGTGCGAAATCCATTTAATTCTAAAATGGTAAGTCGTATATATTTTAAAGACGTCGATGCCATTCTTTTTTGTACAAAAAATCCTAAACCTATCTTGAAATATTTAAATAAAATTGAAAAACCAATTATTTTTCATATAACTTTAACCTCGTATAAAAAAGATATTGAACCTAATGTTCCACCTAAGGGTGAAATAATCAAAGATGTAAAAAAAATATCTAAGATAATTGGAAGTGATAATCTATATATTCGATATGATCCAATTTTTATTAATGATAAATATAATATACAATATCATATTAAAGCCTTCAATCATTTATGTTGTCTTTTAAATGGTTATGTTAAACATATTATTGTATCTTTTATTGATGATTATAAAAATGTTCGAAAAAACGCCAATGCAATACATTATAGAAAGTTAACAGAAGATGATTATAAGATTATTGGAAAATTTTTTAGTCAAAGTGCTTATGAAAATGGAATGACTGTTCAAACATGTTTTGAAGATAGAACTCTTGTTGAATATGGTTTTATTAAAGGTGAATGTTTATCACATGAACTTGCTTTCAAAATAACAAACAAGATTTATAAAAAAGGAACAGCTAGAAAAGGTAATAAATGTCAGTGTGTTCAAATGGTAGATATCGGGGCCTATAATTGTTGTAAACATTTTTGTAAGTATTGTTATGCAAATTATGATGAAAAACGAGTAATAGACAATTGTTTAAAGCACCATAACTCTTCATCACTACTAATTGGTAACCTTGAAAATGATGATGTTATTAAGATAAGAAAATAGAAATATTAATATTGGAATACTTTAAATAAAAATAAAAAGTCATAGATAATTTTATTCTATGACTTTTTATTTGTTCTCCAAGTGATTAATTCAATTAGTTTTTTGGTACTAAAATTCGGTAAGTGATTTTTAGATGTAGCTATACCAATAAAGCGACTAGGTATATTTTCCTTAATATTTAATATTTTAAGTTCTCCATTTTCTAAGTATGGTGTAATATATTCTTTTGTGACATAAGCTATTCCTAAACCAACTCTAGCAAATTCAATAACTAAAAAATAACTAGCTAACTCCATAGTTGGTTTTAAGATAATATCATGTTTCTTTGTTAAATTATTTAAAAAAGTTCTTGTATTTGAACCATTTGCTTGAAGGACTAGTGGATATTCATTCAAATCTTTAAATGATAACTCTTTATCAAATAATGATGAAAAATTATTATTGGCTACAAAGCAATCGTGAATTTCACGCCACTTTATGATTTTAAGGTCATTATCATAATTGGAATCATCAATATTAAAAAAAACAATGTCAATTAAACCATTTTTTAACTGATGCAGTAATTCGGACGTAATATCGGTTGTTATTTGAATATCTATTTTAGAAAATAATTTATGAAAATCTTCTATATAGGGAATTAAGACATTTTTTGCTAAAGTTGTATTAACGCCAATTTTAATACAGCCAGTTTCTAAATTAATTAATTCGGTAAAACGATTTTCAGCACTTGAAATAAAACTTATAGCTTGTTTAATGTATTTATAAAATTCTTTCCCTTCTTCAGTCAAAAAGACACCTCGTTTAGTTCTGACAAATAAGCTTCCTCCTAATTGTTCTTCTAAACTTTTAATAGATTTACTGATAGCTGGTTGTGAAATATTTAACTCTAGTGCCGCTTTTGTGATATTTTCGTTTTTAGCAACTACATAAAAAATTCTATATAATTCAAAATCAATGTTCATGATAACCTCCAGTTATATTGAATATAACATATATGTATTTTTATTATAATAGTAATTTTTGTATAATGCAAATAGAGGTGATAAAAATGATTATCGGTATATGTGGTAAAAGTGGTAGTGGTAAAAGTACTGTAGCAAAATCACTAATTAAATATTATGGAAACGAAACAGTTCATTTAGATATTGATAAGATTGGACATTATGTTTTAACAATACCTGATGTTATACAAAAGTTAGTTAATTACTTTGGTAATGGGCTTCTTGAAGATGGAAAGATAAATAGAAAAAAGTTAAGTGTTTTGGTTTTTTCTTCACCAATTAAGATGATGATTTTAACAGAGATAACTTGGCCATATATGGAACAAGAAATAGATAAAATTTTATCTAGTAAGAATAGTGTAGTTATTTTAGATTGGCTTCTCTTACCAAACACAAAATTTTTTTCAATGTGCAATTTTAAAGTTTTATTAGATATTCCTTATGAAATTAGAAAAGAAAGGGTAATGAAGCGTGACAATATTACAAGCATGGAGTTTGATTTAAGAGATGATGCTAGTATTGAATATGATAAAAGTAAATTTGATTATATTATAAGTGATAATGAACAATTTGATGTTGAAAGATGGGTGAAAGTAAAATGACTAAAGTATTATATACAGGGAGTTTTGATCCAATAACTAAAGGACATATGAATATTATTGAGCAAGTTAGCGCACTATTCGATGAAGTGATAGTAGCGGTTTTACAAAATTCTGCTAAACAAAATAGTTTTTTTACTATTGAAGAAAGAGTTGAAATAATTAAAGAATTATATGATAGGGTAAGTAATGTTAAGGTAGTATCAGGTAATGGAGCAGCAGTAGATATTGCTATATTGCATGAGTGTAAAGCCATTATACGAGGTATCAGAGGTTTAAGTGATTATGACTATGAATCTCAAATTTCACAAATAAATAGAGATATATCAGAAGGTATGGTAAATACAATTTGTTTATTTGCAGATCCAAAATATCAATCTATATCTTCAAGTGCAGTTAAAGAAATTTTTGCCCTAAATAAGGATGTTTCAAAATATATTGATCCTCATGTAAAACAAAAAATGTTGTTAAAAAGGGATGGCGTTTTAAGTGGAAAAATTAATTGATTTACACACCCATACAAATTATTCAGATGGTGATTTAAACCCTTTAAAATTAGTACTTTTAGCTATAGAGAGGAAAATAGGTGTACTGGCAATAACCGATCATGATACTTTAAAAGGAGTTCAAGCTCTTTCTTCATGTTTATCAGTTATTGCTAATAGTGATATTAAAATAATTTATGGTATTGAATTATCGGCTAAAGTTACAAAAGGAAGAATGCATATTTTAGGATATGGTATTGATATTAATAATGAACTTTTAAATCAAAAAATGAATCAATTAAGAGATAATAGTATAAATTCAGTGTTATCAATAATGGAACAACTGAAAAGAGACTACGGAATTATTTTTACTTATGACGATATTAAAGATTTAGTTAATGTTGATCATAATTTGGGAAGGCCGGATTTGGCTAAGTTATGTGTTAAATGTGGATATGCGAAAAGTATTCAAGACGCTTTTGATAATTATTTGGTAGATGCATATGATAAAACTCGAACCGTTAATAAAGGACTTCTTTATCAAGAATGTATTAAATTAATTTTAGAAAGTGGAGGAATTCCAGTTCTAGCACATCCTAAATCTTTAGAATTATCTGAAAATGAATTGTTAAAATTAATTAAAGAGATGATTAAATGTGGGCTAAAGGGTATTGAAGTATATCATCCTAGTCATACAAGGGAAGAAACGAAACAATATTTAAAAATTGCAAACAAATATGGTTTATTAGTAAGCGGTGGGACCGATTATCATGGTATAACAGTTAAACCACAAATAGAATTAGGAACAGGCATTAATAATAATGTTAAAATTAAACAATTATCTATTTTGAGTAAATTATAACTTGAAAAGACATTTAATTGTCTTTTTTATTATTTTTAAATTAGCATAGGAGAGTATATCTTTTGAAATGTGATTATAGTATAATGAGACTATATATTAAAAAAATTAGAGGAGTATTAATTATGGGAAAGATGGAGTTAGAAGTAAAAATATTAGATATAGATAAGGAAAAATTTATCGAAAAATTAGAAAAAATGGGAGCAATCTTTAAAGAAGAGACTAAGCAATTTTTATATACATATGATTTACCAACTATTTATGGAAGATATATTGATCTTTTAATACAATTAAATAATCCAGAAAGTTTGATAAAATATGAAACAGCAATTGCTAAACTTAAATTATTATTCTTTGAATTAGATAATTTATTGGAAGAACAAGATAAAAAAACTTTAAGAAAAATTATTGATGTAGATAATTTTATGACCTTATGTGATAGGCAAAATATTTTAGATTATTTAAATGATAGAAAACTGATAAATTTTGTAAAAAAATTTCATAATAATTCTAAAAAATGGATAAGGGTTAGACAGACAAACGATAAAGTAACTATTGCGGTAAAACATATTTTAGCGCCTAATAAAACTAATCTACAACAGATGATGGAAACAGAAATTGAAGTGTCTAGCATTGAAGATGCAAATAATTTATTAGAAGCTTTGGGCTTTTCTTATAAAAGTTATCAAGAAAAAGAAAGGATAACCTATTTATTTAATGGTTATGAAATTGATATAGATACTTGGCCCGGAATACCAACTTATTTTGAAATAGAAGGAACATCTGAACAAGATTTAGATGAAATATTAAATAAATTGGGTTATTCTTTTGATGAAAGTGTATCATGTACAGCTGATGATATTTATAGAAAATATGGTAAGACAATGTTTGAGCAAAGGGAATTAAAATTTTAATTTAGTGGTGATGATATATGAATATTGTAGTATTAATTGATTTTAGTGTTATTGAAAATGTAATAGATAATAAAATGAAATTTAACGAAAATCTAGATATGTTAAATAAAATTAGTTCTATATATGAAGTAGTTTGTTTTGCTACTTCAGAAGAAACAAATCTATTTAAGTCTTTAAATATTTCTAATAAAGTTAATGTTTGTGAAATTGAAAATATTGAGACAAAAGAAAAAATGATATTAGAGGCTAGTCAAAAAAATGAGTGGGTTTTATACTTTAAAGAAGGCATTGAGATAACTAAAAGAGAAGATAATATTATTTATAGTCCAATTTATTTAAAAGGAAATCTAGATGTTTTTAAAAATATTAGTTTTACTGAGCATGCTAAATATAAAAAGTATTATCATGATTTTTCAGATTATTATATGTATACTTTAGCTAATGACACAGTAAAAGAAGCTCAATTTTTAGCCAATTGTTTTAAAAAATATTTAAATAAGGATACCGGTAAGGTTTTAGATTGTTGTTGTGGTGTTGGTAGACACACTTATTTAATGGCTAAAAATAATTTTAAAGTTACAGGATTTGACTTTTCAGAAGATCAAATAAGGAATGCGAAAAAATTTCATAATCATCCAAATATAGAATATCTAGTTATGGATGCAAGAAATTTTAATCTTGAAACTAAAGATTATGATATGTCTTATTGTATGTGGACAACTTATAATTATTTATCTTTAACTGATGATTTAAAAAAATTTATTATATCTAATTATAATCATCAAAAAGAGGGTGGAATTTTAATTTTAGATAGTAAAAATATTCCATGTTTACAGCCACATAGAATGTATAATCGTTATACAGAAAAGGGAAAATTTAGAATGGAAATACTGATTAATAAATATGTTTCTAAAAATATTCAAAATTCTCAATATTTTCTTTTTATTGATGATGCAGGCATTAAAAAGTTTTTCTTTGATGATGAATTTGTTAGATTTTATACAATTAAAGAATTGCAACAAATTACTAACGGGTATTATGAAGTTATTGATACATACGGCGATTTTGATATGAATGAATATCAAGAAGATAGTAGTAATAGATTTATTGTAATATTAAGACGGATATAATAGTAAATTAGATATATTTTTATTTTGAAGATAATTTTATGCTATTTATTTAATAATTAATAATTAGCTTAAATGAAAAAAACTTACAAATTTTTGAAATTAGTAAGTTTTTTTTCAACAAAATTATAAGCATTCCACTTTAATAGTAGAAGAATATATATAATTTTTTTCATGAATTTCTCACTTATCAGGATGTTATTTTAAACTTTAAAGGTCATCTCGTCAAATAATGATAAAATTATTATTAAAAAAGTCTAACCTTATAATATCTTTATTGAATAAATATTTTATTATTATACAAGTTTCTTAACTATTTTTTCTAATTCGTTATTTTTTTATAAAATTATCTAAATTATATGGTTAAAGGCGAGGATAAGTATTTATAAATTAGCTAACTTACAAGCTGATGCGCAAGATACAAAAAAATCTATTCTTTTGAATAGATTTATATATCGAACTCGGAAAGTTCCGAGCAGATTCCTCAATGGAGCGAATAGCATACAAGTTACGAACTATGTTCTCTTTCTAAGAATATTATATATGAATTATTATTAAATTTCAATGGAAATATGGATAAATTAGATGAACTAATAGTTGATATGAAAAACAAATATCTCCGTCCAGATAAATAAAAATAATTTTTGTAGAA
>CALWAL010000006.1 GCA_944373145.1 uncultured Bacilli bacterium
CAAGTATATCAAACACTCCTTGTAAAGTCAACACTTTTTTTCCTTTTTGTTATGCTTGATTACTTTTTTGTCAGTTTGCTGTCAATATTTATTGTAAATATTGGTTTTCTTCAGCAAAGCTCCTATAATATAACAAATAAAATTTTATTAGTCAAGAACTTTTTTACAACTTTTTTATTTTTTACACAACTTTCTATTTTAAAGTAATTTCAAATTAAATTTCTGAACACATTTTCAAAATTTATTAAAGAAAGCTATAATTAAAATTCTAATTATAGCTTTTCTATTCACAATATTATATTTTTAATATTTACGTATTCTTTTTTAATTCATAATATAAAGATAAATATTTTTCATTTTGTTCTTTATTAAACATGTGTACTCCATCATTATAATCTTCAATTAATTCCTTCATTGCATGATTAATAACTAAGTCCAATTCGTCAGAATATCCCATCTTTTTACGATGATATTGATACTCTAATTTATCCAAAATTTTATATTCACCCTTTGGGAAAATACGCAAATCTAAATCATAATCAATATATTTAACGGTTCCTTCTTCTATTATATAAGGGGTTGCAATATTACAATAATAATAAACACCATCTTTTTTCATTTGAGCAATAATATTATACCATCTGTTTTTAAAAAAATATAAAATTGCTGGTTCTTTTGTCCTCCACGTTGTTCCTTCCGACTCAGTTACACGAGTTTTTTCATTACCAAAAACAATATAATCTTTTTTTACATCTAAGACAACCGCTTCATCCCAAGCACGATGAATTCTACTATTATGCTTATAGCATTGAATTTGATATCTATCGCCTACGCAAATTTGTTTCATTAAATCACCTAAACCAATTATACCACAATAAAATCAAAAAAAGGCATTACTTTTTAATGTCTTTCTTTATTTAATAGTTTACTGTACTTTATTTAGATAATTCTTCTAGAGCGCGTGATAACTGATTATCGGTTTCATCTGATGGATTACTAAAATAATCGTCTGATAACTCTAATTCAATATCTGGCTCTAATCCTTTAGTATCATTTACCCAATCTCCATTTGGTGTTAACCACTTTTTAGTTGTTATTTTATATTGGTCACCATTTGAAAGTGTAATTAATTCCTGAACAGTACCTTTTCCATATGTTTTAGTACCAATTAGCTTAGCACCTAAATTATCACGCAAACTTGAAATAAACACTTCAGATGCCGAAGCCGAATAACTATCAGCCAAGAAAACGATTGGATAAGTTTTGTTTTCTTGTCCAGTTGAGAAAACTTTTTCCTTTTTACCGTCTTGTTCTAGTTGATAAGCAACATGTTTTGAATCAATAAAAAGACTAATCATTTTATAAACAGCGGTTAGATGGCCTCCTGTATTACTTCTAACATCAATAATCAAAGAGTCAATACCTTGTTTTTCTAAATCTTCAAGAGCTAGTTTAAATTGTGAATACGTATTATTGGCAAATATTGAAATGTAAATATATCCGATTTTCTTACCTTTTTCTTCATATATACGATAATCAATTGAACGGATTTCAATATTTTCTTTTTTTAATACCAATTTTAAATTTTCTGTACCGCGCTTAATTTCAAGTTCATATTCTTTATCTGTACCATTTAAAATCATATTACTAACATCAGAAGTTGACATACTTTTAGTTGATTTGCCATTGACAGCCAAAAGAATATCGTTTGCTTGTAAGCCTGCTTTACTAGCTGGCGAATTTTCAAATACCGATGAAATAATAATGTTGTCATCTACTTTTTCTTTATATATTGAAATTCCCAACCCTTTATACTTTCCGTCCAAAGTAATGTTAACCGTACTATAATCATTTTCGTTCATATATATAGAATTAGGATCGTTTAATTCCTCAACAATAGCAGCAAAAGCAGCATCTAGAAGTTTCTCTTCATCTAAATCTTCGTAGTAATTATCTAAAACATGTTGATAATTATCAATAAAAGTTAAAAGTTCTTCACTCATGTTAGCAGGTTGATTAGTTATATATTCATAATTATTTCCGAGAATTTTAATTTTAGAATAAGCACTACCAGCAAAAAAGCTAAAAATACATGTAATAACAATAAAAATAGCTACTTCTTGCACCGTAAAATTTTTATTTTGCTTGATAAGCATATCAACTTGTTTTTTTGTTTCATTATCCATTTGTCATCATCCTTATCATCATCATAACATACTACTTTCAAAAAGTCCAACATCTATATGTGCTTTAAGATATCTCGTGCTGCAACTAAGCCTGTTGCGGCCGCTGTTACAATATTTCCAGCTTTACCGGCACCATCACCTACAAAATAAACATTTGCTGTATTCAATTTAAAATTATTGTCTGTTTCTATTTCATTGCTAAAAAATTTAATTTCTGGTCCATATAATAATGTATCATCATTTGCTACACCAGGTATAATATCATTTAATTTATCTAGCCCTTCAATAATATTAGAAATAATACGGTGTGGTAATACAAGCGCTAAATCACCAGCTACACAATCCTTTAGAGTAGGCTCAATAAAGCCTTTATTAAGTCGATGCCAAGTGCTACGTCGACCATTTCGTAAATCCTTTAATGATTGAATAATCGGCTTACCATCACCTAAAACATTAGCAATGCGAGCAATTGACTCTCCATACAAACGCGTATTTGTTACTGGTTCAGTTAAATTAACTTTTGAGATAAATGCAAAATTTGTGTTATTACTTTTTGTTTCTTTTAAAGCATGACCATTTACACAAATAAAGCCATAATAGTTTTCTTTAGCAACAAATCCGCCAGGATTAGTACAAAAAGTTCTAATTTCATCGCCATAAGTATCGGTTTTAATAAAAATAGTCGGGTCATAAATAACATTAGTAATTTCTTCCATAATCTCTTTTCGTACTTCAACGCGCACACCAATTTCAATACTTTGTGATAAATATGAAATTTGATATTTGTCTGCTAACTCTTGTATCCATTTAGCACCAGTTCGACCTGGAGCAACAATCACTGATTCAGATGATAATGTCATTTCCTTTTTTCCTACCACATAAACAACTTCATGCTGATTAGGTTTTAATGTTTTAATATCTAAAACATCAGTGTGATCATACAAATCTACGCCTTTTTTTTCTAAATAATCACAAATATTATCAATATATTCTGGCAAATGATCACTACCTAAATGCTTTTGTTTAATTAATAAAAGTTTTGCACCTGCAATAGCAACTTTTTTCTTAATTTCATTAGCCTCATCAATATTACTAGGATATACATCAGCATCCATCTTAAACTTATTAAAGATTTCCTCAGTTTCATCGATTAATTTATTAGCAACACTTTCTGACATATATTTCATTAAATCACTTTTACCCAATTTAGGAATAAAATTTAATTTACCATCAGAAAATGTACCAGCACCACCATAACCCGCTAATATTGCACATGGATTACAATTTTGACACGGAATTCCATTTTTATTCATTGGGCAAACACGTTTCTTAACACGTGACCCCTTATCTAAAATAGCTACTTGTAATTTTTCATTTTTAGTTATTAATTCATAAGCAGCAAATAATCCGGCTGGACCGGCTCCTATAATAATTACATCATACTTTTTCATTAAACCACCTTTTTTATTGTACCATATTATGTACATATTATGATATAATTTTGGTGGTGAAAGTATGAAAAAATTTAACATGATTGACGAAGAATTTATTTGTGAACATTGTGGAAAAAAAGTTTCAAAATTAAATTATAGTGCACGAGATCACTGCCCTTATTGTCTATTTTCAAAACATGTCGATGTAAATCCTGGCGATCGTGATAACAAATGTCTTGGCCTTTTAGAACCTATTGATATTGAAAAATTTAAGCAAACATATAAAATTGTTTATAAATGCCAAAAATGTCAACAATTGCACAAAAACATTATCGCTAATGATGATGATTTAAACGAAATAATTAAAATTTCAACAAAAAAATAACATAAAATAAGTAAAGCAAACAGCAAAAGGTTTTGCTTTTTTTATTTATCTTATGTTATTTAACGGCTCAGATAATCTTCACCTTTAAATGGTTCCTTTTTTAATAAACCTGGATAATCTTGTTGTCTTAATACTTCATAAAGCACCAAAGCAACACAATTTGATAAATTAAGCGCTCGAATATGATCATTAGTTGGAATACGATAGCAATTATTTAAATGCTCCTTTAGAATTTCTTTTGGAATCCCTGTACTTTCCTTACCAAACACTAAATAAATATTTCGATTTCTATCATGATAATCAACATCCGTATGCGTTTTTGTACCATAACGAGTTAAAAAATAAAAGTCACCATGGTTTTGGCTTAAAAAGTCTTTCCAATCTTCGTATATATGATATTCGCAATATTCAATATAATTAACGCCACTTCGCTTAATCGCTTTTTCACTCATTGAAAAACCTAATGGTTCAATTAAATGTAGTTTAGCACCAGTTCCAGCACATGTTCTAATAATATTACCTGTATTTTGTGGTATTTCTGGTTCATATAAAACTATATTAATCACGTTCAATAACTCCATTTTCCATTAAAAAGTTAACCACTTCTGCTTGATTAAAGTCTAACGTTGAATATTCATCGACAATTTTTCCTCCATCAACAACGACTAATTTAGGCAAATCAATATTTGATATTTTCATATTGTATTTTTGATTAAATTTAGTAAGTATATCTTCTTCTTCAACTGACGTATCTAAATAAACAAATAAATGTTTAATATCATATTCAATTAAAACATCTTTATATTGCTTTTCTTGAGTTTCTAAAGATGAATCTTTTTTATTGCTAATAAAAATAACAGCCGGTGAATTTTCTAATGTATAATCGTCTAAATCTTCTAATTTAACCTCTGTAATAAAGTCATTCATAATAGAAGTATACTGTTTCTCTGTTCTTGAATAATAAAATTCACGAGCTCCTAATACAACTACAACAGTAATTACTAAAATAAACAACAATATAAAATAATTTTTCAATGGTACTTTTTTCATTATATCGCCTCCTAATAAAAGTTTTCAGGATCCTGAATATCTTCAACTACTACAACCGGCAAAGTCACTCCTTCTTCAAGCGCTAAATCCTTAAACTTTTCACGAAAAGCAGCTAATTCTTTAACTCTCGAATCCGGATAAATACGCTTACTGTTTTTAATCGCGTTATATACATCAATCATTTCAACGTATGGTTTATCTTGATATAAAGCTTGAGAAAATGCACCTGATAAAACAGAAAGAGAAATATCCGGATACATCGCTCCTAAACCATAAACTCTTTTAAATTCACTAGTAGCCTCAACAATTGATTCTACTAATAATTTAGTAACATACTCATTATATTTAAACTTAATCCCTGTTTGATGCTCAATTTTAGGCAATGACTTCATCAAAACTTGAACAGTTGTTGGAATATCTTGTTCTAAAACATCTACTCGATCAAAACGCCTTAAAAAAGCTCTATCACGTACGACATAGATACTATACTCAATATCTGTAGTCGCACCAATTACTTTAATCATTCCACGGTCAATTGCTGGTTTTAAAATATTCGCTAAATCCATTGGTCCACCATCTTTACTGCCAATTAAAGTATGAATTTCATCAATAAACAAAATTATTTTATTCATTTGTTTAAGTTCCTCAACTAATAGCGAAATAATCATTTCTTCTTTGCCATTATATTGCACTTTACCCAATAAAGATGCAGAATTAACTTTAACCACCCTATAACCTTTTAATCGTTCAGGTACATTTCCATTAATAATTCTATAGGCAATTCCTTCAACGATAGATGTTTTACCAATACCAGCCTTACCAACCAATAGAGCCGATTTTTCAGGTGTCAACAAAATCATAATTGCTTTTCCAATTTCACTTTCGCGTGCAATAGCAGGATCCGTAATATATTCTTTAGCTGTCAAATCCTCACCATACATCTTTAAAATACTTAAACCTGTATAATCATATAATTTATCTTGAGTCTTTGTATTTTCATTACTACTTACTTCTAAGCCACTATTTTGTGGTAAATTTTGTTGTACGACTGTATTGTTTTCCATATTATCACCTAACAAAATTATATAATAGGAATAGAAAAAAGGAAAGTCCTTTTAAGAAATTTCCCCTTTTTTAACTATAAGTAATTGTCCTGGTAAAAGATAAATTTTAGGATTATCATTAATTATTTCTGATGTTAAATTTTTCATTTTTTTAGACACATCCTGCAAAGTTTCATTTTCTCCAACAATATAAGCGACCATATTACTTTTAGGTACTAATAATTTTTGCCCTGGATAAATATAATCATCTGCTTCTAAGCCATTAATTGCTTTTAAAGTATCCAAGTCAATTTGATATTCTTTAGAAATATTATATAAATTATCGCCCTTAGCTACAACATATTGATTAAAATTGTCCAATTTATTATTCAATAATGTACTTTTTTCATCTTCCATTATACTTGCAAAAACTAATTCACTAGGTGATATAAAATTATTAATTTGATTCATATTTCACCTCATTTTATTATATGTAATTTCATATAATTGAGTGAAAGGAAGATAATATGAAAAAAGAATTGCCAAAAATCTTTAACGCTAGTCAAAATAAAACATTTAATAATAATAGTAACTTTTTTTACGGTGAATATCGCAATCACCAAACTAAATTGACAGTTGATGATTTATTTAAACCTAACGAAATTTACCGAACTAAAGTTAAAATTACTTTAAAAGATAAAAGTATTGAACGTACAATTATTGGAAGAACACAAAATAATCTCATTACCTTAAATAATGAGATTATACCTATTTCAGATATTGTTGAAATCGAATATGATTAAACACCTTCAACATGCGTGTCTGATAGGCAGCGTAAACTGCACACACAATTTAAATTAGTTGTAAAAAACGAATTAGTTGCTGAATACGGAAATTCACTACCTACTTCATTTTCTTGTAAAACTCTAAATGTACAGCAACAACCATCTAATTTTTCTACACGGAACACATTTGAACAAACTACGCCACTATCACCACATACACCATTATCTTTAGTAGTTGGCATGCTTAATGGTGTCCCATTAGATAGATATAGCATAACTGGTCGTGTATTACACGTTAACGATGAAACACCACAACCTAAGAAACCTCGATCACATGTATCTAAGCACTCACTAGAATTACAAGCATTTTGTTGAAGGATATTAATAACACCCAATATTTCCGCAATACATCTGCAAGATTCTATATCCGAATTATTGCACATATAATCCACCCCTTCTGATATAGCATATTCACTTATAGACTAAAGGTGTGAATAAATAACCCATTTTAATACTTAATACTATGTAAAGAACTTTTGGGTTCTTTTTTATATAGCAAGATTTTAAGTTTTATGAACTCAATATTTATTGTTATACATTTTGTAATATCATATATCTTATCGGTATTGATTATTTTAATTATTTCTAGTAAAATTGTCATAGAGATGGTGGTATTATGAAGTATAATAATGACTGTATTCAAAAACGTGATACATATATAATTCAAGAAAATAATGATGGCTCTAAAATAACAGTTAGAGAACTACAAATAGAAATATTAGAAATTATGGACGAAATTCATCGTATATGTGTAAAAAACAACATTCGTTACGGTTTAATTGCTGGTTCAGCGCTAGGGATTGTTAATTATAAGGGATTTATTCCGTGGGATGATGATATTGATTTATGCGTTTTAAGGGAAGATTGGGAAAAATTCATCAAAGCATTAGATGAAGATTTAAATGAAAAATTCTATTTTCAGTGCTATGAAAAAGATAAAAAATATAATACTATCATGGGTCCTCAAATGAAAATTAGAAAAAGAGGAACTTTTATTGAAGAAACAAACTGGTTACTAAAGAATCGCTGCAAATCTGGAGATGGCATTTTTGTAGATGTCGTTATATATGACAATATAGCTGAATCAAAATTTAAAGACGAGGTAGCACGTACTATTGTCAAAGTAGTAATGCCTTTTATTGTGCTGTTAGATAATTTGCATATTAATCCTCGCCCTCTTAAAAGTTTTGTAGTATGGTACTCTAATCATTATGCACGAAAGCATGAAGACAGTTCATTAATTTCACAACCAGTATCAGTACCGTGGGAAAAATTTATGCATGAACCAGTTTTTAAAAAAAGTGATGTTTTACCTTTCAAATTGTACGAATTTGAAGGTAGAGAATACTATTCATACAATAACATTGAAACAATTTTAAAACAATGGTATGGACCTAATTGTTTAAAAAAGTGGAATGGCACTGAATGGGAAGAAACCCTACCAGAACAAAAGCGAACCCCAAAACACACCGTTCATTTAAATTTAAATGGTGAAAAGCGAAAAAATTAATAAGAGGTGATTCAATATGAAAGCTCTATCCAATACTAAGAAATTAATCATATTAGGTATTTTTCTAATCATTATTGCTATCTTAATTGGAATCATTTTCATGCATGATATTGCTTTTATCTTTGGTGGAGCTGGCGTCGTTTCAATTGGTATTGCTATTTTATTATATATTAATAAGAAAAAAGGCGATTAATTATCGTCTTTTATTATTTATATAAATAATAAAATGATACTATTAATCATCAAAGCGCTAATAAAACTATAAAAATAATGTTCACTTTTATTTATCATAAGATAAATAAACTTAACTGTAAATAAGCTAGATATAATAAATCCAATAAAGAAAGGTACTATTTTAGAAAATTCAAACAAATATAGATTACTAAACATTAATAAAATATCATCATACCATCCTAAATTCAAATAAATTGAAGTTCCACTTAAGCCCGGAATAATTGTCGATATTGCTTCAATAATGCCAGCTATAAAAAAATTCATAGGACATGTATAGAGTAAATTATTAATAGAAGTTAAAAATAAATAAATTATTATTGTCATAATTACAATTGAACTAATTGATTTCGATTTTTTTAATAATTCTGGGAATCCTGTAATAATTAAAATAGTAAACAGTACTTTTAAAGGTAATTGATAACTTTCAAAAATAAAAAATAAAAGTTTACTGCCAATAATAGTTGCACTAATGAATCCAACGCCTAATCTAAAAAGATACCAAGCATTATTTTTAAAATCATCAAAAAAAGTTGATATTGCTTCAATAACATAATAATAAACTTTAAAACGTATAGCTAACATAGAACCACTGACTCCTGGCAAAACTTTGCCAATGCCTATTACAAATCCAATCAATATTAAGTTCATGTGCTTCACCAATAAAATATATGCAGAAAGTTGTAAAATATAACTAAAACTTATTTGACAACATTTTTAAAATAACCATTTTGTACATATTTAGTTTCATTAACAACTATAAAGGCTTTCTGGCTATTTTCTTTAACTAAATGTTTAATCTCTTCCAATCTATCACTATCAATTTCCACTAATAGTAGCAATTTATCACTTTCTTTATATCCTTTAGCATCTACAACCGATACAGCAAATTCATTATCGCGCAATACATTAATTAAATTAATTGAATTACTGTCAACAATAATTTGAATATTAAGTTTAGCCTTAATAAAACGTGACGAAATTATACCACCAATTGCTGTACCAAAAGCAAAGCCTAAAGCATAGCTTATTACAATCCAAAAACTATTAATTCCGCTATTTAAAGCATCCTTAACAACTAAAAACCATATCATTGCTTCTAAGAAACCAACGCAAGCAGCAAAAATGTTTTTTCCTTTAACGACTATAATTGTTCGTACTGTTCCTAATGATACATCAATAATTCGCGCAAAAAAAATTTTTAAACACATTAAAAACAATTCCATATTAACCCTACTCTCTATTTTTAGTATACCAAAAAAAATCTATATTACTATAGATTTTTTAATTACATTGATGAAAGAATATATTCTTTAATTTCTTCATATCCAACATAATAAGCTTCTAACTTATTATCTTTAATAACAAATAAAGTAGTATCATTAATCTTTATATCTTTAACAGGCCCATCTACATTAACTTCCTTACCAAGATGTTTTTTGTTAAAGACATCAGTCATATCAATAGTATAAAAGTTTTTTATAGCAGATGTATACACATTATATTTATCTTTATTTATATCATCTTCTATCATCGCAAAAACATGATATTCATCTTCTTCTTGCTTATATAAATCATTAAAGGATATTTCATTACTATTATCTTCTGGTGTATTATCTAAAACAGTAGTGGCACGATTGTCTAATAAGTAATAAGTTAAAAAGTAAAATGCTCCAAATACAATAATAATTGATATAACAGTAATAATAACTCCCTTAAACGTAATAGCTCCACTTGTTACTACTTCTTTTTCTTTTTTTTGCCTGTTGCCATTAAGTCTTGCTTTCTTCATTTAAATCACCAATGTTATTATACACAATAATTATTGAAGATTCAATATTATTTTGCTACAGCCGCTACAGATATTGATTGAGCAACTGATATCATCTCTAATGGATCCATCGAATCAGACACTAAATAATATTCCACTCCATTACTAATCCATGATACTGAATAATCCGTTACCGCACCAACAGTATCACTAATTAAATATGGATCTCCATAAATAATATCAGTTTCTAACGTTTCATCAATTGCAACCGTTTCTTCAACTAACATAAACGGTGTCTCACCATCAAAAGTTAAAATAACACGTTCTCCCTCATCTAATTGAACCTTATCTTCACTAGTTAAATAAGTATTAACCGGAACATACATCGGATAAATAATCGAATCAATTTCTTCCATAACTGTTTGTTCTTCTTGTGTTGTAGATGTCATATTATTATCAATTTTAAAATAATTATCATCAAAAGATTTATTGTTTTCTATTTTACTAAAATTCATTTTCATTTGGACATTATCATCTTTATTAACTACTTCAACACTAGTAATCTCTAAATCTTTATTGACATATACCTTTTGCTTTATCAATTCATTGTTATTTGAATAGTTAACCAAACTACTAAAAATGTAACCTTCATCTATTTTTTCTAATACACGTTTATCATCTTTTTCTAAATCAGTCATAATCATATCAAGCATATATATCTGTGAGTTATTATATGGCCAATCACTTTGAAATTTAAAGCTTTTATTAAGTGAAGGGGTTAAAACATAGACTCCTTCTTCATTTTTTAAAATAATTTGTTGATGATTATTTATTTTATTTGTCAAGCTAACACGATAACACCCACACTCACCGTCTTGGTAGGCTACATCAACATCATAATTATATGAGTCCTCACCTCGATAAATCAATAACTCGCCTGTTAAATGGTAAGATTTTAAATCTTTGATATTTTTAGAAAATTCTTTGTACGCATCTTTTTCATTATACTTACCACACCCTACAAATAAGATACATAATAAAACAAATATAATTTTTTTCATATCTACCTCTTTTCATTTAATCATATGAATTATTTCTTTAAATATGAAATTTTAATTTATAAAAAAAGAATTAAGTTTCCTTAATTCTTCTTAATTAATTCTAATTCGACTGTAGTCTTACGCGGAGCATAAGTAACTAATCGAGCATTAGCCGTTAATGGTTTAATTTGAATTTGTAAATTACAAACTCCAGCTCCATTACAAGTACTTAAATCAACATAAGCTTGAATCTCACTAGTATTTAAATTATTAACAATATTTTCAGCTCCGGTTGCCAAAACAATAACTTCTGCATTATCACGTCCCTCTGCAGCTTTCAATTCAAATCCAGATGGAATATTTAACGCATCTATTTTTAAAGTTAAAGCTACTGGTTCGGCACTATTAGTAATAGTCACACTAACATCAACTTTATTATTAGACATTTTCTTTATTCCTGACGGCGATGGTATTTCTACTGTTGCTGAATAATTATCAGTTAACTTACTTACATCAACCTCGATATCAATACCTTTTTCTTCTAACTCATCTAAAACATCATTTGGACCGTATACAGTTACCGTATTTTGACTAAAGCTATAAGAGCTAATTGCTTTACCAAATGGAACATCATTTTTAGGAACAAAGTTTAATTTAACTTCGCGCGAAGATGACGTAATTTCTACATTAGCAATTACTTTCGCTTCAGTGTTTATTTCAATATCGACCACATTACCATCTTTATCATAGGCAACTAAAGATATATCTTCTAATTGTTGAGTTCCTGGTTCTACTGATGTCAATTTATCAACATCAATAATTGCATCAACAGAAGCAACTCTATCCAATTGAAAATCAGCGCCTCTAATTGTTACTGAATCAATATTTAATTCAACATTACTAATTTCAACTTCATTTTGTAAATGGTTGGCATTAACAATTTTGTAATCTAAAGTTTGATTACGTGCCTCTTTTAAATAAACAACAATTGTAACTTCTGATGGGTTTACACTATAATCTATTGATGGTAAGCCATTTTCATATTCAATATCAACTTGATATGTCCCTGGCTCTTTAATATCATTCAAATCAATTTTAACATTATGTTCTGCTGATTGTTTAGCAATATATAAATCTGATTTATTGCCAATCAAAGTAATATCAACAGTTTCTGGTACACCTGTAATAACAAAACGTTCTTCATCATATTCTACTACTACTTCCTGATCTTTAAATACCTCTGCACTGCTTGTTGTTAAAATCAATATTTTTTGATCAACAGCTACAAAAATAATAAAGGCAATAACACCTGATAAAAATAATAAAGTTGTCTGTTTTGATAAAATATTTTCTAACTTATGACTAGATTTATCAAATCTATTAGAAATCTTATAAACAATTTTTGTCATAGGCATAACAATATGTTTATCTAAAAACTTACCAAATTTTTTTAGGAGGTTACTTATTTTCTTCAACATTTTCTTCATCCTCCTCCTCATCTTCATCAAAATTAGATTGTTTTGGCCTTAATCCCTCTAATAGCAACAGCTTAACTTCATCAGATGATAAATTATAATGTAATTCTCCATCCATAGCAACTGATAAACGGCCTGTTTCTTCGGATACAATTAAAGAAATACAATCAGTTAATTCAGAAATACCCAAAGCTGCTCTATGACGAGTTCCTAGCCTTTTACTGATTTTTAAATTGTCACTAGTTGGGAAAACTGCGCGAGCGCTTGTAATTTTATCTCCTTGTATGATAACACCACCATCATGAAGTGGATTGTTTGGAAAGAAAATAGTTACTAATAATTCACTTGAAATATCTGCATATATTTTTTTAGATTTTTCAATATAATCATTCAAACTATTATCTCTTTCAATAACAATTAAAGCTCCTGTACGCGTTTTTTTCATCGCATCCATCGCAGTAACAATTTCATAAACAACTTTTTCTCTTTCGTCAACTGTTAAAACTTTATGTCGTCCCAACAACTGACTACGGCCAAGTTGTTCCAAAACATTACGAATTTCTGGTTGAAAAATAACAATAATAGCTAAAATTCCCCATTCAATAACATAATCTAACAAGTATCCTATAGTTACTAAACTAAATAAATCACTAACTAATTTCAACACTAAAATAAAGACAATGCCCTTAAATAAAAGAACCATCTTTACATTTTTTCTTAAACTCTTTAAAACATAGTATAAAACGAGCCAAACTAAAAGAATATCAATAAACTTCTTAAATAATTCGACTACAGCCGTTAAAGTCATACTATCCCTCCATAACTAACTTAAGCATAATTAATTATAACATAAGATTATAATTTTTCCAATTATTAGAACACAATTTATCCAAATAAAAAAGAGGTTATTATAATAACCCCCTTATTATTTAATGCTTAATAATTTAGAATAATACTCATTACCGTAGATATCTACCACCATAAAAACACAATAATAATTACCATCATCTAAGCTAGCTAGTTTATAATCATATTCAGAATCAGTACGGAACTCTAAACCATATTGTGTCGGGCTACTACCCCAATCCGTTTTATAATTTCCTTTTTCATCAAGAATATCATATCGGAAATTCATAAATTGAATTGTCGTATAATCCTCTAAATCAGCCACAGTACCATTTGTCACTTCATCTCCACTCAAAACAATATTTGATACTTTAACACTATCAGTTATATCAAAATAAACTGTAGCTGGGTCCAAATGCCAATCCTCCATATCATTTTCTAAATAAGCCAATAAGACACTACTACTATAATAAAGTTTTTTACCATCTACAGTTCGTTCAATCAACTGAACATAATCCTCATCTTCAGCATCATAAACTTTAATCAGATTATTAGAAATTGAAGCTCTTAAAATACCATCTTTTCCTAGTACTGTATTATCAGAAGAAATAATTGGTGTATAATATCCATCTTCTTCCTCATGAAAAATAATATATTGTGATTTTGCATAATCTTTAACTTGTTCATCACTTAATTTTAATTCAAGATTAATACCATCAACTTTTGACTCATTTTTATCTAATTTATTAAGAGTAAATGAAGATGAATTGTTAGAAAGATTTAAAAGAGAAAATTGACTAATAAAAGTATCATATGCGTTGTTGAAATCTAAACTACCATATAAATTTAAAAAATAATTTTGGTAAGTGCTATCAGCATTATATGGAAAATATATAGATAATCCGTGGGTATTGCCAATTGTTGACCAATTATAAACAACCATATCATCAATTGCTTGCAACAACTCATTAGAATTAACATTAGAATAAGGACTTAAACCCTCAATTAACTCATATAAATCAACCATATCATAAGTTTTTTCATCAAAATAAGTATATCCAAATTGTAATAACTGACTACGGACACGTACAATCGAAGCATAATTAGAGTCAATATCAATTCCTTTGATAAACTCGTCTAGCAAGCTTATTAAATATTCTGTTTTACTTAAATCAATAACAGCATACATTTGACCAACTTGTAAGCCAGGATTTAATTGTGGCATACGTTCTTCATAACCATCAATAAACATTTGACCAATATCAATAGCATCATCTGTAGCTTCAATATCATTAATAAAATCTAAAACTGGTGCTCCCGCTTTACCTAAAGTAACTTCAGTTGAAGCAACTAAATAATCAGCATAGTCATCAAAAACATCCGCTACTTCAATAGTTCCATTTAAACATGTTCTAAATAAAACTAATTCTAACTTGTTATCTTCATTAAACGGACTATTAGCTAAAGCCATTTTAAAATCAGCAAGAGACAAATGATCATCAGTGAAATCATCATAAACTGCACCATCTATAGCTCCGCCATGATCATAAATAATCAAATCATAATTTTCAGTGATATAATTATCATAGCCAAAATTTAAAAAAGTTGTAAAAGTTTCGGGACTTCCCATATTTTCTTTAGGATATGTCTTTATCTTAATAAAACCATCCTTAGTCAGCTCATAAATAGCGTTTTCATCATTTGAAATAAAATTGTGCCACTTAGTTGTACCTCCCGTATAAAGTAAAACATTAACATTATCTAGATCTACTTCATTAGGATTAATAGCTGCTAAATCATTTGAAGGTATCATGGCTTCACTTTCTAAATCGCTACCAACCATGTAAATCATAATAGTGCGCGTATTTTCTTGAAAATCACGTGGTTGAGATTTTATTTTTTCTTCTTTTAAAAGAAAAAAGGCCCCAACTGTTAGAAAAGAAAAAATTAAAATAGCTAATGTAATAAATAAAATTTTGCTTTTTTTCTTTGGCAATTGATTATTTAAAGGTTGAACTTGTTGTGTAACAATAATATTATTAGGGATTAAATTATTTGAAAATATTGGTTGTTGATTAAACATCAAATTGTTTCCACAAACTGGACAAAATTTAATATTACCATCGTGTCTATGTCCACATTTACCACAAAACATAAATCAAACTCCTTTTATTCTAATATAAAATTTCCATTTTTAAAAATAGTAATTTCTTCACCTTTAAAAGTGGTTCCAACAATTTTTAAATCACTGGTTCCTATCATAAAATCAGTATGTATTAAAGATTTATTCAATCCTTGCTTTCTTAGTTCCTCCGACGTCATATCTTCTCCTCCTTTTAAACAAGTTGGAAAACTATCACCGAGTGCTAAATGGCAAGATGCATTTTCATCATATAAAGTTTCATAAAAAATAAGGTTAGTATTTGAAATAGGTGAATTATAATCAACTAAAGCTACTTCACCTAAATAAGCAGAGCCGTCGTCAGTTTCTATCATCTTTTTTAAAATTTCTTCACCAGACTGCGCTTTAACTTTAATAACTTTACCATTTTTAAATTCAAAAGAAAAATTTTCAATCAACGAACCGCCATAAACAAGAGGACGTGCACTATAAACAATACCATTAATACCATCATATTTAGGTGAGGTAAAAACTTCTTCACTTGGCATATTAACAATTAATGGTATGCCATCTTGATTTTCTTTACCAGCTCCACTCCAAATATGATTTTTTGGTAACTCAATTGTTAAATCAGTTCCTAAAGAATTTGTATAGTGCAAATACTTAAACTGTAACTTATTTAAAATATCGCATTTCATTTGTGTCCTTTTAATCTTTTCATCCCAAGCTTTAATTGGATCATCTTCATATATCAAGCAACATTTAAAAATTGCATCCCAAGCATCTTTTAAAGGATCTTGACTGTTTGGAAAAATCTTTTTAGCGTACCCAGGAGTTGGAATTAGTGCAATGCACCATGGAATCTCATCTGTTCGCTGGCGTTTTTTAAAAAATGGTCGTGAATTGCGATATTGTCGGCTTGTTAACGTTATTTTTGCTTCAGGAATATCTTTCATTAAATCAACATCATCAGAATAAAGCATTAAAAAGGCCGCATCTTTTTTTGCATACTCATCATAAATCTTTTTATTCCAAAAAGGACTATTTATTAAATCTTCATCATTAAAATGAAGCAACTGCTCATGTTTTAAGTCTTCATCTGTCCAATCAAAATAAACATCCGTAATTCCCATCTCATAAGCGGTATGGGCTAAAACTATAGCAAAATCAATTGCCCTAACTGGCACAGTTACTAATAAAGGGCGAACTTTATCTAGGCACAAACATCTTTTTAACAGTAATTCAGCATACTTCTCAAAATATTCTTTCATATTTTATCACCTATGATAATTATATCATAAAATAAGCATATTTTTAGACCAAATTTCACACCAAAAAAAGTGCTATTTTTCGCACCTCTTTTTTAAATATTTTTCATAATTACCATGTTTATGCATTATTTGATATCCATGTGTTAACCGAAATTTTTTTCTTTCTTCCTTGTTCATAACTAAAACTTCCTCAGCAATGTCCATATGTAATATTCCGTTTAGATGATCATATTCATGTGCTAAAACAGTAGCTTCAAAGCCCTTAAATATAGTCTTTCTTTTACATCCAAACAAATCATAATATTCAACTTTTATTTTATATGGGCGCCCTACTAAACCTGTATTATCTAAACAGCTAGCACAGGCTTCCCAATATTTAGTATAACCAATACGCGTTTTAATAATTGGGTTAATCAAAACACGTGCTTCATTCCAATTAAAATCATTTACTTTATCTAATTTAGTATTACGCAAATAAATAATTCTTTTGGGTATGCCTAATTGAATTGCTGCCATTGCAAACACTTCATGCGTAGAACAGTAATCTCCTAAAACTTTGATATCATCCAAATACGTTTCATCTGTAAAATCAACTTCTGCAGACCGTTGTCTTAAATATAATTCGTTATCATCAATTGTAATGGCTTGAAATTGCATAATCTCACCTGCTACCTAAAATTATAGTAATAAGTTCCCTTTTCTAAATTAATTCTTCCTAATTGTTCTAATTCTTCCACAGAAACTATTGCATAATCCTGTTTCAATAACTCATCAATAGCTCGAAGTGCACCATCAACTGAAGTTTCATAAATGTCATGCAATAAAATAATATTACCATCTTGAGCATGATTCATAATATGTTCATAAACATGATCACTATCTCTATACTTCCAGTCCTCGGTATCTACATTCCACAAAATAAATGTCATATTACTATTCTTCAAAAGTTCATTATTAAAATTACCATATGGTGGGCGCATTACAAACGGTTTAGTGCCTATCACACCTTCAATTGCCTTATTTGTTTTATCAATTTCTCTCTTAGCTCCTTTAATAGATAAATTATTTAAATTTTTATGACTATACGTATGGCTACCAATTGTATGACCATCTAAATATGCTTCTTGAATTAATTCTTCACGATTTTTAATACGGTTCCCTAACACAAAGAAAGTTACCTTAGCATCTCTTTTCTTTAATTCATCTAATAATTTTTTTGTTGTAGTACTAGATGGTCCATCATCAAAAGTAATTGCAATTAATTTTTTATCCTTTAAATTTTCAAGATTACGAACATTACGAGTTTCATCAATTTCTTCTTCAACAGCAGGCTCATGTAATGGTCCCCGATATTCATCATTAAGTAGTTCATTAACATCATCATATTTTAATTCAATTTTAATTTCAGAGCGTGAAACTTGATTTGGCTTAAAAATTATCGCTAGCCCCGTTTCTTCAAATTTAATTAACTGATAATTTTCATAGCTAGAAATAACGCCCAAATTATATTGACTATCATCATATATTTCTTTAGCATAATTTTGTCTTAACTCATAATCTGCTAATTCAGCTATTTTTTTTAGACTATCTGAATAATTGATAAATATGTCATCTATAGTCAAGACTTTATCATCTACATAATCATAATAATAAATATAATCATTTCGTTCATAATATTCCTTAGATAAATATTTATACACAACAATGTGAATTGTTGTGAGACGATCAGTTTTAGATAGCTCATATCTAATATTTAATTCATAATCAATATTTTTCTTTGATTTATCAACAGCCTCTTTAAAGTTTTCAATTTCTTTATCAACAGTTTTTTTCATTTCATCATTTAATTCATCATTATCTACAATAGGATATTCAACTTTAATATAATATTCATCATTAACATCAATAATTGAATTTTCATTAACCTTAAATTTCTCCGGTTTAAATTTAATAAATACTAAAATTATACCAACTATTATTAACAATAAAAAAATTGATAAGATAACTTTGTATTTTAATATTTTTTTTAGCATCTTACCACCCCATACTTATTATAGACTGTATTAATTATTTTATCAAGATTTGTCAAAATAAAAACGGCTTATAAAATAAAAGTCGTTTCACATCAACGTAAAATATGTAGTTAATATCCAAATTAGTGGATAATAATTGATAAAAGCTTTATTTTTTATTCCTTACTTTATTGATATTGTTTTTTTAGTGCTTTTTAAAATCTTAAGACAAATAAAAAAATGATATATAAAAACCTTCGATACACAAAGGTTTAGTTCAAACATGGTGGAGAATAAGGGAATAAAAAGAAATTATTTTATATATTATTAAAATATGCTAAATCATTGAAAATTAACGTAAAACTCCACCAAGTATCTTTATAATAATATTGTTATTTTGTTTTTTTAGTACGTAATTAGTACGTAAAATTATGAATTGTAAATATTTTAAAACTAGAAAAAAAGACAACAAAAAAGAACGACGTATCTATAATTATTGTACAATAAATCGAAAAGAAATAACCTATGATAATTGTAAAAAATGCAATAAATGTGAAAGAAAAATAAAAACGCCTATGAAAAAGCGTTCTAGAAAGCTAAAATTGAAAGAAAAAAACAGATATAGCATAATTTATCAAGATTTAACTAAATGTGCTGAATGCGGTTCTAAAATAGGAATAGAAAAGAATGAGGTATTTGAAGGTGCATATAGACAAACATCAATTAAATTTGGAATGGTAGTTCCGCTATGCCAAAAATGCCATAAGCGATTTCATAGTGATAGATTATTCAATTTGAAATATAAATCTATGCTGCAAAAGCAATTTATGAAAAACCATTCACTTGAAGAATTTATTGAAATTTTCAAACAAGATTATATTTATCTATTAAACAAGAGAAAAAGAGGTTAACTATTTTACCCTCTTTATTCTAAAGTGATCCAATGAAAATCGCTTTTTGGCTCACCGACTAACATTCGATCAAAAAATAATTCTAACTCTTCATAAAATAGAAGAAAGATCATTATGTCCAAATCATCTGATACATTATAAAATATTGATGTTTTTTTTGACATCTTTCCACCTCCTACTTTATTATTATTTATTAATTATTAAATTCCTTTTTTTAAAAAAAAATCTCAGTTAAACATCGAGATTTTTTATATCAATATTTTCAAAATAATTATTACAGTTATTTAAAACTGCAAAGAATATAATTATTCTTGATTCTTTTCAATTGAAGAGCTAGAATCAATTTTATCACTTTGTATATTATTAAAATGAGTTTCATTATCTTCTTTTCTTATATTAATTTCCATATTGCAATCATTATTTTCTGCTTCGACTGTAAATCCACTTTCATAATAACTATATAAAGTAAAAAACACTACTAATACTGTAAAAGCGGTATAAACTATATACGTAATTTTTGATACTTTTCGTTCAAATATACCATTATGAAATAAATTACAAAAGAAGACAAGTAATGTCATTCCTAACCAAATAATTAACATAAGGAATAAAATAATATATTCTTTATCAATTTTCTCAATTGCGGTTATGGCTGCTGTTACTATAGAAAAAGATAATATTACAGACAATACATTACCCCACATACCATTTAACGTATCTTTCATTGCATTTACTTCTTTTGATATGTCTGCGCTAATATCAAGTTTGTATCCATCAATTTCTCTACGAAAATCTTCTATTTTTTTATCTACTTGCCAATTTAATTGATTAGCATTTATAATATTTTTCATATTATAGCAAGATAGCAAAATTCTCGTTATTTTATAGTTTGAGTTAGATAAAGAATTCGGTATTTCTTTAGTATTTGTATAATTAGAATTTAAAAGTTCTAACGTGTCACTTGCATACCTAATTAAATCATCTATAGCATTCAATTTTGGATTTTTCTTTTTTTCTAATGATTTGTACCTTTTTTCAATATTTTCTATTTTAGATAAAAATTCTTTCTCTTTTTCTTTTGGAGTTTTAATTTTAGTGTCAATTTCAGAAGGAATTTTTGAAAGTATACTACTTATGTTTTCATAATTATTATTTTGATTCAATTTTTCTGCTAAACCAATCTTTTGTTTCAATTTTTGATATTATTAGTTTCTCATTTGAATCTTGTTCGTATACTTTGCTCCAAGGTGAATCTTCTTCATGTGTTAATGATACTAAATCATATGTTGTATAATTTTTAAAAATCCTATGTAAAGTTGAAATAAACAGTTTATTAATAACTGGCATATTTTGTGCTATACCTTGTTCCTCCGGTGTTAATTTAATTGGCTCTCTCTCAAACATCTTAAATTCATCGTAAACTCTTTTACAAACAGGGCCAAAATCCCATGCTTCAAAATCATCATCAAACAAAAAATTTTCTTTAGTAACATGCATATATAAAGCTTCTAAAAAATATAATAATTTTTGCAATTTTAAATTTGTAACTTCAGTATTATTTTCGTTAAAGTAATATATAACATAATAAGAATTTTTTATAATGTCTCTTTCGACAAATGATTCCTTCTTTTGCACTATACCACCACCATTCGACTAAATTTTATCATAACAAACATACTTTTACAATATATTGCTACTAATATAGTATGTACTAAGCAGTAAAGTATATGTACTATGCACCAATTTTATTTATATTTTTTATTATACTTTAAAAATAAATTATTGCAATAAAAAAAGGTATCAGCACTGACACTGATACCTTTTTTATTTTTTTAACTTTCCATTTTTTAATAAATTTAACATTTTAATATTTTGCTCTGCTGTACCTCGATAATTATCAATATCATTCTTTTCTGCTATCTTTTTACGATTGATGAAAGAACTATCAACTTTTATATTTTTTAACCCATCAACAATAGAATTTCCTTTGTATGAGCATTTTGGATAATAAGATTGTTTATCAGTCGAATTATCAACTTTATTAATATCATCACCTGCTAATTTCCATTTATATAAAGCATTCGTTTGCTTTACTTTATCAGCAATAAATAAAGCTTTATTAACATCATATTGATTGTAAATAAGCCAAGCGTATGATTTTGCCTTGGGTTGATATTTTCCTTTATACCAACCGTTACCTCTAAATTTTCCTTTCCCTACAGCAATGTGAATATGACTCCCAGTCACATTACCTTTTACTCCAGGGTGGTAATATGTTTCACCTTGATAAATCTTCTGACCAACCTTTAAATTAGATATATTACTATCATGTAATGTCATAACAGTCATATAATCAACTGTTCCATCAGCATACATTACCTTTTCAGAGCTCTCCAGCCATACTGCATTACAATTTTTATAAATACGTTTGATTGTTCCTGTAAAAGGTGCTCTCAAATATGAGCATGCTTCTCCTAAATCTATAGCCTTATCTCCATTATGAGAATAACTACCATTCATTCCCTGAGTTATATTTAATTCTTTAATATCTAATATAGCTTTTTCCATTACTTATCACTCTCCTTTGAATCTAGTAATAATTTAATCTTTTCAAAAATATCTTTTGAATATTTTGTATAAGCTGTTAAAAAGATTGTTAGCAACTCTACTACTGTAATAATCTCATCAGGAACTGAAATATTTACGCGCAAAAGTATGTATGGTAGTAATTCAAGAGTAAAACAAAATGCTATAATAGAAACACACACTATTATTGATTTTAGTAATCCAGATTTTAATAATTTTTTATCAAATTTTAATTCTCTCTTGGCAATTACAACCCCCAAAACTGTATTTACAATAATAGATGTTCCTAAAATTGCCATCATATAAATTAATGTCAAAATATCGTTTATCATAATTTTCTCCTTTATTTTTTTAATTTTTCTTCAACAAAAAACTTTAATTTTAAAATTTCTTTTTTTTCTTGTTCTGTATAAACTTTATGGATACCTCTTGTATATTGTATTCCTAAAAAACCAATAGGTTCTCCGCTATCGTTTTCCAATACAACATCATAAAATGATTTAATAGATTGTTCTCTTTTTAAACTGTACGTCGCTGGCATTTGATTAATTATATCTTCTAAATTATTTACTTCTAAACTATTATTTCTTAAAAGTTCGTCTACAAAATGAGGAATACATGATAAAGGAACTGCTTGTAATTCTCTCTGACATTTTTTAACACCAGCACGAACAACTTCATATGTGCAACTGGTCTTTAATGCTGATCTTCCATTAGCATAATGGCCTCCGTTGTGAAAATCATATATTTGTACTCTATCAGCACCTAATATTTCTTTTGCATATTCCATTTTGTTAATTATTTCTAAATCAGCGTTTGTTTGTTTTTTTATCCTTGCCGGTATAGTTTCTTCAACTTCTTTTTTTACCTTTTTAAAAGTCACAAGTAGGCCGCAAATAGAAGTTAGAAGTGCTGTTAAACTAATTATAATTGTGTTTATATTATCCAAATTTATCACTCCTATTCTAAGCACCAACAACCAGAGATGTACATGTCATCACTACTTACCTTATCTGCACTAGTAGTAAAAGATATTTCTCCAGTAGAAGTGATACTAGCTTTTAATACTTCTGCATAATCTTGCAATCCGTCCATTGCTAACGCAGTTCGTCTTGCAGGACGATACTCAGAAGCTACTGTTCCAATTGTATGACGCTCACCTGTAGCAAAAGACTTTCCGGTTAAATATATAGCACAAAAACACATACTTAATTTAGGAAAATAAAATGCTTTATAAGTACTACCACTTGGTAAACCATTGATTGTTATATCAACTCTTTTTAGCATCTCTTCTAAATATTGCTGCACAAAATTTGATACTGCTTTTGCACTCGGAATTTCTTCATCAGATGAAGTTGATAAAATTAAACTGACTTTATTTATAACTTCTTGGACAATTCCAGCTGAATTTATAAATTTAATATAATTACTACCATCTGCCTTCTCATATAAATCATAATCTAAAATTTCATTGCCACTCTTTTGGTAAACAACCGTATTATGATTAAAGTTATTTTTGCCCCAATTGTAAGTTGGAATTCCAACACCTCTCATTTGAGTAAATAGTTGCTCACTGGCAGCATCTTCTGCTAGCAATTCAAAATCATACGATTGCTGATAGTCAAAATTATTTCCTAACAATATTGGATTTTCCCCATTTGAAAACGTATTTCCACTAATTACAGGAACTAAATTTATATAATTACTCCAATTATCAGTTCCTCTTATCTTATATCTATACTTTAAAGATAATGAATTAGTTACTTTACCAAAAGTATTATTGAAATAATTTCCATTAAATGTTACAGCCATTTCACCAGTGGTTGGTTGTACACGATAAAAATTAGCATTCAAAGTTAATTTTATATAATCTATTAAGGATAGTCCGCTTACTACAATACTATTAGATATTCCTCTACTATCTATAGCACTTACTACAAAGTTAGATGACTCAACTGCTAAAATGATTCCATCTTCATTTAAAGTTTTTCCATCGCCACAGCTAATAGTTTTACTAACTATACTAGCTCCATTTTTTGCTAAAGCGCTTAACGAAACTTGAACATTTGAAATATATTTAACAATTTTACTTGCATCTCCGGTAAGTAATAATGATTTTTCATTAATGTCTTTAACTATTGCACTCACTTCAGGTTTATTTATTTCTTCACTAACTGATGCACTAAATGTAGTCTCTGAAGTTCCTATCAAGATTTCTCCATTGTATGTTTCACACCTTATAATGCAATCTAAACTTTTGGCATTTGGAATTAAATCATAAAAAAAAGTTGGTATCATCCAACCATATGACGTTTCTATATTAGAAGCAATATTATTAAAACTATCACCTTGATCAATAGAATATAACAATTTATGCGTAAATGATGCGCTTGCTCTAGCGATATTGATACTTGTTGCACTTCCAATATATGCATCCGTTGCTGTAACTGTGCTAGCCCTAGGAATTGTAGCAACAGATGAAGATGGTATTTTTCCATTTGTTGAGCCAGTAATATGAAATGAATTAGCACTTAATGCAACATTTTTTCCAGGAAATGAACCATCAGAATTATGCGTAATTATTAATGAAATAGTATCTAATAAATGATCACCAGGACCATATGAATAAGAACCAGTTTTAATCGTTTTATTATTCAATTCAAACGTTGAGTAAGATGAAGCTACTATAGCACCACCACCATAATAAAAATAGCCTCTTAAATTAAATGTTGATTGATTAGTAGCTATATTTTGCGATGCAAGTTGCCATGTACCAATATATGAGGTTGAATAACTACCGTTAAGTTTTGCTAATTGATTTCCTACACGTGCCATAATCATTCATCCCCTTCTCCAATATAAAATACACCTGTTTGATTTTCCATATAATCTTCCATTCTAGAATTTTTACCAATAACTAAGTATTTCCTTACTGCTACATTTTCTGTTCTAACACCCATATTGTCAGCGCCTAATACTTCTTCACCATCTCTACTTACATATATTCCTTTATTATTTACTAAATTTTTCATTTCTTCACCAGTTTTTGAAATGTTTAGTCCGTCTTTATCAAAGACAAATCCCGTTTCTGTCACAACTTTATTAACACCATTTTGTATAATTGATGATATTGAAACAGAGAAATCCAACGCAGTTTGTTGCAACTCAACAATTTGAGACTTTAATGTATCAATACTCGACTTGTTGTCATTTAATTGTGAATCAATCTCTTCTTTAGTACTATAGTTATTATTCAAATTTTCTTGAATGGAATCAGTTTGTTCACGAATGTCATTTAATTCATCAGATACTACGATTGCCGTATCAATCCAATTATAGTCATCAAAAATATTAGAATCTACTTCGCTATTATCAACATAAGTACCTTGCCAACGGGCAACAATCTTTCCTTCGTTTGCACTAAAATTCTCTCCGTCCTCAGACCATTTTATGTGCAAATATGAATTCAAACCATTAGAACCTGCTACACCTTGTTGTCCTTGAATACCCTGTATTCCTTGATCTCCTTTAATCTTAGACCATATATATGCACTAGGAGTGGTTGGTGGTGTCGGAGATGTAGTGTTTGAAACTCCTAAGTATTCGGTTGTTTCAGTTGGGGTTGCTGTCATATCCCTTCCGTCGGAAAAAGTTGAATATCTAATATAAAAATAAGACGATGTCCCGTCTTCACCAGGTGGCCCTTGTTGGCCTGGAATGCCTTGTGCTCCAGCAGTTGATAATGTTAGATTAATTTGCTTTGTAACTGAATAAGTACTACCATCGCTATTGTAATTAAAAATCACATTATAATTATTACTAATATTATCAATAGTTACATTTTTATCAATTGAAAAAATTATCCTAGAGTCGTCAATCTGAGTCGTTATACCAACATTTGAATCATTAAGCTCAACCGATGGCATTACTTGTTTGCCTTTAAAATAAGCATAAAAATCAACTACATAACTTGCGGTATCCAATGGTAATTTATTACTATCTGCTGGTATTGTCATCGTATATTGTGATAAATCGACATTAAAATAGCTTATTGACTCCGCTAATTCTTTAACATTTGTTTCAGTACTAGAAACAGTTTCCTTAATACCGTTTACATCCAATTCTAGACTAGTATATTTCTCACTTTGTTCTGTTATTTTTGTAGCTTGAGCTGTTAGCTCATTTTTTACATGATCTACATCCAATTTTATCGATTCTAAACTCTTTTTGCTGCTACCAGCTAAATTATAATTGGTTTGAGAATTTTGTTGTACTGCTGCGGCCAATTTTGTATAAATTCTTGCACTTGAAGCTATCTTCAGAATTGTTGTTGAAAAAATATTTCCTTGTTTATCTTGAACTTCAATCTGATCTCCTATGTCATATAAGTAGGAATCTACTGCATCAGTTATCTCAAATGGAACAATATACATACCAAGAATTTGTGAAGCAATTGAATCTATCATTTCGGCTTTATTTAAGTCCACAAAAGGATTGTCATATAATTTCCAATCAAAAAGACCATTCGCTAATATACTTTCTTCATCTTTTTTAACCACGTCATTATTCATGCCTGTGTTTCCCAAAACTACCGAATTAATAGGTCCAAACATTTTTTCTTTTGATGATAAAGATTTGTAACTTTTTCTTAATATCTGTATATCGGTTTTTACGTTTCTCTCAATTCTAACTCCACCTAATCGAGACATTTGTGTATTACATCCGCCTAATGCTCCTGCTGATGCTATTAATTGTCTTTCAGTCGTGGAATTCAAATCAAAATTAGGTCTAGTTTCTAAAACTAAATCATAAAAAGGAAATTCAGGTGTTTCTAATATTAATCCTCGTCTCTCAATAATTTCATTTATAAAGAAACCTAATGTTGTAGGATAAACTATATTATCAAGTCCACCATACGGATTATCAAACACTACAGATTTATCTTTCATTGTTATTTCTATTGTTTTTGCAGTTGAATTCGATTTTATTGAATCAGGTGGAGGTATAAATATCCCTTGTGGGATATATTCAATAGAATTATCTTCCAATACTAACCCACGATATACACTTATTTCTTTATTGACTACATCAATATTATTTTCACGATTAAAAATAGTTATCTTACACTGTTTTGTAGGAAATTCTCCAATCATTTTACTAGCTTCATGTGATATAGAGGGATGAGACTTTATAACATCCATCCCTGTATATTCAATACCATCAATTACTATCTTGGTTTTAGGAGTTCTAGAATATTTTTTACTAGCTTTTAAATACGCATCACTAGGGATATACATTAAGCTAATTCATCAGGAATCATTTGTGTGTATCTCAGTTCAATATCATCACAATTAAAATTCTCTGTCCCTTCATTACAAAATAATACATGTGCGTCTACTTGATCACTTGCTGGGTACATAATTCTAGTAACTCTACTACGACTCTCTAAATCATAGTAATTAACTTCGCTTTGTTCTTTTTTTCTTTCAACTAAAATTTCGCTGGCTTCTTCTTCACTCAATTTTTGAAATAAAAATCCCACTTTAACTCTTCGTGGTAACACATCACGAAACATAACATTATCATCAGTAGTTCCTGTAGATTCGCTATCAGTTTGTGGATAATCCCACCAAATACCATTGACGGTATATTTTTTTCCGTCAATCAAAATTTCTGTTTTCTTTAAATCATCCCTTTTATCACCTCTATGTCAACAATGTAATTTTTCCATCAGCAATTTGAGTATCATTTATTTCTTGAATCATATATCTACCATCTGGGTATTTATGAATCAGAGTAATCTCTATTCTTTGTACATTTTTTCTATTATTATTAGCTGCAACTGATGCTTTATATGATTGTTCATAAATTTTTGATTCCGGAGCTATGATTTCTCCTTCTCTTTTGTTATCACCAACAATTACTGGTCTTGGTTTATTTGGTTCAACCCAACCACCTTCTGCTAATCTTGGTAATTCTATTGGTTTGGACATTTTTAAATTAAAGCCCCACTTTTGGCCACCAATAACAGGCACCCAATCTGGAACATCAAAACTAATCTTATTAATTGCTTTTTTTAAAAGATTAAAACCTTCAATCAAAGCATTAATCATACTTTCCACACCACTTAAAATTAAGTTAATTGGAGATGCTATAACTGCACTTAACGTTTCCCATATTCCACTAAATATTGATTTTACACCTTCCCAAGCTTTTTCCCAATTCAACGTAAAAATTCCTGTTACAAAATCAATAACTCCAGAGAAAATATCTTTTAAACCACCAAATATCTTACCTATTCTAGTGCAAACATTTTCAAATGCCGGCTTCAGATTTTTCCAAAGGAAATCAACAATTGGAGCTAACACATTAGTCCATAAAAATTGAGCTACAGTAATAACTCTTTCTACAATTGGAATGACACGATCATTTATAAGGTCTGTTACACCTTCAAATGCAGATGAGAAAACTCCGCCCAAAAAATCCGCTAATGGAATTCCCACATTAGTCCATAAAATAGAAAGAGCCTCAGTTAAAATTTTTACAACAGGTTCTAAAACTGAACCAATGAAAGTACCTAATGGCACTAAAATTTTATTCCACAATTTTTCGAATGTGCTAGTTAATTTAGGAATTACTGTTCCGCCGATATATTCTAAAGCAGGCTGTAATATTTTTTGCCATGCATCAATAAATACTGTAGTTATAAAATCTGCAAGTGGAGTCATAATTGTTATAAATGAATTAAATCCATCTATCAAACTAGGAATAATAGTAGTAACAAATAAATTAAAAATGCCTTGTAACGAATTTACAAATATTCCAACTATTTGATTTATAGAATTTCTAAAACTTTCAGAATTTAAATATAATGCAGTCATAGCACCTGCTAATAAAGCAACTGCTGCTATAACTGCTAGAACCGGTGCACTAACAGCACCCAATACAGCAGACAATCCTGCAAATGCAGTTTTCGCTACAGCTGCAACTCCTCCAGCTTTAGAAATTGTTGTTATAAATGATGCAATCTTTATTCCGGTTATTGCTGTTCCTATAGTAACTGCACCACTAGCTACAACGGTTACTATAGTTTTCCAGTTCTTAGATACAAATTTTTGACACTTTATAAATGCAGATTGTACCATACCTAAGGAACTTTTTATATTTTCTGCAATCTTTTGAGCTTTTGGTGAAATTGTATCTTCAGATGATATTTGTGGAATATCCAATCCTGGAACACTAGTCGATGGTGAGCTCTGATTATTGTTTTTAGAATTTTCAGTGGATGAATCATCATTACTTTTTAATATATTTAATTCATCATAGTTCATAATCGATTTAGCTTTTTTTGCCTTCTTTGATGTAGATTCTATACTGTTTCCAGCATCAGCTGCGGTAGTTCCCAACGTGCCAAATGCTGAAGAACTATTATTTATGCCTGCTGACATATCAAATCCTAAAACTGACATAACTTGTTTCACAATACTGAAGAAGCTTATCATGGCATTCATAGCGCTTTGAATAATTGGGATAAATAAATTAGCTATTGGCATTATCACTTGCCCAATGATTGTTTTTAATTGCGTAAATGGTGCATTTAATTGTGCAACTCTACCAGAAAAAGTATTTGCATATTTTGCTGCATCACCTGCTTGATATTTTGATTCCTCTAGTATCCCATTTACTTCTGCTAATATTTTTTCTTCTTGAGTTAATTCAGCAACCGTCTTACCTTGTGTTTTCGCATAATCTTCCCACATTTTTGCAACATTTTTAGTAACACCAGCATTATCTACTAATACTGAATTTTCGTTCTTTAAACCTTCTGTTGCAGATCGTATAGCTTCACCATATTCATATGATGACTGCCTGCCAAATGCTGCAGAATCTTTTAATGCTAACATTACTTTTTTTATTTGTTCATCATCATATCCTCTAGCTGCTAAATTTTTATATGAAATTACGGCATCACTTAATGGAACTAATCCATCTTTTATATAATCATTTATAAAACTTTGTGCAACACTAAAACTTCTTCCTTGCCCTTCAACTATTGATTGAAGTCCTAACCATGCGGCTTGAGATTGTGCGGCTGTATCAACACATGCTTTACCAAACGATATAATAGCTCCAACAGCAAATGTGCTCGCAATTAATTTACCTATTTTTGAGAATCCTTTTTGAAAAACATTTTCACTGTTTTTTACAGTTCTTTGTACTTGTGAATTAAAAGCGCCATTATTAAGACTAGCTTTTACAAAAATTTCACCTACATTCCTTTCGACCCTCCTTTATAAAAAGCGCTTTTCATAGATTCTTGGAATAATCGAAGTTTTTCCTTATATTCTTTTTCACTCATTGATGCTATTTTTTTCTTATTTTGTATTCTTTTCCATTCATCATATACCTTTTTTTCTTCTTTAGTAAATTGTTTGATTTTTTTGATATCTTTTTCAGTTCTAATACTAATTATCCGAACTAATGGAGTATCACCTGTTAACCCACTAAAGAGTCTCTTATATTCACCATACGATATATCTTCAATTGATAACCTTATACCATATTGCATAGCAAAACTGGATTCAATAAGATGCCAATCTAAATCAATATCATATCCAATATCATCTTCTACGTGGGTTATTGGTTTTTTTCTACTGCTTCTTTTATCTTATCGTATTCTTCTTCTTGAATAGCCGCCATTACAAATAATGACAATTCTTTTGTAGCTTTAACTGATAAATCCATTTTATCAATCTCTTTCATTTGCTCTTTGTTTAATGCTAACAATAGTATTTCTCTTTCATAATCAACATCCACTTTTGGTGCTGTTGTCATTTCATTTGATAATTTTTGAATTTTTTTATACGTAGATTGTCTGTTATCGACTACAAAAATAACTGGTTTTCCTTCTTTATTCATAAATGTTATTTGTGGAAAATTATCCCCAGTTAAAATTTTTCCACTCGCATCATAAGTTTTTGCCATAAATTAAAATTCCTTTCTTATATAAAAAATAAGGGAGACAAACGTCTCCCCAAATAACTACATTTTATTCAGCAGCTGCTACTGTATATACAGGTTCACCGTCTGATAAAATTTCAGCTTCTAGTGAATTTGGAGCTGTAGAATCTCCACCAAATGGTGTAGTAACATTTACAACACAATCAAATTTTAGTGAATCACCATTTGGGAAAACAATTTCAAAGACAGAATTAACGTCTTGACCACTTTTGAATGCTAAACCAGCAACATAATCATTTCCTGGATCACCATAATTTCTTTTTCCACTTAACGAAACACTAAATGCTTTAGCGGTCATTAAACGTCTAACCCAACCATGTTGGTCTAATGGATTCCACTCTTCAACTCCTCCGTCAATTGAAGAAGATAAACTTTCCATATCTTTAATGATTAGCATATCAGTTTCTTCTGAAGTTCTACCATTTGTTCCAATTTTAAAATCTAAATCATAAGTTGGTATTACCCCTAAATTCCTTATTATCCCTCTCTTTCATAATAAAGGTCGATTTCTAATGAATATTCTTGTATTCCATTATCATCAGTTCCCAAATTAATTGGATTTTCAAAGCAATGCTTAAAACTTACTTTTTTATTTCCAATTACAGTTTTTTTATTGTCAAAAAATTTATATAACTCATTAATTACTTTTTCGGCTTCGGTTTGATTCATACCATAACGTATTAAAACTGTTAATGGTTTAACTGAATATGTTGATAACTGTAGATTGTTTATTGGTGAAATATTCCTTTTAGAATTATAAATACATAATGTATTTTTTAAATTATTATCAATTTTATTAATACTAATTCTAGGAAATAACGATATATTGAAATAATTGATTTTGAACCAATCTCTAACTTCACTTAATAGCATATCAACTTAAATCCTTTCTCATAAATCTTGCGAAAGTAATACGCAAAAACATTTTTTTATTTCCTGTTATCCAAGGTGCAAACCATTGACCTTGAGCATTTGCGTTTTTTTCTTTTCTAAAATTATACTCTGGGTGAAAATATATCTTTCTTGCATATGGTGTATCGACTTTTAACAAAACATACTTTTTCGCATTTTTGTCATCAATAAACATACTTCTATTTTGCATTTGACCAGTATCAAATGGCATTACCTGTGAATTAACTACATCTGTTTTTAAAGCATCCACTGATTTTATCAAATTTTTTATCATCTTTTGCTCAAGTGAAGATAAATTTTTACTATTAATTTTAGAATATACTTTCATTACATTACCTCTAAATTAGTACTGTAAATTGTTCCATCTGGGTTTCTTGGTCTACTACATGAATATATATCTAGTTCCTTATCAGCAATAAAAACTTTTCCTGACTTAATCTTCGGTAATAAAGGTGCAATATCACCTTTAAGTATAATCTTTCCAATTAAATCAACTCTTGTACCATCAGTATCTATAATTCTTTTACTTTTTTCGCTAAAAATACATCTATCTTCCACTGTACCTATAACTATTGGTTCTCCATCTTCTGTTAGCCCAGAATCATAAAGTTCTATCGTACAATTAACATTTAGCAACCAGTCCGGAAATGGTATCTTTTTTACATTTTTTGCCATTATAATATACCACTCATCAATCCTGTTGGCTTTAAACTAGAATAAGCCATTTCAGACATATCTAGTCGTGATGCTATTGTATCTGCTTTTCCAACTGACACATTTATGTCAATAACACTATAACTAACAATATCGCTAGTTTCTACACCATTTTCATAAATGTAATTAGCCTGAAAGCATATAGCTTCTCTCACTTTTTCTTGTTGAAATTTTGTTAATTTGTCAAAACCAACTTTAACAATTCTATAATATGTTATATCATCAATTTTTCGACTAGCTAATATTAGACTTCTACTAATTTCTTCTTCATCACTAATAATTTTTTCCCCAATAAAACTATTTTGATAATAATCTATATCAGCATATGATTTCATACAACCACCTCCCAGCGGTTATTTAACTTTATTTGAGCTATTTTCTTCTTCGGTTGGGGAATTTACTGTAACTGATGTTTTTGCTTTAATATCGGCCTTTTTTTCATCAATTTTAGTGTAATTTTTATCGTCAGTTAATTTTTTGATATTATCTAACGTATAAACTTCACAAATTCCACCTTTTTTATTTCTAAATTTTGCCATAATTATTTAGCTCCTTTTTTCTTTTCAGATTCTTCTGAAGTTAATACTTTATCTTTCAATTCAGCAATTTCCGCATTCTTTTCTTCTAACTCAGTTTCTAATTTAGAATTAGACTCTTTCAATTCAGCAATTTCCGCATTCTTTTCTTCTAACTCAGTTTCTAATTTTTCATAGTCAGCTCTAGAAACTGTTTCTCCAACAGTCTCTTTTTCACCAACTACCTTGTATCCTTGAGCTCTATAATAATCTAATTCTGATTCAGGAACTGAAATAACGATATTATTTTTAATAATTCTTTTCATTTCTTTTCCTCCCACCAATCGTTATTAAACTTCAGTATATTCAGTTGTATCTGTATCTACATATACTGAATCGATTTTTCCATCTTTTCCATTTGGGAAAGTGAAAACGTCCATTAATTTTCTATCTTGATATAAATATCCATCACCTTCGGTATGAGCGCCTGGATTGAAATAATAAATACTAGAAATCTTTGGTACTGTCTTTGTTGTTAATGGTGAAGCTAATAATACATTAATAGCTTTAGATCCTTCTATTTCATCTGCTTTCGCTACTGGTTTAAATCCTTCTGTAAAATCAAATTTATCATAGAATCTTTCATCATCAATTACTTCAAAGATATATACTCCATCGATATTTGTTACACGTGTTTGAATAGATAAACCACTTTCATTGATTTGAGTCATCTCAATTTTTCTAGTAAAATCTTTTGATTCTTCTAATAAATCCATAATAAATGAACGAACATACATTAATAACGCACCTTGTGCTTTGTATCTACGTAATTTACCTGCATTAATCATACTTTTTAACTTACTAAATACATTCTCCTTAGTCCAATCAGCTTCAGCTGTTTCACTATGATATCCTTCTAATTTTTTAGCTGTTGCAGCTACTTTAGAGAAGAAATAAGCATCTGTCTCTGGTGCTGATTGAGTTCTGTCAAATGTTTTAGCAACATTTTGAATAGATGCAGTCTTATTAGTTTCATCAACATCAGCTACATCTACTAAAAATTCAATATCTCTATCAAATTCTAATGTGTATGGATGATCAGTTTGTTTAAAATTTCCTCTGTTCCATCCACCTTGTCTATTATGTGTTTTATATCCTGATGTACTCATTTGAGTAAAATGAAATGTTTTTGCATCTAACCATCTTACATTTGTTGTAATAAATGGTGATGTTAGTGTCTCTTGCATTAAAATTTCTAATAATTCTGGAGACCATTGTTCAGCATAATTCCTTAATATTACCTCTTTTCCTTTTTATTATCTAAATCTATTCCATCTTTTTACAGATGAAGTATTTTCTTGAATTTTCCCAGTATCTTGTTTACCATCAGAACCAAATTTAAATCCTTTATTCGTGTTTTCTTCGCTCTTTTTCTTAAACTCGGGAAACTCTTTAAGGAGTTTATCAACTTCAGCTTTCATTAAATCATTATCGATATCTCCTTCTTCATTTAATACACTAGTTGTGCTAATCATTCTAACCGCTCTAGCAATTTTTGATGGTTCTACACCTTCATGCATTAATGAATTTTCTAATAAAGCTGATACTAATAAATCATTTTTTTGACTGATTACTTTGTCTTTTTCAGATAAACTATTCGTTAATTCGTTAGTCTTATCCTCAGCAGTTTTATTCTTTTCTTTTTCAGCTCGAGCATTTGCAAGAATACTTTTTGCTTCTTCAATGTCATCAATCCCTAAATCTTTCATTAGTTTCTTTGTTGCTTTATCAACATTCTTTTTACTGATATTATTTACATCATCATCAGTATATTTTTTTTCTGGTTCACTTTTTTGTTCACCATTATTACTATCCCCACCATTATTTTCTTCACTTTGTGCTTTTTCGCCATCTTTTCCATCCTCTGAAGATTCTGCAAAAAGTTGAATTCTTAACGGTAATAGCTTTGTTGTCTTTTCTAAGTTTTCACGATTCATTTTATCACTCCTTTTTCTATTCCTGGATAAGGTCATCCATTTTCCCTGTTATTCGAACTCAGGCAAACAAAAAAGAACATAGTAATATGTTCTCGATTAGTATCTTAATAGATACTACTCTAATGATATAAACTAATACCCAAATTATTGGACTAGGATAGTTCGTATTCCAACTATACATATATCATCAGAGTACTAGCTATTAACTAGTACATAGCTATATGGGTTTTATTATGAATGTGTGCTTTATAAGCACTGTACCAATGATATATAGGAGCTCCACTATCCATAGGCACATTTATTTCTAAATGTCGGATATATCATCAGTACACTACCTATAAAAGATAGTGTATAAAATTTGGCATTTAGCATAAACTATAATATAATGTAATTGTAATTACATTTGAGGTTAGTCCTTGCCCGCTGGGGCGAGGGTTAGCCTCTTTTTTTATTTTTTATTACGTTTAGCTTTTAATTTTTTTAAATCTTCTTTCCATTTTTTAGCTTGTTCCTCTGCCCATTTTTTTTGTTCTTCAGTTAATTTAACATTTGTCGCTATAACCTTTGCTCCTGGGTTTTGATTCCATCTAGGATTACTAAACAATTTATCAGACATTATGACACCTCTTCTAAGTCTATTTTAACATAGAAATCATCAGATGTATCTACATGTATAACTTGAAATTTACTATTTCTTTTAAAAAGTATTTCTTTTTCTGTATCATTGTACTCTGTTAAATCTTTTCCTTTTTTACTTTTTATAGACATTTGAACTCTAGCTTCAGGATTATATATATCACCTATAGTCGTGCTAGTATAAGATTTTAATTCTACAATATTACCTATTTTATAATCCTTCATAAAATAGTCAATATCCTCTTTATAAATAAATACACTTCTAGTAACATTACCTTCATAATTTTTCAGTTTATCTAATGCATTATCTAAATCACTAATTACTTTAGTTAATCTTTCATCAAGTACATAATCATTTCTTAATGCATCATTTATAACATAAGCATCTGGGCCTACATAAGTACTAATCGCATATTCTTCATCAGGTGTTAACATATTTTGTTTTCTTTGCTCCCATTTTTTTAATTTGTCATTATAATAATTTAGATTATTTTCATCTAGTGAACCTGTTTCTAATCTTTTAAATCTTTGAATTTGTAAATTATAATAATTTAGATCATCTTGATACTGTTTTAATGTCTCTTCGGTAGGTCCATTTTCATCGAATTCAATATCTTCCAATTCAGGATAATAAGTACTTAATCCATGTTCACAGTTAGGATGATACAACCCCTGAGCCATTGCATCGCTTAATAAAGGATAGCTTCCATCTTCTTTAGTTCCTCCACTGTAAACATCGTCTATTAAAACTTTACCCTCCCATACTTGGCATAGCTCACAAGCAGTACCATGTTTGCTAATAAAGACTAATGGATTACCTATTTTCTTTCTAAATTCTCCTTCTCCTTGAAGTTGAGCTCTTTGATTCGCTGTTCTTATTGCCATTTTTGCATAACTAGCTATGTTGACTCTACGACCATTCTTGTACTCAATACAATTAATTCCTTTATTTAGAAAATCTTTTATTGCTATATCAAACGATTGTTTTTCGGTCATAACTCCATTAGCAGCAAACATAGTAGCTTTATAAATGACTTGTCTATATTCATCATTTATCATTCTTAAAGCTGCTTGATTTGCTATTTTCAAGTCATTATTGACATCATTTATTAAATTAGATACTTTTCTATCATTTATACCAAAAAAGCTCTTATTGAGCTTTCTATCATATTTATATCCATTTTCCAAAGCTCTTCGAAATTCTCGTTGAGCTTTTTTATTTCCTTCACGAAATTGCTCTTTTAATAGTTCTTTTACTTCATCACTTATTGGATTAGTATAAGTACCTATTATATTAGCATTTTCTCTTTGATATCGTTTTAATTCTTTTAATTTAATGGCCTGCCACTGTTCCCAATTAAATCCTACTTTAATTTCTTCCTTCATATGTCTAGAAAGATTTCTTTTCATAGAGCTAATTAAATGAAGTTCCATTTCTTGATATATTTTGCTAATATCATAGCCATTCATGAATTATTCTCCTACTACCTCATTATTAACACTTGGTTCCTTTAACTCGGCAATACCTTTTTCTTCCTTTATTCTAGATACTTCATCTTTTTTCCATTCTTTATCTTTAGTATCTCCCCACAGTTCTTCTACTTGAGCTTCAATACTCATCGTATTAGTAGTTGCTGCTTTACCTACTGTTTCGATTTGAGCTTCAAAAGATGGATTAGCATATTCACCAAATTGAATATCTATTTCATAGTTATCTGGAATATCAATTGATTCCGATTCGTTTATAGTCATTAATGATATATCATAAACTTTTAAGGCTGTGCTTAATACTTCTTTTAAAGTTTCCTGCAAAGAATCAATAATTTCATCTCTCGTATATAATGTTGTTTTTTCTTTTTCTCTTTGTGCTTCTGCATTATCTAATTTTTTTGAATCTATCCCTAAAGTACTTGGACTTACTAAACCTTGTAAACACAAATCCAAAGCCGTAATATATGTTTGAAGTAGCTGCTCAGCGGGAATTTCTCCCTGTGTTGTTTTTATTTCATTTTTATCAGATTCTTTATTAGACGATTCAATTGCAATAAATTTATTATCAAAAGAATTAGGTTTCATTAGTGCTCCAGTTTCCGGATCACGTGGTATTAAGTTTTCAGGAATATATTGATTCATTCTTCCTGTCCTAGTTGCTTCTATCCATTGAGACCAAACTTCATCAAAAGAGTCGAAAGCACCTTCTTTTCCATCAAAGATTGATTTTCCTCTTTCTTCCCATTTAGGAGATTCATCTATCATAAAAGGTACTGCCATTAAAAATTTTCCAGGATTGTCAACATCATCGATATCTTCTAAATCAGAAGATGTTTTTATATCATATTTTTTACCCTCTGCATCAACTAATTCGTTACGAATTCCATCTTTAGTATAATGTTCTTCTAAAAAATATTCTTTAGAACCTATTATTTTTCTAGTACTAAATATAATATCCTCATATCTACCACGTTTTTTTATAAATTTAACTCTATCAGACGGATAAAATTCAATGATAGGATATTTGCTAATTGAAGTATCCATACTTATTTTAAAAGCCCCATCACCTAAATACAATGTTTTAGTTAATGCTTTTTTAACTAATTTTTTAAATTTGTTTTCTTTTAATATTGCATCAAGAATTTCCTGTTTATCATTTTTAATTATATTTCCTTTTTCATCTTTTTTATCTTTTTCAACTGTTATTCCATCCATATTATTAATAACTACTTTTACTAAAATTCTAACAATTAAAGATGGCAATCCTGTGTGAATTTTTCTAATAGTTAAACCCTTACTAGGTTTTGCAGCCCAAAAGGAAGTATTTCCTATTCCATCATCTTTTTGTGTATAAAACTGATGCAATTCACTAGCATCACCCCTATACCAAATAGTATTTTTTGCTAAATTACCTTCATAAGTATAAGGTTCATGAACTACTATAGTAGTATTATTTGTTTCTTGTATATCTAACCATCTTTTTATCATGTTTTTAAACACTCCCATCTATGAATTCACCTCGACTCCTATTTTATCGTTATATGGAATCCATCCATATTGACTTGCATTTATTGTATGATCATTACCATCTTCTGGTTCATCTTTATTAGGTTTCCATGAATACTTATTATGTTCAGCTATATGATTAATGCAATGAGATAATATCAAATACTTACCTCTAGCTAACCAACCATTTTCCAGGTTGATTCTGTTTATAATTGTGATAGTTTTCCAAGACGGTATAAAATTATAAATTACACCATTTTTTCTCTTGTGCTTTATTAATTCAGCCATAGTTCCACTATCTGCATTATCAACAAATACATCCTTGATAGTAATTGTGCTATTACACCATTTTTCTCGACAAACATCTAAGAAATCGCATAATACTTGTGCTATATCACTAGGACTAACAATTTCTTGATCGCTTCTACCTTTGTTTGTAATTACCATTTCTTCAAGTACTATCCATTCAGTGTAATTTGTCAAACCACCAAAAATAAAAGAGATAGTATCATCACTTTCTCTTGAATAACTTGTATCTACTCCACAACTGAACTTTAAAAATTTCAAACCTTCTTTAATCCTATTTCTCAAATCCAGTTCAGAAATGACGCTATGTGGCATTAGTCTTAATAATAAACCTACACCTTTAGTTCTTCTACCTTCAATTTTGGTTTTATATTGTTTCGTACCTGGCGGTTGTGATACGAGTAATGCAGCTCTCCTTTCAGCTGTAAGACTCGCATTATCGTCAAAAGTAAAAAACCAATAATGCCAATCCTTGACAGGTATCTCTCTATTTAATTCTTCCCACATATAATTAGGAACACTATTTTCAAGCTCTGGTATCGGTCTACATCTATTAACTAATTCCTTATATATATCTAAATCTGGATTATCAGGATTTAATGTCGCTATTAAATATTCAAATCTAGGCAACATCATTTCTCTAACAAATTCCATATTTGCTATATTAATTTCATCTATTCCAACACAACCAAATTGTCCACCTAAAACTTTTTTAAATTTAGCTATGTCAGAATATCCACATATATACACTATTTTGTCTGCAATTTTTAAATGTGGCAATCTTATCTTACCCAATCCATTTGGATAGTATTGAATTTCATCTCCCCATAAATCAAGCAAACCATTTTCATTGTTTATTATATGAGCTTCTACAGTACCAATTGATTCTCCTGCTATTAGATGCTCTTGCTTAGAGGATTTTTTTACCTCTATTACATATTTTAAGCCAAATCCTATAGTAGTCTTACCTGCAAAGGTCGTCCCTTCTAATACATCTACTATAGAATCCGACATTAACAATAATTCAAATTTTTCACTTATCTGCATCTTTTAATTTTTGTTCTTTCTTCTTATTGATACTATCGATTAAAGAATCTATTTTACTACTTCTTTGAGTATTATCCTCTAACTCCACTTTTTGTTTAAAAGCACCAATAGTATCTCCTAAAATCTTTAATGCACCATTTGCACCTTTCGAATCAAATTGATATTCTCCTGTTTCTTCTAACTCTTTTGTATCATAATTAAAACGCATGACTGGAACTTCTTGTAAACTCATTTCTAATACTTTTTTTGCTTTTTCAATAATATATTCTCTTGTAACCGAAGTTTTATCACTCAATTCTTTTTGCTTGAGTTCTATATACGCAATGATATTAGGATTTTTCAGTAGTTTAGAAGCTTCTACTCTACAAGTATTATCATCTCCTGAATAACCAGCTTTTCGATATGCTTCAGCCTGATTATTTGGATTTTCTAAATAATAGTCTACAAACCTTCGCCTTTTTAATGTTAATCCATATTCATCTACTGCCATTATATCAACTCCAAATCAAATAAAACATTATTGGTAAAGAAAAAAGCAAACTTATAAAATTGGTTAATTTTAACTCCTTATTACCTGTAGTTACCACATTAATGAGATTAATTAAACAAGCAATTCCAATTATAAATACACTATATATTTTTAATATTGTCATACGATCACCTCAAATTGGTTGCAGGAGACGGATTTGCACCGTCGTTCTTTGGTTAAGGAGACCAACGAGTTAACTAACTACTCTATCCTGCGATAAAAAAAGATATCAAATTAATGATATCTTAAATAGAAAGAAGCTGGTATGTGATTTTATAGAATATGAACAGCGCATATGTGAATATATCTTTCAATATTTCCACAATACCATATTAGCAAAAATTTTACTGACAAAACAATGACATTTTCAATTTTTTATAAAAATATTTCATTTTTTTCTAAAATATCGTATCGATTAAGTACTTTTCTTAATCTTTTAACATATCTCCACATTGTACGCTCACTCTTTTCACACTCTTCAGCTACTTGCTTTACTGCTTGAGTAATATTATTTCCTTGAAGCATACTTAAATATAATTTTTTTTCATAACCTCTAATTTTCTTCAATGGTTTCTCCATTTTCGATATTCTAATTTCTAATTGTTTTATTCTATCGGTACATTTGTTCATTTTGTCTAATATTTGTTTATCTTCTAATTCGATCATAAAATCATCAAACGGTGTTCTTTTCTTGTTCTTTGCTCCAGGTATATAACTATTAATGTCTTTTAATATATCTATTGACTTGCAACCTGGTAAATACTTTTGCATTATTGAATTTTTTTCTTCTTCTAGATTTCGTAGATGCTCCTTTTCTAATTCTAGCTGCACGATGTTATCTCCATATTCTTTCATTACAGCCTCCTAATATTATTTTAGAACTTGATCATCATGAATTAATCTTTTTTTCTTTTCTTTCAAAAATTTTTCTTTATCGATATAAGAATATTCATAAAATGGATTGTTCCTAATGCTGCTCTTATTTCTATAAAATGAGCAACTAGAACAGTTTAATTCATTAAGACAATGACATTCCTTTTTCTTCTTATCGTATGCAAAACAGTCTTCTTTTACCAATATAATCACTCCTTTTTATTCACTCTTACCCTCTACATTTTCTACTAATCCATCTTTTATTAAGTCGTGCAATGTTCCTAATAGCCTTATAGCATTTGATACTTGGATTTCTTTATCTTTAATCCACACTATTATTTCTTCTTTATAATGAGTTCCTATAATAAGTTGCTTTGTATAAACATACTCATCAACATAATATGATTTAACAAATCCATACTTCTCTAATTCTTTTAAATCTATCTTTTCACCTGTTATAGTGTTGTATTCTGCTATTCTTAACATCTATTCACTCCTATCATTTAATTACAGTATTTAATCTCTTTTCCATATTCAACTGCTATCTGATGTTCAATTTTACAACCTCTTGCGTATTCCCAACCTTTCATAAATAAAACACAATCCACTTTGCCTATAAATTCTACACTTTTAGATAAATAATATATTGCTTCATTTACATCTACTGGTGGTTCTTCAGAAACAATTGTATCTATTACTTCAAAACCTTCAAGTTTTAAATTACTAACTAATTCTTCCCTCTCTTTTTTTATTTGTTCATTTGTTTTGCCACGCATAGGCTGACTTATCATTATTTTCTTTTTCATATAAATACTTCTATTCCTCTACTTTCCTCTTTTATTCAACTTTAATCCGATGATAATAATAACTACTATAGTCGTTACAATACCTAATAAAAAACCTGCCACTACTGGCGATATATACATCTTTATTCCTCCTTTTTATGCTCTATTTAATATTTTTTCTTCCCATAATTTTAAAAACTGTTGCTGTTCTTTAGTTGTTACCTCATTATTTTTAGTTCTTTGCTGAACCACCTTATTATCTCTAACTTCTACAGTTACTAAAGATTTATCCTGATTATCTAATAATCTCATAAAGTAAATATCACATTTTCGTTCTGCATATTTCTCTGCATAACTCTGCACACAGTTACTTTGCTGATTAGATTCATCTATCAACGAATCAATGCTTTTAGCTGGAAATATAATATATTTCTTATTTTGATAAATATTTACCATCAATTTTTTAGATATTCTGGAAATCTTTTTATCTATCTTTTTATCTTTATTGACCTTATATAACTTTTGCACTCTATTGTGTGATTCTTCTATATTATCTGGATATAATATTTTTTTAGATTTCATATCATATCTTAATTCTCTAGACATATTTAAATAATCAACATACTCATAAAAATTGGTTCGTTCTATGTTAGTAAATTTCTTTAATTTCCTTAAATCAATATTGTATGTTTTTAAATCATTTAGATTATATCCTGAAAAAAACTTTAATATCCTGATGTCCTTAATCTTGCTATACTTTAAAACATCAAGTTCATTAATATCTATATTGTGTTTCTGCATATACTTTAAATATGATTTATCAACACCAAATCTTTTTTCAAAATTACCTTCTTTATCAAACGTTCTAGGATTTAATGCTAATTTATATAACTTTAATTTGATTAGTAATTCTATAGATGGACGATAAGTCCTTAATAAAAATTCTATAGAAAAATATCTCTCTTTTTGCGCTAATATCCATAATTGTGAATATTGCCACTGTGTACCATTAAATAATTCCTTTAAATTGTATGGATAATAAATTAATATATCTCCTAACCCTCTCCAATGCGAATTAAAATAATGCCAATCATAGCCTAATAACAAACCATTATGTCGTATAGTTGTTCCTCCTGTATTGCATATTATGTGATCGTTAATTATCTCATGCAGTTTATAAAATTTATCATTAAATATTTGCCTACCATATTCACAAACATCGGTGCGAAAGTTTCCATTACAATAATAAGTAATTATTTCAAAATGTCTTAAAATATAATAATCTTGATATTTTTGTAACACTCCTAAATTATCTTTAAATTCACAATGTTTTAATGTCTTATTTCTAATTATTAGTTCCTGCTTACATTTAGGACATACACAATAATCTGATACTTTTAAATTACTTTTAATGAAAATACTTTTACAATTAGTACAATAAAACTCATTCGAACTCATTTTTATTATTAAATTATGAGTTTTTTTGATATCAAAAATAAATTTATTCCAATTACCTGGAAGAGTTAAATTTTCATCTAACTCTTCAAATAATTGTTTATCTTTTTTCCTTATGTACATTTTAGTAATCGAATAGACTTAATTGTCCTTCAGGAATCCACTCTTTATTCTTTGTTTTCTCTTTCTGTACTTTAACAACCGCTTTAGTCGATTCCTTTTTAACTTCTATTTTTTCTTCTTTTACTGGTACTGTTGAAACTTTTAAGTCTTCATTACTTTCATCAAAATAATGTATTGCCCAATTATAGACAGTGCTATCTTCTATCATAGCTACTCCATCCTCTGCTAACTTGCGTGCTTCGGACCTTATATAGCTAACCATTCCCTTTAACGTTTTTTCTTCATTTAGATATTTTTCATTCATATCTTCACGAATTAATAAATAATCTATTACTTTTAATAACGGTTTGTTTTTTACTTCTGCAGCTAATGCTCTTATTCTATTTAATCCTTCCATTTTACTCTCCTTGTTCGTTTAACTTAATAAACTTTAAAACTAAATTTAATAAATCAATTTTACGAATTTTGACAACTTCTTTCATTTGACTCTTATTTTCTCTAACACTTGTTTTTATTATTTCTTGAATTATCCATTCTTTGGAATATTCAATATTTTTATCAAGTATAGTCATTATTCGATGATTTCTTCAAATGTATAGTCGCCAATTAATAAATCTTGCGGAATTATTTTCATATCTAAATAGACAATTGTAGTTCTCTGAATAGCTACGGTGCCTAATATTTCACCTTTTGAATCATATACTTTGAATTCCGTTCCTTTAGGAATTAATTGTGCATTCGCATTATTACTCATTTTCATTGATAATTCTTGACTAGTCATTCTTTTGCACCTCTTTCTTTTTTTCAATTGTATATTTTATATTTTCTAATCCTTCAGTAACGCAGCCTAAAATTTCTTTAATCGCAACATCAATATCTTTCGTGTTTTCTAAAGCTATCAGTAAATTGTCTGTGTATGACATATATATGTGCTTGTCATCAGTAATCAATACTTTAAACAAATCATATGTTTTTTGTTCTACTTCACTTTTACTATTCATTTAATCCTCCAATTTTTTCATTTACTTCTTCTTCTAATTCTTGTAATGTTTCTGTTCTATAATCTTCTAAAAGATAAGTACTAATTACTTTATTTTGACTTAAATCTACTAAAGCAATATTATGAATATCTTCAGTATTAAATCTTAACTCATAATTTTCTTGAACTTTTATATTCTTAAGTTGACTACTAACCTCTTCAAAGAATTTTCCCAAAATTCTTTCCTCAAACATTTTTCTCGTTTCTGAATTAATTGGATGTGCCATATCTACATAATTACCATCACTTGTTTTTTTACTTGGCATAGCTACTAAATATCCATTATCTCTCTTAATAATTCTAATATCTCTAATTACAAAACAATTATCGATTAATACACTGGCATATCCTTTGACCATTTGTCCTTCAATTGCTACTAAATTTACTGATACATTTGTTATTTTCATATTTTCAATTCTCCCTTTTTCTACCTTTTTAAAATCTTTTCTTTTAATCTATATTCAAACTCGGTTTTATTATCTTTAAATACATATCTATTACAGTTTTCGCACAATTTCTTATCTTCATTTTTAAATTTAAAAAATGCTACTGTGCACTGACAATATGGGCACATTTTTAAACCTCGTTTTTTTGCGTTCCATAATTTTTCAAAATCATCATTAGTTCTCATTCCAACGACATCTTTCTGCTTCAGAACATTGTCGATATACTACACGACAAAATTCGTGAATAGTCATTAAAATACGATATTTGTGATATGTATAGTTGTATAAATCTGTTTTAGCAACAGATACTTCTCTACTAAGTTTGTTGGCATTTAATGATATTTCTAACCAGCGATCAGCTTGTGATAAACTCATTTGGGCCAATTTATAAGCAGTTGCTCCATCTTCAGAAGATAATGTTTCTACATTATCCATAACAAACTGATACTGTTCTAAATCTTCCTTAAAAATCAATTGCACTTTCTCATTATCATTCAAAAGGCAACACCTCTTTTTCTTCTCTTAATTCATTAATTATCGGCCCTATGTATTTAGGATTTAGTGCTACCACATTTTCAAAGTTTAATTCTTTTTTTACCATATATTCAAAAACTTTATATTCTTCAAAGCTATGTGAAATATGACAAAGTATTATTTTCTTTGTATTGTGATTAACAGTTCTCTTTAAAAATTCAATAGTCTGCTGAACTGATAAATGCCCATTTGGACCAAATAATCTTTTCTTTTTAATAGTTTCAGTTGTAGTTAATTCATCTTTATCGAACCACTTTTCATCAAAATTACATTCAATTAATATATAATCAATATCTTTAAACTCTAGGTTATCTATGCTGCCTGTGTCAGTTATATAGAGTAATTGTGCACCAGATAATTCATCATGAATCAAATAATTTACTGGATGAGCTGCATCGTGATTAACTTTGAATGCAATAACATTAAATGATACAATTTTGAACTGTTTTAATGGCTCAATTTCATACTTTAAAAAAGTTGGAATATTAATCTTCTCTAAAGTCTCTTCGGTTCCGTAAAATGGTGTTTTTTTATTAAGTGCTAAATCTGTACATCCAGCACAGTGATCTTTATGTTCGTGAGTTATCAATACTCCACTAATAGTTAAAGAATTTAACTCTTTAACTAATCTTCCATATTTAATTCCACAGTCTAGGATAATGGTTGTTATTCCATTATCCAAAACGTGAATATTACCTTTACTACTCGAACTCAGCGTAGTTAGAATCATTATCTACTTCCTCTGACTTATGTAAGTCATTTTCTTCTTTTACTGGTTCAGTATATTCTGCTTCTTTAACATTCTCATTAATAACAACAGTTGTTTTTTCTTCAAAATTTAAATCATAATTTGAATTATCTATTTCTTCAGTGTTCATATAAGCATTTTGATATTCAACTGGAACATCAACAGAAATATCTTTTAAAGCTCTTTTTAAAACCGCTTTTTTATACATCTCAGCTTCCCATTTTTGCCAAGCTGGTGATAATTTTCCTCCCATCTTAGCTTTAGATGCATCCTTTACTTTTTCTAATTCTTCTAAACTCATTTCAACAATTCTATTTTTTGTATCATCCTCAAATCTTAAATAACATACAGCTCCAATAATTGGACCATTATTAAATGATTTAGGCTTAAATTCAAGTGTATCTCCACCCAGGATATTTACATCAGGTTCATATAAGTCTCCTTCTCGAACTACAAATGCTATAGCATCTACTAATTTATCAGAACTAAATCTTTTAATTTTTTTCTTTTTACCTAAATAAGATTCCTCAAAATTTAGTACATAAGTATCTCCCATTTTATAAGGCAAAATGTATAATTCGTTATTAGCTGGGTTAAGATTTAACTGTGCATAATATAATAATTTACTTGGAAGCCCATCTTTATTGACTTGATCCCAATTAATACCTTTGTCTTTGATTGTTTTTTCACAAGCTAATCCTAAATTGAATAATCCGCTCTTAACTTCCGGTCTTAATTCTAAGCCCATAGAGTTCATTACTTTTTCGGCTTCCTTAGCCATCGCATCAATGTACTTATCACTAACTGTTTTTATACCTTTGCTTTTATCTGTCACTGCGATTTCCTTTTTTTCTTCCTTTTTAACCATTTACTTCTTCCTCCTTAATTTCTTCTAAAACTTCTAATATGTATGTAGAATTTTTTGTTTTTACTGTTAATACTTCATCATCAGTTATCTCTACAACTGGTGATGTTCTTATAAAATGTTCAGGTGTTTCTAAAACTATTGATTTATTCTCCAGCATTCTACAAGTACGAACTTCACCTACAAATCCTTTTACATGTTCATTTGTTGTATCTAATATTTTTACTTTTAATACTGATATCATCATTGATTTACCACCTCTAATTTTTTGTTTGCCTGATATTTAGCCCTACAACCAATTATTTGTGTTTCTAACTCAGGTAGTCTAGTTAATTCCCCTAATCCATCAATTAAGATCGGTAATCTTTTGCCCTTCATACGTTGAATATTATCAATTAAATCAAGTGCTACGAGTATTTTATGGCCTGTATTTAGCGCATTATACTCAATGCCATCAACTGCTATCTTGAACGTTTCAACTAACTTTCCGTCTTTAGTCTCTTCTTGGGTGATAAAATCAGCTAACTTAAAGTTATGCTTTACTCTTTCACGCAACAATTCTGTTTTAGTACTATTAAATAAAATTAATTGTTGCTCTCTTTCATTAAGTCTCTCTTTTTCACTTAGTTTGTCAGCATACTTTGCTTCCAATTCTTTTAATTGTTCTTTGAAAATCTTTAATGTAGCTGAAATGGCTAGTTTCTCTGTAATTGTTTCTAACTCATTTTGTAATGAACTAGTATCTCCAACATTTATAACTTTATGATTTTTAATTGAATCTTTTAGTAAGTTGATTTGCTTTTGGATATTCAAAGCCTCAATCTCTAAATTAGCTATTTTTTCCTTATTTCTTGTAATATTATTTTTCATTTGAATTTGAACTGAAGATTCTTGGGTAGAATCTATTTCCTCAGTATTAATTTCATCGATTTCTTTTTTAACTTGACTTATTTTTTCTTTGTATGAGTTAATTACTACATCAATTTCACTCATTCTAGTTAACTTTTCTTTAGCTTTTGCAACATACAAATTAGCTCTTGCTTTGGATTCTTCTTTTAAACTATTCAATACTTCTTTTATTTTTTCTCCTGGTAGTGGTTGACCGCAAGCAGTACATGTACTATTTTCAACTTTTATTTCACGTTTTACTTCTTCATCATACCTGCTTCTTAATTCTTCCCTATCAGCTATTAAACTTGATTTTTCAAGTTCTAAACGTTCAATATCTTGATTAATACTTTCAATTTGATTAGTTTTTTCTTTAATTTTATTTGTTTTTATAAGTTCTACATCAATATTTGAACTGTTATATGTTTTTTGATATTCAACGTTGTCTTTTAATAAATTATCTCTTGTATTGATATTAGCTTTTAAATTTCCTTCTAAAATAGTTAATTTTGAAATTTCAGCATCTTGTGCAGCTTTTTTTTCTTTTAGAATATTAAAAGATTCAATTGTTGCTTTTATTTCTTGTTTTCTTTCTTCCAATTGTTGTTGCTCATTATCATCAACAACTAATTGTTGAATATCAGTATGTTTTTGGTCAATATTACCTTGTAGAACTTTTATTTCGCTTGCAAGTTCTGATTTGCTAGTTTTAATATCTTCAGCTGTCTTTTCTACTCCGACCGATTCAATTTTATCTCTTATTAAATTAAAATCTCCTCTAACAAATACCTCTTCATTTTTTATTTCACCAATCAATCCCATAATTAAACTTCGTAGTTCTTTCCAATGCAAGTTAGGAATGTAGTCAATATTTGATAATGCTTTAAATTCCGCGTCTGTAATAAAAAACTTGTCTCTTAAATAATTGTTAAATTCCGTAACACCAAATTTGACATCATCTACTTTAATCGTAGTTAAACTATTGTTCCAAATTCTTTCAATTTTAGTATCATTGATAATTAACAATACACTAGTTGCTAAATCTTCTTTTTCCTCACCGTCTATTATAGGTTTTATTTTAAATTGCTTTTCGTCAGCAAAATTTTTTCCAAATAAACACCATGTAATAGCATCTAATACAGTTGTCTTACCGATTCCATTTTCACCTTCCAAAATATTTTTGTTTTCCATAAAATTTAATTTTAATTCTGAACATCCTTTAAAGTTCTTAATTTGAATATTATTAATTACTAATTTCATTCTTCTCTCCTTCATTTTTTAGTTTTATAATTTCATCTAATTGCTTACTATTTAAAAATATTTTATTGTTACAATATAATCTAATTATTTCTTTTGGATTTTTTTCTTTTAATAATTTCTTATAATTTTTTGCTTTCATTTTGCACCTATACTTAATATCCAATAACAAATTCTTCTAAATAGGCTTTCGTTTTTTGTAATATCACAATCTTTAGTATGATTTTTTAATATTCCTAATTGGTGTAACCTGTTATGAGCAATCAACTCATTTAATGCTGATTTTTTACTTCTGTCAACTAAGTCAAGTGGAACATCATTTAAAAAATTAGTTATTTCTTCTTTAGTCCTTAATTTCATCGAATTTATTATTTTAATATTTTTTGTTAATGAATTATATTTATATCTAACTTTAGTCATAAAATTCTCCTGTATCATTTAGCCAATCATAATCAAATAGTTCTAATTTCTTTTCTGATTTAATTGATTCAGCTAAATATTCTTTGTTTATAAAATATTCGTTGCTATCTATCTTCCCGCTACCTTTTGTTCTTTTATAAACTCTTATTACGTTCTTATTCTCTAACTCTTTAATTGAGCGTATTATTGTTGTATGTGAGAAATGATACTTTTGTTCTATCATTCTAAGTGAAGGATAACATCTACCTTCTTTATCAGAATAAAGAATCAATATAGTTAAAAGTTTATACGAACTAGTGGAAATATCTAACTTTAAAATATTTTTATTTAAAATTATAGTTTTTCTCTCCACATATTTTTTTATCCTCCTAGTTTAAATTTAGTGTTCCATTTTTGGTACCATAAGTATTAATAATATATTTATATATATATTTTAATTAGTATATATATCTATATACTTCTGTTCCATTTTTGGTACCACTAACCCCCTTTTAGTGTTCCATTTTTGGTACTACTAAAAATTTGATTTTTTTCTCCGCATTTTGTATAATTAAGTCGTAAAATTTTTATGCAAATTTTTTACTGATTTAGTTGGTGCAACAACTAAGTCTTTTTTTTGCATTTAAATGGTCATTTTTTGATGTTTCTTGTATTTCAATGTTATTGCTCATTACATACATAAAACTCGTCTCCTGTGCCTGTATAAGCTAATTTTATGCCATATCCTTGACTAGCACATCTTTCAGATACTCTCTCAATATGTTTTTTTTCTTCTATGTCTAGCATGATAATTGACCAAATTAATACAATTAAAATTACTACTGGAATTAATGCAATAAAAACATAATCCCATTTTATTCTTCTTCTTTTTTTCATTTTATTCTCCTTTGCTATTAACAATTTTCCTTAGATATTTAATATCAATATTTAAATAGTCAACTACTTCTTTGCTTGGAACTAAACCAGATGGCAAAAAATAATTTTGATCTCTTTCTTTGATTTTTAGTTCAATTTCATTTTTAATATAACTTGCTTTTGTATATCCAACGCAGGCTATATCTTTTATATCTTTGGTAGTTAGCCATTGATTTTCTAAAATCCTTAATATTTCATTTGCAGATAACCTTTTTACAATTCTCATATAAACTCCTTTCTGTTCATTTGGTGGTTTGGTGTGTTATAATCACCTTAGAAAGTGAGGTGATTTTATTGGCTAATCAACATGTTATTCCTAATCCTAATGGTGGTTGGGATGTTAAAGGTGAAGGCAATTCTAGAGCAACAAAACATACTGATACACAACGAGAAGCTATTGACGTTGCAAAAGATATTGCTCGAAAACAACATTCAGAAGCTATTATTCACGGTCGTGATGGTAAAATTCGTGATAAAGATTCTTATGGTAATGATCCTATGCCACCTAAAGATAGAATACATTAAATTTTTGACTAGACTTTGTTCTAGTCTTTTTCAAGTGGTATTAGTTTAACTTTAATAATATACGGTTTTATACATTTCACATCATATTGAGTTATCGTAGCTATTATTTCGCTAGTTTCTTCATTTTCAATTGTTATGTATTCTATTTCATCATTTAAGATTTCTATTTTTTCTTTCATTTTCTACCTCCGATTTCTTTAGTTTTCATTTTAAATGTTAAAATTTTTAAGCATAGTATGAACTTAATTATTGCTTAGTGAAATATTGTCATCTTTTCTAACCCCTAAATAATCAAGTGTACATTCTGGAAACCATGCATTTTTTATAATTTTAAACTCTTTTAATTTAAAATCACTTCTTCCATTCATTTTCTCGTTTACAGTAGAAATGCTAATTAATAATAAATTTGATATATCTTCATATGTCTTACCATTTCTTTTCAACTCTGCAATTAAATTAGGATACATCTCCATCTTCCCTCCTATCATTTCAAATACGGTATTCCGTATCTGATAATTTAATTTTATACGGTATTCCGTATTTTGTCAATACTTTTTTAATAAAAAAATACGACAAACCGTATTTTTAGTATTACATTTTATTTTTAATTATGCTATAATCTTTTTAGAGGGGAGAAATTACAATGAACTTTAAAGAAAAAGTAGACTTTTTTATGAAGCAAAATTCTATTGATAATCTAAAACAATTAGCACTAAAAAGTGATATTCCATATACAACATTGAGAGACTGCTATGAAAAAGACAATGCTGACAATTCTAGAATGTCTACAATTCGAAAATTAGCATCATATATGAATTGCACAGTTGATTATTTGGCTTATGACGAACTAGAATCTCCACAATTAACAATTATTAATCCAAAAAATAAAGCAACAATTGATGGAATAGATAAAATTCTTTTTTCAAAAGCAAAAATGTTAAACGATGAAGAAAAACGAACAATAATATCTATAATTGATGCTATCCATAAAGACGTGGATAAAGACTTAGATAAAGAATAGTAGGTGTAATTTATGTTAATAGATCTTATTAATGGTAACATTGAAGAACAAGATTATTTAAGTCAAAATAATGTTAAAATTGTTATTAAAAAATTGCCTAAAAAAATCTATGGTTTCATCCATAGATATAAGGATTTAAATATCATTACTATCAATTGGAATATATCCAAAGAAAAAAAGAAAATGACACTGTTACACGAATTAGCACATCTGGAATTGTTGCATCTTGATAACAATCTATTAGAATTTAAAATTGAAAACATTGAAGATGAAGCTGACGCTTATATTAAATTTTTGTTAGAAAGCAAAATTGATTAAAAATGCGCTAGTACAGGTATTTTTAATATAGAAGTATGATTGGAGGTGGAATAATGAAAAAAATTTTAAGTGTTTTATTAGTTTCTATTTTATTAGTTACTTTAACAGCTTGCGGTAGTGAAGAAAAAGTAAAAGAATCTGATTCTAATAAAAATGATGCAGGTGCAATGACACAGGAAGATATCAACGATAGAATATATGATTCAGCAATGGAACTAACTTCAATTTGGAATGATTATGTTACTAATATCAGAGATTATGCTGCAACAGGAAAAGATAGTATTGGTCAAGAACTAGATATCGAATTTTTAATTGAAAACTTTAAAATTGACTATGCTAAATTAAGTGATACAAAAGAATTTGTTAACTCATTAGATAGCGAACACGAGCAATTTAAAAATGCTTACAATAAAGCAATGGAACAACTTGATATTATTTATAATAGTGCAATTACTGAAACACCAAAGCCAAATGAAGAATTAAGTTATAATCAAAACATTGAATTATTTAAACAATATTTTGATGTTGTATACAATTATGCTATCGAATTAGCATTTGAATAAAAAAAGTTAGCGCTGCAACGCTAACTCAATATGAAAAACCACCAAACCACCACGTTTGAACAAAAAAGAATACAATGAAACTAATTTGTATTGGCTTTTCGTGTACTATTATATCACGAAAACCTATACAAAATCAAGGAAGGAATAAGTGATATTATGGCTGTATATCAAGAAAAAGATAAAAGGAAATGGACTAAAGACGGTAGATCATGGTATTATGTTTGCTATTATAAAGATATCTATGGCGAAAATAAAAGAAAAAAATCAAAATCATTCTTACTAAAAAAGGAGGCATTACAAGCGGAAAGAGAATTTTTAAATTCCATAAAAGTTGTTCCTTTAAAAAGTAATATGACTATCGGAAATTTAAAAGATGATTATTTAAAATATAAAAAAGAAAATGTTCGAATAAGCTCCTACGAATCCACAAAAGTAGCGCTTAAACATATTGATATATTAGAAAAAATATACATTGACGAATTGAATATTAATCACATTCAAAATTGGAAAAAATATATTAATGAAAAAAATCTTGCTACCGGATACAAAAACACAATTTATAAAAATTTACGAGCAATGCTAAATTATGGAAACAAAATGTATGATCTTAACATAAATATATTAAACAAAATGACAAATTTTTCTAATCCAAATGAAGTAAAAAAAGAAATGCTATTTTACACCAAAGAAGAATTTGATAATTTTATTTCTTATGAATCTGACTTAAAATGGATATGTTTCTTTTCTGCTCTATTCTACTGTGGCCTTCGCCAAGGTGAAGCATTAGCACTAAATTGGAATGATATAAATTTTGAAAATAATACAATTAGAATTAATAAAAGTTTGGCTAATCGTGTAAAAGGTTCAAAATTTCTCATATTACCGCCGAAAACACGTGGAAGCAATAGAACTATACCGATTCCACTATCTCTAGCTAAAAAACTCAAAATTAGGTATAATGAGCAAAAAAAATATACAAATTTTTCTAACGATTGGTTCATTTTTGGAGATATATTTCCATTAGCAACCACAACGATTCAAAAAAGAAGAGATAAACTAGTCGCTTTATCTGGAGTAAAAAGAATTAGAATACATGATTTTAGACATAGTTGTGCATCTCTTTTAATTAGCAAAGGTGCAAATATAACTTTAATAGCTAAATATCTAGGACATGATGATATTTCAACAACCTTGAACACATACTCACACTTTTACAAGAATGATTTAAGCAACTTAATTGAAAGTGTAGATTTATAAAAGGAGGAAAAAAGTACGTAATTAGTACGTAAAAAGATTAAAACAAAATAAAAACCGTTGAATATCAACGGTTAATAATCTTAATGGTGGAGAATAAGGGATTCGAACCCTTGACCCCCTGCGTGCAAGGCAGGTGCTCTAGCCAGCTGAGCTAATTCCCCAAGTCAAATTTAAGATTACGTGATTAATTATATCTAATAAAATTTGACTTGTCAATACTAAATCATTATTTTTTAATGAATTTCATTACACACACCAGGATTAGGTTCATAAAAACAATGATTTTTATAACTTCCAGCCAAAGGCTGATCATACCAACTACTACGGCACGCGCTATTACCTTTTGCATAAAACCAAAGTGCATTAGTAGCCGGATAATAATACTCTCCTTTTATTACACGGTCAGCTAACTGTTTTTCTTTAGTTGTTGGAGATGCATAAAATAACGAACTTGATGTTCCACTAAAACCACCTGGGTTTTGATATATTACTTGGTATAATGATGTTACATCTTCAAAAGTATAGCAACTTGCTAAAACCCGATTAACAGTGACATTTCCAACCATTAACATTCCTAAATTACCTTCACCCAAAGCCTCAGCCCGCATAAGACGCGCTAATAAATCGCGTTCTGACGTTGTATATCTAATTATCACATTATCACCATTATATTATATGCAATTTATCTTGAATATTTAGAATAAGTATGTTATAATTAACCGTGTCAGTTATTAGGGGTGTAGTTAAATGGTATAATAACGGTCTCCAAAACCGCTGTTGGGAGTTCGATTCTCTCCACCCCTGCCATTTAAAAATTAACGGCTTTTTTCTTTGAATTTGCAAATAATAAGTCGTTTTTTTATTTTATAAAATTAAAATTGTAAACAATTACACACTAATATTTAAATTTTTATTTCACAAATAGATGAGTTAATAATAACTATATTAACTATTATAATTATGATAAAACGTAAATCATAGATTACAAACTCTTGATTAGAAACTATTTATATTTGTACAACTTTGGAGTTTGGTTCAGATTTACTATCTATTCTTATTATGATACCCTAGCTAATAAAAATTAAAAATAACTAGCAAATACACAAATAATTATGTATGGATTACTTGACTTTTATACAAATTTTATTTAAGATAAAACTATTTTTAAAACGACTTAAAATGTATTAATTTTTATTAGTAAAAGAGGCGCATGAGTGAATCCTTTAGTAAGTGTAATAATTCCAATTTACAATAGTGAAAAATATTTAAAAAAATGTATTGATTCTGTAATTAACCAAAGCTACACCAACATTGAAATAATTCTCGTTGACGACTGTAGTACTGATGGTTCAAAATTAATTATGGAATACTATGCAAAACAATTTAAAAATATAAAAATTGTTTATAATGATACTCGACTATTTCCGGGTGGTAGTAGAAATGTAGGCCTTAATTTAGCCAATGGGGATTTTATTTATTTTTTAGATAGTGACGACTTTATACACAATAAAGCAATCGAAACTTTAGTCAGAGAAGCTTTATTTTATGACGTTCCAATCGTTAGTGCAAAATTTCAAACAGTTATTGGGCCAATAAAATTAAGCAAATCAGAAAGTGGACAAGTAAATTTAATTGATTTAAGAAAAAGTAAAGAAAAAATTGATGATTTTACTGACGTCATTTGGAATAATTTATTTAGACATTCACTAATAAAAAATTTTAAATTTCCCGAAGGATTATTTTATGAAGATAATGCCTTTATTTACCCTATTCTTACAAAGGCAAATTTTTTAGTAGAAATTGAACAAATTTTATACTTTTATCGAAGAAATACATCAAGTATCACAATAAAAAGCAAACTTTTCTCAACCAAAGGATTTTAGATGTCTATGATATAATTCAAGTTATGAAAAAAGCTTGTGTCGAATTAGGAACTTATGAAGATTATGAGGATGTAATAACTAAAATTATCGAAAGAATAGCTATTGCACCAATTTTAGAGTGCACTTTATGGTTTGGAATGAATTCTCAAGACAAAAAAGAGGTATTAGCTCATTTATTACAATACATAAAAAAGGCTTATGGTATAAATGACATAAAAGAAGTCGAATTTTTAATGAAAAGAGCAAATAATCCAAAATTAAATTTTAAACTAAATTGCTTACTACATCTTATAAGTAATTTACCAACTGTTAATAGTCAAAATAATATAGATTGCGCAAAAAAAATATTAAAAAAGTATGAAAGAAGAAGTAATTAATTCTATAAAAAAACGAGATATAATGATTATACTTAATCAAAAACTCGTTTTATAATTTACTCAACAACTTTCCGCCATAATCCATGCTTATTACAATAAGCATAAATAACACTTCCCTTGATATATGGGACAGTTAACTCTGGATTATCACCACTTTTAAATAAAGCTTCAATATTACTATTTTCAGATTTAAATAAAATCCATTCAATATAATGATCATCTTCCATAACATGATTAACAACAATTTTTATTTCATTATCAATTATCTCATAAGTAGGAACATGTTTTTCAAAACTTGCATCAACAGAATTTGGAACAATATTAACCATTTGTTCACCACAGCAAGTAATACCACAATCTGAGCACTCACAATCAGCAATTACTTTTACTAAACTGTTACATTTCAAACATTTCTTTAATTTTAATTCATTCATCATTTAATCTCACTCCATTCATCTTCTTTAAAGCCAATTAATATAAAATTGTCATCTACTAATAACGGTCTTTTTATTAACATGCCGTTACTTGATAATAATTCAATTTTCTCATCATCAGACATATTTGAAAGTTTTTCTTTTAAATTTAATTCTTTATATTTTAAACCGCTAGTATTAAAAAATTTCTTAATTGGAATTTTAAATTTTTGTTGCCATAGCCTAAGTTCTTCTTGCCTTGGTGTATCAGTTACAATATTTCGATCAACAAAAGATATTTTTCTTTCCTCTAAAAATTTTTTTGCATTTTTACACGTTGAACATTTAGGATATTCAATAAATTGCATATCATCACTCCTTTTAGCTGTAACTTAACTATATGATATGATACAATATATTTGAGTTTTAGTAAATATTTTTATATAATTTAGAAGGAGTTTAATATGGAATATAATTTTAAAAACAGTGTTAAATTGTTTATGGTTTTTGATATTTTAGGAGATACGACACGGACCGGTCCCCTTCTATGGCATATCGATCGCTTTCGTTTAGAAGATGTTAAAAATCATGTTTTAGACCTATTGCTAATATTTCGAATAATTCAAAAGTTTTTGCCAGATTATATTGATTCCAATAAGGTTTTTGATTATATTATTTGCCACGATTTACCAGAAGCTATTACTGGTGATATCACAAAATTTGAGGGTGTGTCCGACCATGAAATTAAACGAGTAACACAAATTGCTATTGACTATTTATCCAACAAATTTGATGATGTTATAGATTTTAAGACTATTTTAAATAATTTTGAACAAAAAGCTGATTTAGAAGCCAAAATAGTCACAATGATTGACAAAGTTCATTCAGCTACAACTTTTATTAAATATCAAACTGAGCAAAGCATTAATATGAAAAATCCTCTCATTATTAGGGAGTTAAGAGAACATCCATTCGTTGTAAAAAAAATGGATGAAGGAAAAGATTTAGGCGATATTTTTTTCGAATTTCACCGTCAAGCTATAGCTATTAGCGAAGAAGAACGTATTAAATATGGATTGAATCAAGAAGACGCAGACACAATTGTAGAAGTTATCAAGTCATTTGCAGATGAGTTTTATAACCAAAAACTGGATAAAACACTTTTAAAAAATGCGGATGATTTTCCAAAAGCGGCTATGATATATAATCGTAAATTTAAACAGAATTAAAGATACATTGTATCTTTTTTTATTAAATAAATATTAATATTTTTATCGTTTAGTTTTCTATTTATTGCAAATTTTTAATTTTAATGGTATCATTTAAGTATTATAGGAAACTGTATATACAGTGACCACTAGAAAGGTGGTGAATTATGGATAACAATAATACTCCAATAACAACACCTAACAAAGATAATGAACAAACTTCATCAGTAACTTCTGCCGAAGCTGTTACGCCAACTGTACAAGAAACGTCAACAGTTAATAATTTAAATGATGTTGAAAAAAATGACGCTAAAAATGAAAAGAAAAAGAATATTATTTTTTATGCCATTTATGCAATTGTTTTAATCTTTGTTATAGCGTGTATTGTCTTTTTCTTACTTACTGAAATGAATAAGAAAAGCGACAGTGATAATACCCAAAAGCCAGGTACTGATCAAGTGGAAAATACTGAACAAAATGATCAAGATGGTACAACAACCCCTGAAGATAATCAACAACCCGAAACTCCTATTGAAACAGTTGATTTAGCCTCTTGGAATGGTGTTTATACTTTAGGAAAAACAAAAATTACAATTAACCAAAGTGGGCTTGATTTAGTTACTGTATCAATTGTTGATGAAGATGGAGCTTTGACTGCATTTGACACAGAAGTTGAATCAGATAATAAAATTAACTATGCAGATGATTTTTTTGGAGAAGAAACATCAGTTGTAATAGAAAAAACTGATAACGGCATTAAGGTTACATCATCTTCTTCAGATAGCAATAGTTCTTTGAACAAAATCAGTGGTTCTTATACTAAAACAGTATTTACTCCTTACGGTTGGTCAGGAAATTATGTTAATGGTGATATAACAATAATCATCAATGAAATAGATAAAGATTATGTTTCTTGTTCTGTAATCAAAGGAATGTCCGTTGCATCATTTACAATTGATAAAGTAAGTGCTACAGAATTGACATACGAAGATAAAATTGATCAAGAATTAGTAACAATTACTAAGACAGATAATGGCATTAATGTCACAGCTTCAGCTGCTGATAAAGATAGCATTTTAAGTGGTATTAATGGAACATATACATTGAAATAAGAGCGAAAGCTCTTATTTGTTTTTTTATAGGTAATATAATCATAAAAAAATGTAAAATACATAAATTATAATAATTATGTATTTTTTTACATTTAAATTTGTTATAATGTACTTAAGGATAGTGGTGATAAATGTATCGCAATACATATGCAAAAATTAACTTAAAGAATATTTACGATAATATTATTGAAATAAAAAAAAATTATGACTATGAATATTATATAGCGGTCGTTAAAGCTAATTGCTATGGGCACGGTTTAAAAGCAATTAAACCGATGATTAAAGCAGGATGTAATTATTTGGCTGTCGCAACTTTAGATGAAGCTTTAGAAGTAAGGAAATTATTTACTGATATTCCAATCTTATGTTTAGGTATTGTTTACAAAAAAGACTTGAATGTTTGTCTAAAACATAATATTACAATTACAGTTAATTCTAAACATTATTATGATGAAATTAAAGAAATTAACTTACCTTTAAAAATTCATTTAAAGTTAAACACTGGGATGAATCGTCTCGGCATTAGCGATGCTAATGAGGTATTAGAAATTATAAATTCTATACCTAATACTAATTATATTTTAGAAGGTATATACACTCATATATATAATCCTAAAAGTGAATATGATACCAATAATCAATTTCATAAATTTTATCAATTATGTTCAAAAATTGATTTAAATAAGATTAAAATTGTTCATATTGCTGCTTCTGATACCTTAACAAAATACCCTAAACAACCATTTATTAATGGTGTTCGCCTTGGTATTATTATGTATGGCTTTTCAGAAGAATTAAAATTAAAACCAACCTTCAGTCTTTACAGTTCGGTTGCTCAAATAAATGAAATACAACCTAATGACAAAGTCGGTTATGGCGGAATTTATCAATCAACAGAAAAAGAAAGGGTTGCCGTTATTCAAATTGGATATGCTGATGGTATTTTAAGAGCCTATCGTGGTAATACTATTTTTATCAATGATAAAACATATCAAATTATTGGTAATGTATGTATGGATATGTTATTTGTAAAAGTTGACAGCACTGTTAAAGAATACGACAAAGTAATATTACTGAAAGATAATGTACATATTATGCAAACAGCGAATCACTTACATACTATTCCTTATGAAATAATGTGTTCGATTAGTAATCGTGTGCCTAGAACATATGAAGATTAATTAAGAAAGGAGTGTTTTATGGCAATTATATATGCAGATGACAAATCATTTAATAATGAAATTAATGGAGAAAATGTTTTAGTGGATTTTTACGCAGATTGGTGTGGCCCATGTAAAATGTTAAGTCCAATTTTAGAAAGTATTAGTGAAGAACGAGGTAATGTCAAAATTGTTAAAGTCAATGTTGATAAGGCAGAAGCAATTGCGAAGCAATACGGTATTATGAGTATTCCAACACTAATTCATTTAAAAAATGGTAATATAATTTCTAAACGAGTTGGTCTATGTAGTAAGGAAACTCTTATTGAGATGATTAATGAATGATCGCAATTGTTGGTAGTGGACCAGCCGGAGTGAGTGCCGCCTTATACTTAGCTCGTGCTAATAAAGACGTGATTATTTTTACTAATCATAAAAGTTCATTATTAAAAACTGACAAAATTGAGAATTATTATGGAACAGGATTTATTAGTGGTAAAGATTTATATCAAAAAGGATTAGATGATTTAAAAAGTTTCAATATTAAAATTATCGAAGAAGAAATTTTTAATATTAGCTTAGATCAAAATTTTATTTTAGAAACAAAAAATAAATCTTATCAAGCTGATAAAATTATTTTAGCAACAGGATCAATGAAACAATCACATATAAAAAACATTAATAAATTCGAAGGCCGTGGAGTTAGTTATTGTGCCACCTGTGACGGTTTCTTTTATAAAGGAAAGACATTAGCTGTTATCGGCAATAATGATTTTGCGCTCCATGAACTTGATTATTTAAGTAATATAACGAATTCTTTATTTTTATTAACTAACGGCTTAGAGGCACCTCAGACTAAGTTTCCAATATATAAGCAAAAAATTAAAGAAGTAGCTGGTAATGAAAGTGTATCTAAAATAATCTTTGATGATAATACTACATTAAATATTGAAGGTTTATTCGTTGCCGAACAATTTGCTGATACAAATATTTTAGCCAAAAAAATTGGAATTTTAACTGATAAGCAAGGAATTATTGTTAATGAACATTTTGAAACTAACATTCCAGGTATCTATGCTTGTGGTGATGCTATTACCGGAATTAAACAAATTGCTAAGGCCGTATATGAAGGCATGATGGTTGCAACTTATATTATTAAAAAAAATAATTGATTAAATCAATTATTTTTTTATTTCCACTCAATAAATTCATTATTTTCAAATAGAATAAAAATTTTATTGACATTTAAAATTTGGCAAGAAAAAGCCATAAATTCAGGACTCATAATAATATCCTTAGCGATAATATTGGAACATAAATAATCAATATCAATTAAAGATTTTATTAATTCATCATCACCATTATTTAATACATTTTTAAAATATATGTATATCATCTTGTCCGTTTTATTTTCAAACTTTATTTTTTCAATACACAAATAATCAATAAAATTTAATTTTGACCACACTTCTAAAGTTAAATAATTCTTTAAATAATTAATTAATAAAATTAAAAGCTTATTTTTCAGGTAATCTTTATGTTCATATAATTCAATTTGCTTTTGTTTAATAATATTTTCAAGTAAATCTCTTTTCTCTATTTCACTTAATTCTGTGCTATCAGTTATTTCAGGAAAATTCAAAATAAATCCGTGCTTATAATTGCCTAAAAAACTAGACTTAAAACAGCCTTTAAAAGACCAATTTTGACCACTATAAATGTTAAATTTTTTAGCAGCATCAATTGCGTATTTTATCTTACGATGATATTTTTGATATGCCTCATCAATAACCAATAAGTACCGTCCGTTACTCATAGCAAATGTAACCATATCATCACTTAATCCATAATTAGCAATATTACTAAACTGTTTCTTCAAATCTATGCCTTTATACAAATAATTAATAGCATTTTTACCAATTAAATATAAGCATTTCAATTTGTTATTACTAATATTACCTTGTGAAATACTCATTAAAATTAAATACATATCATAGTATTCTTGAACATTATTTCGATTATAACCGCTAATCACCCAACAATAATTTTGATAATAACAATAAATATGTTCATTTTCAAATTCATAAAAATAATGATTGTCAGCAACAAAGCGTTCAAGGCATCTTACCGATTTACTTAGTTCATCCATCTGCTTGACAAAAATATCTTCACTAATTTTATTATATTTAATAATGTTCTCATTATCAGTTACAACTTTGAATTGACCCTCTTCAGCATTATTGTCCTGACTAAAGCCATAACTAATATTATATTGCTTTGGAATTAAAATGTTAAATTTTAAATCAACCAATGATAAATAATGACAAAACCAATTACAATCAACCATTTTTAAATACTTAAAAGATTGCCTAAATTTATTATATATGGTAAGTGGCCCCACATTTAATAATTTAGATATATCTAAAAATAAAGTACGATTATTAACTACAATTTCTTCCGCTTTTATATTTGTTAACTCATCGGGCTTAGTTGGATCATAAGTACGTGCCATTGCTTCTGTTTCTAATTTTTCAATATCAAGAATCACATAATCCCCTCTTTATCACATTATAACATATATTGATTTAAACCTTTATTTTTTATAAAAAAATATAAGATAACTTTACATATTTTAAGATTATGATATAATTTTTTATATGAGGTTATTATGAAAAAAAAAGAAATTGTTAAAAGCAAAAAAAATAAAGTTAAAGAAAGTAAGAAAAAACTTACATTAAAAGCATTTATCTACGTTGCACTTCGAATTGCTGTCTTTTTATGTATGGCGCGGCAATTGCAACTAGGTAATTTAATGAATGCTTCCTTATGCGTATTAACTTTAATTTTATTTTCGGTCACTAGTATTGTTGAGCATAAATTAAATTTAGATTTACCTGATTTACTAGAAATAACAGTTTGGGTCTTTGTATTTTCGGCTGAAATTTTAGGTGAAATCAACGAATTCTATATTCATTTTGAAAATTGGGATATTATTCTTCATACTGTCAACGGCTTTATTATGGCCGGGATTGGTTATTCTTTAGTTGATTTACTTAATAAAAGTGAAAACATTAGTGTAACTTTATCGCCAATTTATACATCACTAGTAGCTATTTGTTTTTCAATGACTATCGGTGTTTTTTGGGAATTCTTTGAATTTGGAATGGATCGCTATTTACACAAAGATATGCAAAAAGATACTGTTATCAATACTATATATAGTGTAACGATTAATCAAAATGGGAAAAACGAAGTGGTTAAAGTTCCTATAGAGTCTGTTATCGTTAATGGAGAAGATTGGACTGAACTCTATGGAGGATATATTGATATTGGTCTTAATGACACAATGGAAGATTTAATGGTTAATTTTATCGGTGCGATTATCTTCTCTGTATTTGGATATTTATACACAATCGGTAAGGGAAAATATGCTAAAAATTTTATTGTTAAACGTAAACGAAAATTAGAGTAGGAATACTCTTTTTTTAATGATATAATATACTTGGTGAAATTATGATAATAAAAGAATATTTAACAAAGGGAAAATCTAGTCAAGAGCATAATGAAGACGGACTATTTATTGGAAACGGAATTATTGCAGTCATTGATGGTGTCACAAGCAAAACCAGTAATTTATATCATGGTTTTAAAAGTGGAAAAATTGCTAAAGATATATTAATGAAATCATTAAATTATATTAATAAAGAAAAAACTTGTGAAGAAACATTGCAATTTTTAAATAATCAATTAAAACAATATCATCATTTGATAGGTAAAGATAATGAATGGTTTGGAGCACAAATAATAATTTACAATGACTACTATAAAGAAATTTGGAATTTTGGAGACTGCTCCTGTATGATTAATGGCGTTATTCACAAACACGATAAACTTTATGATAATATTACATCTAATGCACGAGCATTATATAATAACATTTTACTTAAATGTGGATACACAGTTGAACAACTACAGTCTAATGACTGGGGAGCTAAATATATTGAACCACTTTTAAAAAGCCAATATCTCTATGATAACAATACCAATAGCATTTATGGCTACCCTGTTTTAAATGGTAAAGTGATTCCTTTTCAATATGTAAAAAAATATTCTATAAAAAATGGAGATGAAATCATTCTTGCTAGTGATGGTTATCCAATCATAAAAAGAACATTAAAAATGTCTGAACAATATCTTCAAAATATTTTAAAAAAAGATCCCTTGTGTATTCAAGAATTTATTTCTGTTAAAGGCTTAAAGAATGGAAATAATTCCTATGATGACCGGACTTATATACGTTTTAAAGTTTAATAAATTTTAATATTTTTTATAAATAACATTAAAATTTATTTGTAATAATATAATTGATGTTATGAGGAGGAGTTTATGGAGAGAGTTTTAATTGTTGATGATGAAAATGATATAGCCGAATTAATTTCTGATGTTTTAACTGACGAAGGATACGAAACAGTAATAAAAAATAATGGGGCTGATGCTGTTGAAGCTATTAATGAAAATAATTTTGATTTAATTATTTTAGATATCATGATGCCAAAAATGAATGGTACAGAAGTATGCAGTCAGATTCGTGATAAAGTTAATTGCCCAATTATTTTTGTAACAGCCAAAACACATTTAATCGATAAATTAGTCGGTTTTGAAATTGGTGCTGATGATTATATTACAAAGCCCTTTACTATTGAGGAATTAGTTGCTCGAGTTAAAGCTCATATTAGAAGAAGTAACCGTCAAAATAAAAATACCGATAAAAATATTATTAGTATTGGTGAAATTAAAATTAACAAAGAAAACTATGAAGTTTGGAAAAACGATCATTTAATAGAATTATCCACGAGAGAATTTGAATTATTAGCATATTTAATGACTAACGCTGGGATTGCTCTATCAAAAGATCAAATATTTGACGCGGTTTGGGGAAGTAGTTATGGAGAAATTGGTACTGTAGCAGTTCACATTAAAAGTTTAAGAAAAAAATTAGATACTGAAGAAAAATACATTAAAACTATCTGGGGATTAGGATATAAGTTTGTTAAGGTGATTGATTAACATGAAATTAAAAAAAGCTACCCTAATCGTTGTTATTTTTATTTTTCTTCTGAATTTTATTTTAATTGGTGGTTACTTTAAATACTTTTTAATTCCTCAGTTATCGATTGCAATTGAAGCTAATAACGACCAATTAAACGATGATTTAATAGAAATTTTAGACGAAGTAAAAATATCTCCCAACTTATATAAGACAGTAGATAAATTTGCCAAAGATAAAAAAATTGATATTTACATTGAACGGTTAGATGGAACTGTTATTTATAACAATAACAATTCATTGTGGAACAAAGGTTCTATTTCACATGTCACTAAATTTTTTGAATATAATGACAATATTTATATTATTAAATTGCATAAAGAAACAAATACTGAAGATATTCCAGCTTTAAATAATTTCATTATATTTGAAATTATCGTTATTTTAGTTATAGTTTTAATTTTCTTAGAAACAACTAATCAAAGGGTTTTTTCGCCCGTTGAAAGGTTACAAAAGTCTATAAAAAATTATAAATTTGGTATTAAGCCAAGTAAAACTAGCGGTCATAGCGAATTTGATATTATACAAAATAACTTTGTAGAATTAGTTGACGCGCTTGAAGATGAAAAAGAAAAACAAAATCGTATTATTGCTTCTATATCTCACGATATTAAAACACCACTCACATCAATTCTTGGCTATTCCGATCGATTACTAAATGCAAAATTAGATGAAAATCGTAAAAATGACTATATTGAGAAAATTCATAATAAAGCTATAACTTTACGTGATTTAACAGAAGAATTTGATGACTATTTGAGTTGTAATTTAAAAGACACTTTAAAAAGGGAAGATATTCCCATCAATGATTTTTTAAATGTTATAAGAAAAGATTATAATGATGACTTAGCAGAAAAAGGAATTAAATTATTTATTCAAAATGATTGCGAAGGAGAAGTTTTGCACATAGATAGTGCAAAAATGAAAAGAGTTTTTAGTAATATTATTGCTAATAGCGCTCGTTATACCCCTAAAAAAGGGAAAATTAATATAAAATGTAAAAAAATTGATAAATATATTGAATTTACCATTAGTGATAACGGTGAAGGAGTTGCGGAGAAAGATTTAAATCGTATTTTTGAACCATTGTTTACTTCAGATCCATCACGTAAAATATCAGGATTAGGTCTTTCTATTTGCAAAGAAATTGTAGAAAATCATGGCGGCTACATATATGCTAGAAACAATGAAAATAAAGGATTAGATATAATTTTTACTATTAAAAGAAATTAAGATTAACTATCTTAATTTTTTTTAATATTTTTTATATAATATCTTAATATTTATTTACTATAATGAATATAGAAACAGAGGTGATGCGATGGAAATAAAAATAATTGGCACTAATTGTAGCAACGGAATTAAATTAAAAAAAATGGTTTCAAGATTTGCTAGTGATTATGACTATGATATCAATATTAAAATATTAGATAATAAAGAAGAAATCAAAAACCATAACATTAAGAATATTCCTGGGTTAGTAATTAATGGCCAATTAGTCAGTGAAGGAAAAGTTTTAACTGTAAGAGAAATATCTAAATTGGTAAATGAAGCTAATTTGGCTTAATTTATTAATTTATTAAATATTAAATATTAAAATATAATAAATAATATTAATGAGTATTCCATTACTCTTTAATATACAACCTTACTTATTCTACAACACTTAACTACTCTTTAAACTTGTACACTTAACGGTGTAAAAATAACTAAAGTTTACTTTAGTTATTTTTTTGTTTATAATTATTTTAGGTGATAAAATGATATATCCAAAATTTATACAAGAAAATGATATAATTGGTGTTTGTGCACCCTCTATGGGACTAGCATGTAAAATAAAACAAAATCGTTTAGACTCAGCTATTAAACATTTAAATAAACATAAAATTAAGATTATAGAGACAAAACATGTTAGACATGATAAACATGGGCGTAGTTGTAGTGCTCAAAAACGTGCTGAAGAATTTATGGAGCTTGTTACCAATAAAGATATCACTGCCATTATATGTGCTACGGGAGGAGATTTTTTATTAGAAATACTACCATATTTAAATTTAGAAAAAATTACTAAGAATGTTAAATGGATTCAAGGATATTCTGACCCAACAAGCCTTTTATATCTCATAACTACCAAATTAGATATTGCAACTAGTTATAGCTATAATATTGGCGGTTTTGGTTCTTATAATTGGCATCATACCGTTGAAGATAATCTTAATATTTTAAGTGGTAAACAAACTAAACAAACAAGCTTAGATAAATACGAAAAAGAAGCTTTTGAAGAAATTACCGGTTTAGAAAATTATAACTTAGATAGTACAGTTGTGTGGAAATCTTTCAACAAAGAGATATCTGTTACAGGCCGTTTAATTGGCGGTTGTATTGATATATTAACTGAGTTATTAGGAACTCCTTACGATTACACAAAGAATTTTATTGATAAATATCAAAATGATGGCATCATTTGGTATTTTGATAATTGTGAGCTAACATGTGAAGATTTAACAAGAACTTTATGGAAATTTAAAGAATGTGGATGGTTTAATCACACTAAAGCTATTTTATTTGGTCGCAGTGCTTGTGAAGATAGCTATTACAATACAAGTTTTCAAGACACTTTAAAAAATTCTCTAGAAAGTTTAAATATTCCTATCATTTACGATATGGATTTTGGTCACATTCCCCCAAGATTAACAATGATTAATGGTGCCTTAACTACTATTAATTATAAAGATGGTAAAGGTTCTATTATTTATGAAGATTTAAAATAAATTAGATACAAAAAGCAGGCTATTTTTTTAGTCCTGCTTTTTCTAAAAATTGTTCAAAAACACCATATTCGCGATAGCCAACTTGAGATGCAACAATCTTTTTATCATGAATAACAAGAATCATAGGTGTGGTGCCAAATTTGTCCATGACACTACTACCATCAACTACATCATAATTAATCATAATATCATAAGCTTCTTGATCTTTAATATTTCCAGATGGAAATTCCATTATTTGACCAAGATCTAAATATTTAGTCGTATAGCCATACTCCTTTTGTGCTTTTATTAAATTGGGCATCATTTTTTCACAAAAATCACATCCATCACGACCAATATAAACAACAGTATAAGCATTAGCATCCAATTTTTCCAACTCATAAGCGCTAATTTTTTCAAAATTATCTACACCGGTTTTATTAAGTGACATTAAAGTAACCAACATAATAACTAAAAATACAAAAATGCCAATCGCAATCATAACGGTATTTTTTCCTCTATTTTTTCTTTTCATCCTCTCACCCTCAATTATTTATTATACATTTAAATTATCAGTTATCTAATTTTTTTTAGAATTTAAATAATTTTGACGACTTTTTTCAATAATCCTTAACGCCACTTCTTTACCAGAGTAATCTTTAACAATTACTTTAATATTTTCTAAAGTTTTATAATTTTCAAAAAAGTTTTTAATTTCTTGTAGAGTAAATTCTGACAAATCCTCTAATTTTGTAATATCACGGTAACGTGGATCTACATCAACTACACCAATTATTTTATAGTCTTCATAGCCATTGTCATACATTTCTAAACAGCCAATAACACGAGCTGGAACTATACATCCTGGGAAAGTTGCTTCTGAACTAATAACTAAAATATCTAATGGATCTCCATCATTAGCTAAAGTTTCATCAATATATCCATATTCAGCCGGGTATGTCATTGCGCTTGCTAAAACACGATTTAGTTTAACTTTATCATGTTCTTTATCAACTTCATATTTATTTTTAGTACCTACAGGTATTTCAATAATTGCTTCTATTTTATCCATACTATCACCTTTTTCATTATATCATTTTTTAATGAAATGTGCTATTATATAAATGGTGATATAATGCTAAGATTAATGCCGATAAGTGAAACTGACTTGAATAAAGCTTTTTATATTGAATTAAACGATTTAGATTTTTTTGCTCATAAAGCATCTACTTTAACGCCGTATGAAGCTTGGCAAGAAATAGATGGGTATAATGAAGCTTTATTTGACTATATGCAAAGTATTAAATATCAAGATAAAGATTTATTTATAAAATATGATAAATTGATTCATGCCTATCGAGGCTCTGAATTATTAAAATGTGCAATTTCTTTATATCTGATAGAAAAAGATATGAAATTACTAGGAATAACTTCAATTTTAAGTGAACGTTATAATAATATGCAACAAAAATATATAAGCATTTTGAACGAATTTGAAGAATAAAAATAATAATTTTGGTAAAAATAAAAACGGTGAAATATATGTATTATATTAACTGTTTTTTTATTTATTCCTTTATCGGTTTTATTTTTGAAAAGCTTATTGGTTTAATAATAAGCAATTCTTTTGATAGTGGAATTTTATATGGGCCTATAACACCAATATACGGATTTGGTGTAATTATTATTTTAATTATTTCCAAATATTTATTTTATCATTTACATATGAATAGATGGATTGAAACTATCATAACCTTTCTTAGTTTAATCTTTATTTTGACTTTTTTAGAATTATTAGGTGGTCTATTAATCGAAAACCTATTTAACATTTCTACATGGGATTATAGTAATCTTATGTTTAATATTGGCAAATATATATCATTAGAAATTTCTATTATATGGGGATTTTTAGCGCTTTTAATTATTTATCTCATTCATCCTAAACTTGATAAATTTATTATTAAAATCCCACGTTTTGTGACAATTATAATGCTAATTATTTTTATAATTGATTTAATACTAACACTTGTTAAAATAATGTAAAAAACTAGTTTAAGTAATTTGTCTTAAGCTAGTTTTTATTTATAATCTTATTATATTGATTAGTAAAATAATCATCAGTCATTCCGGCAATATAATCAATCACTTGTTGTTCATCACTCGTATTAATTAAATATCGATCATCCATATCACCCAAAAAAACTTGGTAAATATCCGATGTATTATTTTTTTCCTTAACATCATTTAAATAGTGTTCAAAGACAACCTTAAACATTTCTTCATATCTTTTTAAATCGTCACTTGTATTAGCACGATTATATACGTTTTCATAGTTAAAAGCTTTTAATTCTTTAATGGCGTTATATACGCGATTGCTCATTTTAATATAAGGCTGATCAAGGCTATTTCCAACAATATCCATAATAATGGTGTTTATAATTTCACGATTAGTCTTACCTAATACTTCAATTATATTATTAGGAATATCATCTAAAGATAAGACCCCAAGTCTTATAGCATCTTCAATATCTCTACCAATATAACCAATAATATCACTAATACGTACAACACACCCTTCCAAAGTCATTGGTCGTAACGTTTTTAAAACAGCTGAATCTGTATAACATTGTTCATACAAATCCAAAAATTGTTCCGGTGTCCTATCAACTGGATAATACTGATCTACTATAAATTCCCCATTATGACATAAAATTCCATCTAAAACTTGTAAAGTAATATTACTTCCTTTACCATTATTTTCTATGTCCATTAAAGTACGAACACTATGAACATTATGATTAAACATTCGCCCAGTATATTCAACACTAAGCCTATTTAAAATTGCTTCCCCAGTATGTCCAAATGGTACGTGTCCTAAGTCATGTCCTAAAGCAATTGCTTCAATTAAGTCCTCATTCAAATTTAATGCTCTACCAATTGTTCTAGCAATCTTACTAACCATTTGAACATGTGTCATACGTTTACTAATATTATCATTAGTAGTATTACTAAATACTTGTGTTTTATCTATATAACGTGTATATGATAAAGAATATATAATACGATCTATATCTCTAAAAAAACTAGAGCGTATATCTTTTTCTTCACTTCTAAATCGATAAGCTGCGTTATTCTTAGTTGCATATACACTTAAATTTAAATCATTTTTATTCATGTTTTCAAATATTTTATCCATTTTTTCCTCCCTATAATAAGCCTGTTAAATATGCTCCAAAAACTAAAAATATTCCACAAAATAAACCGGCTAGCAAAAATAACATCATTGTCGAACTAAAACCGTCCATTGTTAAAACTTTTTGAAATCCCATTTGTTGGTTGGTTTGCATTATTAAATTTTCTTTTTGTTGATAAGAAATGCCTTCATTTTGATGTATAGCAGATCCCACAGATTGTGCAATTTCAATATTTACATTTTTAACTCCTAATATATTATTGTTATTGGACATAGCTTGATAGGTGGCTATATCTGAGTCGACAATGGTACTATCTTTTATACCAACACTACATTGTGCATAATCAATAGTCGAAGGTAATAACATTCCTTGTTGAAAACCTTCGTTGTACGGAAAAGTTGCTTGTTTAACAATTTCTTGTCCACTAGCTGATATTCTAGTCAACGTATGCGTACAAATATCATGTGATTTATCATCAACAGCAAATTCAGAAACTAAAAGTTCATCACTACTCTTATCTTGTAAATACATTTCTCTTAACTTAGATCTATATTCTAAATATGGAGTTTGTATCATTATATCCTCACGCATAGTTTCTAAATCTGATATTTGTGTTGTTTCTGCAATTTGCTCAATTGTTGGTAAAGTTGTTGGAATGATATAAGGCGCAATGTCACTATCTGTTGACTCTTTTTGATTCGCAATTCTAACTTCCCAAATTTGGTTAAAAATTTTGGCGGCTTTCTCCGGTTCGTTTCCATAAATCATATCAATTTGCTCATGTAATAATTTTGCATAATCTTCATCATTGACTTCTACCCTATTAGTTAAAATCATTTGTCGATAAATACTTCTACTTTCAGCAGTCCCTTTGCCAAAAGCTTTATCACATAAAAATTGAAGTTCTGACGGAGAAATTACTCCATCAGAAACTTTTTTTCTAACTTCTTCCATTTCATAATATTCGTCTGGCATATCAATACCTAAGCGTTGATGTTCTTCTCTTAATCTTGAAATATAATCAACTTGTTCGTATTGCGATGTAGTTTGATAAAATTCATTTTTTATTTGTTCTAACTGAGCAAAAAAGTCATCATCATATATGCTAAATTTTGACGATATTTCTTCTTTGTAAGACGTATATCTATCAATAACCTCAGAGATTTCTTGAATAAATCTAGGATGATTATTACCAGTTAGTTCTTTATAGCGGTCATTTAATCTAGCCGCTATAATTGGATCATCAAAACCTCGTAAATGATGTTGTTCAATCTCTACTCCAAACCGATTAAAACAATCTAATAATATTTTTAAAGTTTTTAAATCTATACTAGAAACGTCATTTAATAATTCATTTAAATGATTAAGAGGATGATCCTGGCTATCTAATAACGATGAAAAATATTCCTTAATATTTTCTTTACTTGCCAATTCATCCATTACAGTTTGTCTTTTCTGCTTTACTTTATCTAAATATTTAGCTATTGTTCCGTCCTCTTCCATTTTTTTAATACGCATTAAATCTTGGGCTTGAATTCTTTGATTAGTTATTTCTTCAGGCGTTAAAATTCTCCCCTTTCTATCAATAGAAAAACTTCGTCCGCTTTCAATTCCTATTATTCTATCGATATCAATACGAGCCGGTTCCATAGAATCATCAGGGATATAATGGGGAATAAAAGCGCTACGCGTAGAATCAAAAGAAAAAGTTGTTCCATTATATTGATCGTAAAATGTTCCGTCTTCTTGAGGTATTAACGTACTACCATTAGCTGGGGACTTAATTTCTATTGGTTGCATAGAACTTCCTAATATATATTGCTTATTGTATACTTCGTCAACATATATATTAGGATTGCTTGTTGCTGTTAAAGGAACGCCAGTTAATGGACTTTCAATTATCTTATTCATAATATCACTTTCCATTATTACTTCAATTATAACAAAAAAATAAGTATTTGAAAATTTTTTACACAAAGTTTAATTTATTATTTACATTATATAATAAAAAGCAAATATTTAGTCATAAGCAAAAAGAATATTTAATTAATTATAACTAAAACTTTTTTTAAGTATACACCTATAAAAATCTAAAGTAATTTATAGCTAAAATTTTTTTGATTAATACCATTATAAAAGAGTGATTAAAATCACTCTCGGATATCAAACTTTATTCTTAAATAACTTTATTATATTTAAAAATAAAAAAGACTATTAACAAAATTATTTTGTCAATAATCTAAAAAGTATAAATATAATTATATTTTTAAAAAATCAATGATATTATTATCTAAATCATAAAGCGTAAATGTACAATTTTGGTATAAGATATAAGTTCGTTCATCATGATTTCTAGGTAAAGACAAAGAACCCGGATTAATATAATTATAACGCAATTCATAGGAATGAGTATGACCATTTATTAAAATGTCATTTTTACCTAACTCTGGCAATTTATAATTAACATGTCCGTGTGATAAATACCAATTAAAACCGTCTACTTTTAAAACGTAATAAAATTCATAAACAGGAAAATTAACTGCTCTAATATCATTTTTATCATCACAATTACCTTTAACCGCAATTATTTTATCCTTAAATAAACATAATTTATTTAAAATATCCGTTTGTAAATAATTATATTTTATATCTCCTAACAAAACAATTTTATCAGGCTTAGTATTAACTATAATATCTAATAATTTTTCCATATAACTATTAAAACCATGAATATCTGAAACAATTAATACTCGCATTATTTTTACCTCTTCAAAAGTAATATTATCAAAAATTTTACACTTAACATATAATGGTCAGGAAGACAGGATTTGAACCTGCAACCTCTTGGTCCCGAACCAAGTGCTCTACCAAATTAAGCTACTTCCTGAAATGGTGTCCGTGACGAGATTTGAACTCACAATCTTTTCCTTCGGAGGGAAACACTTTATCCAGTTAAGCTACACGGACACAAACATACATATATATTTTAAAATAAATTAAAAAAATATTCAACTATTGAATATTTTTTTTGCATATATTATAATAAGTATTTATTGGAGGAACTATGGAAACAAAAAAATTACTAGATGAATTTGTACAAAGCCATGATAATAGTGGAAATATAATTGGAGCTTTTGGATACGGTTCTGGTGTTTTCAAACAAAAAGGTTATAATTTACAAAAACAACCAATGATTGATATGATATTAGTCGTCAATAATCCACAATTATGGCATCGAGAAAATATGAAAAATAACCCTAATGACTATTCTATATCAGGAAAAATATCATTAACCTATTTTGATTTGAATTCTATAAGAAAAGCAACTGGTGTAACTTACCAAAGTAATATAGAATTTATGAACAATCAATTCAAATATGGTATAATTGGCAAGGATAGATTTATTGATGCTTTGAATGGTGATTGGAATAGTTTTTTTATTCAGGGTAGATTTCAAAAGCCTATTTTAACAATTCGTTCTACTGAAGAAATTGATGAAGCCATTAAAAAAAATCGAGATTTAGCTATTTTTGTAGCGTTATTAACTCTTACTAAAAAAAATCCAACCCTTTTGGATTTATACTATCAGATATGCAATTTATCTTATAGTGGTGATATTAGAATGTTGTTTGCAGAAAATCCTAATAAAATTTATAATATTGTAAATGGAAGTTTTAACGACTTTTTTAAAATATACGGTGACCATAACCAATTCTTTTTTACCCAAAAAAACGGTGAGATTGTAATTAATAATGAACTATTATACGCTTCTTTATCTTTTTTACCTAAAATACTTTATACTTATTTGCAAAAGAAAGGGTATAATTTAAATTCTCCTGAAATAATTGCAAAATTATTACAAGAAAAAATGAGTCAAGTAAACCGAAAAGACAGTATTATTCAACCTTTAACAGGAATTTTAACTGTTGGACCAATACATTCATTAAATTATTTAAGTCAAAAAATTAAGAAAAAAACTATGGGGAAAAGCTCATAGTTTTATTATTTTAAATAACGATATTTTGACGTACGTATATATTCTTTCTGTAATTCTTGTTCTGATGGCATTACATCAATAACATCTATATGCATTGGCAAGAAATGATTCATTGGCTGAAAAATTGGGTTTGCACTTTCATGAATTTTAGTAATACCACCATTTATAATACAAATTGTCCCAAAAGATGTTTTTATAATTCCTCGTGCTATCTTTGGAAACAATTCTCTTTGAGGTGAAATAAGCCCTATGTTTCCTCTAACAACTTCATCTAAAATTGGTGGCATACATCCTTCATGCATATGTCCAGAATAAATATGGTCGAATCCGCGCAGATAAGATGCTACTCTTACATCACACAAATTTTGGGGAGAATGGAATAAGATAGCATTATATTTTCCCGGATTGCGATATAATTTAAATAAATGTTTATGAAATTCCATATCTTCAACTAAAGTATCAACATCTTCATCTTTTCTTGTAGTAGAACAACAACTATTTTTTGGTAAAGAGTATTCAGCATGATAATAATAGTTTGGTAAAGTATATCCAAAAAAACAAGTTTTTTCATCTTCATATCCCGTATTATCCAAAACATGCAAATTATCACAATCATCTACTTCATCCCAAAAATCATTTTGGACATCAACTGATATGTGACCATCAAAGTGACAATATCTCATATCATGATCAGCCAAACCAATTAAAGTTGGAGCGATTTGACCACTTCGCTTCAAAGTATCGAGAAAATCTTTTCTCTTTTTGAATGATGAAATCGCATTAGTTGTATCAATATTATCTCCAAGCAAACAAATATAATCAGGATTTAATTCATCAACTAACTTAAATACACGATTTATTTTTTTTATAGACATTTTTTGACCATAATGAATATCACTAATTGTAATAATTCTGATTTTACTTTTTAAATCTTGAATTGGGGTGACAGTATGATTAACCTTTATAATATGTTCCATATTTCATCTCCTTTAAATTACTTTATTATATCACAAAACAACCATATAAACAAAAAAACTTTACAAGTTGTAAAGTTTAATATTTAAATGGTCGGGAAAACAGGATTTGAACCTGCAACCCCTTGGTCCCAAACCAAGTGCTCTACCAAGTTGAGCCATTTCCCGAAACAATAAAAATGGTGCGCCCAAGAGGAGTTGAACCCCTAACCTTTTGATCCGTAGTCAAACGCTCTATCCAATTGAGCTATGAGCGCATCTGCTCAAATACAAGATTAATTATAACACTTATGTTTTGAAAATACAAGTCTTTTTTTAAATTTTGTAAATAAAAAGAGGCTTAAGACCTCTATTTAGCAAATTCAAAAGATTTTTCAAACATATTATTATTAAAACCTTCTGGCATAGCTGAATCATAGCCTGTATTAACAGCAGATGCTAAAATTTCACCAACAACTGCCAATGATTGATTATCATACGTGCCTAATTCATTAGTATATACAACACCAAAGATTTTAGTGCCACTCGCTTTAGAATAAGCAATCAAAACGTTTTTACTACCCATTAAAACTTCTGTTGAAATAAAACTAGAACCACTAATTTCTTTTTCAGAAGCAGTTGTAGCCACATAACCAAGTTCTTCAAAATATCCACTTATCTGCGATTTGTTACTTGTTAAAGTATTATATGCTCCATCATGAACAGTTATAACGGCACTCCAAGTGTTTTCTTTATCACGAACAACAAAATTATCCTCTTCTACTGTTGCTACCACATTATTAGGTAAAAAGAACTCAAAGCCTTCATAATTATATTGTGTTGTTAAAGTTGTATTATTTCCTTCACTCGCTTTATTTTCTCTCAAAATACTATACATAAATATTGATAAAACAATTAAAGAAATTATTGATATAAGAATAATTATTACTGTTGTAATACGATTAAACTTCTTTTCTCTTTCTTCTGGTGTTAAATCCGTCTTTATTTTTTTTCCTTTTTGACTTTTTTTATTTTCTACTTGTTGTAATCCAACAGATTTTGATTCACTTATCGAAGAATTATTTGGTTGTAATGTGGAAGAAACCTCTTGCTCTGAAACATTCGCTTTCTGCATAGGTAAAGATTCATTACTTATTGATGTAGGCGTTGTAGCAGTCTGTGGCGTTGATGTTACAACGTTATTATTTGACATCACTGGTGGTATTTGAACAGTTGGTGCTTGTTGCATTGCAATATTACCACTATTATTTGCTACATTATTTATATTACCGCCACATTTTGGGCATGTATTACTTCCTTCAGAAACAGTCGTTCCACATATTGGGCAAAATTTCATAATATTCCTCCCTATTTATTCTATTATTATTTATAATAACATCATATCATAATTTTTATTTTTTTACCATAAAAAAAATGTTTAAAACATTTATTTAGATTCTTTTAAACATTTTATTTTATTAAACAACTCTTTTTTTCCATTTAACATAGGAGACATAGGTTGATGTGCAGCATGTGTCACTAAAGCTTCAGTTAAAGTTTTAGAACAATCAACACATCTAAACCACGTTTTTTCTCTAATATATTTAGGAACATCAGTAAAATTTGAGCAATATACGCGAGTCAATATTCCCCGATCATAAGCTTGGTCAAAAGCATTTACTCCTTCTGTAAAAAGAGCAAAAGTTGCCATAACCCACACTTTTTTTGGATTTTTATTTTTTATTTTATTTAAAATATCAATAATACTACCGCCACTTGAAATCATATCGTCAATAATCAAATATTCACCGTTTTTAATATTTTTACCTAAATAAACGTGTTCGGCTATTGGGTTTTTACCATGCTCATCTACTTTTGAATAGTCTCTTCGTTTATAAAACATCCCAATATCACAGCCCAACATTCCAGAATAAAACCTAGTTCTTCCCATAGCACCTTCATCAGGAGAAATAGCCAATAAATTTTCATAATTAATATCTTCATTCATTACAAAATCAGTTAACATTGGTTCAGTTGGAATAATATTATCGAAAGCTGTTAACGGTATCGCTTGTCTAACATCAACATTATGAGCATCAAAAGTTGTTATACAATTAACATTCATCTTAACTAATTCTTGAAGAGCAACGGCACAGTCTAATGATTCTCGACCATTTCGTTTATGTTGTCTACTTTCATATAAAATTGTTTCAATAACATTTATTTCTAAAGCATTGCCAGTAGCAGCACATATAACTCTTTTTAAATCGGCAAAATGTTCATCAGGCATTTTGATTCTTTCTACACCATAAGCTTTATAGCTAATAGTATGATTACATACATCAGTAATAATGTATAATCTTTTACCTCGAACAGAATTAACCAGTTCCGCTTTCCCTTCACCATTACCAAATCTTGTTAATCTGGCACTTATAAAATTATCATCAGTAAAATTATATTCTTCAATTAATTGTTTTTTTACTAATATACCTAATTCCTCAACTGTATCCATAAATAATATTCTAATACTTTCACATTCTAACTTCATAACTACTCCTTACATCTAACAAAAAAAGAGACTAATCCTTCACACTATTAATCTCTTGCAATTCAAATCTATATTCTTGCTTTACATCTGGGTATTTTTCTTTATCAACTTTGCTTAAAAACATCTCATATGGACGTGCATATAATTTATTTTCACCGCATAAAGCACGATAAATAACTAGTTTTTCTCCAGTTTCTGAATGTTCGGCAACATCTAAAACAATACAATATTCACCTTTAAAATGTCTATAAACACCATTTACTTTTAATTCATTCATATTATCACCGTATTCATTATACCATAAATTATAACATTGTGAATATTTTTTTACATATTAAAAGCCTCTTTCCTTTGTTCAGAAGAGGCTTAAATTTATTTAATCATTTCGTTCTTTATCATAAGAAATGATTTTACCTGTTTTAGCATTTATTACATATTCATATTCATAATTTCTTGTTTCAAAATCTATCTCATAAACAAGAACGCCATTTTCAGTATCTAATTCGCTTTCATATTCAAAATATTCTGTAACACCAGCGTGATTTAAAACAATCTCTTTAGCTTTAGTCTTTGAAATGGTAGATGTACTACTGTTTGATGACGAAGTACTGCTTGATGATGAATTATTGTTTGATGATGATGTAGAGTGTTTATAATCGTCATCATCTTCTTCAGCTTCAATATTTTCATAAAGAATATCTCCTGTTTTAGCATCAATAATATATTCATATTCCTTAGTTGATGTTTCAAAATCTACTTCATATACAGCATGACCATTTTCATATTCAAATTCAATATCATAATCGTAGTAGTTCTTAACATTAGCTTTAGCTAAGGCAATTTCCTTTGCTTTAGCTGTACTTATATAATTACTGCTAGTATTATTTGTACCAGCATTTCCGATTGCTGTATCCTTATCATCATAATCAGTATCTTTATCTTCTTTAATAACATCTCCAGTTGTCGCATTTATATCATAATCATATTCAATACCATTACTATAGAATTCTACTTCATATACCATAATACCATCTTCAAAATCCAATTGAATTTCTAAGCCACTAATATTGCTTTCTTTAATATTTGCTTGTTTTAAAGCAATTTCCTTAGCTTTATCACGGCCAATATAATTAGCTTCACTAGCTGTGCCAGATGTTGTAATATCCTGTACATTATTTTTGTTTGAAGTTGCTAATAAATTTAAATCAGTAGTTGAAAGTCCTACTAAATCTTCAAAAGTATACATTGGGTTAGCTGCTAAAATTTTATTAATTAATTCAGCCTTACCAACCGTAATACCATATTCATTAGCTAATTTTTCTAAATCGCTATTAGAAGTCAAAGTTTGACTAATAACAGAGCCATTAACACTAGTAGAAGCAAAATATGCATCAATGTCATTAGCTAAACGTTCTTGAATTTCTTTATTACGAGTATCATCAGCTCCTAATACCGTTACTAGAATTGAGTTCTTAGCTTCATCAATATATCCATTTTTAAACATTGAGCCAAGTAACGCATTAGTAGCTACATCTAAATCCAAACCTTTTAATTCCATATCTCCAATAACAACTTCAGCATCTTTGTTATTAGCATTTACTTCAATAATCTTTTCGTTTTCATCAACTTTAATTTCAATACTTGGGTTGACATCTAATATAATAGTTGCTAAAAATTGAGCTGCTTTATCTTGATTAAAATAATTAAAGCCAAATATTCCTGCAATTAACAAGATAACAGCCGCAAATGATAATGATACCCCCCATACTTTTGCTTTATTGCTTTTTGGTTTTTCCATTTCTATTATCACTCCTTTTTTCTTTTCAATTTTTGAGATGACAGAATCAAAATTTGAAGAAATTAAGCTTTCAAATTCATTACCTATTTTTTTCTTAATATCTTTTTTCTTCATGTTACACCTCCTTATATTTGGCGCGAAGTTTTTTCATCGCTCTATGATACTTTGAAAGAACAGTTGTTAAATTTAGTTCTAATAATTCAGCTATTTCTCGATATTTAAATCCTTCAATTGAACTCAAAATAATGATTTTTTTCTCTTGATCTGTTAAATCTTCTAAAATAGTCCGTGCTAAAACATAATTATGATTACTATTTAATGATGATGCAGCAATTGTATGTTCTATATCATCAATATTAGTTTCTTTATGTTTTTTCTTTTTATTAAGTTTATTCAAGCATAAATTCTTAGTTATTTTCAATATCCACGCTAAAGGTTTATTCCTAGGATTATACATTGATGCATACTTATATATGTTAACGTATGTATCTTGCATTATATCTTCAGCATCAGTTACATTATTTAACATCGAAAAAGCATATCCATATACATAAGAACGAGTTTTATTATATAAAATTTCTAACGCTTCCTTGCTTCCACTTGCAATATCAAGAATATAAATTTCATATGTTTCAACATCTGTATGATTAAAATTGTACATCATCTTATCTGTCCTCTCATTATAATAACAATTTAAAATATCATTTTATTGCACTAAAATTCATTTTTTTTACTATACCATAAAATTTATAAAAAAAACAGTTATTTTATCTTAACTGTCTTTTTACGTTTATATTTTTCTTTATCTGGTACATTTTTCCAATCAATTAATTCTTCTAATTCTTTTTTTATTCCTTTATTTAGTGGCATCTGTTGTCCTACAAACATTGTTTTTCCATTACCTTCAACAACAACCCAACCTCGCGTTGTATGAGCAAGATCCCAACCTACGTAACGAGCACTAGGATTTTCTTTGACTAACTTAGATGCTAATTTCTTTACTTCTTCCCAATCTGGTAATCGAAAACCTTTAATTTTAGTTTTCGTATTTGGATGTTTTTTATAAGTATTTAACTTTTCATCCATGCCATCACTAATAATAATGCCTGTTTCTGCATCAATTGAAGCCAAAATTCCTCCGGCTCCTCCATTATCTACAAAAGATTCATTTTGGCCAATTTTTAAGAAAGGATAATGAATAATTATCGTACCATCATTCTTCATAAACGGTATTACTCTAATTGTATTCACGCTCTCTGGGTGAAGTTCAGCCATAATATGACTTTGCTTTATTTTCTCCTCTAAAATAAATTTTTGGTGTTCTTTTAATAAGTCATTAAATAATACTTTTAAATCCATTCCTTTAGTATTCAACAATTCAATTCCCTTACCTAAAGAAGCATCAACTGGTTTTTTAACAACAACTTTGTACTTATTACAAAAATTTTCAAATTTTTCAAAATCATTAGCAGAATTAATAAATATCAAATCACGCTTATAATATTTTTTATATAGTAAATATGTTTCATATTTATCTGTAAATCGATGATAAAAATCATCTTGATTCAAATATAGCAAATATCTATGCCTATACTTATTACAAATAAAATTACTTCTTTCGCGATGTTTTTTTTCCATAAATCTAAACATAAAATATTCTGCATATGTAGCTCCATAAATATGTTTTGAATAAATCATATCTTTTATACATTTCTCAATTTCTTTTGGAGTATGATTTTTATAATAAATATCTATTGTCTTTAATATTCTATCTTTATGTCTTGGATAATAACGTTCGTATAAAATATTAGAATACCATTTTTTAGCTAAAACATTATTATATGAATGTCTTCGCAAAAATTTATTTCTCTTTATTTTTATTTTTTTCAATAATCTTCTCAATTTTTTTTTCATATTTTCTCCAACATTTATTTTTTGATTACTTTATGAGCTCTATAAAAATCTCCTAATCCGTTTTTTCTTTCACCGCCCCATAATTGCAATATATTTACACCACTAGAAGTATTAGCTTCAATTATGCATAAACCATCATCAGTTAAAAGTATATCCCATGCAATAAAATATAAATATGGAAATTTATTTGCTAATGATAGCATTTCATTTTTTATGTTATCCCAATTAGGAACTTTTACACCCTTTATCTGACTGTCTGAATCTGGATGCTTATCATAATCAACGGTTTTTTGGATACACTTTGCTGATGTTAACACACCCGTTTTAATATCTATTTTAGCAGTTAAACCACCCCTACTACCATTATCAACAGGAATTGTTTCATGAGTTCCTATTCGTTGAACTGCTGAATATACTTCAAATTCATTAGTTTTGGGATTCCTTAGGGTTATCATTCTAATTGTGTTAGTTGTTTTATCATATAAAGTATTTAAAAACTTACTTTGTTTAATTCCTTCACATATATGATAATCATTTCTTTTAGACAAATATGTTAATAAATATTCCTCAGAAATCTCATCATCATCAAGATAAAATCTTTTTTTGCAATATGAAATTTTTTGTACTCCAACACCTTTACCTAGATTATTAGGCTTAATAAAGACATTTTCACATATTTTAATTTTATTTATAATGTCATCGTATGTTTTCACCTTATTATCTGCTGAAGAAAGTATTCCTTTTTGTTTAATAACAAATATTTCGGCAACTTTTACATATTGTTTCAACAAATCTGTACAAACTAGCTTGTTATTTAAAATAAAATTATAAGGTTCATTAATATATCTTGACTTATACCAATCAAATTCTGATAAATATTCATGTCTATTTTTCATGTTTAGCTTATATAAAGCTACTTGATCAGGCATAAATCCACCTATAATAGCAAACCAAGTACTTTTTAAAATGTTAACTTTAAAGTGTCTCGGACCAAATAATATTTTAACAACCCATATTATCGATAATTTAATAAAACGAGATATTTTATTATTTAAATTTTTTACAAATTTCATATTTCACCTGCTAAAAATACTAGCATATAAAGTATAAAAATGCTTCTTATAATCAGCTTTTATTAAACGTCTAAATATTCTTTTAAACCTTCTTAACAATCTATTTTGAAAATTTACAACATTATTAACACCATCAAAGCTATGTTTTTCAACTAACTTATCAAAAGCCATATAATTATCGCAAGTTGTTTTACCAATATATAATTCTTTAACCGAATAAAGTTTACGATATCGAGCTAATTCTTTTTTATTAGCTTTAATTTGTTTAAATCTTTTAGCTTCTTGTTTCCATTTTTTACCATAACCTACATTAATGTTTTGGAAATACTCGCATGATTTTTCAACAACTAGCTTATCTTTTTTACGGTCACAATATAAATTTAAATTATCAAAAGTATAACTATCCTTAGTAAAGTTAATACGAATTAATTCTCCATATTCAGTCCCTCTTTGTGCACGCTGATAATCTGTATCAAAAATAAAATTTCCTAAAGAATAAAATATCATCTTATTTCCTACTTTCTCATATCCTTGGACAGTATGAGGATGGTGAGCAACTACAATATTAGCTCCCCATTTCAATATTTTTTTCAGTTTGCGACGTGTATACGGCATGGGAACATTAATAAACTCATCTCCACCATGATAAACAACTACAACCCAGTCAGCTATTTTTTTCAATTCCTTTATCTTATTCTTTATAGTTTTCTTATGTCTATCATGTGCTGTGCCAGCTTCATTTTTAGTAGCAATTAAATTATTTTTATATTGAAAAGCAACTATTCCTACTTTAATATCATCTCCTAAAATAATGTATTGAGTTGCTTCATCAATATTTTTGCCAGCTCCTATTCCTTTGATTTTTCGTTCATCTAAATTATTTAAAGTATCAATTAGTCCTTTGCGTCCAAAATCCATCATATGGTTATTGGCTAAATTAAGAATAGGATTTTTAAAATTATCTTTTACATAATTTAATGCATCGGCTTTACTTTTGTGTGATAAAGAAGCTTTATCTGTTTTCAAACTGTCTGTTACAGGAGATTCAAAATTAATAATATTATAATCACACTTGTTTAAAAAATCATATATTTTTTTATCAACAAATTTAGGAGTTTTATATTTTTCTTTTGTATATTCACTAAATGCCATATCACCTGTAAATCCTATAGCAATATTTTTACTCATCCGCTTCACCTTCTTCCAATTTCAATTTTTGCACTAAATTATACATGTTATCATAATATTTTCTATAACCCTTCTTAGTAAACGTCTGAATCGTTACTGATTGAGGTCTAGCATTTCCTTCAACCAAAACCCAACCATTATCAGTAAGAGCTAAGTCCCAACCGACACAATGCATATCAGCAATTTCACCAGCTAATTCTTTTACAAATTCAATTAATTCATTCCACTTAGGTATTTGAAAACCTTTAAATTGGATTTTTGAGTCAGGATGCACTTTTACTTTTGAGCCTTTCCAATCAACACCGTCACTAATAATCTTACCGGTATTTTCATCAATTCTCGCACCAACACCTAAAGCTCCCATATTATCAACTTCGTGATCACCTTGTCCAGTCCTTAAAAAAGTCCATAAAATAGATATATCTCCCTTATATTGAAAAGTTACTACTCTAACAGTATTTACAGACTTTTCATGAAAACATCCTAAAGATTTAGATTGTTTAATCAGTCCCTCTGCTACATAAGGAATTTTAGGAGAAGTATATTCAAATAACTCATCAGTTGATTTAAATTTCTTAACATCTATAATTTCGATTCCATCACCACTATGTCCGCTTAATGGTTTTAAGATAAATCTCTCAACATTTTTAGCAAATTCTGCAAAATCTTTTTTATTTGATTTATCAGAAACACAAACCATTTCTCTCTTATAATATTTTTTAAATATTTCATAAGATAAATTTTTATTATCTAATATTTTTCTGAATTTTCTATCATTAATGCCAGAATAGTAACCATCAGTTAATTGCCGAGTCATAAATTCTTTTCTTTCTTTGTAACTAGCTTTTTCAAAATCATACAAATAATATTCGCTAGCTCTCAAGCTATAAATATATCTGTATACAAACAATTTTTTATATAATTTTTTATAATCTTTTTTTGAAATATTCTTTGGTTCAAAAACTGACAAAGCATTTTTTACCTCGTCATCAATTTGCTCATATTTGTGCAACAATCTATAGGCCGGATTCAATAATAAGTACATTATTGAAATAGAACTATTATTTTTTTCATATATTTTTAATAAAGTTTTTTTCATTAAACCATCTCTCATTCTATTATATATAAATATAATTTTATTTTTGTTTTTTTAAATTAATTAACTCATCAATATATTTTTCATACCTATCTTTTTTTCCAACTTGATCGGCCGCTTGTGTAATATCAAAGTTTGGAAATGCATTTCCTTCGATAAATTCTATATGACCATCTTCGGCTATAGCAATATCCCAACCTATATGTCTTAACTCTTTTATTTCTAATGCTGCTTCACATACCGCTTTTTTGCACTCTTTAAAATTAGGAATTTTAAAGCCTTTAAATTTAACATTTGTATCAGGATGGTGACTAACTTTTACATGAGCTCGGTTTATAGCATCGCTAACTAACTTTCCTGTCTTTAAATCGATTACGGCTGAAACACCACCTGAATGAAAATTATCAACATCATTACCAGCTCTTCCAAATCTAGCGTTTCCAAGTGTTATAATTGGCTTACCGTCAGCGGGAACCAACGTATATAGTCTCAATGTATTAAGAGTACTGGCATTAAACTGTGCCATTTCTTTATGTTGTTTAACAATTTCTTCACAAATATATTGATTTTTAACACATTCATGATATAAAGATTGCAAATCTTTTCCATCCGTTTCAATAATCTTAGCCGCTTGACCTCCTGTACCTTCAATAGGCTTTGCAAAAAAGCGTGGGTGCTTCTTGATAAAACTTTTAAATTCTTCTAAGGAAGACTCTTCTGCAATAATCCAATCTCTTTGAATAAATTTTTTAAATTTTTTATTAAAATCGCCCTTATTTTTACAATAATGTGTATATCTTCGATCATTACAAGCTCTATATATTTCTTTTTTATATCCTTTATTTAAATACTTTTTCAAATCTTTAGTTTTTTTGTTAAAAACTTCATAATCAAAATAATCATCATAATCAAAGCCCATGTTATCAAAATAATAATACCACTCTATTAACATTTTTAATAACTCTAAATCTTTCTTATTGTTAATAGACTCTTGACTATAATATTTTCTCTTAAATCTTCTTAAATATTGTTTTATTTCCAAAATCTCATCATAGTTATATTTTTTTCTTTTTCCATTTTTTATTATCTCATTTTTATTCTTTAATTTATTAATTAATTTAGTTTCAGTAATCGGAACACTTTTTATATCCTCAAATTTAGTAGGAACTTTTATTTTTATAAAGCGGCAAATCTCGCTAATTGATAAAATTGGTTTACCATTATATACATTCCAAGTTTTATGTGAGTAAAATTTTTTAATTTTCCCTTTTATCCATTTTTTCAATTTTCTTACATTCATCTTCTTTCTCATCTCCTATAAATTACAATTTTTTCACATATACTTTATATTATATCACACAATTACTATCTTAAAATATTTAAATTATCTTATTTTTTCATTCATTATAAGCAAAAAAAGATTCACCCATAAGGACGAATCTTTCGCGGTACCACCTTAATTATAAAGTCTATTAACTCTATATCTCTATATCTTAACGCGATTGACGTAATAACTTAATACATTATTCTGCTCCCAAGCTTCCTTCAAACTACTCAATTATCAATTTTCACCAAACATTGACTCTCTATAAATTAAAATAGTTTTACTCTTCTTTTTCATTGCATTTTATACCTAAATACACAATCAATATAACACTTTTTAAGATGTTTGTAAAGATTATCATTTAACATTATGTGCAACCTTAAACATTTTATGAATTAATAATCTCAATAGTAAATATTTTTTTCTAAACAAATATTGTTATCAACTTTTCAAAGTTAGCTTAATATCTTTATTTTTTAAAAAAACTTGAGTACAAAACTCAAGTAAATTTTTAACCTGGTGCGTGAGATAACCACGTTTAGAAATCGCAATTGAGGTCAATTTCTAATACTAGTATACCATATTTTATGATAATGCGTATAAATTTTTGAATATGCTACAAAATATTAAAATTATTTTTAAAAAATTTTTGATTTATCAAAGAAAGCAAAAAAAATACAAACTAAAGTAACTATTTGTATGGTATAATTATGTATATCAATAGAACGATAAATAGTAATTTGTTGAGGAGGTCAATTATGAATAAGAAAAATGACACAATAACAAAAACAGTTAAAACTGGTATTACTTTTGGAAGTGCGTTAGCAATGGTTATCAGTTATGTAAATTGGCATTCAGTTGGTTGGGCAATTGTTCATGGATTAATGAGTTGGGTGTATGTCATTTACTATATAATTAGATATTAAATTACAATTTGTGATAGATTAGGAGGTGGAAAAATGTATAAAACAGTTGTTATAGAGTATTCACCAAAGGCAGATGATATGGCACAAAAAGTAGAAGAAAAAGCAAATGAAATGTTACAAGATGGTTATGAGCTAGTTACTATGTCAATTACAGGAACAGCAAAAGCAATTTTAGTATTTAAAAAAGGTTTGAAAAAAAGTTTTATATAAATTACAATTTATATAACTAAATTATAAGATTATCGAATTAAGATAATCTTTTTATATAGGAGGAATTATTATGTTATTTATTATTGGGCTAATAATTTTTTTATTTAAAGTTTCGTCAATATCTAACTTTTCCTTTATTATCTGCATAAATAATCAACTCCTTTCGAGCAAACAAAAAAAGGTTAATCGAAATTAACCTTTCATATATAGAAGTCGATTAGTTCGACTAATTTCCCTATGGTGGCTTTGGGCGGAATCGAACCACCGACACAAGGATTTTCAGTCCTCTGCTCTACCGACTGAGCTACAAAGCCAAAAAAAATGGCGGTTCCGACGAGAATCGAACTCGCGATCTTCTGCGTGACAGGCAGACGTGATAACCGCTACACCACGGAACCATTGGTTGCGGGGGAAGGATTTGAACCTACGACCTTCGGGTTATGAGCCCGACGAGCTACCAAGCTGCTCCACCCCGCGATATAAAATTAAATGGCGGAGAAAGAGGGATTCGAACCCCCGCGCCGTCGCCGACCTCCCGGTTTTCAAGACCGGTCCCTTCAACCAGACTTGGGTATTTCTCCGTTTTTTTAAGGTACAAATGAATTATAGCATAAATAAACAAATAAAGTCAACTAAAATATTTCAACTTTTTCAAATTTATTATACTAAACCTTTTTAAAATTATTATTCTGCTTTAATTTTTATTTAATATAAAATAATATCATTATTAAAATTAAAACTCGAACCTTTACAGATTCGAGTAATAATCAATTGGTGCCTAAGGCCGGACTTGAACCGGCACGGGATTTGACTCCCGCAGGATTTTAAGTCCTGTGCGTCTACCAATTTCGCCACTCAGGCACAATGGTGTCCCGTTGGAGATTCGAACTCCAGACCCTTTGATTAAAAGTCAAATGCTCTACCGGCTGAGCTAACGGAACAAATGATAATTAAAATGGCTGCCTCGGCTAGATTCGAACTAGCGCATGCCACAGTCAAAGTGTGGTGCCTTACCGCTTGGCTACGAGGCAATAACATATAAGTGGTGGAGGGAGATGGATTTGAACCATCGAACCCGAAGGAACAGATTTACAGTCTGCCGCGTTTGACCACTTCGCTATCCCTCCAAAATGGTGCCGGAAATAGGACTTGAACCCACAACCTACTGATTACAAGTCAGTTGCTCTACCAATTGAGCTATTCCGGCAAAAAAAATGGTGGGCGATATAGGACTCGAACCTATGACCCCCTGCTTGTAAGGCAGGTGCTCTAACCAACTGAGCTAATCGCCCGGAAAAAACATTGACAATATAGAATATACCATAGCACTTCTTATTTGTCAAGCAATTCTGCGTTATTTTTTATTTTTTCCAATTCTTCATCAATCCAAATCGGTAAATGATATGCCAAGCTTGAAAAACCTAAGCTTGTTTCTTTAATTTTACGTCGTTTATTTATATTATTCTTTTTATAATCGATGTTTTTGATACTAAGTTTTAGTTGGCCTAACTCCTCATCTACCTCTAGGATTTCGACATTAATAACATCTCCAATGTTAACATAATCTGCAACGTTTTTTACAAAACCATGCGAGATTTCGGAAATATGTATTAAGCCACTGTAATATTCATCACAAGAAACAAATACACCATAAGCCTCAATTCCGGTTACTGTTCCGTGGATGATTTTTCCTTTCTTATATTTCGTCATCCAACCACCAGTTAAATTATAACACAAAAAAGAAGATAAAAAAAGATTTACATCTATATTTAATTATAATATAATGAAACCGGTGAATAAATTATGGAACAAGAAAAAAAAATAATTGATATTATTGAAAAATTAAGACCATATTTGATGAGTGATGGCGGGGATATTGAATTTGTGAAATACGAAGATAATATTGTCTACGTTAGACTAACTGGAGCGTGTGCTCAATGTCACATGCTTGATATAACATTAAAAGATGGCATTGAAGCAGCTATTCAAGAAGAAGTCCCCGAAGTTGTAGAAGTTGTTAATCTATTATCTATTGATATGGATGAATTTTAAACTTATCGTTTGGTAAGTTTTTTTTATTAATTAACCAATCAATTTTAGGTAAAAAAGCATATGATTTTATATAAAAATACATATCTCTCAAAAAGTTTTCATACTCATTTATCTTCTTTATATAAGTGTCTAAAAGGTTTTCTTCTTCACCATTAACGATACGATCATAAGCATCAAAATAGTAAGAAGGGTATAAAAGTCGAATATAAAAAAGAACATAATCATAACTTGAAAAATTATTACGATTAAAATATAAATATAAATCATTTATATTTAATCGGTTTTCGAAAAACAATCGTTTAGTATATTCAGCTACGTCACGCGCACGATAATCAACTATATAATTAATCGGGTTAAGATAATCTTCATCATTAAATAAACGAGAATGAGATAAAAAAACTATATTTTCTTGTTTTACCATTTTATATAAACTAATTGCATTTTCACCTAAACCTACATAGTAGTGAAAAGTATCTTTAACTTTACTCGATGTTAAAGTTTTAGCCAATTTTTCATAGTAATCTATTTTATTTTCCCACAATTTATCCCAATGAACCAATTGCTTATCTTTAATAGGAATTGTAAAACGTTCTAAATTATTAAAATTTAAAGCATATTGTCCTTTCTTTTTTAATAAAAAATACCTTTTATGATTAATAATGGTAAACATCTCTTCTTTATTATTTAAAATTATATCATAATTATTTAAATTTAATTTAGAGACGTATTTATATAATTGCTCATCTATATCTCTATAAGACAAGGTTAAAATATAATCACCAAAATAATAGTTATTATTTTTATATTCTAACTCATCTACTTCAATATTATAATAGTATTGAATTGTATTTCTCATACTAAATTTTATACAAAAAACAGTAAGCATATGCTTACTTTAATAGAACACATTTTTTAAATACAGTCCATTAGCCGGAGCTGTTTTGCCAGCTTTTGTCCGATCTTGAGCTTCTAGAATTGTTATAATATCCGATGCTTTTCTTTTTTCTTCGCCAATTTCAATTAATAAACCTACAATATTTCTAACCATATAACGCATAAAGCCTGTTCCTAATAAAGAAATTGTTATTTTATTATCCATAATACTAATTCTGGTTTTGATAATGGTACGAATATAGTCTTGTCTCAAATCAGCTGATGGGGTAAATGACTTAAAATTGTGCTTTCCCTCTAAATAACCCAAAGCCTCCGACATTGCTTCAATATTTAAATTATGATTTAATTGATAAACATAATTAAATTCAATCGGATTATATTCTCCAACATTAATAATATAAATATATTCCTTAGCCTTAACTTTAAAACGAGCATGGAAATAATCATCTACCTTTTCAATTTTTTTAACATATATATCATTTGGAAGTAAACTGTTAAGACTGTGTTTTAATTTTTCAAGATTAATATCTTTATCTAAATCAAAATGAGCAGTTTGGTTCAAGGCATGAACTCCAGTATCTGTTCTACCACTAGCACTTATTAAAACTTTTTTATTACCATTAATCATAGTTAATATACGTTCTAATTCGCCTTGAACCGTCCTACAATTAAATTGTTTTTGATATCCACTAAATTTTGAACCGTCATAAGTAAATATCATGAAATAACGCATTTTATCACCTTTTCCGTAAAATATCCTTAACTAAATCATTAATATCAGCATAATATCCAAGTTTAATATTCTTTTCACAATAAGCAAAATTTGAAAATAAAGCCATTTGAGGAATAGATACACCAATTTCGCGCAAAAAGTTTACATCACTAATTAATTCTTCTTTCTTTCCTGATCTTATTACTTTTCCTTCTTTTAGTGCAACAATATTATCAGCTACACTATTAATAAAATCTAAATCTTGACTAGCAATAACAATTGTTTTACAGTATAATTTCTTTATTTTAGTTAGAAGGTTTAACAATTTTTGCTTACCAACTAAATCTAAACCTACTGTCGGTTCATCTAAAATAATAATACTAGGATTATATACTAAGATAAAAGAAAGAGCAACTTGACGTAATTGACCACTTGAAAGAGAAAAAGGATCACGATTTAGGATATCCTCATCTAAATTTAAAATTTCAAAAATATTCTTAATACGAATATCTAAATCTTCATAACTTACGCCTAATGCATCTAAAAAATAATTTAAATCATTTTTTATGGTATCACAACAAAAATGTTTTTCAATATTTTGGGGTAAATAGCCAATTAACTTTTTTGCTTTTTTTTTATCTTCATAACTTGAACGACGGTTAACAATAATATTATCAATACTCAGCTTACCTTTGCTAGGTATTTTTAAAGCACTAATAATTTCTAATAAAGTTGTTTTTCCACTTCCATTGGCGCCAATTATACCAGTTACTTTTGAAGGATATATTTTAAAATTAATCATATCTAAAATATTTACATCTCCCCTTTTGTATGTAAAACAAATATCTTGTAATTTTATTTCCATAAATTTCTCACCAATCTAATATGATTTAATTCAATCTTCGAAACGACCTGATAATATTTTAATTTATGACTTAAAGCAACAACAAACGGTAAAGAAACCTTCGCTTTATAAAAAGGTAATTCATCATTTAAAACTTGTTTTGGATTACCATCTAGAACAATATTCCCACCATCCACCAAAATCAATCTATCAGAAATTAAAATATCTTCAGCGTTATTCGTAATATTTATAATTGTTAATCCTTGTTTTTGCCACCTCTTTAACATGCTTAATGCATTCGAACGGTTAATTCCATCTAACATACACAAAGCATTATCTAAAATTAAAATTTTAGGTTTAATAAGCATGGCGCGAGCTAAAGCTACTAATTGCTTTTCACCACCACTTAATTGATGCGGATTATAAGATAATATTTTTTTTATTTTTAGCTTGTTAACTATTTTAATTATGTCTTCTTTATTTGCACTAGAAAAAGCAGCGGCAGATAATAATTCTTCTTTAACCGTGTTAACAAAGATTTCATTATCAAAATTTTCGTTTAAACATACAATTCCTGCTTTTAAACTGTCATAATTAATATTAGATACATCTTCATTTAATATTTTAATTTGTCCATCATATGGCAATATCCCACGTAATAAAAAAGTTAATAACGATTTACCACATCCACTACTTCCCATCAAAGTTGTAAAACTATTAATTTCAATATTCAAATTTATTTTATGTAATATTTTCTTTGAACCATAACTGAACGATAAATCACAAATCTCTATTACCTTGGTCATAAAATCACCTGTTAACCATTATAATATAACACTATTTTAAAGTAAAGGAAAAGCATTGAAACTACTCTAAGATATGTTATAATTTTAATAGAGGTGATAACTTTGACAGATATAGAAATTGCAAACGCTAAAAAATTATTGCCAATCGAAAAGATTGCAAAAAAGATTGGCCTTTCAAAAGAAGAACTAGAATTATATGGTAAATACAAAGCTAAGATCATACTTAAAAATAATAAATCAAATCATAAAGGAAAATTGATTCTTGTAACATCAATAAATCCAACTCCTTATGGTGAAGGTAAAACAACAATGAGTATAGGAATTCATGATGCCTTATGTCGCTTAAAAAAAAGAAGCATTGTTGCCTTAAGAGAACCATCATTAGGCCCTGTTTTTGGAACTAAAGGTGGAGCTACAGGAGGTGGATATGCCCAAGTAGTTCCAATGGAAGATATAAATTTACACTTTACTGGCGACATTCACGCAATTACAACAGCAAATAATTTACTGTGTGCTGCAGTAGATAATCATTTATTTCAAGGAAATGAGCTAAATATTAACCCAGAAACAATTATTTTTCCCAGAGCTATGGATATGAATGAACGTGCTCTTAGAAACATTCAAATTGGGCTTGGTAAAAATAATTTTGAACGTCATGATTCTTTTGTAATTACAGTAGCATCAGAAATTATGGCTATTTTATGTCTAGCTAGTGACATTCAAGACTTAAAAAAACGTTTGGGCAACATCTTATTAGCCTACACTTATGATAATAAACCAGTATATGCTAAAGATTTAGAAGTCGACGGTTCATTAGCCGTTTTATTAAAAGACGCTATTAAGCCAAATCTTGTCCAAACTTTAGAAGGTAACCCGGCTATTATTCACGGAGGGCCATTTGCCAATATTGCGCATGGATGCAATTCACTAATAGCAACTAATTTGGCCCTATCTTTAAGTGATTATACCGTTACCGAAGCAGGATTTGGTAGTGATTTAGGGGCCGAAAAGTTTTTAGACATAAAATGTAGAATTGGAAATTTAAAACCTGATTGTATTGTAGTAAATGCCACTATTAGAAGTCTAAAATATAACGGATTATGTCCTAAAGAAGCATTAAATATAGAAAACCTTCAATATTTAAAAGACGGTCTTTGCAATTTAGAAGTTCATGTAAAAAATATGTTAAAATACAGCAACCATGTTATTGTTTGTCTAAATAAATTTAACACCGACACTAAAAAAGAAATTAATTTAGTTAAGAATTTTACTCAAAATTTAGGAATTGATTTTGAAATATGCGAAGCACATGCTAAAGGTAGTAAAGGAGCATTAAAATTAGCCAAAAAAATTATTAATATATGTGAAGAACCGACAACTTTTCAATTTTTATATGATACAAACGATAGCGTGTGTGCTAAAATTGATAAAATTGCACGTGAAATATATCATGCCGCTAAAGTAAAATATGAAGACAAAGCATTGGAATCACTAAAGCAAATTAATGAATTAGGATATAATAATTTACCCATTTGCATTGCAAAAACACAATATTCTATCTCAGATGATCCAAAAAAGCTAGGATTTCCTAAAGATACCGAAGTTACAGTTCGTGATATGAAAATATCTTCCGGAGCCGGTTTTATCGTTGTTTATATGGGGAATATTATGACTATGCCAGGTCTTTCTAAAAACCCGGCCTATAAAAAAATTGACATTAATGATAATAATCAAATCATCGGTCTATTTTAGTGTTAATTAGATATTAATATCATTTCTTTTATTGACTTTTTTACTATTCAATGATAATCTTAAATTGTAAAATAAGGATGTATTTATGAATAAGTTTTGTCAAAACTGTGGCAATCAGTTACAGGGTACTGAAACTGTATGTCCAAAATGTGGGGCATCCCTATAACAAACACAACAACCAACAATGCAACAACAGCAATATCAACAGCAATATCAACAGCAATATCAACAACAATATCAACAACCACAAATGAACTATGGGGGAACATCTGGTTACAATATGCCAGCGGCTGGAATCACAAATCGTTCAATTGTAACAGCGGTAATTTTATCCATTGTTACTTGTGGAATTTATGGTATATATTGGTTTGTTTGCCTAACAAATGAAGCTAATCAAGCTAGTGGCGACACTAATGCAACGAGCGGTGGTATGGCTTTGCTTTTCACAATTTTAACTTGTGGAATATATTCTTTATACTGGTGTTATAAAATGGGTGAAAGAATGGCCACTGCTGGTCAAAGATATGGTAAACCAATTGAAAACAGAAGCTTACTTTATTTAATTTTAGCCATAGTTGGTTTAGGTATTGTTAACTATTGTTTGATTCAAGATGATTTAAATAAATTATCAGCTTAAAATTATGAAACAATACCTTAAATATTTAGGTATAGCCTTAGGATTGTTAATCTTATTTATCATATATTATTTTTTAAATCAAAAATTTGGATTATCTATTCCATGCATTTTCTATGAGAAAACTGGTTATTATTGTCCAGGTTGTGGCATTACGAGAATGTTTTTCTCTTTACTAAAATTAGATATATATCAAGCTTTTAGATATAATCCTTTAGTTTTTTCTTTAATAATTATTTATTTTATTAAAGAATTAATTAATCATATTTTTAAAAAACAATATTCTTTTTCACCTAAGGTCACAATTATTATTTTAATTATTACTATTTTATTTGGTATCGCTAGAAACACTGAAACATTCTCTTTTCTAGCTCCAACAATTATTAAATAAAAGTTAGTTATTAATATAAAGCTCGTTTCTTAAATTTAAGAAACGAACTTTTTTATTTTAAACCAAAAAAATTGTAATCTTCAAATTACAATTTTTAATACGCTCCAAAAGCTATCATAAAATTAGTCAAAATTCCATAAACAATTAAACAACTAAAAATAATTGAAAATAATTTTTGAATTTTACTTTCATAGATAAAATAACGATTAATCATGAAAAAAGCCACAATTATCATTCCAAATATATAAGTTATACTAATAACAAAACGTAAATTAATGCTATCAATTAACGGAGATGATACCAAACTATTTAAATCCTTTAATGGAATTAATTTAAGAATAATAATAGAAGCAATGAATAAAATAAACCAAGTTAAATAGAAAAATATACCTATATTTAATAATCGGTTAGAATATTCTTTGGAAATAACATTTTGATCGACTCTATGAGCTATTAATAATTTAGATAAAATGGTATTTTTTATATTACAATATTTTTTAAAAAGTAATTTATCATCATAAGATGAAATTAATCTAAGAAAATAAAAATATATAACATACAAACTAACAACATACATCATATAATATTACTCCATATTTTCTAAAGCCTTAATAAGCCAATTATACACTCTTATCATAGATTCTATTTCAACACTTTCTAAAGTTGAATGAATATTATATAAGTTAACACCTAGTACACACATATCTAAATCTTTTATCTCTTTGGCAAATATTCCACCTTCTAAACCGGCATGAACATCCTCTAAAATTATTTTTTCATTATACATTTCTTCATAAGTTTTGACCAGTAAGTCTCTTAATTTAGATTCTTCCCTAAAAGTAAAAAATGGAGCTTTATCTTCCAAAGTAAAAGCAAATTTGTAACGTCGCGCTAAAGACTCAGCTTTACTAACATAATAATCTTCAAATCCTACAATTGAACTACGAATACTTAAATTAACAATTACTTCTTTATCAGTTGTTATAACCACGCCTAAATTACTTGATGTTAAAGGAAATTTAACTTCATTTACCTTTAAAACACCATCTTCTATTTTAGATAAATATTTAAGAATAGCTAAACTAGTAGTATTATCTACACACGTGTTTAAATCTTTAATGCGTTTTAATTCTATTTTTAAACTTGGATATTTTTCTTGATAAATTTTTTTAATATTCATCAATTCTTGACTTATATCTTTTTGTGTTTTAAAAAAACAAAACGCTTGTGATGGTATAACATTTGTCTTAGATCCACCTTCTATTTTTACAATTTCAATATCATTAATATTTTGCAAAACTTCAGCTAAAATCTTAATAGCATTTCCACGGTTTTTATTAATATCTGCACCAGAATGCCCACCTAGTAATCCCGAAACGCTTAATTTAAAAGTTAATTTATTACTATTTATAAAATTTATTGCTTTTCGTGTAGTAATAGTAGCCATACCAGCACTTGATACCTCAATTTTATTTTCTTCTGTACCATCTAAGCTTATTAAACGGTTACCGTTTATTTTTTTATAATTTAAAAACTTTGCACCATTCATTGTCGTTTCTTCTTGTGTCGTAAAAATAGCTTCAATCGGAGGGTGATATATTTCATTATTGCTTAAAATAGCTAAAATAATTGCCATCCCTGCTCCATTATCAGCCCCTAACGTTGTTTTAAACGCACGATAAAATCCATTTTCCTTATACCATTTAATGCCATTATGTTCAAAATCATAATCAAAATCACTATCACATACCATATCAATATGAGCTTGCAAAATAATTGGTTCACATATATACGGTAAAGTATTTTTTTTACGAATAATAACATTATAATAATTATCTATTTCATAATCTAATTGATATTTCTTTGCAAATTCTACTAAATATGCAGCAATCTCGCTTTCTTGTCCTGAAGGACGTGGTATTTCTAAAATTTCTTCGAAAAAATTTAAAGGACTTTTATTCATGCTATCACCTATTATTTATCATACCATTTTTAGCAAAAAAAATCACTAATTCTAGAAAAGTATAAAATTTAATTTATTTGCAATAATAAGAATGGTGAGTTATATGACTAGTCAACAACAAATAAAAATTATAAAAAATACGCTCGGGAATAGTTCTGATATTGTAACACGTAATATTAATGATATTATTTCATATATCTATTTAGAAAGTGTTAGCAGTGATGATAAAATTAGTAATTTTTTAATGCAAAGTATTACCAAAATCACTTCAATTGAGCAATTATTTAATCAATTAAAAAATAATATTTATAATAGTCATATTGTAATAGAAACAGATATTAATAAATGTTACTACTACCTTTCATCAGGATATACGTGTTTATTTATTGATAACGAAAAAAATTTTATTGCAATTGAAACACAAATGAAATTAGATCGTGGAGTTGTTGAGTCAACTTCTGAACCACTTATTAGAGGACCTAAAGATAGTTTTACAGAAAATAACGCCATTAATTTAGGTCTTATTCGCAAACGAATTAAAGATCCCAAATTAAGAATTGATGAATTAAAAATTGGCAGACGCACTAATAGTAAAACTTCAATTATCTATATCGATGATATTGCTAATAAAGAAAGTGTAAAAAAAATAAAAGATATTTTAAATAAAATTGATATAGACGGAATACTTGATACAGGTTATTTGCGAGATTTTTTAAATAAAAAACAAAAAACTTTATTTCCAAAAATAATTAGTAGCGAACGCCCTGATTTAGCATGTCAAAGTTTATTAAACGGGAAAATTATTATTTTAGTAGAAAATAGTCCTTATGCTATTATTCTACCAGCTTTATTAGTTGATTTTTTTAAGGCGTCAGAAGATTATTACCAAAGTAATATTAGTACTTCTTTTAGCCGTATTTTAAAATGGGTAGCGTTCTTTATTACTATTACCATACCATCAGTTTACATTGCTTGTATGACTTTTAATCAAGAAATGATACCCAACCAATTATTAATATCATTGGCAACACAACGCAGTCAGGTACCTTTTCCAACTTTTATGGAAGTTGTAATTTTTGTTATTTTCTTTGAAATTTTAAGAGAGGCCGATATTAAATCTCCTAGTGCGAGTGGAGCGAGTATGAGCATTGTGGGCGCTTTAATTTTAGGTGATGCAGCTGTAACAGCAGGAATTGTTTCACCTTTTGTCATAATTATTGTAGCTATTACCTCCATATGTGAATTGGTATTTACTGATATGGATTTTATTAATGCAATCAGGCAATGGCGTTTACTTTTCATTTTTTCAACAATCTTTACCGGTTTAATTGGAATTGTTGTTATGCTTCTAATTCTTATTATTGAGTTAGCTAGTATTGAAAGTTTAGGTGTACCTTATTTAGCTCCTTTTAGTCCTCTTAACCTCAATTCACTCAAAGATAGTATTGTTTTATCAAAAACCAATAAACGGGAAAAAAGAGCTAGTTATTTAACCAAAAATAGAACTAAGGTGAAATCATGATAAAAAAGTTAATGACCTTAATTATTATTATTTTATGTAGTGGTTGTTGGAATTATCAAGAATTAAACGAGTATGCAATTGTTACAGGAATGGCACTTGATTATAAAAATAATGAATATCAATTATCATTCTTAATTTCTAATGGTAATAAAAGTGAAAATGACCAAACCAAAATTAGTGTTTTAACTGGTAGTGGAATAACAATTTACGATGCTATAAAGGATGTCAGTCTAATGAGTCCAAAAGAATTATACATTAGTCATTTATCTATTGTTATTGTTTCAGAAGAAGTGGCTAAAAATGGGATTGCTGACTTAATTGACTTCTTAATGCGTGACCCTCAATCACATCAAAACTTTTATATGGTTTTAGCTAAAAACGATAAAGCTCAAGATATGTTATCAATACTCTCTCCTTTAGCTGATTATCCTTCACAGAAAATTACTTTAAATGTTAAAAACTCCGCTAAACTACAAGGAAAAATAACTGATGCTAATTTTAATTTATTTATTCACAAATTATTAGCGAAAGGTTTTGAGCCAATTATGAATAGTTTAATTATCGTTGGTAATGAAGAAGAAGGTCAAACGCCAGAAAGTCAAGAAAAAGCTAAACAAGATGCTTATACAAAACTTGATACTATTGGCATATTTAAGAATGATAAATTAGTAGGATGGGCTACAAAAGAAGAAAGTATTGGTATTTCCATGCTTTTAGGTAATATTTCAACAGTTTATTTTAACATTCCATATTACAATGAATATGCTGTTACAGTATCTAATGATTATAAAATTGATTATGATGTGAGCAAAGATAAAATTATTGTAAACGTAAATGCCGAAGGATCTTTGAAAGAAATTAGCTGTAATATTAATTTAGAAGATAAAAATGAAATAAATAAATTAGAAAAAAAGGTGGAAGAAGAAATGAAGAAATACATGGAAGATGCTATTGAATTAGCAAAAAATTACCAAACCGATATTTTTGGTTTTGGTAATTTAATATATAAAAAATATCCTAAATTTTATAATGAAATTGAGGATTGGAATACTTATTTCACTAACTTTAACATTGAAATAAATACCAGTTTTAAATATACAAGCAGAGGAACTTTAGATCAAAGTCTAAAGCAAGAAATTTATGAATAATCGTTTATCATATACTTCACTTATCTACTTCATTCTTCGAGCTACTTCGCTAGGTATATCATTTGCTTTGATTGTACGTTTTGCTAAACAAGATAGCTGGCTAGCTATTATTATTGGTACTATTATCGGAATTATTCCCGTCCTATTAGTTGAATATATTGCCAAATACGAAAGTGATAAAACATTTGTGGATAAAATAAAAATAGTTTTTCCTAAAAGTTATAAAATAATTAGTACAATTATGCTAATTGGCTTTTTTACAATTACTATTATTAATTTTAGTAATTTAACTACTTTAATAACTAGTCAATTTCTTTCTAAAACGCCAAATATTGTAATTGCCATTGTTTTTATTATTCCAATTGCTTTATTAATTACAAAGGACAATAAAATTATTGCTAGAGTTTCGTTAATACTATTTTATGTAAGCATTTTTCTCTTTCTTATGTCTTTGTTAGGTTTCTTAAATCAGTTAGATCTGTCAAACTTAAAACCAGCTCTAACCAACCCTATCTTGCCATCAGCATATTATTATTTATCATTTAATATTATGCCAATCTTTTTAATACTATTTTTTCCTAATAAGGATATTATCCCGTGCCTCAAAAAAGGTTATCTTCTTTCTTCTATTACAATTTTTATTATTATTATAACAACTCTTGCTATCTTAGGTCCTGATTTAACTTTACTTTATCAATATCCGCAATTTCACATTTTAAAAAGATTATACCAAGATTTTTTAACATTTAGATTAGAAAATATTTTTGCTGTTCAATTCATTTTTGATATTTTTATTTTTTGTGTTGTGTGTTTAAAAAATTGTAATCATTTACTAAATTTTCATCAAGGCTATAAACAAATTATTATTCCTATTATTTTACTTATTATCACTACTTTATTATTTGCTACAAATACTGTTAGTTATACAAATATGATTATTAATATTTCTTTAATTTTTTCAATCTTTTTTGCTTTCTTAATTCTTCTTTTTTCAATCAAAATATTTACAAAAAAATTAATAAAATAAATTAAATTATAAAACAAATAAAAAGGTGGAATCTATTTCCACCTTTTTTGTATTACTTATTAATAACATACTCGATATAGTTTTACATTACATGATAAATTTAATTAATAAGAAAATTAAACCTATTAGACCACCAACTACTGCCACAACAATTAAAATTGTTAGCAAAAGGTTATGTTTCTTTATGCTAGTTTCTAGACCTTTTAAGCCCTCAAAATCTTTAGCAGAAAACTCCATGCTTGAAGTATAAAATGATTTATCTAATTCAGTTGTATTAAACTGCATTGATTTTTCCTCGTCTCTTTTCTGTGCAGCTTGTTTAGCTTCTTCTTCTTTAGCTTCGTCAATAATCTTCTTAATAGAAGTGGCATCTCCTACCATAGTATTTGATTTTAAATCATCTAATAAGCCGCCATCTTCACTATCATCTCCTTGTTGACTACGAAGTGCGATAGTATCAATTAATTCTTTTAATTCCTGTTCTTCTTCCGGTGTGGCTTTTAACTTTAAACGGTTTAAAATATCATAATGAATATTTTTTAAACTACGATGTGGATCGTTTGGTTTATCCCAATCTTCTTTTGCTTTATCTAAAACTTCTTTAATATCATAATTTTTTTCTTCTTCGGTTAAATCAAGTTCTTCTTCATTTGAAATTTCTTCTTTTTCCATCAAACGATTATATTGCTTTTGCTTTTGATAGTTTTCTCGATTTTGAAGCATTGCCTTAACTTTAGTAATATCTATTTCATTAGTTTTTTCAATTGTAGCAATTCCTTCAATGTTAGAATAACTTCCGGCTTCCCGCAGTTGTTGATATAAACTTTCGTTTTTAGTACTACGTTTTTCACGATTTTGTCGATAACGATCCATTCTACTAACCATATTATCACCTACATTTAAATATATCATAAAAGCAAGTTTTTTTAAAGTTCTTATTGCATTTTGTAATCTTTTTATTTATAATTTTATTGGAGGTTATAATATGAAATTAATTGTTGATCAAGATGTTTGCATCGGTTGTGGAGCTTGTCAAGCAACAGCACCTGATGTTTTTGAAATTAATGACGATGGCTTAGCTGAAGTTTTAGTAGAAGAAGTTCCTGAAGAACTAAAAGAAGATGCTATTGATGCTAAAGAGGGTTGCCCTGTTAATGCCATTTCAGATAGTGAGGATGAAGATTTAGCTGCTTAAACTGTGTTTTAACACAGTTTTTTTATTAGATAATTTATAATAACAAATGCAACACTAAAAAAGTATAAAATAAAAAGTTCGTAAATTTAATCGTGATATAATGTTGATATCTAATCAAGCATAAGGAGTAAATAATATGAACTTACCATAGAAGAATCATTAAATTGTGATATGTACTTTGCTGATTAGTATTGCGCTTGACAAAAAGGAAAAATGAAAATTCTAATGTATTATTACGAGAATATTATCCTAAAGAAATGGATTTATCAAAAACAAATAATACCGATTTAAAAGAAAAACTAGACCTATTAAATAATAGGCCTAGAAAATGTATAAATTATAAAATACAAAATGAGTTAATTAATAAATATATTACTCTATGTTACACTTAATTTGACAAGTTATCACTAAAAAAGACTTTACTTTTTTATTTCATTGTAAAGTCTTTTTACTTCTTTAATTGATAAAAAACGATATTCACCTGTTGAAAGTCCATCACAAGTTAAGAACAATAAACGCTCTCTTCTTAGTTTATCTACTTCATACCCTAAAGCTTTAAACATATTTTTTACTTGATGATTACGACCTTCATGAATCATGATTTCTATAACTGACGTATTATTTTTCTTATCAATCCGTTTAATTTTAACTTTAGCTGACGCTGTTTTAATTCCATCAATAATGACTCCGTTTTCAAGTGTTTTACGATGTCCTGGTGTTAATATCCCTTTTATTTTAGCTATATATACTTTTTCAATGTGATTACTTGGATGCAATAATTCATTTGTTAACTCACCATCATTTGTTAACAATAAAACACCTGTCGTATCATAATCTAGACGTCCAACTGGATAAATACGAGTAGGTATATTTATTAAATCCGTTACAACTTTACGATGTTTATCATCTTTAGTTGAAGTAACAACTCCTCTTGGCTTATTTAATAAAACATACACTTTCTCTTGCTTATCATTAATAGTATAACCATCTACTTCTATTGTATCATTGCCATCTGCAACTGTCCCTAATTTTGTAACAGTTACACCGTTTAATTTAACTTTTCCCGCCACAATAAGCTCTTCAGCTTTTCTTCTGGAACAATATCCAGATTGCGCTATTATTTTTTGTATTCTTTCCATAAATCACCTACAAAATGAAAGATATACTATTTACAAGTATATCCTGCTTCTTCTAATTCTTTTTTTAATTGTTCTTTATTTAAATTCAAACCATATTCTTCTTTATCTTCATCACTCATTTGGCTTGCTTCCATTTCAACTTTTAATGTTATAACATTTTTCTTATTACTAACTGTAGCATTAACACCCGTTGTTTCATTATATGTCAAAGCAGAACTCTTAGCCATTTCTGAATAGTTAGAGATAAAAGTCTCATTATTATAATCGCCATCTAAAGTAACTTTAGTTGTCATTGTTGCTTTAGCTACTTCATCTGCATCTTTAAATGAAAAAATATATTTTGTCTCAGATTTCAAATCAGAAATAGACTCATCATTAACTGTACATACTAATCTATTATTATCACATCCAGTCAAAACTATAACCCCTAATAACATAGATATCATTAATATTTTTTTCATACTAATTCCTCCAATTTAATTATATCAAAAATCATAAAAATAGTAAATAACATATTATAAGGCTACTTGTAATGCCAACAATATCAGCTAGTAAACTAACTTTCAAAGCATAACGAGTATTTTTTATAGCAATACTACCATAGTAAAGTGCTAAAACATAAAGTGTTGTATCCGTGCATCCTTGAATCGTCGATCCTAATAGACTGTAAAAACTATCAACCCCATACTTTGTATAAATTGTATTTAATAGAGCTAAAGTTGCATTTCCACTTATTGGACGCATAATCATTAATGAAACAACTTCAATCGGAACTTTTAAAAAAGGAAGTAAAAAATTAATTAAATCTTCTAAAATTCCACTACTAACTAAAATATTGACACTTAAAATCATTGCTAATAAATTAGGAAAAATAGTTAAACTCATTTTAAAACTGTCTTTACTACCATTAACAAATGCTTCATAAATATCAATTTTTTTTAAAAGACCATATATTACAATCCCTAAAACAATCAAAGGTAAAATATAATCACTCATGATATCTCTTTGCCATTAGACGATCTATAATAATTCCAAAAAAAGTTGCTATTAAAGTTGATATTAAGGTTGATATTACTGTAATAGTTGGACTAGCACTTTTATATAAAATACGCAACGCTATAATTGTTGTTGGGACTATTGTTACTCCACTTGTATTAATAGTTGTGAATGTAATCATGCTTCTACTTGCCTTTTGCTTATCCTTATTTAATTCTTGTAAACTACTCATTGCTTTAAGTCCAAAAGGAGTTGCTGCATTTCCTAATCCAAATAAATTGGCAATAATATTACTAGCAATATAGCTTAATGAAACATGTCCCTTTGGTATTTCCGGGAAAAGAGGTCCTAAAACTTTTGATAATTTTCGCGATAATTTATCTAAAAGACCACTTCGATTAGCAATTTCTGCAATACCTAGCCATAAAGCTATAACAGGAAATATTTGTAAAATCATCTCTAAACTAGTTTTTGTACTATTTAAAATAGTTTCATTTAAACTAATAACATCACCAAAGAATAAACTGTATAAAATTCCAATAATAATAAAATAGCCCCATATTTTACTTACCATATATTTCTAAACCAATCTAATAGGCTTTTTGCATGTTTTTCAATCTTTATAGCGTTTACTTTATCTTTATAAACTATTTCATTATTTATTAGAACTTGAACAGTACCTATTTCTCCTTCTTTGGGATTTTCATCTAATTCATATTTTAAGGTAATTTCTTCATTATCCATAATCGGGTAAGAATAACTACTGGGAAGTGATAAAACATAATTACCATAATAAACTTCATCGTAAATATTTACTGGTCCTCTATTCAATATTTTAGTCATCTTATAATTTTTAAAACCATATTCATAAAGATTAATATGATCTTTAAAATCATTACCATCATTTAATGTTACTGCCACTAAATCTAAACCATCTTTACTAGCCGTAGACACTAAAGTTCTTTTAGCTTTTTTTGTGTAACCTGTCTTTCCTCCTGTTGTATATTCATACATAAATAATAATTTATTCTTATTGGTCCACATGTAGGTATTTTTATTAGTTGTAACTTTATGATATTCTGTATTAACTATTTTTCGATATTCTTCTAAATTCATAGCATAACTAGTCAAGAGAGCCATATCATAAACAGTCGAATAATTGCCATTTTCTTCATCCAATCCATTTGGATTATTAAAAATCGTGTTATTCATTCCGATTTCTTTTGCTTTAGCATTCATCATTTCAATAAACTTATCACCACCAACATACTTAGCAATAGCTAAAGAAGCATCATTCCCACTTCTCAACATCAATCCATAAACTAAATCTCTTAAAGTCATCTTTTCACCTTTGGTAATATAAATACCGGAACCATAACTAGTTGATATCTCATCTCCAATCGTTACAATATCGTCCATTTTTCCTGATTCAACTGCTAAAACAGCTGTCATTATTTTAGAAATACTAGCTACACTCCTTTGATTATGAATATCTTTGCCATATAAAATTCTTTTTGATTCCATATCCATTAAAATAGCACTAGTAGCAGATGTTTCTACTGCCATGACTTGATAAGGCAATATTAATAATACTATAAATAGAATTAATTTTTTCATTTTATCACCTATAAAAATATATGAAAAAAAGGACTAATTAGTCCTTTTATTATGTTTTAAATTGTTTTTATCTTAAAAATACCTTTAGTATATATATATACCATGTATTTTTTCTTTAGTCGTCTCATCTAATGCATCTAAAGACCATTCGTCATCAACTTTAGTTAAGTAGAAAGTCACATTATATTTAACGGTTTCTTTAGCTTCTTCCATTTTACCTAATTGATAATCATAAAATAATGTAGCATCATAATTACCTTCTTCATCTAAATATTGAGATTCATCAGGCGTTTCTGATAAGATTTTACTATAATCAACTACTTCAATTTCGGTAGTTACAGTTGCTTTATCACCATTAATAGTTTCTTCTTTAATTTCATATTTTAAATTTTGGTAATGTTTTTTCATTAATTCTTTATATCTACTTTGTTGTTCAATGGTGTATTTTGTATCATCAATAATTGTATCCAAATCATTTAAAATATTATCATCTAATGTCTGATAACTATCTAAATAAGCTTCAACTTTTTTAGTTGGTGTATTATTCATATCTTTACCTAAAGAACATCCTGTGAGCGCTAAAATAGTAACTAAAAATACAATCAGCTTTTTCATATTTACCTCCCATTATTATGCTACCCATATTTTATTAACTTTATACACCTGTATTTAGATTTTTCTTTTTTAAAATTATTTTACGAGTCCAATCAATTGGAATAACTAAAAAAGCCATAACAATCATTACTTGTAATTCTTTAAAGCTTAAAGAAGTTGTCCTAAAGACGCTACCACCATAATAAATTAAAAGCAATTGCGTAATAACAATAAAACTAATAATTACAACAAAAACTTTATTTTTTTTAATACTAGCTAAAATATTTAGGCGGTGAGTACGCGCATTAAAGCTATTAAAAATATCAATAAAAATAAATAAGCCAAAAAAAGCAGATAATAAAGAGGCTTTATTACTATACAAATTACCAATTATTGTACTTTTTAAAAAGAAAAAGCAAAGCAGTGAGGATAAAATACCGGTCCACAAAATTTGTGAATACATGTATTTATTCATAATAGGTTCATTTTTAGTTTTAGGTTTTTCATCCATGTATTCAACTAATGGTGGTTCAAAAGCAAAAGCTAAGCCTGCTAAAGTATCCATAACCATATTAATCCATAGCATTTGAATTACTGTAACTGGTGTATCAATTCCTACAAATGGTCCAAAAATACTTAAACTTAAAGCACATAAATTAATAGTTAATTGTAAGATAACAAATTTTCTAATACTTTTAAAAATAGTTCGTCCATAAAGTATTGCTTTACTTATAGATAAAAAATTATTATCCATAATAACAATATCACTAGCTTCTTTTGCAACCTCTGTTCCGCTTCCCATACTAAAACCAACATCGGCCCTCTTCAAAGCGGGAGCATCATTAACCCCATCTCCTGTCATCCCAACTACTAAATTCAACTCTTGACATACTCTAATTAAACGACTTTTATCATGTGGTAACATACGCGCTACGACTTTTAAATTAGGAATAATTTTTTTTAATTCCTCATCACTAAGACGATTTAATTCGTCACTAGTTAAAATAATATCTTTATTGTTTTGATAAAGACCTAATTCTTTTGCAATTGCTAATGCAGTATTTTTATTATCCCCTGTTAGCATAATTGTATTGATATGTGCTCTACTGACTAAACTAATTCCTTCTTTAACATTATCTCTAATTTCATCTTTAATAAGCAATAAACCAACCAAAACTAAATTTTCAAAATGAGTTGGATTATTATTAGTGCTTGTTGCAAGTAAAATAATTCTAATGCCCTCATTAGCCTTAACTTCAATATACTTTTTAATATTATGCTCTTTTAATGGTTCTTTAATACCTAATTCATTATAAAAATATTTACAATGAGGAAGTAACTTTTCCGGAGCACCTTTAATTAAGTTAACACGGCCAGGATCATTAATACTAGTAATTGAATATTTATTTTTGCTATCAAAAGGAATAACTTGTTCTTTATAATAATTAATATTACTTTTTTTAACAAACTTTAAAATTGCTTTATCAGTAATATTACCACCAATGATATTATCTCCACTAAAACTACTAGCATTATTAACAGTACAAGATACTTTGACTAGCTTTGATAACTTAGTCTTAATTAAATCTTGATATGTATATTCTTTTAAGTTACCGTCCACATATTTTACGACTTCCAATTCTCCTTTTGTTAAAGTACCGGTTTTATCTGTAAATAAAATATTAATATTACCAGCCGTTTCAATTCCTACCAATTTGCGTACTAAAACATTATCTTTAAGCATCCGCTTCATATTTGAAGATAAAACTAGTGTTACCATCATTGGTAACCCTTCAGGAACACAAACTATAATAATGGTAATAGCTAACGTTAAAGCATAAATTAAATTGGCTAAGGTAAAACCATTTAAAAACAAATAAGATATAAAAATTATAAAAGCACATACGTATCCAATTTTACTAATTAATTTTGCTAGGTCACTTAAACGTTTTTTTAATGGACTAATTGGTTGTTCTACCTTTAACTCATCAGCCATTTTACCATAAAAAGTATTGACACCAACACTGTCAACTTTCATAATAGCTTCACCATTAATAACAACCGACCCTCGTAAAACTGGTAACGACAATGATTTTTTAACTTCCTTACTTTCACCATTTAAACTAGACTCATCAACTGTAACTGAACCGCTAATAATTTTACCATCGGCAGGTACCTTTTCACCACTTTCAAGCATAACTAAATCATTGACGACAACCTCACTAATTGGAATTTCAATTTTTTGTCCATTTCTTTTTACCCGACACTTTAATTTGGCTGCTTCGTCCATTAAGCTTGCAAAAGCTTTATCCGAACCATATTCTGATGCGCTCGAGATAAAAGAAGCCATAAAAATAGCTAATAAAATGCCTAATGTTTCATACCAGTCAAAACTTTTAAATAGAAAAATAGTCTTTAACGCAAGCGCTATTAAAAGAATTCTAATAATTGGATCTCCCAAAGACTCAATAACAAGTCTAATTAAACTATTTTTCTTATAATTACCTATTTCATTTGATCCATACTTTTCTCTATTTTGAACAACTTCTTTTTCTGTCAATCCTGATTCCTTCATAATATCCTCCTACTGAAATATATGAAGGATATTGGTAAATGATTGCAAAAATTTATACACATAATTTGTGCATTTTTGCATAAAAAAAGAAGATTAATCTTCTTTTTTCAAAATGTTTTTATGAAGTAAATCGGCTTCCTTTAACACATTATAAATACATGAATAACTACGTTTACCATAAAATTTGCAAAACTTTCTAATACTGACATTAGAACGCTTATATAAATTTATAATATACTTTTTTTCATCATCAGAAATTGTGTTAACCGGTTTCCTATTTTTATTTCCATGTTCTAAACTAATCTCATTATTTAATATTTCTTTTTTTAATCTTAATATATATTTTGGATGATATCCAGTTATGGTTGCAATTTCTTCATAAGATAAGAAACTATTACCAGATAGTTTTTTATTTATTAAATTTACTGCTTCTTCCTTTCTCTTCATATCATCTCACCACCCATTATACCTTATCGAAGTAAGTAATCTTACGTTCCATTACATCTTCTTCTATAGCATCTCTTAATATTTTTCGAACATTTTGTGGATTTTGAACGTTTCTTAACCATATTTTAGTACCAACTTTTTCAGCCGAACCATGTGAATCAATAACTACTGAAATGGTACCAATATTCAATAATCTCTGATAGATACTTTCAGCAGCATCAGGATCTTTTAACATATAAAGTTCAACTGTATTTGTTCTTTTTTTAAAAAAGCCTGTCGTAACAATTAATTCGTCTTTTGTTATTTGATAAGTTGTAAAATTCAAATGTATAGTTGTCAAAAATCTTTGCCATAAACCAGAAGGTTTACCTTCCCATAACACTTCAAAATCTACCTTTTCTACACTGTTATCCATAAAAGACCTCCATTATTAACTTCATTATAGCATAATTCTTTAATAATTAACACTTTTTTGTAAATTTTTCTAAAAATCAAAATCAATTGGATTATTATTTTCACGATCTTCATTGGTATCAAAAATTCGATAAGTATTATTAATAAGTTTTCCTTGTTTAAACCAATTATCAATAGTTAAGATAAATTCTTGTTCCGTAATTTGGTCAATAATGGGTAGTGGTATACTCTCTAGTTCAATAATTAATCGATACACTAAAGTTGCTTTAGAAGCTAATTGACGGTGAAAACTAAATAATATTTCATTCACTTTAGATTTAGTGTTATCAATAATTCTTTGATATTCTAATTTTTTGTTTGAATCGACTCTTAAAGAATTATAAAATCTTAAATATGCATTATTAATTACTTGTTCTACAATATTTTTGGAGTTTGATTTTTGCAATGCGTAACGCAATATTTCAATATTGATAGTAAGAACAACTAATTGGTTTTCCAATTCATCATAAACAGCACCAATTTTATCAAACAGCATTTGTATTTCATTTGGTTTTACTTTTGCCGTTTCAAATACTAATGTACTTGTAACATCAGAACTAATATTTTCTTTAGATGTAAACAAACCCATACTATCACCATTTTAATTATATCAAAAAAAAGATACAAAAGTATCTTTTTTTTTTTTTAATATTTCAACCGCACCATTTTTAATAATCTAATTCTACATCACATGAAGATCTAAAGTCAAATAT
>CALWAL010000007.1 GCA_944373145.1 uncultured Bacilli bacterium
GCTACAAGTTGTTTACTATGTAAATAATTTTGCGAATGTTCTATTCCCATAAATACCTCCTTTACAAATTACTATTTGTGTATCACTTTTATAATCTAATTATACTACTTTTTAAGGCATTTTAATAGTGTTTAAGAGCAAAAAAAGAAAACTACTTATAAAGTAATTCATCACTTATAAAACATCCTCTTAAAAACTATAATTCAAAGTCATCTCGACCTTTATCTTTATGTTTATCATTTTCTTTATTCCAAACATAATCATCTTTAATTGATTCAATAGTTTCATCACTAAATATTCCGTGTTCGTACATATCTTTAGATACTTTCCAATAATCCTCTCGTTCCTTTTCTTTACCAAACATCTTATTTTTAATGAATTTTACTAATCTTCTAAATAGATTTTTGAAATAATCGACCATTTCTTGTAGGTGTTTATTATCATTTTTTAACTCTTTAATCTCTTTGTTTTTATTATCAATATTTTTAGATAAAGTATCAACTTTAAGAGTTAATGCTTTATTATTTTCAGTCAGTATTTTAATCTTTTCTCTATTTTCTTGTAATTCAGTATCAACATTATTTAAGGTTACTGATAACATTTCAGTCTTTTTAAAATCTTTGTTAGTATCCTGAACTTTATCAACATAGTCTATAATCTTATTTCTATCACTCTCTGAAATAGTGTAGGTATTTTTAACTATTGGTGCTTTTTTTAGATTATTGATAGTATCTTTAATATCATTTGTAGTTTTATCAAGTTCACTAGATTTTTTACTCGCAATTTCTAATGCTTCTTTGTCCTTATTAAGTTCTTCTTTCATTGCTTGGTAGTTAGTCATATCTTTAACATTTATGTCTTTATTTCTGCCTTTTTCTTTCTTCTTTAAGATATTATTAAGACCATATTCTTTATTAAAACTTGCAATACACAATGTTCTCATTTTATCTTGAATAGTACGTAAACTATCTCTAGTGAAAACATCGCCTTTACCAACTTGTTTAGACATACCATTTTTGCTTTTATATTTTATTGGTACACCTACAACATGAAGATGTGGACTTGTTTCATCATAATGAATAATTGCACTTGCTATTTTAAAATCAGGAACTAACTCTTGTAAATCATTAAGTTGTTCTTTAAAGACATTAGTCATTTTATGTTTAAATTTATCATCTTTAGTGTCCCAGTATTTTTTATCTCCAAGTTCTATAATAATCTCACAAGCAAGATCGTTTTTAGTATTATCACTTATCTTTTTAAAGTAATCAGTAATCTTTCTATCATTTCTACCTTTATTTTCTTGCTCTTTGTTATATTCAAGTCTTGCTTCTTCAAATTCTTCTAAATAGAGATTTTTAACATCTTCATAAAGAGAAGTAGTACCCTTGATTATTTCTATCAATTCGCTATTGTTATCATACTTACGATAGTTATGTTTATCTACTCTTGATAATTGCTTTGCATTTTGGATAGCATTATTAGATAGAGAGGTAGAACCAGAAGTATTGTTCTTTGCCATATTTTTTGATGATGGCTTTCTATTTTTATCACTACTTAAATGTAGTGAGTAAGACAATTCGCTCATAAACTATCAACCCCCTTATTTATCATTAAAATATTTTCTTGCATCTTCTAAAGTAGGGAAGAACTCTTGATTCATCATTGCATTAGAATTTGGTTCAATATAGGTACAAACGATATAGTGATTAAAACAATTATCAGCATAGATTAAATACAAGTTTTCTTTCTCATCAATTAGATGGCATTTACCATATTTTAAATTATAAAATTCTCGTTTATATTCAAAGTCCATATATAAAATCACACTCCTTATTTTAAACTTATTTTGGCTTTGTCAAAATGTTTAACCCCCTAGGTATTTTGACGTACCATCAAAATTACCTCGTGGGCTAGGGCTTCCCTAGAACCCTTTTGACTTATTCCATAATGTTTTAAAGCTAACGCAATAAAACAAAATTACATAAGTCTTGGTAACAAACTATCGCCACTTTCATTGAACTTCGTTCAACAAAACGTGCCACGTTTGTTATAACTTTTTTCATTAAAAAGTTAGCAAAAAATCTTTTATGATAGATAAGTCTAAAACAAGAAAAGTAAACTTTTTTGTTTTAAACTTGCTCCATTATTTATTTAATTATTTCTAGTCAAGGGTTTCACGAGTAAATAAATTTACCCTTGACTAGAAGTATCATTTTTCATTGTTTCCATATTTACTGGTTTAACACCTATTTCTATTGGTATTGGTTCTTTCATATAGATAACACTATCATTGGTTTCATCAGGTATATAGTTAAATGCAGAATTTATATCTTGCATTTGAAATTCATCTTTACCACGAATATAGATAATTCCATACTTATACTCTTTCATTTTTATATCAGGGTCTATCTTGCAATAATCTTCAAGTGGGAATACTCTTATTATTGCTCGGTCATCTCTTATAAAGTTAAAATAGAAAACTCTATCTTCTACAAAATACGTTGCTTCTTCATAACCGACATCATAGTATTGCCTTAATCTCATTATGTGTTTACCAACTTCTTCTTCAGGTAGATAATTACTGAATCGGAGTTCACCAACTAAATTACCAAATAAAGCAGGGGTTTTAACATCAATATAACCTTTATCAAATAACTCATTACAAGGTTTGCAAATACTTTCTCTAAATAGTATTTCATCAACGTATATTAGACTATTCCTTTGTTTTAATTTTATCTCATCTACATATCTCATAATTAAATCAGATTTTTCTTCTCTAGTATAGTCTTTCCAAGTTTTAGTTCTTTTCTTATATTCATCTTTTAACTTAACTCGGTTAATATAATCAATATCTCGTTTTAAAAGTATATCTTGTGGAGTAAAGTTAAGTTCTTCACAACTATTGGTATCAGTTAGTTCATCATTTAATTTTGTGATAGCATCTTCAACAATTTTCTTTTCTTCATTATAAACTTTTAAATCAAATGCACCCTCAATATATGCTTTTCTAATACGTTCTAGTTTATCATTTTGTTTTGAAAGTTCCTTTTCTAATTGTTCTCTAGGTTCATCAAATTTTTGTTTAATCATTGGTAGGAAGAATTGATTAACAACACTATCATATTCTACTAACTCCTGTACGAAATTATCAAAATATTCATTTATAACATTTTCTTTTAAATTAACTTTGCAGTCAGTACAATAGTAGTAATAGTAAACATTACCATTTTTCTTTTTTGTGGCTTTTCCACCCATTAAGCGACCACATTTAGGACAAGTTAGTTTCTGTAAATATAGATAAGTTAAAGTTCTTTGATAACTACGTGAGTTCTTTTTCTTTTGCACTTGGCATTCTTCCCATAATTCTTTAGATACAATAGGTTCTACAACATCAAAGTAATAAGTAGGATGCTTTGTTCTTTTACCATGAACGAAATCACCTTTATATATTTCGTTTTCAAGTATTGCAGTGATAGAAGAATCTCGCCAGTTGTTCTTACCTAATACCTTTTCTTCATTTAGTAAATTAGATATAGTTTGATAAGAATTACCCTCATAATATAGATTAAATATTCTTTCTACAATATCTTTAGTAGAGTAGTCAATTACTAACTTCTTATCTTCGTGTTTATAACCTAGTGGTGCTTGACTTGGAATATGTCCTTGCTTAATCGCACCTGCTAAACCTATCTTTGTTCTCTCACTTGTTCTTTCTATTTCATTTTGACTAACACTCATTAAAAGTCTTGAAATCATCTTACCATTAGCATTAGTAGTATTTATTTCATCATTAGCACAGTCTAGGTAAGCATCATTTTCTTCTAAAAATGTCATTAACTTTTCCCAGTCAAAGATACTTCTAGTTATTCTATCTAGTTTTAAAGCAACTATGGTGTTGATTTTCTTACTTTTAATATCTTCTTTAAGTCTTTCAAATTCAGGTCTTAAATTGCCTGTTTTAGCACTTATACCAGCATCTTCGTAATAATCTACTATCTCATAATCTTTAAACTTACAAAATTGTTCTAGTCGTTCTTTTTGCTCTGGTAAACTAAAACCCTCACGTGCTTGATCTTCCGTGCTTACTCTCAAATATAGTCCACATAATTTCTTTTCTTCGTTCATAATTATTCCATGTCACATCCTTTCTAAAAAAATAAGAGATAAAAGCCCATAGATACATCTACTACCTTTATCTCTTTAACTTATGTTTTTAAATTGTGTACTTCCAAATCATAACCCCATTAAAAAGATTTGGTATGTAAATTCCCCTTGTTTTCGCTTTATATGATAAGGTTTTAAAGAGAAAAAGTCAATATCATTTGCAAAACTCATTAGTGTTTAAGCCATATTCTTTATGTAATCTTCAAGTTCTACTAATTTAATCTTTTTACTTAAATTACCTACATAAATATCAGTAGAATAGTTAAATGCTAGAAAAGTAGTATTGTTTATAATGATTTTATGTGGTTCTAGGTAGTTCAAGTTAGTATTGTTTATTCGTTTGATACTACCATTGATAATCTTTGGTGTAGTATGGCAAAACTCACAAATAAACTCAATACGTTGTTTAAGATTACTTTCCATTTCTAATTCTTGTGTAGTAAACTTTATCATAAAAATCACATCCTTTCCTTATTAATTCTTTTGTAAACACAAAAAAATCAACCCGAACGGATTGATATGTATCTCAAGTTCAAACTATAAAAGTTCGAACAGAAACGTCACTGGAGCGGGTGATGGGAATCGGACCCACGTTATCAGCTTGGAAGGCTGGAGTTCTACCATTGAACTACACCCGCATCAACATTATTAATTATACTAACTAAAAAATATTTTGTCAATACAAAAATTTAAAAATAAATAATTAATATAAAAAAGCAGATTAACTTTCTGCTTTTTTGCTTGATAGGAATGTAACTTTTTCAGCGACAACTTCAATAGCTTGTTTTTTTTGTTCATCATCGGTTTCATATTGTCTACTTTGAATTCGACCTTTGATACCAACTAAATCACCTTGCTTACAATATTCTACAGTGTTTTCAGCGACTCCTTTCCACATAATGCAAGAAATAAAATCGGTTTCATATTCTCCGTTGGAATTTTTAAATGAGCGAGGCACAGCTAAAGTAACTCTGGTAACTTTATGACCATTATCTGTTTCGCGAAGTTCTGGGGTTTGAACAATTCTTCCAACTAATACAGCTTGATTAAGCACAACATTTTCCTCCTTTCAGACTTGATTTTAGCATATTTCTATATTAAGACCAAAAGCTTGTTTTTTAATAATTTCTATATTAAAAAATATATTATTTAAATTTGAAAGAAGTTAATTAAAAAAAGAAGATTATAAGTCTTCTTTTAGTAAATTTTTTAAATATTTTTTGTTTTTATGAGAAATGTTTCCAAAATATTTAGTTATAAAATGATTGAGATTTATATTAATGCTTTTTTTGCTTTTTATTTTAAATGAAATTTTAGATGAATCGTTATTAACAATAAATTTTGGTATGTTATCATATTTATTAGCATTATTATTTTTATTATATTTGTAGTAAATTATTGATTTAGAATTGATCGCATTTTTTTTCATGTGAATTAAATTACGAATTTCTAATTCACCGCTATCAAGGATATTTCCTATATTAATAATTTTGCTTTTCGTATTAGGCGCTTCATGAATCATTTTGGTACCCGTATTAATGGAAGAAAAATTTGATGATAAAGACAATGTTACACAAGAAGCAAATGCTTTATCTCCACGTAAAAGAGAAGTAGGATATCCCATGAATATATTTAAATCTTTAATTATATTAATCCATTCTATATTACCATTTTCTAAAACTTCTGCGCGCTTAATTGAGGTAGAAGTTTCATTATTATTTCCAATATTAATGTTAAGGTATTTGCACTTGCCATTTTTTTGAATAAAAATCTCAGTTGTATCACATTTAAAATCACTTTTGCTTTTATGATAATCAATAAACTTTAATTCAGCATTTTCATCAACAATTATTACATTCTTAGTGAATTCACAGTTAAGGTTACGATTAAAAATAGGAAATGGTAGTTTACAATTTTTAGGTACGTAAATAAAATATCCACTTTCAAATATAGTAGTATTCAAAGCTGTATATCGATTTTCGCTTGCATCTATTAATTTTCCATAAAATTTTTCAATTATTTGTGGATATTTATTAAAAGCAGTATGAATATCACAAGCGATAAAACCTTCTTTTTCTATATGAAAAGGCGTCGGTTTGTTATTGCAATGCGAAATAAAATCAATATCCAATTTTATTTCTGGTCCAAAACTAGGGTGATTAAAATTATCTAATTTGTTGTAAAATTCTAATCTAGCATCAGTAATTTGTTTTGGCTCATTATTCGCATTTGAAAATAATATAATATTTTTTTTTATGTTATTTTTTTTCATATAATCACACATTTCTATCAAAAATATAACCCCTAATATTCTTTTCAAATGACATTTTTATAATTATTATATAAAGATTAAGTTCTTCATATTCATTTTATCATCTTTTAATAATGTTTGTACAATAAATTGATAATTTTAATAAATAAATTAATAAATTAAAAAAAGAGGCTATTTAGCCTCAACAATTAATTTAATCGCGGTTCTATCTTCACCGTCAATAACAATATCCGAAAAAGCAGGGATACAAACTAAATTTTTCCCAGAAGGAGCAACAAATCCGCGTGCTATTGCAATTGCTTTAATTGCTTGATTTAAAGCTCCGGCTCCTATTGCTTGAATTTCTACTTCACCTTTTTCACGAAAAACATTTGCTAAAGCGCCAGCAACTGAATTAGGATTTGATTTAGTACCTACTTTAAGTGTTTCCATTCTTATTAATTCCTCTCTTTCTATACAAAATATATATGTGTTTGTTTTAACTTTTATTCCTTTTAAAATTTTTGTAGTTGCAACTGCATTTATTACTTGAGTTAAAATATAACTTGCACAAGTCTGACTAACTTTCTTTTTTTTTATGTTTATGATATATTTAATTATAGGTGATGATATGACAATTTTAGACATTATAGATAAAAAGCAAAAAAAACAAGTGCTTACGAAAGAAGAAATTAATTTTTGGATTGATGGTGTAATGAATGGTGATGTTAAAGATTATCAAACCAGTGCACTTTTGATGGCAATTGTTATTAATGGTATGAATGATGATGAAATATTTTATTTGACCGATGCTATGCTTAAAAGTGGAGATGTTATTGATTTAAGCTCAATTGAGGGTATTAAAATAGATAAGCATTCAACAGGTGGTGTTGGGGATAAAGTAACTCCTATATTAGCTCCACTTTTAGCAAGTTTTGGATTAAAAGTTGCTAAAATGAGTGGGCGTGGTTTAGGCCATACAGGAGGAACAGTTGATAAATTTGAATCTATTCCGGGTTATAAAATTGAATTAACACGTGATGAGTTTATAAAGCAAGTTAATGATATTGGACTCGCTGTTATCAGCCAATCTGGCAATCTTGTTCCAGCTGATAAGAAACTCTATGCTTTAAGAGATGTGACTAGTACAGAAGATTCTATTCCACTTATTGCTTCTAGTATTATGTCTAAAAAAATTGCTTCTGGTGCAGATTATATTTTTATTGATGTCAAAGTAGGAAATGGTGCTTTGATGAAAAATTTAGCCGATGCTAGGACTTTAGCACATACGATGGTTAAAATAGGTAGTCGCTATAATAAGAAAACAGTATGTATTTTAACAAATATGGATGAACCACTAGGTTTTGCTATTGGTAATGCATTGGAAATCAAAGAAGTTATGGAGACGTTGAAAGGAATTGGACCAGCTGATCTGTTAGAATTAATTGTAGAAATGGGAGGCTTAATTGTATCTTCAACTTTAGGTTTAGATTTAGAGGAAGCGAAAATACAATGTTTTAAGAAAATTAATAATGGTGAAGCTTATAACAAATTTCAAGAATTAGTTGAAAGACAGGGTGGAAAATTAGAAAATTTACATATATCAGAACGAGTTGTATCAGTAAGAACACCAAAAGCGGGATTTATCAATCATATTGATGCTTTGGGATTAGGTGAAATAGCGCGTCAGATTGGAGCAGGACGTTATACAAAGGATGATATAATTAATTATAGTGTTGGTATTGTTTTAACAAAAAAAGTTGGAGATTATGTTGAAGCTAATGAAGAATTGGCAAAATTTTATTTGGCAGATAAGGATGTAAGATTAAATGATATTTGGGATTGTTATACAATTGAAGATGAGCAAATGCCTAAGAAACAATTAATTTACGAAGTAATAAAATAACGTAAAGTTTTGTCAATTTATTGCAATAATATTGCAAACTCCATATATATGGGTTATCATCATAGTAGGAGGAGTGATATTATGATATATCCATCAATTGATAAAATTTTAACGAAAGTAGGATCAAAATATTTATTGGTAAATGTTGTAGCTAAACGTGCCAAAGAAATGATTCGTGATGAGTATTATCAAATGAAAGAAAGTGAATATGTTTCCAAAAAAGAAATAGGTAAAGCTTTAGAAGAAATATCAAAAGATTTAATTATTTTGAAGTAATAAGTAAATGAGGGAAAAGTATGAAAAAAATAAAAGGAATGTTTTCGGTATTATCAAATAGTATTAAAAATCCAATGATTCGTGTTTTACCAGGCCAAATAGCATTCTTTTTAGTTTTATCTATTTTCCCAATTTTGATTTTAGTTGGTCTTATTGCTTCTTTTTTCTCCATATCCATGGATACGGTAATTGATTTAATTCAACAAGCATTTCCATCTGAAATTGTCGAATTATTGACACCTCTTTTAATTGGTAAAGAATTTGATACTAATATGGGAATTTTAATGGTTATGGGCTTTTTTATTGCTAGTAATGGAGCACATTCCATTATTTTGGCATCTAATACGCTTTATAACTTTCCACATTCCGATGTTGTAAGAAGAAGAGTTAAATCAATTTTTATTATTATTTTGTTAGTGATGCTATTTATATTTAATTTATTAGTTTTAGCTTTTGGTGATAAAATAATTGAATTTTTATTTTCTTTAATATCATCAGAAGCAGTTGTGCAATCGTTTAGACATATAATTTTATTGCTTCGTTGGCCAATTGCGATGTTTATTATATTTTTTAACATAAAACTCATTTATACATTAGCTCCAGACTGGAAGATTTTAAGTAAGTACACTACGCGAGGTGCTTTTTTCACTACAATCGGTTGGGTAATAGCAACTATTATCTATTCATATTATGCTAGTCATTTTTCAAATTATGACTTGTTTTATGGAAGCTTATCTAATATTGTAGCATTAATGATTTGGATATATGCTTTATCTTATATTTTAGTCGTTGGAATTGCAATAAATGTAAATGAATATAAATATGAAGATAAAGAAGAATAGTTATATTCTTCTTTTGTTTAGTTAGGAGGAATTTTATGACACCACATATTGAAGCGGCAATTGGAGAAATTGCAAAAACAGTAATTATGCCTGGGGATCCATTACGTGCAAAAATGATTGCTGATAAATATTTAGAAGATGCAAAATTAGTAAATAGTGTGAGAAATATGTTAGCTTATACCGGAAAATATAAGGGTAAAGAAATTACTGTTATGGGTTCTGGTATGGGAATGCCAAGTATAGGAATTTATTCTTATGAACTTTATACAGTTTATAATGTAGAAAATATTATACGGGTTGGGACGGCCGGAGCCTATACAGCTGATTTAAATTTATATGATATCGTTTTAGCACAGCATAGTTATTCTGAATCAAATTTTGCTCAAATTCAAAATGGTGAAAATAGCCATGTTTTAGATGGGTCTATTTTATTAAATGAAAAGATTTTGACCACGGCTGAAAAAAAGAATATTAAGTTAACTTATGGTACAATTCATAGTAGTGATGTTTTATATAAAAAGCATGAAAATTTTAAAGAATTGAATGAACAATATGGTTGTATAGCTGGTGAAATGGAGTCGTTTGGCCTTTTCAGTACCGCTAAGCTATGTAACAAAAAAGCAGCTTGTTTATTGACTATTTCTAATAGTTTAATTACTAATGAGGAAACAAGTAGTGAAGAAAGGCAAAACAGTTTTAATTTGATGTTAGAATTAGCGCTTGAAACTAGCACAAATTTGTAGGTGATTAAAATGGATTATAAAAATATACCAAAAGTTGAGTTACATATTCATTTAGATGGGAGTGTTCGGCCTAAAACAATCGCTGAACTTGCTAATATTTCTTTAGAAGAAGCAATTTCTTTGTCAGTAGCGCCAGCTAAATGTCATGATTTAAATGATTATTTAACACGATTTGCTTTACCAATTTCAATTATGAATAGTAAAGAAAATTTAGAACGCATCGCCTATGAATTAGCACAAGATTTAAAAAATGATAATGTTATTTATGCGGAAATTCGTTTTGCACCGATGCAACATGTTAGTGCTGATTTGTCAGATGATGATATTATAACTTCAATTTTAAAGGGTTTGCATAAAGTTAATATTAAGACAAACTTGATTTTATGTATGCTTAGAAATCATATTGATGTTGTTAATTATCAAGTAATTGATTTAGCTAAAAAATATTTAGGTAAAGGAGTATGCGCTATTGATCTAGCTGGTGATGAGGCAATATATCCAACAAAAAAATTTGCAAAATTATTTGAATATGCAAAAATACAACATGTTCCTTTTACAATCCATGCAGGCGAAGCTGATGGTGTAGACAGTATTAATGCGGCAATAAACTTTGGAGCTTATAGAATTGGACACGGAATTAATTGTATTTTAGATGAAAAAACAATGAATCTTATTAAGGATAAAAATATTTCATTAGAGATATGTCCAACTAGTAATATTCAGACTAATTCTGTTACTAATATAAATAAACATCCAATTTACGAATTTTATAAAAAAGGAATTAAAATTTCTATAAATACAGATAATCGGACGGTATCTAATGTTACTTTAACATCTGAATATGAGCTTTTAAGTAAAACTTTTGGCTTTACTGTTCAAGATTTTTATCAAATTAATTCCTCAGCTCTTAAAGCTTCATTTGCTTCTAGCGAAACAAAAGCATTGTTATTAGGACGATTAGAAAATAGGTAAATGAGTATAATAAGAAAAGGTGATTTATGAAATATACAAAAATAGCTAAATCTAATTATAATTTACATATTATTAATACTAATAAGTTTAAAACGATTATGATTAAAATTAATTTTAAAAGAAAATTAAAAAAAGAAGAAATATCAATGCGCAATATGTTAGTTAATCTTTTGTTTGAATCAACACAAAAATATCCAACTAAACGTTTAATGGAAATTCAAACGGAAGAACTTTACGAATTAGGGTATCGTGGTAGTAACTATTCTTCTGGCATTTATAATGTAATGGGATTTGATTGTGTTTTTTTACACCCTAAATATACTGATGATAATATTATTGAAGATTCATTTGCGTTCTTAAAAGAAATCCTTTTTTATCCACATGTTGAAGATGGGGTATTTGCTCAAAAACCATTTGATATTGCTTATCAAATATTAGAAGATCATTTGAATTCTTTAAAAGAAAATAGTGACTTATATAGTCAAATTCGTCTTTATGAAGAATTGGAGCCAGATAGCGTTATTTCATATCGTAAATGTGGTTATCAGGAGGACTTACAAAAGATAGATAGGCAAAATTTATATGAGTATTATTTAGATGTCTTAAAAAATGATATTGTTGATGTTTTTGTAGTCGGTGATGTTAAGATTGAAGAAATTGAAGAAAAAGTAGATAGATTATTTAAATTTAGTGAACGTAATAAGGTATCAGAAAATCATTTTTATAAACCAGAATTAACTCGTCAAGATGTCAATTTTCAAACAGAATTAACAGATTTTAAGCAGAGCAAAATTTTATTGGGATTCAAAATTGAAGATGCGAGTGATTTTGAGCTCCGTTATGTTTTGAATATTTTGAATTATATATTAGGCGGAAGTCCAGATTCTAAATTATTTCAAAATGTTCGTGAAAAAAATTCATTATGTTATAGTATTTCTTCTGTTAGCCAACCTTTATTAAGCGTTCTATTAGTACATGCTGGTATTAATGCTGATAATTATGATCAAGCTTGTTCACTCATTTTAGAACAAGTTGAAGATATAAAAAATGGAAGGTTTGACAATAACGATATAATCAAGGCTGCTCTTACTTATAAAAATAGTATGATTGAAATAACTGAAAGCCCAGATGGTTTAATTTCTTTATATTCAGGGATTGAATATTTAAATTCAGATACCTTAGAAGTTCGTAATCAAAAAATTGATATGGTAACAAAAGAAGATATTGTTTCTTTAGCACACAAATTAAAATTAGATACCATTTTTTTCTTAGAAGGGGGGAAAGAAAATGAAAATGAATATAATTAAACATTTTGATTTACCGCTTTATTCTGAAAGATTAAAAAATGGTCTAATTGTCAATTTAGTTCCTAAGATGAATGTTAGCAATGTTTATGCAACTTTATCAGCTTTTTATGGTAGCTTTAACAATGATTTTAAACCTATTGATAGTGAAAAATATTATCATGCCCCTTTAGGTGTTGCTCATTTTCTAGAACACAAAGTTTTTGAACAAGAAAGCGGTGAAGATCCATTTTCGTTTTATACTAAAAATGGTGCTGATGCTAATGCTAGTACCTCATATCAAAAAACAACTTATTTATTTTCTGGTACAGGTTATTTGAAAGAAAATCTTAATTATTTACTCGATTTTATTCAACAACCATATTTTACTGAAGAAAATGTTACTAAAGAAAAAGGAATTATTGAACAAGAAATTAAAATGTACGATGATGTCCCATATTGGAAGTTAATTGAACGTACGTTATATAATGCTTTTCATGTTCATCCCTTAAAATATCCTATAGCTGGTACAGTTGAATCAATTCGTAGTATAACAGTTGAAGATTTATATACTTGTTATAATACTTTTTATCATCCGTCAAATATGTTTTTAACAATTGTCGGTAATTTTGATCCAAAAGAAATTATGACTGAAATTAGGAATAATCAAAATAAAAAGAAATATAAACCTATGCAAAAAGTTGAATTGGCATCTTATGATGAAGATGATACGGTTATAAAAGACTATGATATCATTAAAGCTTCTGTTGAAATCCCTAAAGTAACTTTATCTTATAAGTTTAATGTTCAAGATTATGATATAAATCAATTAAAATATTATCTAAATACTTTTTTTGAACTTAAATTAGGCATAACTTCTAAATTAAATGAAGCGTTGAAAGATAATAGTCTAATTACTGGTTCTATTGACATTGATATTATTTCGACCGATAGGCATATTTTAATTGTACTTTTGTTTGAATCAAAGGATTATCAAAAAGTTATTGAAATGATTCAAAAAGAACTGGAAGATAAGCAAGTTTTAGAAAAAGATTTAAATCGAAAGAAGAAAGTTATGAAGAGTGCATGTGTTTATCGAAGTGATAATATTTATTCAATTGCTAGTAAAATAAACAATAATTTAATTAATTATCATGAAGTAGTTTTGGATGAATATTCTTTAATTGACGCTTTAAATGTTAATGAATTTAATGAAATTTTGACAACTCTAAGTTTTGAAAATAAAACAATCAATGTTTTAAAAAAAGACTAACTATTGATTTATTTTCTTAATTATGATAAATTATTGTGTAGTCAAAGGAGGTAATTAATTTGGAAATCTTATTAATCGTGATATCAATATTATTAATTGCCATAGTACTATTACAAGGTGGTAAGTCTGGTGGAGATGCTAATATCATGAGTGGTGGTAATAGTGATTTATTTAGTGTTCGGAAGGAACGCGGTGGCGAGTTATTCGTTACGAGATTAACTTTTTGTTTAGGCGTAGCTTTTATGGTTATTTGCATAATTTTATAAAATTAGAATGAGAAATCATTCTTTTTTTTGTTATAAATTTATTAGTTTAATTTTTAAATCCATGATATAATATAATGGAAATATTGAGGTGAGATTATGGATAATGTATTACCAGCTGATACTTTTGTTATTGTTAACAAAACCGTTTTACAAGATGAAAGACGTATATTGGTTAGTTTGTATGAACCTTTAATAGGAGCTTTAGCTATTAATCTTTACAACACTTTGTGGACTTATTTAGATCATTTAGAAATAATCTCAACTGAATATACTCATAATACACTTTTAAATAGTATGATGATTACTATTAATGAAATGTTAGATGCTAGACGAAAATTAGAAGCGATAGGACTTCTTAAGACTTATGTAAAAAAAGGTGATGTTAATAATTTCGTTTATGAATTATACTCTCCGATAAGTGCCAAAGAATTTATTAATAATCCTATTTTAAACACTGCTTTATATAATGCTTTGGGACCGTCAGAATATGAAAGACGAGTTGAATTTTTTAAAGTTCCAAATATTAATCTTAAAAATTATGAAGATATTACAGTAAGATTTAGCGACATTTTTACATGGAGTAGTTCTTCTTTACGGGCAATTGATATTTATAATTTAAAAAGTAAAACAACGAGGCCTTTAGAAATTATATCTAAAATAGATATTAATACTATTTTAAGCCTTATTCCAAATGAAATTTTAAATCACCGTAGTATTACTAAAGATATGCGTAATTATTTAATGAAAATATCTTTTATTTATGATTATGATAATGAATGTATGATAGAACTAATTCGCAATTCGATTACAGACAAACATACAATTGATAAAAAATTATTGAGAGAAAATGCTAATAAATATTATCAATTTGAAAATATGGGTAAATTACCTAGTCTTGTTTATAAAACACAGCCAGAATATCTACGAAGTAGTTCAGAAACGGTTTCTAAAAGAACCAAATTAATTAATCTTTTTGAAACGACTAGTCCTTATGATTTTATTAATAGCAAATATAAAACTGGTACGCCATCAAATAGTGATCTTAATATTATTGCATATTTATTACTAGATTTAGATTTAAAACCGGGCGTTGTCAATGTTTTAATAGATTATGTTTTAAAGATTAATAATAATAAACTTAATAAATCATTTGTGGATACGATTGCTGCTCAGTGGAAAAAGAGTAATATTGAAACAGTCGAAGATGCGATGAATATTGCTGAAACAGAATATAAGAAACGTAATGAAAAATTGTCAACTATTAAGAAAAATGTGGTCAAAGAAGTAGCAAAACCGTCTTGGTTTAATCAAGAGATAGAAGAAACGATTGCCACAGAAGATGAAATAAAATTATTAGAAGAAATGTTAAAAGGATAGTGATTTTATGGAACCATTAAGCTCTAAAATTAATTCAACTAATTTTCAATATATAGATTTACATAAGGAATATCAACAAGCCTTAAAAGATCCTGTATTTAAAAAAATTGTTGATAAAACTAAGTTAAGTGAAGATGAACTTAAGAACTACACATCAATTTTAGAAGAATGTACTACTGAGTATAAAAATTGTATAGCATGCAAAGGTTTAGTTAATTGTCCTAATCGTATTAAAGGACATGTTTATTTTCCGAGAGTTAGTCGCGGACATATCGGTTTTGAATATAAGAGTTGTAAGTATAATGAAAAAGATAAAAAAAGCAAAAGAATTTTAAATAATGTTAAATATTTTAATGTTCCTTCATCCTTAAGGGAAGCAACCATTTCTAAGATTCATAAAAATGACAAAAATCGTTTTGAAGCAATCATGTGGATAGGGGAATTTTTTAATAATTATAATGGAGAAAATACACAAAAGGGATTATATTTATATGGTAATTTTGGTTGTGGTAAAACTTATTTTATTGCGGCTTTATTTAATGATTTAGCTAAGAAAGGATATAAAAGTGCAATTATTTTTTGGCCAGAATTTTTAAGACAAGCCTTTTATGATGATTTTAAAGATAAGTATGAAGAAATAAAGAAAGTCCCATTATTATTGATTGATGATATTGGGGCTGAAAATTTAACCGCTTGGAATCGTGATGAAATTTTATGTCCGCTACTGCAATATCGAATGGAGGAAGGTTTGACGACATTTTTTACTTCTAATTTATCTTTAGATGATTTAGAAGAACATTTAGCAACCTCAAAATCGGGCGTTGATGTTATTAAAGCAGGGAGAATTATTTCTCGAATCAAACAACTTACAACCTCTTTAGAGATGATTAGTAAAAATTTAAGAAAATAAGGGTTAACATAATTGATTTATTGTGTTATAATACACGTATAGATGAAAAGCGATGATTAGGATATGATTATGTTATGATGCTTGAAAGCGAATTAGGGATGGTGGAAGCCTAAGCAAGATAGTACATAGTTACTACCTATGAGCCGATATCGAAAGATTTTTCCGGGTATATCCCGTTATCATGATGAGTAATAAGGTAGGATGGTACCGCGTTTTGACGCTCCTTAAGCAATAAGGTAGCGTTTTTTTATACAATAAATATGGGAGACATTTGTGGAAAAATAAAATTAGAAAAGAGGAAATAGAATGATAAACATAAAAGAAAATGAAAGATTAAGTATAATGAATCATAGTTGCGCCCATCTTTTAGCGCAAGCTGTAAAACATTTATACCCTCACGCAATGTTTTGGGTAGGACCTGTTATCGAAGAAGGTTTTTATTACGACATTGATTTAGGCGATGAGGTAATTAAAGAGGAAGATTTAGAACGTTTAGAAAGAGAAATGAAAAAAATTTCTAAGGATGGAAAACGTATTGTTAGGCATGAATTGACTAAAGCAGAAGCTTTAGAGATGTTTAAAGATGATCCATATAAATTAGATTTGATTAATCGCATGGATGAAAATGAAAATGTTATAAGTGTTTATTCACAGGGAGATTTTACTGATTTATGCCGTGGGCCACATGTTGAAACGGTTAAAGAATTAAAATATTTCAAATTAATTAAATTTAGTGGAGCTTATTGGAAAGGCGATTCTAAAAATAAAATGCTTCAAAGAATTTATGGTGCATGTTTTGAAAATGAAGAAGATTTAAATAATTATATGCGTGAATTAGAAGAAGCTAAAGAAAGAGATCATCGTAAAATTGGTTCAGCTCTAGAAATATTTATGTCTCATGATTTAGTTGGCAAAGGAATGCCATTATGGTTACCGAATGGTGCTATAATTCGTAAACAGTTAGAAAATTATATTTATAAAAAAGAACAAGAAATGGGATATCAGCATGTATATACTCCATGTGTTGGAACTGTTGATTTGTATAAGACTTCAGGACATTGGGATCATTATAAAGAAAATATGTTTCCATCTATGAAAGTAGATGATGAGGAATTTGTTTTACGTCCGATGAACTGTCCACATCATATGTTAATTTATGGGAATAAATTACATTCATATCGTGATTTACCAATTAGAATAGGTGAATTTGCTACTGATTTTAGATATGAAGCTAGTGGTGCTGTAAAAGGTTTAGAACGAGTTAGATGTATGTGTCAAAATGATGCTCACTTGTTTGTAACAACTGAACAAATTGGTGAGGAGTTTAAAAAAGTTGTAGGCCTTATTTTAGATGTATATAAAGATTTTGGTATTAAAAATTATAAATTTAGATTATCATTGAGAGATCCAGAGGACAAAGAAAAATATTTTGATGATGATGAAATGTGGAATAATGCAGAAAATACTTTACGTGCAGTTTTAAATGATTTTGGCTGCGAATATTATGAAGCAATTGGTGAAGCTGCATTTTATGGCCCAAAATTAGATGTAGAAGTAAAACCAGCTGTTGGACCAGAGGTAACGTTATCAACTTGCCAATTAGATTTCTTATTACCACGACGTTTTGAGTTAAGTTACATTGATTCAAAAGGAGAAAAACAAGTACCAGTTGTTTTACACCGTGCTATATTTGGAACTTTTGATCGCTTTACAGCTTTCATTATTGAAGAAACGAAGGGAGCTTTCCCACTTTGGTTAGCACCTACTCAAGTAAATATTATTCCAGTTAATAATGAATATCATTTGGAATATGCACTAAAAATTAAAGAAGAATTGCAGCAACAAGGATATCGTGTTAATTTAGATAGTCGTGATGAAAAATTATCTTATCGTATGCGTGAGGCACAATTAAATAAGATTCCATATAATTTAATTTTGGGGGATAAAGAAAGAGATAATGAACAAATTAGTTATCGTAAATTTGGTAGTGACCAAACAACAACTATTTCTAAAGAAGATTTTATGGAATTGTTAAATAAAGTTTTGGTTAATAAAGAAAACTAGTTTAGTTTTCTTTTTGCTTTTTAATTTAAAATAGCGTATAATTAAAAACGGGATGTGATGATATGGTATCGAAGAAAAAAGAGCCAATTAATGTTAGCTCATTAATAATTTCTATGGCGACTTTAATTTTAGGATTTTTATTATTATTTAATGGTGATGAAAATTTGTTCAATGTACTTAGATATATTATAAGTGGGTTGTTACTTATTTCCGGTTTAATAAAATTTATTTCTTATTTTGTTCAGAAAAAGAATTATAATGTTCCTTTTTCTGATTGTATGTCAGCTATTTTCTTAATTGCTTTAGGAATATTTGTTTTTATGTTTTCTGATATTATTAAAATAACAATTCAGGTTGCGATAGGGGCTTTGGTTTTATTTAATGGTATTAACCGTCTTATTTTAGGATTAGCGGTTCGCAGTTTTGATAAAGAAGGGTCCAAGGTATTTACGGGTGTTTCAATTTTAATGATAGTTTTGGGTATTATTATTTTAACAGGTAAATTATTTAATTTGATTGGTTATTTATTAATTATTTATGCAATTTCTGAGATTATTGGATATATATATTATATAAGCCAAAAAAAAGATTATTCGTCTGTTTTAAATAAAGAAGTTCCTAAAGAAATGAAGGAAAAAAAGGCTAAAGAAGCTGTTATTGAAGATAAATAAACTGCCAAACGGTAGTTTTTTTCTTGCGCTTTATAAAAAAAATATGTTACTATATTGTCATCGAGGTTAAAATTATGATACAGATAAAACAAGATATAATACAACTTATAAAAAAAGCAATAAAAAAATATTCAGATTTATTCAGTGAAGATTTGTTAAATAAATTAATTTTTCGTGTTCAAGGTCAGTTGGATAAAGAATCATTTAATAGCAGTTTAAAATCTGATTTGGATAAAGTTAGACATATAAGTTTAATTGGAGCTGAAGCTTTAATAGTTGATTCTTTAAAACATGATAGTATTGTTATTGATCTGTATTTTCAAAACCGTTGGCAAAAAAATGATAACATAGCTAATTTATGTAACTTGGTATCTTTTTTTAGTGAAATAAATTTTGTACCAACAATTGACTTTTATTTAGATTTGTTTAAAAATAAACCTATTTTGGAAAATAATTTAAATCACTTATTTGCGAAATTGCCTAAAAATTTAACTTTAGAAACTTTAGAGCATATTCCTTCTTATGATTTGTTATCACAAATAATTGATGCTTATTTAAGCTATAAAAATATTGAAATATGTATGGATGACGAAGAAGAAAAAGATGATTATTCTAAAGAAGATTATTATCATAAAGACTCAGTTAAAGCATATTTGCACGAAATTCACCAAATTCCGCTTTTAAATGCCAAAGAGGAACATACCCATTTAATAGCGATTGCTAACGGTGATGTAGATGCTAAAAATAAGTTTATTTCTAGTAATCTTCGATTAGTTGTTAGTATTGCTAAAAAAAGAATTGGACGTGGTCTAGATCTTCTTGATTTGATTAGCGAAGGTAATATTGGTCTTATGAAGGCTGTTGACCGTTTTGATATTAATAAAGGATATAGGTTTTCAACTTATGCAACATGGTGGATAAGGCAATCTATTGATCGGGCTATTTCTGATCTTGGTTCAACAATTAGAAAGCCAGTTCATGTTAAAGAAAGCTTTAATAAGATTATTATCACTCAAAGAAGGTTGTCTTTTATTTTAAATCGTGATGTTACTTTACAAGAGATAGCAGATGAGCTAGGATGGAGTCTTCAGAAAGTTGAAAATATTTATCGAAGTAATATAGATCCTGTAAGTATTCATACTATTGTTGGTGATGAAGATACTGAACTTGAAAGTTTTATACCAGATGAAAAAGATCAATATGCTGAAGTGGAAATCACTGATTTAAACCGTGTTTTAATAAGTCTTATGAATAAAGCTAATTTATCTGAACGTGAAATTAGGATTTTAAAATATCGATTTGGATTAGAAGGGGACGGAGAAAAAACTTTAGAAGAAATTGGTAAACTGTTTGGCGTAACACGTGAAAGAATTAGGCAAATTGAGGCAAAGGCAATCAGAAAAATGCGCCGTATTAAAGAAACGAGAGGTTTATCAGCCTATTTAGATTCGCCACAGACTGGTTTAGCTTATCTTGATGAAAGTAATAAAGATTTTTATAGAGCGGGTAATAATTCTCTAAAGGTTGCGTCAGAAAAAAAAGTAGCATCTAAATCAAAACAAACAGTAGTAGTTGAGGGTAAAACTCCAACTCCTCAATTAGCAATTTATGCTTATTATTCTAAATATAGCCCTAATGAAATAATTGAAGCATTATTTAGTCTTGATATAGATGAAATACGAATAATGCAGATTATATTTGGCGTAGATTTTAATTCTCAATTAAAAAAAGTAGATAATGAAGTATTTAAAGAATTATTGCAACAATTTGCTTTAATTTTAGAGACTCGCCGAATTGCTAATATGCAGGCAAAAGCTAAACAAAGTAGATATAGTATTTTTGAATACTATAGTGGTTATGCCAAAGAAAAGATTCTGTTTGCTTTGCTAACATTAAATTTAGACGAATGGCAATTAGTAAAAAAGAAATTTGGTAATGATGGTGTATCAGGAAAAAGGGGAGCATTAACGAAAATGGAATATCATCAATTTAAAACAAAAATTGATGTGAAAATTTTAAACTATTTAACAGGTGAAAGCATGAAAAAAAATAAAATTTATACATATAACTTATTTGAACAACTTAAAGAGCATGAGCCTTGTAAAATTTTACGAGCATTAGAATCTTTATCTGCGGAAGAATTACAAATTGTTCAAAAAAAATATGGTAGTGATTATAAATCGGGAAAAAGAGGTGCTTTGACAAGGAAGGAATATTCGCGATATAAACAAACAATTGAACCCAAAATATTAAAAAAGTTGACCGGTGAGGTTAAAAGAAAAAAAATGACTAGAGAAACAAAAAAATATAGCTTGTTTGAAGCGTTTAATAACTTTTCTAAAGAGGATGTTTTAGCAGCTTTAAATGTCCTTACAGTTGAAGAGATGACTGTTGTTAAGAAGAAATATGGTGATGATTTTGTTTCTGGAATAAGAGGTACTTTAAGTAAAGAAGAAAATATAAAATTTAATAATGTTATTAAGCGTAAACTTTTAAAAGCGTTAACTGGTCCTAAAGAAACTGTAAAGCCAAAAGTTAAAAAGTCAAAACCAAAGCGTGTATACAGTTTATTTGATTTATTAAAAGGGTATAGTGAAGAGCAAATTTTAGAAGCAACAAAGATTTTAAATATTGAAGAAGTTGCTTTGTTAAAAAAGAAGTATGGTGAAGATTTTAAATCAGGGCAAAGAGGAGGCACTGATGCTAAAACAAGTCAAAAAATATATTTAAAAATTATTCCAAAATTACGAGCTGAATTAGAAAAAGGAAATTTGGAAATAATGCCAGTAGCATCACCAAAATTTAGTCGTGATATTGAAGATTTTTTTGGAAGTGTTCCTGTTAGTCAAGATTTTTCTAAAAATGATTATTTGGCTTTTCGTGATTATATTAACCGTCCAGAATTTAAAGAGTCTTTACGTACGTTAGATTTTGAAGATTCTATTTTAACGGCTTTAGCGCTTTTAAAAATTAATGGCCGAACAATGCCATTTAAAATGATTGCCGAATTATATGGTCTAGAGGAAAGTGAATTACAAGCTATTATTAAGAGAGGACTTTTTAAGATGAAAGATTTGTTTGATCAAAAAGTCGATGAAACGGGATATGAATATATTAAGAAGTTTGGTGATAATTAATGAAAAAAAATAAAAGGAATTCAAAAGAAAAGATAAAACCAACTGTTAATTTTAATCGTGTTCTTGAACAATTTACAAATAATTTTAAAGATATTATAGCTTTTTTACCATCGGATGAAATTAATTTATTAATTAGACAAGCCATTGATGAGATGCCTAGTGATTTAGATAGTAATCCAGATTTTTATGTGTCTTTTTTAGCCGAAAGAAAACTATTTATTAAACTTAAAGATGAAATTTTAGCTGGTAATATTGAATTAGAAATTTTGTTAGTAGAAAGATATTTATCTACAGCAAAATTTCAATTAAGGCAATTAAAGTATTTAGAAGACGATAGCAATAAAGTTGCAGAAGATGCCATTATATATTGCATTGAAAATTATAGTGGTGAGAGTGGATTTAAAAGTGCTATCTTAAAAAGTTTGAAAAAAATTATTCGTGATAAGGAAGATAAGATTAAGGGACAATCTACAGTTGAATTTAATGCTACAAGTACAAGTGAAGATGTAGATTTGCCTGCAACTGATTTAAATCAATTATCTAGTTCTTTAGAAGCTAGTAATAAAACAGTGACAGAACTTGCTTTACCAGCTGATGATATAGTACGTATGCCGAATCAGTTAGAATTATTAATAAGAACTGTTGATATTTTACATTTGGTACCTATTGATGATGAGCTTTATTTAAAATTTATTTCTTTAAAGTATGGATATTATGAAAATCAATATTATAATTTAGATGAAATATCGCAAATTTTAAATATATCATTAGAACAAAGTATTAAATATTATCAAGACAGTTTGAATTACCTAAAAAATTGGTTTGGTTTACAATTAGAAAAGACTTATACTTATTACATACAAAAAAGTGAATAAATTTTATTCACTTTTTATTGTGGGAATCAAATCTTCCAATTCTTGATTATCATATGTAGGCTCTGTTCCTTTTAAATAATAAAACATCGTGGCATTTTTTGTTTTGCTATTTGCTATTTTCCCGTTAATTGGATTAACTAAAGTTCCAACAACATTACTAGGTAATTCATACCAAGTGTCCTCTTTATCAGTCAAGTATCTTTCAGCAACATCGCGCCACATATATCGTAAAGCTTTTCCGTTAGATACTTCTGAGTCACTACCATCATCATAACCAGCCCAAATTCCAATAACAACGCCTTTATTATAACCAAATATTAAATGGTCACTATTAGTTGTTCCTGTTTTTATTGCGTATTTATGAGTTAAAGTACTTGTTATATCATGACAGGTTGGATAGTTATAATCAATAAAATTATAGTTATAAGTACTAGTCATAGCTTCATTTAAAATATAGACTAAACTACTATTTAATATAGCTTCTTTTTTTTCATTATTTTTGTATAAAATATTACCATCAATATCTTCAATTTTAGCAATTAATTTTCCTTGAATTCGTGTTCCTTCGTTAGCAAATACGGCATATGCATTTACCATGTCATAAAGGGAAATTTCGCCACTTCCGAGGGCTAAAGAAGGAACTGGAGATAATTCAGATGTAATACCTAAACGTTTTGCCATATCAACTAAAATATCTTCCCCTAAAAATAAATGTGTTTTTACGGCATATATATTGTCAGAATAGGCAATCGCTGCAGCCATTGTAATTGCTTTATCACCATATTTATCCATATAGTTTGCAGGACTATAAGTTTGATTTTCAGAAAAAACAAAAGTAGTTTTTTCTGAGGTAAAGGTAGTTGAAGTAGTAAAACCGTTTTCTAAAGCGGCATAATATAAAAAAGGTTTCATTGTTGATCCCACTTGTCTTTTAGCATTTATCGCTCGATTGTACTGACTAGTTGAATAATTTCTTCCACCAATTAATGCTATGATATGTCCATCAGTTGGCGTCATAACAATACTAGCTACTTCAATTTCATTGTTTTCAATATTGTCATCCATCGCTTTTTCTAACGATGCTTGTACTTCTAAGTCGAGATAGGTATATATTTTTAAATTACCATTTTCTTTTAAATCATCTGGGATAGAGTCAATGCTATCTAACTCTTGCATTACTGCATCTTGATAATACATTAGCGTTTTAAGTTCATTATCTTCTGGTGTTCCATAATAAGTTAAATCAGTTTGATAAGCTTCATTTTTTTCGGCATCTGTTATATATTTTTCATTAACCATAGCTGTTAAAATTAAATTTTGTCTTCTTTTAGCATTTTCCTCATTAATGAGTGGTGAGTAGTTTGATGGGGATTTAGGAATCCCTACTAAAATACTAGCTTCAGCTAAAGTTAATTCTTTCGCACTTTTATGAAAATAATATTTACTAGCCGCTTCAATTCCATATATTCCTCCGTAGTTAATGGTGTTTAAATAAGCTTCTAAAATATCTTCTTTTTCATATTGGGCTTCTAATTCTATTGTAAGCCATGCTTCTTTAATTTTACGCTCCCAAGTTTTATCAAAAGTTAAATATAAATTTTTAGCAAGCTGTTGTGTGATAGTTGAAGCTCCTTGTTTTGTTTGACCACTTTTAAAATTAACGTATAGTGACTTTAAAATTCTTAAATAATCGAAGCCATGATGATCAAAAAATTTTTTATCTTCAATGGCAACAGTTGCATCGATAACATATGGTGAAATTTCGTCTAAAGACACCCATGTTTCACTTAAATCTTTTACTAACTCCCCATTTGTATCATAAATTAAATGATGATTTAAGTTATGAATAACTAATTTAGTTGTTGTTTTAGCATATATATATAATCCTAAATAGCCCATTAGTAAAATAACTAGGCATATTACACCGTATTTAAATAATTTTTTTACTATTTTCATCATATCACCAACTATTGATTAGTATTTGAAAAAAATGTTAAATTATAAGTGCAATTTAAGAATAAATATGTTATAATGTCATGGAGTTGATGAAAATTGGCAAAAAAGAAATTAAAAACGTCTTTAAAAACAAGGAATAAGACAATTAATTGTGAGGTTTTAGGACTCGTTAATAACAAACATTTTAGTTATTTAGAAAATGAATTTACAGTAGTTCTTGACATTCAAGATGATTGTGTTAAAATGATAAGGAAAAATAATGAATATAAATTAGAATTTTTATTTAAAAATGATAATACATCTAAATGTTTAATTGACATCAATAATAATATGACAAGTATTCCAATAAAATTAAAAAAATTAGAAATTAAAGAGGGTATGATTACTATTAGTTATCAAATTGAGAAAGAAGAATTTCAGTATTCGGTTCAATATTAGGGAGAGGATATTATGGTAGTAGATAAATTGAGTCAAATTATAACAATGGTAGTTAATGAACTTGGCTATGAAATAGATAGTTTACATGTAATTAAATCTAATCGCCCAGATTTGTGTGATTATCAATGTGATGATGTTTTTAAATTAGCCAAGATGTTTAAAAAAAATCCAATTGAAATTGGTGAAGAAATTGTAGCCAAGGTAAACGATTTAACTAATAAAAATGATTTTTTTGAAAAAGTAGAATTTGTTAAACCTGGCTTTATTAATATGACTCTAAGTAATATTTTTATTAATAACTGTTTGGCTAGTATGAAAAATAATGAATATTTTGCTTTGCCACGTCCAAGTCGTGTTGAAACGTTTGTTTTAGACTATGGTGGACCTAACGTAGCAAAACCTTTACATGTTGGTCATATGCGAACAGCTATTGTTGGAGAGTCTATTAAGCGTATTATTAATTATGCAGGACATAAAACAATTGCTGATGTTCATCTAGGTGATTATGGTTTACAAATTGGTCAAGTTATTTATGGAATAAAAAAAGATAATAAATCATTAGATGATATAGATATTGCATATTTAGATGAAATTTATCCTAGCATGAGTAAACTTTGCAAAGAAGATGAAGAAGTTAAAGAAAAATGTGCAGAAATTACCAGAAAATTGCAAGATGGTGATTTGGAATATCACCAATATTTTGAAAAAATCTGTGAAGTATCAGAAAACGATATTTTGGGAATTTATAAATATTTAGATGTTTCATTTGATTTGTGGTTAGGTGAAAGTGATGCTTATCCATTTATTCCTAATGTTGAGAAATTATTTTTAGAAAAAGGATTGCTTAAAGAAAGCGAAGGGGCTCTTGTTGTCGATGTCAAAAAAGAAACTGATAATAAAGAAATTCCACCACTTGTCTTTAAAAAAAGTAACGGAGCATATTTGTATGCTACGACAGATTTAGCCACTATTTACGATCGTGTAACTAATCTTCACCCAGACCACATTTTATATGTAACTGATAGTCGTCAAGCATTACATTTTGAACAAGTTTTTAGAGCTTCAGCCCTAGCTTCCTTAGCACCTTACCAAATGTTTGAACATTTAGGTTATGGAACGGTTAATGGTCAAGACGGAAAACCTTATAAAACGCGTAGTGGGGATTCTCCTAAACTTCAAAACTTATTTAACCAAGCCCGTGAGATTTTAATTTCAAAAAAAGAAACTAATTCTAATATGAAAGACGAAGATATTGATAAGATTGTTAATGCAGTTTTAAAATTTGCAGATTTGCAAAACAATCGAGAGAGAGATTATATTTTTGATATTAGTAAATTTTCAGAAACTGTTGGTAAAACAGGACCATATATTTTATATACTTATCTTAGACTTCAAAAAATTATTGGTAATATCGATATTAATATTAATAATTTTTCAAATAATATATATAATAATTATGATCGCGATTTACGATTAAAGTTAATTGAATTACATTATTCATTTAATAGTGCTTATCAATATAGAATGCCACATTATATTGCAGATTATGTATATGATGTTTGTGTTTTAGCCAATGCATTCTACCAAAATAACCGTATAAATGGTTTAGAAGACGAAGAAAAGAAACATGATTGGATGACTTTGTTAGGACTTACTAACAAAATTATTAAAGAAATGTTATCTTTATTAGTTATAGAAATACCTACAGAGATGTAGATAGTGGAGGAATTTATGAGTTTAAAAGAAATGTCACAAGACGAATTAGAATTATTATCTTATGCCGATTTAACGGAAATGATTTTATTAGAAAATAAACATGCGATGAATACGCCAAGTATTTTCCGTCAAATATGTGATTTATTGGGTCTTACTGATGAAGATTACACTAATAAAATTGGGGATTTTTATACATCGCTTACAACTGATAAAAGATTTTTACTTTTAGAAGGTGCTGAATGGGATTTAAAAGACCGTCATGTTATTGATATTGTTGTTGAAGATGACGATGAAGAAGATGATGAAGAAATAGAAGAAAAAATGGATGAAGAAGTAAGTTTAGAGGACGAAGAAGTAGAAGAAAATTATGATGATGAAGACACGCTAGATGATGATACTGATGATTTAGATGATTTAGTAGTTATGAGTGATGATGAAATTGAAGGGGAATAAGCCCTTCTTTTTTATTATAAAAAATAAACTGACGTAATAAGTCAGTTTATTTTAAAGCAAAATATGTTATGATGAGATTGGTGATAGATATGGATCAAATTAAAATGGGACAATTTATTAGTGAATTAAGAAAAGAAAAAGGATTAACGCAAAAAGATATTGGAGATAAATTAAACATAACGGATAATTCTGTTTCTAAATGGGAAAGAGGTATTAATGCTCCAGATATATATTATTTAGGACCATTATCAGAAATTTTAGGTGTAAGTGTGAAAGAATTGTTAAATGGTGAAAGAAATATTCGTAAAAGAAAAATAAAAAAAGCTGATAAAAAAATTGTATTAGAGACTAAAAATTTATCTAAAAATTTTGGAAATAAGAAAATCCTTAAAGCGATAAATATGAAGATTTATGAAGGAGATATCGTTGGACTGATTGGGCCTAATGGGGCGGGGAAAACAACTTTTATAAAAACAATATTAAATCTTTATAAGGAAAGAGAAGGAGAAGTGTTTATTTGTGGGATAAATATTGATCAAGATTTTGAGAAAGCTATTTCGAATGTTGGATGTGTAATTGAAAATCCTGATTTATATCCTCATTTAAGCGGATACAAAAATATCAAGATAGTATCACTTTTAAACAATATTAAAGATGATGAATATATTGAAAAGATTGTTAAATTGTTTAAATTAAATGCTAGAATTAAAGACAAAGTAAAAAAATATTCACTTGGTATGAAACAAAGATTAGGTATCGTCTGTGCTCTAATTAAAAAACCTAAATTATTAATATTAGATGAACCAACTAACGGGCTTGATCCTCTAGGGATAAAGGAATTAAGAGATATAATTAAAAATATAAGTGAGGATATGAATGTAACTGTATTAATTAGTAGTCATATATTATCTGAAATAGAAAACATTTGTGATCGAATTGTTATTATTGATAATGGATATATAATTGACGAAATTGATATTGATGATATGAAGTCACATGAAATATCTTTAGAGCAAGAATTTCTGAAGTTAACTAGTGGTACAGTTGGGCAAATTGGCGGTGAATTATGAAAATTATAAATCTTGTGAAGTGCGAATTTATTAAGAATTATACTTTTAAAAAAATTATAGGTGTACTTATAATATTGATTTTTTCAGTTGTTGGAGTAACAGCGTCCCAAGAATATTGCTTTTCATATAGTTCTTCAGTCACAACTGAACTTGATTATTTTGAAAATGAATATCAATTTATTTTAGAGTATCCAAGTGAAGATGTTGATTATCAATTGTATCAAGAATATATATTGCCTAAGACAATTTCGGCTTACAAAAAATTATTGACATTAGAAGATTGTGAAGAATTTAATTATGAAAGTTGGCAATTAACATTAACAAGAGAAAAAATCAGTTTAGAAAAACAATTATATTTTATTGATAAATATTTAAATAAAGAATTTGTATCTTTAGAGTGGCTTGAACATGATGAAGCTTTATCTGCTGTTAAAGTATTATCTAATTTAAATAGTGATGAGTTACTAGTACGTAAAGATGAAATTAATAATATAATTAAGCAATATGATTTATTAATTACTGAAAATAAATTTTATAAGTATGTCGAGTATGAAATAAGTAAATATGAAAATAATGGTGTATCACTGATAATAAATGATACTAATATTAGTATGTTCCAAAAAATTGTAAATAAGAAAATAGAATCTGAAAGACATTATTATGTTTTAAATATATATAGTTTACTTAATTTTGTTTCAACTGGTTATGATAGTAAATATGTAGAAAAAATAGCTAAAGAAGAAAAGGCAAAATATAAAAGTATATTAGAGTATGCAATAAAAAATGATATTAAACATGATTTATCTAATAATGGTATTGTAGATATGAATAGTGATTATTTTTATATGACTTCTAAAAAAGTAGTTAATCAAATTTTTAGTTTAAGCATTGTAATTATGATTTTAGTTATTTTAACTAGTGGTGATATAGTTAGTAAAGAACACAGTTTAGGAACAGAAAGAATGATTATGACTTCTCCCAATAAAAGATGGAAAATATTACTTAGTAAATTTATCTATATGGTTTTAAATGTGTATATTATGTGGTTTATAGCACTTTTATTATTGTCAATATATGCTAGTGTAAAATATGGAGTTATTGATTTATTTACACCAAAATTAATATATTTTAATAATAAAGTTATAGAAGTAAATTATTATTTATATATAATAATAAAATTATTTTATGTGAGTATACCAGTTATTTCACTAATAACGCTTGTTTTTATGTTATCCACCATTACACTAAATACAACAATTACAGTGGGAATTGCGATGGCTATGACTGTTATATCCCCATTTTTATGGTACTTTATTCAACAATTTAAAATAATTTTATTAGCATACACTCCAATACCTTACTTTATGTTCAGCCAAGTAATAAACTTAAATGTAAACTATTTAAAAACTATGGAATTTACAATGATATCTGAAAGTTATGGAATATTTATTTCTATATTAACTATTGTTGTATGTTATATAATTTCACTTGTCGTATATATTAAAAGAGACGTAAAAAACTAAGTCTTTTTTACTTCTTTGTTTTTCTTGCTTTAAAGAAGACTTTATAGTATAATTTTGTTGTTCGGAAAGGAGATAAGTATGATAGAGAGATTAGAAACGATAGAGAAGCGCTTTAATGAAATAACTGAAGAATTAACGAAGCCTGAGACTTTATCTAATATTAAACTTACTTTAGAACTTAATAAAGAGCAAGCAAGTTTAAAAGATACCTATGATGCTTTTCAAATATACAAACGTATTTTAGCGGATATAGAAGCAGCTACTGAAATGTTAAAAGATCCTAGTATGGGAGAATTTGCTAAAGAAGAGTTATCTAATTTGCAAACAGAGAAAGCTAATATGGATGCTAAATTAGAGATTCTATTATTGCCAAAAGACCCTAATGATGGTAAAAATGTTATTATTGAAATTAGAGGTGCAGCCGGTGGTGATGAAGGAAATATTTTTGCGGGAGATTTATTTAGAATGTATTCCAAATATGCTGAACATCAAGGATGGAAGATTGAAGTATATACGGAAGAACCAGGTGAATCTGGTGGATATTCTCAAATTGAATTTTTGGTTAAAGGAGATAACGTTTATTCTAAATTAAAATATGAATCAGGTGCTCATCGTGTTCAACGGGTTCCAGAAACAGAATCTCAAGGAAGAGTTCATACTTCAACAGCTACTGTTTTAGTAATGCCTGAGGCTGAAGAAGTTGATTATGCTTTAGATATGAATGAAGTGCGTGTTGATATTACAAGAAGTTCTGGATGTGGTGGTCAGGGTGTAAATACAACTGATAGTGCGGTTCGTCTAACTCATATTCCAACAGGTTTAGTTGTATATTCACAAACAGAACGTTCACAAATAAAAAACAAGGAAAAAGCTATTAAAATATTACAAACTCGTCTTTATAATTTAAAAATGGAAGAACGTGAAGCTGAATTAGGAGCTGAACGTAAAAGTAAGATTGGTACAGGCGATCGCAGTGAAAAAATAAGAACATATAACTATCCACAAAATCGTGTTACAGATCATCGTATTGGTTTTACAACAAAACAATTGGATAGGGTCATGGAAGGTGCTTTAGATGAAATTATTGAAGCTTTAATTAATGAAGATCAAACACGTAAATTAAGGGGCGAATAGAAAGTAAAAACTTTCTTTTTTACTATGTAGAAGGAGTCTTATGAGTGATCGAGAATATTTAAAAAAATATTTAAAACCCGATTTATTAGAACAAGGTTTAAAGCGATTGGAAAATGGCGAGCCAGTTCAATATATTATTGGTAATGTTGATTTTTATGGATATAAATTTGAGATTGATAAAAGGGTTTTAATTCCTCGCTTTGAAACTGAAGAATTAATTGAAAAGACTATTAATTATTTAAAATCGTTTCCAGATAATGTAAAAATTATTGATTTAGGTACCGGTAGTGGTTGTATTGCTATTACATTAAAAAAATTATTACCTCAAGCATCAATAACAGCGGTTGATATATCAGAGCAAGCTTTAGAAGTGGCTAGAGTTAATGCTTCTAATTTGAAGGCTGATATTACTTTTATTAAAAGTGATATGTTAGATGGAGTTGATGGAACTTTCGATGTTATTATTTCAAATCCTCCATATATTGCTTATGATGAAGAAATAATGAAAATAGTTAAAAATAATGAGCCTAAACAAGCTTTATATGCTGCAAATGAAGGCTTATATTACTATGAACAAATATTAAAAAATTGTCCTAAATATTTGCAAAATAAATTTCTTATTGCTTTTGAAATTGGGCAAACACAAGGAGAAAAAATTAAATCTTTGGCTTATAAATATTTAGACAATATTACAGTTGACATTGTTAAAGATATACAAGGTTTAGACCGGTTCATTTTCATTAAGAATAACTAAAAAAGGTTATTCTTTTATTAATGATAAAGTTATTAAAAATAATGAGATAGAAGATAGTTCTAAATTTAAATGTGCATTAGGTCAAATTATTATACTTATCATATTTGATTATAAAACTTTAATGATTTTGTTTATAATTTCATTAGTAGTTTTATTTATTGTAAATATTTTTAGTAAATTCCAATTGCATAGAAATAAATAGATGATATCTCGATTTTTATGCTTTGAAAAAATAGATAATTCCAAATCTATTTTTTTATTAAACGTTACTTTTTTTTAGGCAATTGTGTTATAATGTTACTTGTGTAGGTGATGGTATGATAGATGAAGAAGTAGTAAATTTTTACGGGTATCCACTTAAAGTTAATCGCTATGTTTTAACACCAAGTGTTGAAACAGAACAATTAATATCGAGAACAATTAATAATTTAGTTGATTTTGATTGCCCTAAAATTGCTGATATTGGAACGGGTAGTGGGTGCATTGGCATTGCTTTAAAAAAAGAAATTAATTGTGATGTAACTTTAGTTGATATTAGTAATAAGGCTTTAGATGTTGCTGAGTATAATGCTAAAGAAAATGAAGCTGACGTTGAGTTATTATTAGGCAGTTTTTTAGAACCTTTGACTGCAAAATATGACTGTATTATTTCTAATCCAATGTACTTATCTTATGGTGATGATGTGGCTGAGATTGTAGCTCGTTCAGAACCTGTTATCGCTCATTATCAGGGGACTGACGGTTTAGCGTGTTATGATGCTATCTTAAAAGATGCCAAGAAACATTTGAAAGATCATTTTTTAATTGCTTTTCAACTAGGAGATACGCCTGTTATACCATTACAAAAAAAGATAAAACAGTATTTTCCAACTGAGCAGGTATGGATAGAACAAGATATGAATAAACGTGATATGTTTTTATTTATTAGAGGTTAGTTATGGATTTATGGCAATATGAAAAAGAATTATTTAAGCAAAATATTAATATTATTGGTGGTGTTGACGAAGTAGGACGTGGTCCTTTAATAGGACCTGTTGTTGCTGCTTGCTGTGTTTTGCCTGCTGATTTTGAATTAGATGGATTAACAGATTCTAAAAAATTAAGTGAGAAAAAAAGAGAAAAGTTTTATGATTATATTATTGAACATTGTGTAGCTTATGGCGTAGGTATTATTTCACCTGAAGTAATTGATGAAGTAAATATTTATGAAGCGACTAAATTAGCAATGAAAGAGGCTATTAAACAGGTTCAAAAGCAAATTAAACTTGAATATGTGTTAATAGATGCAATGCCTCTTGATTTAGATATTCCAACTAATTCGATTATTAAAGGTGATGCTAAAAGCATTAGTATTGCTGCTGCTTCTGTTATAGCAAAAGTTACTAGGGATCGAATGATGACTGAATTGGATAAAGAATATCCAGAATATGGTTTTGCGAAACATAAAGGGTATCCCACTAAAGCACATATTGAAGCAATCCATCAATATGGTTTAATTGATGGTTATCGCAAAACATATGGACCAGTTAAGGAAGTATTGGAGGTATGTAAATGAAAGTATTTTTAATTTCTCATATCGCTGATGCTGATGGTATTATGCCAGTTATTTTATCTAAATTAGTATTTAAGGATTTAGAGTATAAACTGTTAGAAAATAGCGAAGTAGAAGATTTTATGAGTAATGCTTTTAATGATAATTTTTTTGATAAATATGATCAAGTTTTTATGACTGATTTATGTATTAGTGAAACATTAGCTGAAAAAATTAATAATTCATCATTTAAAGATAAGTTTCAAGTACTTGATCACCATATTTCTGGTATTGAACTTAACCGTTATTCATTTATTACGGTTATTGATGAAGAAAATGGGGTAAAAGAGAGTGGAACTTCTCTTTATTATAAATATTTATTAAAGCATTATCCTATTAAAATTTTAGCGCGACCTTCTGTATCTGTTATGGTTTCTTTGGTTAGACTTGGTGACACTTGGGAGTGGAAAAAATATAATCGTGAAGATGCACGTCATTTAATGACTATTCTAAGTTATTATGGCGTAGAAAAATTTATTAATAACTATGTTGATTTTTTATTAGCTAATGATGAATTTTATTATACTGAAACTGAAAAAATGTTAATTGAAACGGATTGTAAACGTATGAATGATTATATTGAAAATAAAAAGTCCCAAGTTATTTTTAAAGAGATTAAAGGATATAAAACGGGTATCGTTTTTGCTGAATTATACCGTAGTGAACTTGGGAGTGCTTTAGCAGAATTTTATTCTGATGTCGACTTAATTATTGTAATCAATTTAAGTCGTAGTATTAGTTATCGTTCAGTTAAGGATAACATTAATGTAAATGAATTTGCCCAGTCTTTTGGCGGTAAAGGGCATCAAAAAGCTTCTGGTAGCCCACTACCTTTAGGTTTAAAAGAAAATATTATTAATTACATTTTTGGGAGGGACAACAATGAATATTAATTGTATTAAAGTTGGTTATTTAAGAACGAATTGTTATATTTTAGAAAAAGATAATAAAGTTTTAGTTTTTGATCCAGCGGATGAATATTTACGTATTAAAGAAGTAATTGGCGATAACGAGGTTGTTGGTGTTATTATTACGCATCATCATCCTGATCATGTTGGCGCTTTAGAGTATTTTGATGCGGATGTAATTTATGATTTTTATAATTTAGAAGAAGGCGTAAATGAAATTGGCCCATTTAAATTTGAAATTATTTATACACCAGGTCATAAAGAAGATTCGATTACAACTTATTTCAAAGATTATAAATTTATGATTACTGGTGATTTTTTATTTTATCAAAGTATTGGGCGAACTGATTTTCCAGGAGGAAGCAATGAAGCGATGATATCATCGTTAAAAAAGATTATTGACTATCCTAACGATGTGATGATTTATCCTGGGCATGGCAAACCATCTGTTTTAGGTAATGAAAAAACCTATATAGTATCTTTACTTTAAAATAAAAGAATGTTATAATAAACTTGTTTTGAAAAAGCGAAGATGAAAGAGTAGTAACAAATTAACTGATTAATAGAGAGTTCATGGTTGGTGGAAAATGAATATGAGGTATTTGTGAATTCACTTTCTAGCATTATAAAAGAAAATTTATAACGGTGACGCGTTATAGTCTTAAGGCTAGTTTTGCTAGTGAATTAAGGTGGTACCACGTCAATCACGTCCTTATTAGGATGTGATTTTTTTTATAAGGAGGTCATTATGGAAAATAAAGAAGAAATATTAAAAAATTTAAAAGAAAAATTAGATAGTGTTACTAATTTAAATAGTTTAAATGATGTTAAAACAGAATTTTTAGGTAAAAAAGGAAGTATAACTGCACTTTCTTCAATAATTGGTTCCTTACCAGTTGAGGAAAAGAAAACTTTTGGGGCTGAGTTAAATAAATTAAAGGCTGAAGCAACATCATTATTAGAAAGTAAAAGAGAAGAAATTGAAACTAAAATTTTAAATGAAAAATTGGCTAATGAAAAAATTGATATTAGTTTACCTAGTACGAAACTACCAGTAGGAGCACCAAATATTTTGGAACATTTAATAGAAGAAGTAGAAGAAGTATTTATGTCAATGGGGTATGATGTGGTCGATGGGCCAGAAATTGAAGAAGATAAATATAATTTTGAATTATTAAATATTCCAAAGGGGCATCCAGCACGTGATGCGCAAGATACTTTTTATATTGAAGACGAAACAATTTTATTACGTAGTCAAACATCTCCAGTACAAGTTAGAACGATGTTAAGTACTGACGGTAATACTCCAGTTAGAATGATTTGCCCTGGTAAAACTTATAGAAGAGATGCTGATGATGCAACACATTCACATCAATTTATGCAAATAGAAGGTTTATTAGTTGATAAAAATATTAGTTTATCTGATTTAAAGGGAACTTTTGATGTGATTGCTAAAAAATTATTTGGAGAAGATTGTCGTACTCGTTTTAGACCAAGTTATTACCAGTTTACGGAACCATCAGTTGAAACGGATATTTCTTGCTTTAAATGTCATGGTGAAGGATGTTCACTTTGTAAAAATACTGGGTGGATAACGGTATCAGGTGCTGGTATGGTTCACCCTAATGTTCTTCGTAACTGCGGTTATGATCCTAATGTTTGGAGTGGGTTCGCTTTCGGTTTCGGGGCTGAACGTTTAGCAATGCTAAAGTATGGAATTAATGATATTCGAACATTCTATCAAACGGATTTGAGAGAATCCGCAACATTCGATAGAAAGGAGGCTTAAAATGATAAGCTTAAATTGGGTAAAAGATTATGTTGATCTTACTGGCGAAGATTTAAAAGAATTGGCTGTTAAAGTTACTAAAGCGGGGGTCAATGTTGAAAAAGTTATTGATAATCATATTAATAATCTGGTTATCGGTGAAGTTATTGAGTGTGTGGACCATCCTGACAGTGATCATTTGCACTTATGTCAAGTTAATGTTGGCGATTATGTAACTCAAATTGTTTGTGGAGCTCCTAATGTTCGTAAGGGCCTTAAGGTTATTGTTGCTTTACCAGGTTGTATTTTACCTGGTGGCGTGGAAATTAAGGCTGGCAAAATTCGTGGTCAAGAGTCAAATGGAATGCTTTGTGCTTTATGCGAAGTAGGCGTTGAAGAGCGGACTGAAGAAAATTTTAATAAAGGTATTGAAGAAGTAAAATCGCCTTTAAAACCAGGAAGCGATGCCAATGAATATTTAGGTATAGATGATGTTTTATATGAGTTAGATGTTCATAAACATCGTAATAACGATTGCTATTATCATTTAGGTTTTGCTTATGAAATTGGTTGTATTATTAATAAGCCTGTTGTAGAACCAAATAAAGACTATAAAGAAATAAAAGAAAATACAAAAGATTATGTTGATTTGAGTGTCGAGACATCTAAATGCCCGTATTATAACTGTAAAATGGTTAAGGATGTTAAAATTAAGGAATCACCTGATTTTATTAAAAAGAGATTAATTGCAGCTGGAATGCGTCCAATTAATAATGTTGTAGATATTTCTAATTATGTCATGTTAGAGTATGGTCAACCATTACATTTCTTCGACAAAAATAAATTAGGAAATAAAATTTTAGTTAGAGATGCTAAAGATGATGAAGAAATTATTACTTTAGATGGAAATAAACGTATTTTAAAAAGTAGTGATATTGTTATTACTGATGGTGATAAACCAATTTGTATTGCCGGAGTTATGGGTGGTTTGAATACTGATGTTGATGAGAATACTAAAGACATTTTAATTGAAAGTGCTGTTTTTGATGCTGTAAGTATACGTTATACTGCATCTCGTTTAGATTTGCGTAGTGAAGCTTCAACACGTTATGGTAAAGGATTAAATTATGAATATACGTCTGCTGCTTTAGCACGTGCATGTCATTTATTAGAAAAATATGCAGATGCTAAAATTTTAAGTGGTATTGTTCAATATGATCAAGTAGATCGTACACCAAAGATTGTAACATTTGTAACTTCAGAAGTTAATTCACTACTAGGTATTGAACTAACTGATCAAGATGTTGAAACCGAATTAAAACGATTAGATTTTCCATACAAAATTAAAAAAGGCGAATTTACTGTAACAATTCCAAATCGTCGTTTAGATATTGATCCGAATGTTAATGATATTGCTGAAGAAATTGGAAGATTGTATGGTTACCATAATTTAGAATCGACTTTACCAGTTATTCCAACAAGAAGAGGTGTATATGTTGGTGATGTTAAAATTCGTAAAGAAGCATCTAAAAGGTTGCGTACTTTAGGGCTTACAGAAACTAAAACTTATACATTGACAAGTGCAGAAATGTCCACTAAGTTTAGATATGAAGATAAAATCCAAGTAGTATTGCCAAATCCAATGAGTATGGATAAATCTGTTGTTAGAACTAGTCTTTTGCCTTCATTAATGAATGTTTATGAATATAATAATGCACGTCATGTTAAAAATGTTTTATTATATGAGATAGCTAAAACATATGATGCCTCTTATAATGAAGACAGCAAAATTGCCATCTTAATGAAAGGTAGCTATTTAATTCAAGAATGGCAACATAAAACGATTAAATGTGATTTTTATACCATTAAAGGTGTAGTAGAAAATTTATTAGATTATTTAGGTTTTAAAAATAGATATACATTTGAAGTCACTGATGCAGCCGATATGCATCCTGGAATGAGTGCTAAAATTTTGTTAGATCGTGAACCAATAGGTATTGTGGGTCGCGTGCATCCAAGTATGGCTAAAGATGAAATTTATGTAGCTGAATTATCTTTGACTACTATTTATAATAAACAGATTAAACCAATTAAATTTAAGGAGGCGTCTAAGTATCCAGAAATTAATAAGGATTTAGCATTTATTGTTAAAAAAGATGTAACAGCTGGAACATTATTACAACAAATCAAAAAATCTGGTGGTAAATTATTAGTTAATGTTGACATATTTGATGTTTATGTTGGCGATAATATTGGTGATGATGAAAAGTCAGTTGCTTTTTCACTTACTTTTCAAGATTCTAACCGTACTTTGAATGATTCAGAAGTAATGGAAGTGTTTAATAAAATTATTCATGATGTAGAAACTAAAGTAGGTGCTGTTTTAAGAAATAAATAGGAAGTATAACTTCCTTTTATTTTACTTAAATTGTTTTTTCTTTCAATTTGTGTTATGATTAAAAATAGTTAGGAGTAGCATTATGAAGCAAAAATTTAAAATTGTCTTAAGTGTGGTTGTTTTAATAGCGATTATGGTTCTAATTGTTATCAGTTTACCTGAGGCCGAAGATCATTTTGAAAGAAAACTTCTTTACGAAATCAATTATTTTGATGAAAAAGATCCTGGTTCTAAATATAATATTAGTATTTATAACGATAATATTGAAATATTAGAATATAAATTGTGTGATAGTTGTGAAAATGACGAGCCGGTTAAATACTCTTTAAAATATTCAAATAATCATTTAGAACAAGTAGAAAAATTTGTTAAAGAAGAGTTAGAAATGAGTGAACAAGAAGTTAAGACTATTTATAAAAAAAATCTAAATGATTATCAAAATGCTGTGTTATTGTCATTGGTACAAGGTGAGGAATATTTTGATATAAGTGTTCAAAAATATGATTACAAAATTGTATATACTGCAGATGACGATTTAGAATATTTTATTTTTGTTAATGATAATCAAATAATGGTAAAAAAAGTTAATTATAATACGGATTTTGAAATTATTAAAAATAGTAGTTATGAAGTTGATTTTAAAGATGACAATATAAAAATGATTATGGATTATGTTATTCAAGAATCTAAAATCCAAGATAAAAAAGAAATTTATAAAACAGCCTCTTTATATAAAAATGAAAAAAACATTATTTTAAGTTTAATAAATAATGATGAATCTTATTTAGAAGAAAAGCCGGTTAACCTTTTATACCAAATTTCTTTTAGTGGTGTTAATTGCTTAACTCCTATACTAAGATTGTATGATGATAATACTTATGAATATTATTATACTTATTCAACGGTGGCAAAAGAAATTGAACCTAAAGTAGGTATTTATGATTATTCTTTGGAAAATATAATTGATAATTTAAATAAGTATGAAACTGAAGACATTGGTCCTATGTATATTATTACTGATTATAATAATAAAGAGTATACTACACCAGCTTCAAACAAAGAATTAAACAAGTTATTAACAGAGCTTAACATTGATTTAACAACTTGCCTTATTGTTCAAGCTTAGCAACTGTATCTACAGTTGCTTTTTTCATTGAATTACTTTATTAAATATGATATTATTTAAGATAGTGAGAGTAGGTGTAGGTTATGGGAAATGATATTTTTTCGGCATTTATTGATAAGAGTAAAAATATGATTTTAGAATACGCTAATACTTTTTTTAAATATACTATTAATAATAAAAATAAAATCACAAAAACTTTATCTAATATTATTGATATATATATAGATAATTATTATTTGAGGATTAATAATGATTTTGAAGAAGTTGAAGAATTATTTAGTGTTCAAAAAAGTAAAGATTTATTACTTCGTAAAACGTTATCATCTACGGTTCAATTTTATCGACTTAATAATTTGAATGATAAAATTGAAAGAGATAAAGCGACAATTATTTTAATTTCTAATGTCATTTATTTAGGTATTTGTTTAAGTGATAAATGTTTTAAACTTTATACAGGTGAAGCTGATGTTATTGTAGAACAGTTTGTGAATAAATATCATACTAAAATCAGAATTAAAAATTATGAAGAGTACGATGAAATGCTAGAAAGTTTAATATCTATTACGAAAAAAAATATGCATAGTCTTAAGAAAGCTTTCAAATTATTTGATGGAACAAATTATGCTATTCAAGTAAAAAAAATTATGGATTATGATAATAAATATTTAGTAGAACCTATTTATGATATTAAGTTATTATCAAAATATAGTGATAATGAAATTGATAGTGCAATTGATAAAAACATTATTTTAGAACATTCTATTATAAGTTTAGAACAAACTATTTTAAAAGTTGTTTATGATTTCCTAAAAGGAATTCACAATACACAATATTTTTTAGAAATGCCTATTGAAATATTCGAACGTCAAAAATATAGTAAAATTTTATCAGAAATTTTTAAGATAGAATGTATTAAAAAAAATGTGGTAGTGGTTTTAAAACATGACGATATTGTAGAAGATAAAGATACAATTGCCTCTTTAAAAAGACAAAATTATGTTTTAGCGCTCAATCATATTGACATATTAAAGGTTAATGAACAAAGTTTTACTAATTTTGATTATCTTTTTGTCAATCAACAGTTTTTAGAAACACATGAGGGATATCAAGAAATATGGAGAGCTCAAGGCATTAATTTTATTATTAGTTAGGATGATTTTATGAATAAAAGACTGTTAGATTTTATACTTTCAATATCTGAAGATAACTATGATGAATTTATTAAACAAACTAATTTGAGTGTTGAAGGTGATAATAATCTTAATCTTGCTCCAATAGATTATTCTTGGATTGATATTGTCGAAAAGTATATACCATTTTTAAAAAATGCGGTTTTTAACCCTTATCAAGAAATATTAGATGTTGGTGACTCTAAAAAATTATATGAAAATCGTTTTTTAATTTCTTTAATTTTAAAATTAGACAATTTTATTAATGAAAAATATCGTGAATTATTAGAACGTTTAAGACTGTCTGATAAAAAAGAATTAATAGTTAAAAGTCAAACTTTTTTGGAATTAGAAAATGTTGAGATTGAATTTAAAATTAAATCATGCTGTAAAAAAGATGATCAAGGAAGTGCTTATGGATTAAGCGCACAAGAACGAATTGAACGTTTATTAGATGTTTTACAAAATATTAGTGAATCGTCTTTCTTTAAGTCATTAAAAGATGTTCGATTAGTTGGATCGCCAATTCATCGTACGAATGTAATTTTAGAGGATCAAAACTTTAAAAAATTATTAGAACTTTGGGATTTTTTAGAAAACTATCTTTTGATTCGCAAGACATTTTATAATAAAAAAGTTCAAGCTAAACAAAAAGATAGTTTTGAACGTAAACTTGAAAATATTTGTTTTATAAATTATCAACTGCTTCATCAAGAGAACTTAAATAGTAGTACCGAAGATTATTATCGTTCCTTTTTAGAACAAATCATAGAAAATCTAGTTAAAGATAGTTCGATGGATAGTAAAACATTTAAAAAAATTGTTAACAAAAAGTTTGAAGAAGCATATTTAAAGAAGCAAAACAAAAAGAAAAATATTCAGGCAATATTTTACAAAAGTATTGATTCTTATCAGAAGCAAATTAAAGATGCTATTAGATGTTTAAAATGACATCTTTTTTGTTTGACACCTTTAAGGTATAATGCTACAATTACCTTAGGTGATAACATGCTTGTAGATGTTTTAGTTGAAATTAAAGCTAAACAAATTGTTCAGACTTTTACTTATCAGGTACCGTCTTATTTATTGAATGAAGTAGCCCTCGGTAAACGAGTTATGGTTCCTTTTGGCACCCGTACATTAGAAGGTTTTATTTTGCAAATATATGATAAAACTGTTAATTTAGAATTTGAGTTAAGAGATTTGATTGATGTTATTGACGAAGAACCAGTATTAAATAAAGAATTATTAGAACTAGGCGAATATATTAGTAAGAAAACTTTATGTAATTTGATTGCAGCTTATCAGACAATGCTTCCAAAGGCATTAAAGGCTAAACATGGAGTAGAAGTTTCTAAAAAGTATGTTACGTATCTTAAATTAGTTAAAAATGATTATATTCCAACTACAGAAAAGCAAAGGTTGTTAATAGAACAATTAAAAAGTGGCGATGTTGCTAAAAGTGAAATTATTAATTTTAATTCATTAAAAACTTTGATTAAAAAAGGAATTGTTACAGAATATAAAGTTGAGCAATATCGTTTATTTAATGAAGATACAACCATTAAAGAAAAAATTGCTTTATCGGAAGAACAAAAAAATGCTATTGATAAGATTTTGAAATATCAAAATATTTTCAAACCGTTTTTACTGTATGGTGTAACTGGAAGTGGCAAAACAGAAGTTTATTTAAATGCTATTGATCATATGTTAAAAATTGGAAAAGAAGCAATCGTTTTAGTACCAGAGATAAGCTTAACTCCTCAATTGGTAAACCGTTTTAGAAAAAGGTTTGGTAATAAAGTGGCTATTCTTCACTCTCGTTTAAGTGATGGTGAACGTTATGATGAGTGGCGTAAAATTGAGAGAAAAGAGGTAAACATTGCGATTGGTGCTCGAAGTGCTATTTTCGCACCTTTTACTAATTTAGGAATTATTATTGTTGATGAGGAACATACAGCAACATACAAACAAGAAAATACTCCTAAATATAGTGCTAACGATGTAGCTTTATATCGTGGAAAATATCATCAATGCCCAGTTGTTTTTGGCAGCGCAACGCCTTCAATTGAAAGTTATACGCGTGCTAAGACAGGTATTTATGAATTACTAACTATGAAAAAAAGAATTAATAATAAATTGCCACAAGTAAAACTTATTGATATGAAAGAAAGTATTAAAAATGGTTATAAAGTAATTTCAAAAGAATTATACAAGGCTTTAGAAAGATGTTTTGCAAATGGTGAACAAGCTATTTTGCTTTTAAATAGACGAGGATATTCAACAACTGTAATGTGTCACGAATGTGGATATAAAATTACTTGTCCTGCGTGTGACATTCCTTTAACGTACCATAAACGAAATAATATTATGAAATGTCATTATTGTAATTATACGACCTCTAAAAGTTATATTTGCCCAGAGTGTGGCAGTAAAAATATTAATGAATTTGGCATGGGAACTGAAAAATTAGAAGAAATTTTAAAAGAGATGTTTCCTAGTGTTAAAATCGTTCGAATGGATGTTGATACCACTTCTAAGAAGGGGAGTCATGAAAGAATAATTTCTGCTTTTGCCGAAAAAAAATATCAACTTTTATTGGGAACCCAAATGATTGCTAAAGGATTAGATTTTTATGATGTGACTGTGGTAGGTGTTATCAATGGTGATGCTAGCTTAAATGTTCCGGATTTTAGAAATGCCGAGCGAACTTTTTCCTTGTTAAATCAAGTAGCTGGTCGTGCAGGAAGATCTCATAAAATAGGTCAAGTTTTTATACAAGGTTTTAATTTAAATCATTATAGTATCATTAATGCAGCAATGCACAATTATGAAGCATTTTATGAAGAAGAGATGCGTATTAGAAAGGTTTTAAAATATCCTCCTTTTTATAATTTATCCATCATTAAGATTGTTGGCAATGATTATGATTTATGTATACGTGAAGGAGAAAAAATACAGAAATACTTATCTCAAAAATTAGTTAATGATATTGTTTTAGGGCCAACAAGTTCGTTAACTCCTAAAATAAATAATAAATATTATATTCAAATAATGATTAAATATAAAAATACAAAAGAAATAATGACACCTTTTAGATTTATTCAAGAAAAGTATCGAAACAATCAAAAAATTATGGTAGATTTTGATGTTAGTGCTTAATTTTATTTGTTTTGTTCTAAAAATGTGCTATAATGTGTATTAGAGAGTAAAGAGGTTGTGCTTATGCGTGATGAATTAGTAAATAAATGGAGAAGTTCACTTATTTTACGTAGTGAACCAACAGAAGAAATAGAAATTTTACAACCATTAGCTGATAAAGATATTGAAGTTGAAAAAGAACTTTTAAAACGTGAACGCAAGAAATTAGAGGTTGAAAAAGATTTAGCGTATGAACGAATTCAATTGGAATTTGAAACATTAAGACAGGAAAGGGAATGTTTTGAAAGAATGCGGCGTCAATATGAAAAACAGCGAAAGTTGGATGAAGAAAGTTTTCAAGCGGTAAAATTAGAATTTGAAAAGTATAAAGAATTAGAAAAGCAAAAATTACAATTAGAAACTAAAGAGATGTTAAATAATTGTCACAATTTTAAAGAGTTTTTTGATGATTATCGCGGCGATAATAAAATGTCTTAATAAAGAGGTGAATTTATGAGTTCAAAAGTAAACACAGCTAACGATGATATATTAAATGAAATTATAGGTATTGAATATGAAGATGATGATGCTTTAACTTTACTTGATGATGAAGAAGCAGTGACGACAGTTAAAGAAGAAGATGAAGATTTAGCTTCTTTTTATGCTGAAACCAAAGAACCAGTACAACCAGTTAAAAGAAATGTAGATTTGTATACTGAACAGACAGTTACAAAACCAGAAGTAGAAATAAAAAATGAATCAGTGCCTTCAAAAGTAGAGAATAAAACCCCTACCTTACATACTACAGTAACTCCAAATAAGGATGTTAATGCTTCTAAAGAAAATATTTATCAAAACAAATTAGATCAATTAGCTACTAATATTGATGCATACTTAAATGGCTCTTTAGAAAGCCGAAAAGATGATGTTAAGGTTGAAAAGATGAATTCTGTTGTTGTTGAGGCTCCAAAAGTTATTCCAAAACCTGTTTCTGCCCAACCTGAAACAATTAAAACCCCTGGCTTTAATCAGATGTCAGCGCCTGAGGTTAAAGAAACAGTTAAAAGTACAAATAATTTAGAACAGTTATTTGCAAAAGTTTCCGATAATGTACGTGGAGCTAGCGATGTTAAACGGAAAATGGAAGAACGATATCGTGAATTACAGAGATTATATGACGAATTTGAAAAAAAGAAAAAAGCTGATTATGCAGAAATTAATGCTTATAAAGATGAAGTATATAATAAACTAAAAGTTCGCAAAGAAGAAATAGATGAGCAAGCTCGTAAACTAAAAGTAGAACAAGATATTTTAGCAAATCAGAAGAAACAATTTGAAACAGAAAAATTGAGAATTAAAGACGATGCTAAAAAGAAAGAAGAAGAACTTTTAAATGCATTTAAAGAACGTGAAAAAAATATTGAGCAAGTTGAGAATGGCTTAATTAGACGTAAAGAACAATTAGATGTTGAAAAAGCTAATATTGCTAAGGCTAAAGCTGAATGTGAACAAGAGAAAAAGGAATTGGCAGATAATTTGGTTAAATTTAATCAATTGGTTGATGACTTTACCAAGGGTGTAGATCGTTTTAGTGAGAATAATTAATCAAGCGAATGCTTGATTTTTTAAATATAAAAAAGGTATAATTAAATTGGTGATAGTATGGTGTATTTAAGTATCGTAAATGGTCGAAATCAAAATGAGTTAGTTAAATTGTATGAGGGTGAAATTTACGAAATTGATCGCTTGACTATTAATTTTATTTCATCTGACGATATTAGAAAAAGGTATAAAGCTAAGTTAGCTGAATTTAAAAAGAAATATCCGCATGCAGCTGATGGTGCGGTTAGAATTTATGGCGATGGTGTATACAGTGAAAATGGACAACGCGTTTTATATAAAAAGCATAAAGTTGCTTTTAATCATATTATTAAAGATAAACACTTTTTGAGATGGACTAGTGAGCGTGATTTATCTGGACGATATGGCCGTGTTATTAAAGATGTATATATTTTACGTGGTATAACACAATTTCATCGCGAAATAACAAGAATTAATCAATACATTAAGGAATTAAAAAGAAAAGATAAAGAAGATACGGGGTTAACAGGTGGTAGTAAACGATATTATTTGTTTATGAGAGCTTTATTGAATCGCTATGAAGAATATCGAAAAATTTACCATAAGCCAAGTATTGATGAAATATGGAAAGAACATTTAAGAAAACTAGATTCTAGTAAAACTAAACTTGTAAAAAAACCAATTAAACCAAGTTCAATTATTAAAGAAGATGTTTCTTTAGAAGAATATGACCATGAAGAGTTTGATATTAAACTTGAGTATGAAGAACCATTATATGAATTTTTTACAGGTGATTATTTTGAACAGTATTATGGAAATATTTTTGTAGATGATGAACTAGTCATTTTAACTGATACACCAAAGATAGAAAATAATCAAAGAGTGGCTTCAATTATTAATGCTACTGAAATTTGTTATAATGGGATTATTACGATTGGAAATATGAAAAGAATTAATGCTGAGATAAACGATTCTTTTAATCAAGCACAAATTATTATTTTTTATGTTGAAAATGATAGCCAACATTTAGAACTATTATTAGCAATAGCTAAAGTGAATCATGCCAAAATATTGTTAGTTACTAACGATTTAGAATTATTACAAAAATATCAAAAACGTTATAAGAATATTATTCCTTTATTTGATAATGGTGAAGTTAAATTAGAAAAAATGATAGCCGACTTTTTTGCTGAGGAATATCGTCAAGCACGAGGTTATCATAAATGAAAAAAACGGTTTTAGACTTTTTAGAAATTTTAGAATTTGAAAAAAATTATTCTCATAATACTATTTTGAATTATCGTGATGATTTAGAACTATTTATAACTTTTTTAAATGAAATTGGTTATGACAATTTTAAAGTTGATTATCAAATTATCAGACAGTATTTATCATACCTTTATGAGCATAAATATACGAATAAAAGCATTGCTAGGCATATTAGTTCTCTTCGTAGTTTCTTTAAATATTTATTAAAAACAGGCTTGATTGAAAATAATCCTATGACTTTGATATCTAACCCTAAAGTAGAAAAAAAATTACCTAAGTTTGTTCCGTATAAGGAGTTGGACCAATTGTTAAATATTTTTGATGGTGATACTCCATTAGATTGTCGAAATTCTTTGATTTTAGAACTTTTATATGCTACAGGCATTCGAGTTAGTGAATTAATTAATATTAAATTGAATGATATTGATTTTAAAAGATGTGAAATTAAAATTTTAGGAAAGGGTAATAAAGAACGAATTGTATTATTTGGTAGTCGTTGCTTGAATCTTTTAAACCGATATTTAGAGTTGTTTTATGATAAATATAATATCAATCATACCGATTATTTATTATTGGGAGTAAGAGGAAATAAAATAAATGACCGAGAAGTAAGAAAAATTATAAATTTAGCAGTAGATAAAGCAGGAATTAAATTAAATATTTCACCTCACGTTTTGCGCCATACTTTTGCAACACATATGCTGAATGAAGGCGCTGATTTGAGAAGTGTACAACAACTTTTAGGGCATGAATCATTAAGCACGACAACAATATATACACATGTTTCAAATGAGCGATTGCGAAATATTTATCTACATAGTCATCCAAGAGCTTAGGGGGGATTTATATGTATTGCGATGATATTAATAAACTCTATAGTGAAAAAAGAGAGGCCAAACGATTAATTATAATTGATTTTTTAAAAATATATATTCAATTAAAATTATTTTTTCCAAGTTTACTTGAAGAAAGGCAAAAACTTGTTAAATTAGTACAATTATATTTAGATTGTGATGCTAATGAAGCAGAAGTGTTATCATCAATTAAAAAACAATATGGTATTTTAGATGAACATGAGGGAGTTGATGTTTTACTTGATGATTTCGATGTAATGGCAGAGAATTTATACGAACATTGTCAAGAAAGCTTTGGTGATTATGAAGATTTTCTTGCTATGTATGGTGACTTTATTGATAAATTGATAGCTAAAATAAGTGGTAAAAATTTAGAAGATGTTGATCGTTATAGATATATTATGACACCGCGCAAGATTAATTTTCCATTATTTAGTCAAGAATATAAAAATAAGATTTTAATGATGTTACCGACTTTACCAAGCGAGGGGGAAGATTTTAATGGCGAAGCTTAGTTTTAGATATGGTGCGATGAATTGTGGTAAAACAACAGCTCTTCTACAAGTGGCACATAATTATAAGGAAAAAGGATTAAAAGCGTTAATTGTTAAACCATCAATTGATACTAAAGGTGGCAAATGTATTGTATCAAGATTAGGTATAAAAAAGAAAGTCGATGTTTGGCTAAGACCTAAGGATAATGTTAGAGAAGTTATTGACTTTAAGAATGTCGCCTGCATTTTAGTGGATGAGGCACAATTCTTAACGCCAGCTCAAGTTAATGATTTTTGGCTTGTCACAAAACTTTATGATATTCCAGTTATTTGCTATGGTTTAAGGACTACATTTCAAACTAAATTTTTTAGAGGTAGTGCACCACTTATGGAATTAGCTGATGATTTAGAGGAGTTGGTAACTATTTGTAAGTGTGGTGCGAAGGCTAAATTTCAGGGCCGTAAAGTCAATGGTGTTTTCGTTACTGAAGGTGGTGAAGTCGCAATTGATGGTGAAAATGAGGTTACTTATGAATCGTTGTGTGGTAAATGCTATATTGAAGAAGTTCTCGGTATTCATGAACTGTAAATAAGAAAAAATTTTTTATGATTTTCTTCTTTTTTCTTGCCTCGAACATTTAGAACTGTTATAATAACGTTGTACACATAAAGGAGGAATTATAGAATGAAATTTGTATACTTATTCAAAGAAGGTAATGCAGATATGAGAAACCTTCTAGGTGGTAAGGGTGCTAATTTAGCGGAAATGACTAATTTAGGATTACCAATTCCACAAGGTTTTACTGTTACGACAGAAGCTTGTACTGATTACTATAAAAATGATAAAACAATTTCTAGTGAAATTGAAGAACAAATTTATACTGCTCTTCATGAATTAGAAAAAATGCAAGGCAAGACCTTTGGAGATGTTAATGATCCACTATTAGTATCTGTAAGAAGCGGTGCACGTGCATCAATGCCAGGAATGATGGATACAATCTTAAATTTAGGTTTAAATGATGAAGCAGTAGAAGGATTTGCAGCAAAAACTGGTAACCCACGTTTTGCATATGATTCTTATCGCCGTTTTATTCAAATGTATTCTGATGTAGTTATGGAAGTAAATAAATCATTCTTCGAAAAAATTATTGATGAGTTAAAAGAAGAAAAAGGCATTAAGTATGATACTGAAATGACTGTTGAAGATTTACAAGAATTAGTAAAAAGATTTAAAAAGGTTTATAGTGACCATATGAATGGTGCAGAGTTCCCACAAGATCCAAAAGAGCAATTAATGGGAGCTGTTAAAGCTGTATTTAGATCTTGGGATAATCCACGTGCTATTGTATATCGCCGTATGAACGATATTCCAGGTGACTGGGGAACAGCTGTAAATGTTCAAGCAATGGTATTTGGTAATATGGGAGATACATCTGGTACAGGTGTAGCATTTACAAGAAATCCATCTACCGGTGAAAAAGGTATTTATGGAGAATATTTAATTAATGCTCAAGGCGAAGATGTTGTTGCTGGTGTTAGAACTCCTCAACCAATTACTAAATTAGCTGAAGATATGCCTGAAGTTTATGAAGAATTTATGGCTATTGCTCATAAACTAGAAAACCATTATCGTGATATGCAAGATATGGAATTTACTATTCAAGAAGGAAAATTGTATTTCTTACAAACTCGTAATGGTAAAAGAACCGCACATGCAGCTATTCAAATTGCTTGCGATTTAGTTGATGAAGGTATGATTACGAAAGAAGAAGCAATTTTAAGAATTGAGGCTAAATCATTAGATCAATTATTGCATCCAACTTTTGATACTGAAAGTTTAAAAAATGGCGAAGTTATTGGTTCTGCTTTACCAGCATCTCCAGGTGCTGCTGCTGGTTATGTAGTATTTACTGCTGAAGAAGCTAAAGTTTTAGGTAAAGGCGGAAAAGGTGACCGTGTTATTTTAGTTCGTTTAGAAACTACACCAGAAGATATTGAAGGTATGGTTGCCGCTCAAGGTATTTTAACAGTTCGTGGAGGTATGACATCACATGCTGCAGTTGTTGCTCGTGGTATGGGTACTTGTTGTGTATCAGGTTGTGGTGAAATTGTTATTAATGAAGAAGCTAAAGAATTTACTTTAGGCGGATATACTTTCCATGAAGGTGATTATATTTCATTAGATGGATCTACAGGTAAGATTTATAAAGGAGATATTGAAACTAAAGAGGCAAGTGTTAGTGGCAATTTTGGACGCATTATGGCATGGGCAGATGAAGTTAGAACTTTAAAAGTTCGTACAAATGCCGATAATCCACGTGACACTAAGAAAGCTTTAGAATTAGGGGCTGAGGGCATTGGTTTATGTCGTACAGAGCACATGTTCTTCGATGAAGTTAGAATTCCAAAAATCAGAAAAATGATTTTATCCGAAACTGTTGAAGCACGTGAAGCTGCTTTAAATGAATTAATTCCATTCCAAAAAGGCGATTTCAAAGAAATGTACAAGGCTTTAAATGGTCTACCAATGACTGTACGTTATTTAGATCCACCACTACATGAATTTTTACCAACAGCTGAAGCCGATATTATTGCTCTTGCTAATGAAATGGGTGTTACGGTTGAACATTTAAAGAATAAATGTAATGATTTACATGAATTTAACCCAATGATGGGACACAGAGGTTGCCGTTTAGCTGTAACTTATCCTGAGATTGCTAAAATGCAAACTAGAGCTTTAATGGAAGCTGCAATTGAAGTAAGTGAAGAAGAAAATATAACTATAGTTCCTGAAATTATGATTCCTTTAGTTGGCGAGGTTAAAGAATTAAAATTTGTAAAAAACATTGTAGTTGAAACTGCTGAATTAGTTAAGAAAGAGAAAAATTCAAATATTGAATACCATATTGGTACAATGATTGAAATTCCAAGGGCTGCTTTAACTGCCGATAAGATTGCTGAAGAGGCTGAGTTCTTCTCATTTGGTACAAATGACTTAACACAAATGACATTTGGATTCTCAAGAGATGATGCTGGTAAGTTCTTAGATGCATATTATCAAAATAAAATTTATGAATCAGATCCATTTGCTAAATTAGATCAAACAGGTGTTGGTCAATTAGTTAAAATGGCTGTTGAAAAGGGACGTGCAACTAGACCAAATATTAAATTAGGTATTTGTGGTGAACATGGAGGAGAACCAAGTAGTGTTGAATTCTGCCACAATCTAGGATTAACTTATGTTTCTTGTAGTCCATTTAGAGTACCAATTGCACGTTTAGCTGCTGCACAAGCTGTAATCAAAAATGGGAGGAACTAGTAATAGTCGATAATTCCTTGATTTTACAGGGTTTTATCAAGTTACTTTTTAATCCAAATTAGATAATTTAAGACTAAATCTAAATATATCGTCGCATATATTTACGGATTTAGTCTTTTTTCGTGGAATTCTGCGATGAAGAAATGGAGGTAATTACTGGGTGAAATTGATGTATTCTAGGCCAATATTAAGGGATTTATCGCAGGGCGCACGTATAGCTTTTGTAAGGCAGTTTAGGGCGAAGACACAGGATGAAATAGCTGGTTTGTTAGGTGCAACTGGCGAATGCAGAAGAAGGACTATGACAAGATATGAAAAGGGGGATAGAAATCCTACCACAGCAAGAGCCAAGCTTATTGCTGAATTATTAAATGTTAATTATCATGCCATTAAGCAATATGATTACAAAGAACCATTGGATTTTATCTATACTTTGTTATGGATGGAGGAGTTACTGCCTAATTATCATTTTGATGTAGATGATGTATTTATTACTGATGTGGATTTCCTTAATACTATTAATGCCTTTCTGAAAGAATGGGAGATTATGAAGAGAAAGAGAAAGAATAGGGAGATTAAGTATTCAACTTACATTGAGTGGAAGCTATCATATTCTTTCGAGGACAGAAAATGAATGGTACTAAAGTTATTAAGATAGTGGATATAGAACCGTTTAAGGATCATCCATTTATAGTTGAAGTTGATGACTCGTTGAAAGAATTGGCACAGAGTATTATGGAGAATGGTTTATTAAATCCTATTATTGTAAGAGAGAAAGGTAGTAAGTATGAGATGGTTTCTGGTCATAGAAGATTAAAAGCATTAGAGATGAATGGTGCTGATGAAGTAGACGCATTTGTTAAAGCTTTATCCGATGATGAAGCTACTATATTTATGGTTGACTCTAATCTTCAAAGAGAGAAGATACTTCCTAGTGAAAGGGCATTTGCATATAAGATGAAGATGGATGCTTTAAAGCACCAAGGCAAAGCTTTGTCTCCTAAGGGAACAAAATCACATTCGGTCGATGAGATAGCAGATACAAAGACTCAGGTCTTTCGTTATATAAGACTTACTTACTTGATTCCGGAACTGTTAAAGATTGTTGATGATACTGCTAGGACTAACGATAAGCACAATATAACAATGGGTATTAGACCTGCTGTAGAATTGTCTTACTTGAGTAAGGATGAGCAAAAGTTGGTGTATTCAGAGATGATTTATGATGATTTAAGTCCTTCACATGCACAAGCAATCCGAATAAGGAAGTTGAGTGAGAAGAAGAAACTAGATGCAGACAAGCTAGAGAAGATATTATTGGAGAAGAAGGGAAACCAACATGAGCAGATATCTTTTAATAAGGAGAATATAGAGAGTGTTTTGCCTTATGATCTGCTTAAGAGAGATAAGCGTTATATTGAAGAATATATTATTGAAGCTATTAAGGCATATAAGAAGGGTAATAGATAGACAATGTAAAAGGAAAGAGAGCTTTCTCTTTCCTTTAGTTTTCTTCATCTTCTTCAACTGTTTCCATATCGTTAAATAGTTTCTTTGTATTTGTGTGATACCTATATTGGTATACTTCTAGTTCTCTTTTAAGAGCTAATTCAAGTTCTGTATATTTCGCTTCCATTAGTGTTAGCAATAGACAAATATCTGCTTGAGCACCTAGTGGAATAACCGGAATTGTTAATTGTCTAAAGTCTTCAAGTGTAATATAGTTAGTAGGTGAAGAAGTGTTGTTATAGTATCTTTTGATATGTTTATTGATTTTTTCTACAAAGTAGTCTGATTCTAATACATATCTTAGATATGCGGGTGATACTTCGTCTTCTATATTTTTAAATGGTCTTAATCGAAATACACTATCCGAGAATATAAAGTTAGGTTTTTGTACTATAGCTGCCTTAGTACCTTTTGAGTAAATAGCGAATAATACATCATCCTTTTTCAACTTTCCTTTACTAATGAACTCATCTAAGTCTTCTTTTCTTATTCTTTCTGTATGAATAGTTTTGTTTTCTTTGATATACATTAGCGAACTGTCTTCCATAACAGCACCATTTTGTATTTCCTTTGTTGTAATATAACGATATGGGAAATTATCGTTGGTATCTATTTTCATGTCTTTTATTTTAGAACCAATAGTTATATCGGCAACATTAACTAGTGGAATCATTTTAATTTGATTGCTTTGTTTTAGTTGTTCTAAAGTATTGACTATACATTTGTTAACCCTTTTAATTTGTGTATTATACTTTAAACGTGATTTGTAATTAGCTTCTTCTTCATTCTCGTAAATGAAATCAGATAAGCATACATCTTCAATAGTTGTAAATGTGTGTTCTTTTTTATAATTAATGTAGTCACAAATATTTAATGAATATTTGTGATTTGCTATTTCTTCTGGAGTTGCTAAGTACGATAGGTTGTCTATGCTCTTTCTACCTAATATAAGTTCTATGATGTTATCTATATTTTCATCACTAAAAGTTACTTGATTACTATTCTTAGTGCATATGTTACCTGCATCAACAAATAATATATTGTTGTCTGTTTTGTTTTTTCGAATCAGAAACAGACATGTACCGGTATCAGTTCTTAGGAACATCTTTCTAGGTAGTAGTATTATTGTATCTATTTGATTGCTATCAACTAAATGTTTTTTTACTGCGGTTTCTTCAGGATTTGTTCTGGATAACATGTTTGGTGTGTCAATTGCCAATGCTAATCCATTTTTATTTAGTGTGTATATGATGTGGTATATGAATGCCCAATCAGCTAACTCTTTATTAGGAAGAGGTTTGTCATTGAATCTCTCGTCGTCTTCTCGCAAAGCTGATTTATTCCAAGGTATTCCAAATGGTGGGTTAGCAAATATCAAATCGTACTTTTCTTTTTCTTCTTTATCATAAGTTAGCAATGTATCACATTGAGAAATTTTAAAGTCCCTTACATTATGTATTATCATATTCATTCTACACAACATAGCAGGTATTGCATTTAATTCTTTGCCATAGAAAGGTATAGTATTGTTAAATCTTGCATATTCGGTTAATAATGAACCACTTCCACAAGTAGGATCGTAGATGTTATTAGGATCAGTGATATATTGGTCTGAAATCTTTTTTAATAGTTTTACTATTGATGGTTGAGTATAGAATATGCCATTTTTAAGACTCATGGTATTGTTTGTATCTTTATTGTTTAGTAAGAATTCAAAGATATTACCAAATAAGTCATAATCAGATTTGTTAATGTCATAGTCAACATCTGATATAGCTTTTAATATGGTTGAATATATATTACTCCTTATATTTTGACTAGTTCCAATACCTTCTGCTTCAGTATCTATGTTTCTAAAGATTTCACATATCTCATATTTAGAAGACTGCTTGATATTCTTGAATATTGAGTTTAATGTTGAATCTAAACGACTACTATTCAATTCTTTTGCTACAATATTTTGGAATAAGTCTTCTGGGTATATGAAGAAATCTATATCACTTTGTACTTGAGATTTATATGCTTCTGCCTCATTGTTATTTAGTTCAATATAATTTACATTGAAGCTAGTTTGAATATGCTTGATTATGCTTTCGGAAAGAAAGCGGTAGAATAAGATTAAGTATATGTATTTTTCATAACTAGTTATATCCTGACCTTTGTTATATCCTGTCAAAGCTTTTTTTAAGTTTTTTGTGATTGTTCCAACACTTTTCATTCTTCCCATTATAACACCTCCATTTAATCAGTAAATATTATACCACTTTTTAACCGATTTTAGAATGTAACTACAATAATCAATGTTATTAGTTTAAATATCCCAATCTATATATCTGTCTTTTTGATTAGTCAAAATATATCCCAAGTAACACTAGGGAAGTTTTTGAAGTGAATTATGATGGTTGAATGTGCTCAGAAATGTTTTAGTTTTTATAATAATTAATACCACTTTTTGTATATTTTAGAGTAAATTGGTTACTAAATTTCGTACAATACTATGACAATTGTTAGATTACCTTTCGAGTTTATTATGGTGTTTTTTACTTTTTTGATAGTTTAGTGAAAAATGTCTTTTAGATTTCGTATAGTAATGTGACAGTTGATGGATTGTCTGGTTAGTTCTTCACCTTCACAACTTTTAAGATAATCCATCAATAATTGTCAGTTTAATTTTATATTACTATGATGGTTGATGAATCATCGGATTTACAGCGACGTTTTTACAACTTAGTGCGAGATTGCCAACTCGTTAAACGCAATAACAATACTAAAGATACTAATACTAATAATCAAAACATTAATTTTAATAAGAATATTAACAAGAGAAAGATAAAAGATAATATTCAGTGATCTAGACGGTATTTTGTAATTTAGAGAATGGGGATATTTAAACATTAAGAACACAGGAACCCCAATTATATTTATAGTATCGACGTACAATTTCACTAGAAGATGTATATGCAGATATAAGATGATTATTTTATTTGATTAAGCTGGTCAAGCGGAGATTTTGAAGTGACTATGGTTATTTATACTAGTTTTGCTTTAAAGTCTCTCAAACCGGTTTAAAGTTGCTAAATATTTTGAATTTAGAGAGGATTTGAGAATGTATGAAAGCACATTGGATTGTTAAACTTAAGAATCCATTTAATGGAATGAAGCTGGTTGCTTATGAAGATGGACGTGTCTATGTTGGTGGAACTGGACCTTTAATTGGTAAGCTTAAATCAACTTCTATGAAGAAAATTAGATATTACATCAACGAGTATGCCCATTATATCAAGATAGTTGGATATGAAGTTCAGGATATATATGGATTTATAGCCAAGTTCTGGGATAATAGCAATGTTAAGCGTGATGACCTGACGGTTAAAGGTTGGCCTTACGAGCGTGAATTCCTAGAGATTATATTTAACAAGAATTCATATCGTAAGTTTTTGATTGGTGATGGTGAGTTTGTTTCTATTATGCATGATTATTTATTAACTTCGTTAGATTAAGCATGCAGAGGAATGAAACTGGTTTTGTTTTTATCAGCAACTGCTGCAGGTAAAACTGGTTCTGGGGATCGTTGCATGAAGCGTTGCTTGATTCGGTGGATCCGGCGTAGCTTGTAGGAGAGCAAGTTACCGGTTTTACCTAATCCTATTTGTAAGAACATTACCTAGTGGTATTTATACTTTTATATGGATTTTTAGTGCAACGAAGTGTGGGTTGCCTTTTCTGCTGTCTTCACAATGTGCTGGAGTAAGTAATAATATTTATATTCTGTTCTATTTCCTATTGATTAAGTTTTACTTTTAAGGTTAAATACAAAATCAAAGGTGAATAGATGATGAAAGATACAAAGATAGATAGATATATTGATAAATCACTTCTTCCAAAACATCACTATATAACACTAGAACTAGTTAGAAGGAAGTTTATCAGCAGTGAATCGGATTTTGATTTATACCTGTATGATGCTCTATTTGAAGAATTATTGTTGAGATATGACTTTAAGACAGTTATAGTTGCAACAAATTACGTTGCTACGAGAGTTAAACAGCAGCAATTTTGCTCGGAAGATGGAGCCAAGATCGAGAACTTATATGCCTATTTTAGGTCTTCTATTACATTTAACCTAAGAAAGATTACTAATCAGATAGATTTTGATTGGTTGAATGATGATTATGATTGATTTCCTTATAGTTTTTCTACCTTTTTTAGGGTTTTTGCAGCTTTTTTATATATTTTAGTAGAACATCCTATTGTAGAAATGTCCTGCTATTATGAGAAAAATATTACGATTTTGAAACGTCTTGATTTTTGCTTCTTTTCTCTGTTAGTGGGTATTTCTATTACTTTGTTCGAAAGATTCTTCAAATGGGCAGAGAATGCCGAATCAGGTGGTTATTTGAGAGGAGTTGTACTATGAGAACTTGGCTGGTTAAGCTTGAAAGATACGATAAGAACTGGATTACCTTGTATGATGATGCAAATGTATTAACCTATGGAAGAAAGAAACCTTATGTTTTGAAGAAATCAGCGATGGAAATGGTACAAGAATTGATTAGTGAGTATTCTGCTGATGATTCAACTGCTGATTTTGATCAAGATTGCATTATCAAATGTAATATCAATCCGAAACTAGTGAGCCATAATCGTTTGTTTTTTAATCAGATGGTGGCAATATTATTTGATTTTAGAAATATTAAGCATCCAGATAGTCGTCTAGGTCCTATATTAGAGGAAATAGAACGTTTAAGAGCAGATGGAACACTACAAGAGATGATAGACACAGATGGTCAAGATGCTGTTATAGAACAATTAATTATGAATTTTAGTGATAGAGATAGCGATTAATGAGTGATTGCTCTCTTTTTATTTGGTTTTAGAGATGAATTATATGTTTATTTTATCAACTTTTTATGGTACAACATGGTTAGTATGGAGGTAAAATATGTTTAGACCTAAGACTGATGATGACATTACTGAAGAAGAATTTGTAACGATATTATCACCTTTCGTTGATAAATGTCATGAATACATAGAGAAGAAACTTATTCCAGTATATGTTGCTTACTATATAGCAGAAGCATACAATACAAGTTCTTTAGAAGAGGATACTTATGATATTTTCATAAACTCTGCCTTATGTTCATTTAATATTGAACCTGCTAATTATGAAACTATCAAATCTGATACTACAAAGCTGCTAGAGGATGAATATCACTTAAGAGTAATAAGCGAAGATCCACTAGATTTTGAAAGAATATTCTGATCCTATGTTATTTGACAATAGATGCTTTAGTTGGAATTATAGTTTAAGAATTATTGTTTATTTCATTTAAATAGCTGTATAATTATTTAAAGCACGTTATTATACAAAGCGGATGGTGATGTAATTGAATAAGCTTATTCTTGAGTTTCCTACATTCGAAGAGATAAAAGAAGTTTTATCTAAGGAACTACCTGATATCATTGAGATAACATTTAAGAGTCAAGAAAACAATGCTAAAGAGTTTGAAATAATATATTATTTGGTTAATTGTACTGATTACTTTTTTGAATCGTTAACGCCAACTGATGATTCACGTACAAACTTTATAGCACACTTTAAAAGGAAGAGTTAATTCTCTTCCTTTTCTATGATTAATAGACTTTAATCGATTTTTTTTGTTACGTTACTAGATTCTGGTTCTTCAAATAATTTTGATAACGGTATTCCAAGAACTTTAGCAAACTTATATGTAGTACCGATACTTGCTGTTTGAAATACTTTTTCAGATTCAAGATTTTTTATGAAACTCAAAGCATACAAACTTTTTTCAGCGAGTTGTTCTTGTGTCATACCTGCCTCTTTTCTATACTTTTTTAGATTTTTAGCTAATATTGTGTAAGCATAGTTTTCATCAATTTGGTTTTTATTATTCATTTGTCCCACCCATAACAATTATCTCAATAATAAGTTAAATATTTAGTATGTTGTTCGTAGACTTTTGTGGTATAATAATTATATAGTAAGTTGTTTTCATGGAAGTAGTTTAATGATTTTGTTTACCGAAATATTTGAAGATAGTAGCTTTTATGAAGAAAGTTAGTGATGGTGATTGATATGGCATTAATTAAATGTGTTGAGTGCGGAAAAGAGATTAGTGATACAACCGATATATGCGTTCATTGTGGTGCACCTACTTCTATTTCAACTAAGCGTAACGATAATGTTGTTACTAAATCTAAGAGGAACAATAAACGTAACATCGTCATTTTTATTGTTGTATGTTTATTAGTTTTTTGTATTGTAATTATTGTTGTACCTTTTTTTATAAACCTTAGAAATAAGGATATATTAGCTTCTGATACCTTAGATGCTGAATATTCAGCACCTGAGCTAGAATATATTTATGGGGATGCGATGAGAGTTATATTTGAATTTAAAGATGATGGAACAGCAATTTATCAACGTTGCAATGCTAAAACTGATGCTTGTGCAGATCCTCATTCATATACTTATAAGAAATACGGATTAGATGTAGATATTTATGGCAGTGGTAATAACCTTTTATATGATTGTTCTTTAAAAGACTCTGGCAAGTTTCTAAATTGCTACGATATGAGTGGTCAATATCAAGATTATGCAAAGACTAATTAATTTAAGAGTAAGAAAGGAAGGAAAATTATGGCACTAATTAAATGTAAAGAATGTGGAAAAGAGATTAGTGATACTGCTAATGAATGTGTTCATTGTGGATGTCCTTTAGGTAAAGTGAAGTTCTATACTTCTAATAATTGGACAGGTATAGCGAGTAGATATATTATCTCTAATAATAATGGACAAGTTCTTGCTAAACTAAAAGGTGGCGAAGAATTTGAAATAAATATTGATGAAGATACCAAATTTTATGTTCGATGCAATACTACTCTTAGCAGAAAAAAACATGAAGTTGTAGCATATGCATGTAAGATTAATAAGTTTCTAGTCGAAATAACTTTTATGGGAGCAAGTACTCGTGTATCAGAGATTAATTAATATTTTAAAGGAGGAAAATTATGGCATTAATTAAATGTAAGAGTTGTGGTAAAGAAATTAGCGATAAGTCTACTAAATGTGTTCATTGTGGTTGTGATACTGATTATTCAATTACATATTTTTGTTCTGAGTGTGGTAAAGAGTTTGATAACATTAAATGTATGAATTGTGGTTATTCTCCTAATAATAAGAAAGATACTACTAATCAATCAGCGAATGTTGGTTTTAATTTTAAACCATTATTAATAAGTTTAGCAGTAGGAATTATTACTTTTATTATCATGTCCTATGTTGAAGGGATTTTTATTGTGGACATATCTGTGTCAATAATACTATTTTTAACTTGTTTGGGAGCTCTAACTGGTTCTTTGGATGATTTTGTTGATACAATGGACGATTTTCATGCAAGTACAGATAAAGATCCTTATAAAAGAGCTTTGTACAAGGAAATTAAGAAGAATAACAAGAAGTAATTGCTATAAAAGACTATTTACTATGGTACAATATACTTAACTGAGGAGGTTCAATTATGACTAAAAAAATTGGAATTAAGAAAATTGAAACTAGTATTCCTTGTGATGTTTTTGTTTCGAGTATAGATGGAATCGTTGGTGCATCAAAAGGTGTTAATCTAGATGTTTACTTCACTTCTAAGAAAATTTATGAATTAGAAGATACCATGTTTGTTGTACTTGACATGTATGATGGTACCGGTGAAATGAAAGCTTTATTAGTGGGTAATAGAGATAAAGAATTTACTTCACTAGTTGATGGTATTAAGATTGATGCCGATGTAAGATATAGAATAAGTGGTAATGTTTCTATACCTTCTGACACTGATGATGTGGAGTTACCTTTTATGAATGATATTAAGAATAATAAGTTGTTTTGTATTTATGCTTTTCAAAGAAATCCTAAATCAACGTATTGTGAACTAAAACATCTTGCTAGGACAGAGATTGAGAAAGTTCGTGATGGTATAAGTACTGTTCAACAAAGTATTATTGATAGTCTTAAGTATGATAAAAGTATTTCTATGGAAGAACTTCATATCATGTATTGTTTTGATGGTGATGGTGGTTTTGATCTAGACATACATCAATTTTATGATTTATATGTAAGCCCATTGATAAAGAGTAAAGAAATTAAGGTGTGCAATTTAAAACAATGTTCTAAAGAGAAACCTTTACCAATGCCAGAATTTGAGCTTATGTATAATTGTAATTAATAGACAGAGATTAATTCTCTGTTTTTTCTAAAGACGCTGTAATTTTGTTTAATGTATGTTTTAATGTAGAAGATGCTACATATGCTGTAGTACCTGAAGACAACATCAAGAGGTAGCTCCTCTTGTGAAGATACATGATGTGGTTTGATTCCGGTTAAATCATGGAAGGGTTATAAGTGAACGATTGTCCCTAGTGCAGTAAACAAGCGCCGCCATTTAGAACTTTAGCAAGATAGACTTTGTAGTCTGTCTTTTTATTTGGCCTAATATGGGTGTAAACGAAATCATTTGATTTCTTTTATATTAGAAACTTGTCCAAAATGCGTTGCTTTTTATCTGAATTTAAGTGATTTATATAAACGAAATGTGAAAGATGTTTTCTTTTACACTTTAGAAAAGAGGTAATTTAATATGGAAAGCAAAGTATGGGGTTACTGCCGCTGTTCCACCAACGATTCAAAACAAGATGTCAAGTATCAGATTGATGCATTAATTGATAAAGGTGTAGATATATCTAATATAAGGTATGAGTATATTTCTGGTAGGAAGGAACATAGACCTGGACTTGATGCACTGTTAGAAGAAATGAATGAGGGTGATACTTTAATAGTTACTGATATTACTCGTTTGTGTAGGAATACAAAGGTTTTGTGTGAAATAATTGATTTGATTATTGCAAAGAAATTTAGGCTTATTGTTGGAAGTATTGATATAGATTGTAGGAATGGTAGTTTAGATCCTATGATTGAAGGTATGCTAAAAATTAACGCGGTTTTTGGGGAGATGGAAGCAAAACTGAAAATACATCAAATCCATTTAGGATTAGCTACAGCTGTTAAGGCTGGTAAGAAGTTAGGACGTCCTAAGTCAACTTATGATGATATTCCAAAGGTGTTTATGCAGTATTATCCTAAGTATAAGAATGGAACTCTAAACAAAATGGCTTTTGCTAGAGTTACTCAATTATCGTATCCAACTATTTATAAGTACCTAGATATTGTTGAGAATGCTTAGTAGTAGTTATTATTAAGAGAACTTTTTGCTAAAGTTTTCTTTTTTTTTGATTAATCTGAGTTTTATTCAAAATATTTCGTATAACAGTATAGTTGCTTTTTCCATAATGGGCAACTAGAAAGTAAGGTGATTTGTATGAATTATGGTTATTATGTAAAAGGAAGAAGTGAGATGGAAAATTGGGATACTTATTATGATGTGTATTGTTATGTCCCAGATGACGAGAAAATCTTTTGCGACGAAATAGGCAGTAGTAAAAATTTGGATTATCTTCTTGATATTATGGGAGAAGGTGATAGCCTTCATCTCACTAATCTCTTTGATTTAGGAAGAAGTTGGGATAAGGTTATTAAGGCTTTGTACATTCTTAATGATAATAATATTAGATTGTTTGTTATGAACGATGAGGTTAATCTTGATGATGTAATATATGTAATTACAGGTGCCGAAGTAGCTTAATAAGCTACTTTTTTAATGTTTGATTTTTATTCCCAAGTAGGACTAGGGAGAATTTTCACACTATTGTCTGGTAAGGATGTACGTATGTCTTTTAGTGAGAATATTTATGTATTAATGCTTGATAATTCGCTGTTTTTATAAGGTTTTTAGCACTTTTTTCAACTTTTTGCATTTAAAATTGCGAAACGCCTGACACAAATCGTAACAACTAACAAGCTCGTTTGAGAGTTTTGGAAAGTGTGGTGGATTATTGTGTCTAATAGGATTGATTTCAAACTTAGTGATTCAAATAAGAAAATACTTAATATGAATCTTGCTGTTGAGATTATTAGAAACTTATTATTTGTAAATGAAGTTATAACTTCAGAAGAGTTTCAAAATGTTATTAAGTGTGCTAATCGTAGTGTCAAATGATTGTATAAAAGATATTAAGATTAAAATAGAGGTGAGAAATTATTATGGATTCAATATGTTTTTATGCTCGTGTTTCCACGAAGCATGAATCTCAATTATATTCTTTTGAGAACCAAGTTCAATTATATGATATGTTTTTAGTAGAGCATTCTCATGAGAATTGGGAAGTATATGATAGATATTTTGACAAAGGTATAACAGGTACTTCGATGAAAAAGCGTAAGGGTTTTTTAAGGATGATAGATGATGCTAAACGTGGTTGCTTTAATACTATTATAACCCGTGAGGCTTCTCGTTTTGCAAGAAATGTTCAAGATACTCTTAATGTTTCAATTGATCTTGTTGAGAGAGGTATTAGACTTATTTTTATTGAAGATAAGCTAGATACAAAACAAGATGAAGATTGGAAAAGTAGATTAACACAACTTGCTATTGATGCTGAAAAGCATTCAAAAACACAATCAGTCAACGCTAAAGCAGGTCAAAAAATATCTAGAGCGAAACATGTATTATATGGTAATGGGAATGTATTAGGTTATGATAGAGTAGGAAAGGAATATGTCATTAATGCTGAGCAAGCTAAGGTTGTTAGATTGATTTTTGATATGTGTTTACGTGGAAGCGGAAGTAGAGATATTCAATACGAACTAGAGAAGAAAAACTATCTTACATCAACCGGTTTAGAGAACTGGAACGTTGCAACCATCACAAGAATACTTCGTAACTCGATATATTGTGGTACTGTTGTTTACAATAAAAGTTATAGTAGTGATTATTTACATCAAAAGCGTATTCTTAATAAAGGAGAAGTAGAGCAACTCGTTGTAGAAGATAGAGTTCCGGCAATTGTTTCTAAAGAAGATTTTGCTAGAGCACAGGAGATACTTGATAGCCATAAAACTAATAATAAAGGTGTAGTGACTACGGTTGGGAAACCACCGACTACTATCTTTGGGAAGAAACTCAAATGTAGTTGTGGATATAGTATGCAGAAAAAGAAATATCATACATATAAGGATGGACATACTGCCTATTGTTATCAATGCTATGACCAAGTAAATAGAGGCTCTTTTACCTCTAGAAAGAAACACGGTGTAAGTGTTGAAGGTGTTTGTGATACAAAAATAATTCCAGATTGGAAATTGAAATTAGCATCCTATACTATATTTGATATGTTAATTGATAGAAGAGAGGATATTATCGATATTATAGATAAACTACTAGAATCAGCGGTTGATGATGATAAAAATCTTCTATGTAGTGAGCAGGAGTTTTATGAAAAAGAAATAGAAGCCTTGAAGAGAAGGATATCTAAGTTAATGGATTTATATACTAATGAATATATAACTCTGAATGAGTTTAACGAAAAGAAGAAAGAAATAGATACCACAATGAATGAATATAATGCTAAACTAAACAAACTTATAACTAATAAGTGTATAACTCCAAAAACAATTAGTGAACGTTTAGCTGAATGTAAAGATATAATTACTAATAGTTTTATGAATTATAAAGATGGAACTACATATGAGTTGTTAGTAGATTCTTTTGTTGATAGAATTATTGTAAGTAATGATAAGCTTGAATGGCATATGAGATTAACAAAAGAAATTAAAATGCCGCTTGATGATGTTATAAGAGAGAAAGAAGTGTTTATAGGTACATTATCACTTACTAAAGATGACGCTACATATTATTCTAAGTATTGCAATGATTTATCTAGAGTATGCTTTGATAAAGCATTGCTGGTTGATATATATCTTATGTTCTGACAACTAAGTAATACACTTAGTTGTTTTTATGTTATAATAATGTAGTAATATTTAGATGTAGTCTGATATGTGATATATCTTCCTCTTATATCCTACAACCGTACAAGCTGCTATCAAAGAAAAAAACAATAAATAACACATAATAAATATAGACTGAGATTAAAATTAATCTTAGTCTTTTTTGATATGTGATAGTAAAAGATAACAATATATATAATGTTAAAATATCTTTTTATAGTATAATAGAATTAATAGATAAATAGTAATTTATTGTTATGATTGGAGGAAAAGAAAATGGGAAAAGTAATTGTATTATTTGAGGTTACAATAAAAGATGGAAAGAAAGATGATTATTTAAAGAGAGCTGAAATCTTAAAAGCACATTTAAAGAATATGAAAGGTTTTATATCTGCTGAAAGATTTCAATCTTTAGCAAGCGAAAAGAAAGTATTAAGTATGACAGTATGGGAAAATGAGGAAAGCGTTCAAATTTGGAGAAATTTATCTGAACATAGAGAAAGCCAATTAGCAGGTAGAATGGAAGATTTTGAAGATTACAAAATAACAGTAGTTACACCAATTCGTGAATATGGAATGAATGATAGAACTAATGCACCTAAAGATTCAAATGAATATTTTAACGTATAATAATTATGCCAGAAAGAGTTATAATTTATGAATAATTATTTTGAATATGGAGATAAAGAAATAAATTATCTAAAAAACAAAGATAAAAAATTAGCAAAAGTAATTGATAATTTAGGTTTTGTTGAAAGACCAGTAGATACAGATATATTTGAATCAATAGTTCATATGATGGTTGGACAACAAATTTCAACAAAGGCACATAAAACTATTTGGAAAAGAATGTTAGATTATTATAATATAGTGAAACCTATAAATATTTCAAAAACAAGCATAGGACAAATGCAAAGTTTTGGAATGACATATATAAAAGCTAACAATATTATAAATTTTTCAAATAAAGTATTAAATAATGAAATAAACCTTGAAGAACTTAATAATAAAACAGATAATGAAGTAATAAGAGAGTTATCAAATATAGATGGTATTGGAGAATGGACAGCAGAAATGATAAGGCTACATTCAATGCAAAGAAAAGATATATTTAGTTATAAAGATTTAGCGATTCATAGAGGGCTAAAACTGATATATCATCATAAGAAAATTGACAAAAAGCTATTTGATAAATATAAAAAAAGATTTAGCCCTTATGGTAGTATAGCAAGCATTTATATATGGGCAGTAGCAGGATGTAAAATACCGAATTTAGAGGAGGTTTTGGAATGATATATACGACACACTATAAAGCTCCAGTAGGAGATATATTGTTAGCAAGTAAAGATGAAAAGCTAATTGGATTATGGATTGAAGGACAAAAGTATTATCTATCTAATTTAAAAGAAGAAATACAAGAAAATGATAAAGATGAAACATTGGTAAAAACCAAAAAATGGTTAGATAGATATTTTAATGGAGAAAAGCCTAAAATAGATGAATTAGATTTAGCACCAATAGGAAGTGATTTTAGACAAGAAGTATGGAAAATATTATGCAAGATCCCTTATGGAGAAGTAACTACTTATAATGATATATCAAAAGAAATTGCTGAAAAAAGAGGAATAAAAAGAATGTCTGCACAAGCTGTGGGTGGTGCAGTAGGTCATAATCCTATTTCAATTATTATTCCTTGTCATAGAGTTGTAGGAACAAATGGTAGTTTAACAGGATATGCAGGAGGAATAAATAAAAAGATATTTTTACTAAAACACGAATATGTAAATATGAGTAATTTGTTTGTTCCAAAGAAAGGAACTGCTCTATGAAAAGGTGTAAATGGTGTAATCTAAATAATCCAAATTATATTGAATACCACGATAACGAATGGTGCAGACCAAACTTTGATGATAAGTATTTATATGAAATGCTAATATTGGAGTCTTTTCAAGCAGGATTATCTTGGGAATGTGTTTTAAATAAAAGGGATAGTTTTAGAAAAGCATTTGATAATTTTGATATTGATAAAGTTTGCTCTTATGATGAAAATAAGATAAACGAATTATTGAATAATAAAGGCATTATTAGAAATAAATTAAAAATAAAAGCAAGTATAAATAATAGTATAATCTTCAAAACGATAGTTAATGAATATGTGACATTCCATAATTATTTAAAATCATTTACACAAGATAAAACAATTTATGAAATAGATAAAACAGGTAACGAATTGTCTGATAATATATCAAATGACCTAAAAAAACGAGGAATGAAATTTGTAGGAAGTACAATTATATATTCTTATTTACAGGCAATAGGGGTTATCTATTCACACGATGAAGAATGTAGTTTGTATAAAGCAAATTAGAGCGACAACTTACAATTTATCAAGTAGATGAAAAAATATTTTTTGGTACAATTAAGATGCGTATTGAAAAAATAAGCCAAATAGTATTTGTTTTTGACAAAAAACACTCCACGAATATTACAGTGCTACAAGCTACAGTTAAAGAAAAATTAAACAAATAATCGAAGGCAATTTAATAGTTAAAAGCAAGCTAAGATATTAGCTTGCTTTTAATGTAATTTTGTATAGTGTTTGTAGGATTTGATATTCGGCAAAATTTTTATTCTTTTAATTGCTTTTATTAATACTTTTGTATTATAATTATAGTAGGTGATACAAGAATGAAAATATTGTGTATAGGACATGCGGCTTATGATATTACCACTCCTGTCGATAGCTTCCCAGTTGAGAATACAAAAAATAGAGTTCAGGAACGTATTGAATGTGGTGGTGGACCTGCTGGAACAGCTGCATATCTTTTAGGTAAATGGGGGATGGAAACTTATTTTGCTGGCATTGTTGGTGATGATTTATATGGACATAATATTGCTAAAGAATATGCTACAGTTGGTGTAAATACGGATTATTTACAAATTAGTTCACAGCACACGACAACATCAAGTTATATAATTGCTAATCGCGAAAATGGTAGCAGAACAATACTTACATATAGACCTAGTTCGATGAAGATGAACCCAGTTAAGATTGACATCAATCCAGACATGATTATTATTGACGGTCAAGAACCTGAAGTGTCAGCGCAAGTGTTACGTGATAATCCAAATGCGATTAGTATTATTGATGCGGGACGCGATCGCAAAGAAATTAGAGATTTGTGCAAAATGGTTACTTATGTAGCTTGTTCGAAAGATTTTGCTCAATTAGTAAGCGGTATTTCAATTTATGATGATGAAAGTTTAAATTATGCTTTTAAAAAATTAGAAGAAGAGTTTAACACTAAAATTATTATTACGTTGGAAGCCACTGGTTGTGCTTATCGTAACGAATCAGGTAAAGTGGAAATTGTTCCTTCTATAAAAGTTAAAGCGATTGATTCAACTGGTGCTGGCGATATTTTTCATGGAGCTTTGGGGTATGCTTTAGCACTTAAATGGCCGTTGCCGGAGGCTTTAAGATTTGCCAATATTGCTGGAGCGATGTCTGTAACTCGTATAGGTGGTCGCAATTCAATTTTTGAATTAGATGAAATGTTAGAAGTTTATAATGAAATTAAGTGATGTTATTTTTATTAATTCCTTTCCTACTTTAGATTTGCACGGATATGATCGTGATAGTGCAAGAGTTAAAATATTGGAATTTATTAGCGACAACATAGTAATGGGGAATGAATTTATTACCATTATTCACGGTGTAGGAAGTGGAACTCTTCGAAGGGAAGTAGATGAGACATTAAGAAAAAATCGAAATGTTGTTGAACATCAAATATTTCGTGCCAATAATGGTTGCACAATCGTTAGATTAGTAAAATTTAAATAACTTGACAATGTGATGGTTTTGTGTTAGAATATGCAACATCTCATTGAAAAGGGGGAGAGTATTTATGTATGAAGAAAGAAGAGATAGCTTTTCAATTAGGGATTTATGTTTACAAATATTATTTATAGTACTATTTGTATTAATTTTAATTATGTTATTCCCTACAAAAGGCTACGTAAAAAAAGCAATTCAAGATAATCAAGTAGAAGTTCAATCAGGATATGACATAGAACAATTGGCGGTATTATACAATCAAATATTTGCTAATAATATGGCAGCTATGAAAGATGCTGCAATCGGTTATTATACAAACGAAAGATTGCCACAAAAAGTAGGCGATACTGACAAGATGACATTACAAGAAATGTATGATTTACATTTAGTATTAAAATTATACGATAAAGATAACAAGGCTTGTAGCCCTACTGATTCATATGTTGAAATTACTAAATACGATGAGGAGTATCGTTTAAAAGTAAATTTAAGTTGTGGTAGTGATGAAGACTATATAATTGTATATTTAGGATGTTACGATTATTGTGAGGCTACAGGTGTTTGTGAAAAACAAGTAACAACGACAACGCCGGTGAAAAAGCCTGATAAACCATCAAAGCCAAGTGACCCTGATGATAAACCATCAAATCCAGATCCGGAGCCAGAAGATAAATTATGTGAATATAAGAAGGTTACGGATGGTAAATGGGGAGAATATGGCTCTTGGTCAAAATGGTCAACGGAAAAAGTAACAGAGACTGAGGCAAGAGATGTCGAAACCAAAACAGAAAAAGTGGTAACTGGATATACAACTGTTAAAAAGAAAGTCGGAACAAAAACAGAAACGTATATTGAAAAGTACACTACTTCAAAATATATATCAGGTTATACAACTGAAAAATATATATCAGGGTATACGACTGAAAAATATCAATCTGGAACAACAACTCAAAAAGTAGCAGTTGGAACTAAAAAAGTTCAAGTTGGTACGACAACCAAAGAAACGGTAAAAAAAGTACCAGCCGGAACAACGACTGTTTATGTGTCTTCTGGTTCAGGAACAACTGTTCCTAATAGTACTAGCGAGTATATTTATGTAAAAACAGGATCAAAGACTAGTCAAAGTTGTTCAAGTTGTGCAACTGTAACTACTTATACATGGGATAAGTATAAAGTTACAACTGTTTATAAAACAGAAACAGTAACGGAAAAAGTTCCTGTATATTCTGTAGAAACAGTTTATGAGACTAAAACAGTGCCAGTATATTCAACTAGAAAGGTACCAGTATACTCAACTAAAAAGGTACCAGTATATTCAACAAAGAAAACACCAGTATACGCAACAAGAGAAGTTGCTGTATATGAAAATGTAAAAGTTGCAGTTTATGATACGGTTACATATTATCGTTATAGAACAAGAAAATATATCGGTGGAACAACAGATATTAAATGGAGTACTTGTGATCCGGTAGATAAGAACTTAATTAATAAAGGTTACTATTTAACAGGTAATGTAAAGTAAGGATAAAAGAGGCGACTGAGTCGTCTTTTTTATTTGACAGCACTAAACTAATATGCTATCATAAAAGTAGAATAAGATAGTATAATATTATAATAGGAGGGGTGTATTATGAAGGAAACATATTTATTTGACTACGTTAATGAAAATGAATTTAAAAAACTAGAACGTTCATTAAAAAAGTATAATATGCTTGCCTATAAAAAATTATATTTTGAGTATTATCCATCATTAAAAAATGGAAATTTTATTGGAAAATTGATTTCAACTAATAAAAAGAATGGAACTCAGACATATGAATTAAAATTGCCAACGGATGCTTTATTTTCAAAAGTTCATGGTGACCTTAGATTATATTATTTAGTATACGAAAAAGAAAAAATTGTTATGTTAGATAAATTGGAACCGGTTGAAATATTGAGTGAAGGACATGCTAGTGAACTTGTTACATATAAGGGTGTTATGGTTTCTAAACAACACTCTGATAAAGATATGTTTAAAATTAATTTATTAAATATGTTAGATAAATAAAAAGTATTAGAATTGATTTCCAATACTTTTTTTATGATATATATGATCCACAATATTGACAACGACCGACTTTTTCTTCTATTTTATTACTAGCTCCACAGTTTTTACATGTGACAACTCGTGTCAAAACATTTTTGATGCTATTTAATTCTTCAATATATCCTTCAGGTAAATAAATTTTATTTCTTTTTTCATCAATAACATAGCGTTCTAAATATCTTTTATCAATTAATGTGTTTAAATCTTTAATTACTTTGTTTTTAGATAAATGAATTGCTGCGCTAATACCACTTAAGTCTTCTATTCTTTTGTTGACAATAAGGTCAATATATTTTCGATATCTTCTAGCTTTAAGTTTGTTATATACTCCTAAAATAAATAGAATTATTCCAATAATTGTGTGAAATAAACTAAAATTGTATAATAAATCTATTTCTTCTTTTTTATATTCCGCCAAAGTTGTCGCATACCAATATAACCCACTTAATGCAAAAAAGATAATTCCCAAAATAATTAATGTGTTACCAATTTTAAATAAGTTGCGCCTATGCAAGAATGTTCTTCGAAGCAAAAGGAATATAGCTATAGGTGGAAATATAAAAAGCATTGCAATAATAAATATCCAACTGTCAAAAAAGTAATCTCTATCGGGAATACCATATATTTTATTGTTTTTTTCCATATCATCACCTTAACTATAATTATATAACGATATATTTATATGTTCAATATGCAATTAATAAAAAAAGCTGATATATCAGCTTTTTAATTCAAATGGTGCGAGTGAAGGGACTTGAACCCCCATGCCTTGCGGCGCTAGATCCTAAGTCTAGTGCGTCTGCCAATTTCGCCACACTCGCAAGTGGTGGATCTTGTAGGACTCGAACCTACGACCGCCCGGTTATGAGCCGGATGCTCTAACCAACTGAGCTAAAGATCCATCAACAAGTACTTTTATAATATATCACAATTAAATGATGAATGCAATAGAAATAAATAATTTTATAGATAATTTTAAGTATTTATTAATTGTAAAAAGTTGATTATTATGCTATAATTTACTTGTACTATTGATTATTATTTAGATTTGACAAACAAAGGAAAAGATGATAATATATACGCTATCTTTAAGAGAAGGGGGATATATATGTTAAGATTAATTCAAGTAAATGTTGAAAAATTAAAAAAATTGTTTGGTACGGAGAAGAAAATAGATAAAAAAGGTATTTTTGGGAAAAGGGCAGTAGCTATTGCTTTTGCTTCAGTTGTTACTGTAAGTTCGCTAACTGGATGTGGTAGTAATCAAGATGTAGCTAGCAATACATCGACACCAGATACTTCATCCATTAATAGTTCGGATGTTGGAACAGCATCGTCTACTGAAAGTACAGGAATTGAAGTTGCTGATGGATTTGTAATAGGTGTGAACGATACTTATTCAATTACAGACTGGGATAATTTTGTTGATAACAGTTTGGATATTGTTAATGGAAAAATTAATAATACTGATGAAGAGCGTTTTAGGGTTGCTTTATCGGTTTTAAATGTCGAATATCTTGCTGATAATGGTGAAAAAGTTTTAGCAGAACAGTTCGGACTTGGAACTGATGTTGAAAGTGTTTTAAATGCATATTACAGTTTGACATCACAAGTCCGTGAATATAATACAGAAATTGATAACGTTGATGAATATTTAGCATATTCAAATTTATTATTAGATACTAAAGATCAAGCTATTTTAAAACAATTAGAAAGTTATGCTAAAGAAGTAATTTCTTTAAAAGCTGATTTAACTGATGAAAATAAAGAACGCATTCAAGAAATTTTTGATATTGTTTATGCCTTTGCTAATGGAACTGGAACTATTGATGTTGAAATAAATGGTAGTATGGAACAAATTGCTGAAATTGATTTATCAAGAGGGGGAATTCTTGCTGCTGAAAATGTTGTTCAAACTATTTCTGTTATGAGTCAGAATATTGTTGAACAAGATAAGAGAGAGGCCTTAGATGGCGAGTTACGTTCTCAAGATACTTTAGCAAAAATTCAAGAGTTAATCATCAAGTATCAAACATTAGGCGGTATAAGGGAAGTTAATGTAGAAAGACAACAAGAAGTTTTTGATAATTATACTAAAGGCTTTGCTATTGTTTTAAGTGAATTAAAAGAGATTGGTTGTACAGAAGAGGAAGCAAAAGCTTTATATACATTAACTAATATTGATTATTTTGTTGATTCTATGGAAAGTCAAAATGTCTTTGAATTAATTTATAAAGATGGTATTGACATTAATGAATTATTTAAAAGTGCGGAAGCAGCCGTTGCTAAAATTGTTAAATATAATGATTCTAAAGAAGATATTAATGAAATATATGATATGGCTCGTTTGGTTATGACTGATGTTGAAGATGCAATTTCTTTAAGAGCGTTATCACAGACTGCTTATAATGTAACTTCGAGTGATGCTAATGTTTCTTCTAGTGCAGTTAGTATCATTAAGGGCTACTCACAATATTCATCAGAAGTTACTGTTGACTATAAAACAGAGGAAGCTGATGGTACTCTAGTTGAACATTCACTTGATAAAAATGCTTTAAGTAAAGGAGCAACACAAATTATTGATTTCTATACTTATTATTCAGTAATGAATCATAAGAGTGTTTATGGAGCTACAGCAGATGCAATTTTACCATTAGTAGATGGTAGTCAAAATGGCTTTAGCCCATATGATGAAATTGTGTTAATGGTTGATGATTACTGTGCTGATAGAAATGTAGCGGTGTACAATTATCAAATTGGAGAAAATATCCAAAAATAAAAATACCGAAAGGTATTTTTTTTATCGATTATTATTATAATATGATATAATAATTACATGAAGGAGTGATAGGATGAGATTATATAATACTCTCAGTCATCGTGTAGATGATTTTGTTCCTTATAATGCTAATGAAGTGACAATGTATACATGTGGACCAACTGTGTATCATTTTGCCCATATTGGTAATTTAAGGACTTATATTTTCGAAGATATTTTAGAAAAAAGTTTAAAATATTTGGGGTATAATGTTAAGCGATGTATGAATATCACTGATGTTGGTCATTTGTCTAGTGATTCCGATTCTGGCGAAGATAAAATGTTGAAGGGAGCTAAAAGAGAACACAAATCTGTTTTAGAAATAGCTGATTTTTATACTAAAGCATTTATGTCCGATTGTGATAAATTAAATATTCGTTGGCCAGATATTGTGTCTCCGGCAACGCAAAATATTGATGAATACATTAAAATTATTACCGTTTTGTTAGATAAGGAATTAGCTTATATTTCTGGAGGAAATGTATATTTTGATACGTCAAAGTTAAAAGATTATTATGTGTTAACTAATCATAAAGAAAATGAAATGGTAGTTGGCGTTCGTGAAAGTGTTGAAGAGGATAGCAATAAACGAAATCAAGCTGATTTTGTTTTATGGTTTACAAAATCAAAGTTTGAAGATCAAGAACTAAAATGGGATAGTCCATGGGGATACGGGTATCCTGGATGGCATATTGAGTGCTCTGGTATTAGTATGAAGTATTTAGGAGAAAATTTAGATATTCATTGTGGAGGAGTTGATAATATTTTTCCACATCATACTAATGAAATTGCTCAGTCTGAAGGCTATTTAGGGCATCCTTGGTGTAAATATTGGGTACATGGTGAGCATCTAAACGATCAAGAAGGTAAAATGAGTAAGTCAAAAGGTGAATTTTTAACTGTATCTTTGTTAGAAAGTAAAGGATATAATCCACTTGGATATCGTTTTATGTGTTTAAATAGCCATTACCGTAAACAGTTAATGTTTACTTATGATGCTTTAGATAATGCTTTAAATGCTTATGATAAGTTAAAAAAGAAAGTATCTTCTCTAGGAAATAATGAGGATGCAACAAATACTGAAGCGTTTGATAATAAATTTAAAGAAGCTTTAGCAAACGATTTGAATACTTCTTTAGCGCTTACCATTTTATATGATGTTTTAAAAAGCGATTTAAGTAATGCTCAAAAAAGATATTTAGTTAATAAATTTGACACTGTATTATCTCTTGATCTGACCGAAAAAGTTGCTAGTCTTGATAGTGAGTTAGTTAAATATATTGAAGAAAAGATTGAAGAACGTAAATTAGCAAAACAAAATAAAGATTTTGCTTTAGCTGATCATATTCGTGATGAACTGTTAGAACGAGGCGTTATTATTAAAGATACTAGAGAAGGTACAGTTTACGAAATAAGGTGATAAATTGATATATGGATTAGAAACGATATTTACATTATTTTTAGCGCTTATTGCTTTTGTAATTGTTATTGCAGCACAAGTTTATTTATCTTCAACTTATAAAAAAGGTAAAGAAGTTAGAAACAGTGTGGGATTAAGTGGGTGTGAGGTTGCGCGAAAAATATTAGATAGTAATGGTTTAACAGATGTTTATGTTGTTCAAACAGAAGGGACTTTGTCTGACCATTATGATCCTAAACGTAAAGTTATTCGCTTGTCAAAAGATATTTTTCATGGAACAACAGTAGCTGCAGCCGCTGTAGCCGCCCATGAGTGTGGCCACGCCATCCAAGATAAAGATAATTATACTTTTATGCGTATTAGGGGGGCACTAGTTCCTTTTGTAAATTTGATAACTTATATTGGCTATATTGCTCTAATAATTTCTTTGTTTGCTGGAATTACAGGTTATTTAACAATTTCTATTGGTTTGATTATAGTAGCTTTGGTATTTCAATTTATAACGTTACCAGTTGAATTTGATGCATCCAGAAGAGCTCTAAATGAAATTGAACGTCTATCTTTAGTGGCACCTAATGAGCATGAACTTTCTAAAACGGTTTTACGCGCGGCTGCTTTAACTTATGTAGCCTCATTAATTTCAACAATACTTGATTTATTGAGATTGGTTATTATGTTCAATGATCGTGATTGAGAATTAATTTAATTAATTCTTTTTTTATGTTATAATGTTCTCGGTGATAGAATGGATGGCGTTTTTTTAGTTGACAAGGAAGCGGGAGTTACTAGCCGTGATGTTGTAAATGAAATTATAAAAAAAACAGCGACTAGTAAAGTTGGTCATACGGGAACATTGGATCCTTTAGCAACTGGTGTTTTAGTAATTTGTGTTGGTAAGGCAACTAAATTAGTTGACTATTTGTCTAGTGTAGATAAAACATATATTGCTGAGATAACATTGGGACTTGAAACGGATACTTTAGATTGTGAAGGAAGTATAAAGAATGAAAAATTTGTATCATGTTCGGATGAAGAGATTATTAAGGCTATATTTTCAATGAAAGGAAAATATGAACAAGAAGTTCCACTTTATTCAGCGGTTAAAGTTAATGGAAAAAGATTATATGAGTATGCTCGCGAGGGCTTGAAAGTTGAGTTACCTAAACGTGAAGTTCAAATTTTTGATATTAAATTATCTTCGCCAATTAAACGATATGATGGCAAAATTATTTTTTCTATTGAATGCCGTGTTAGTAAGGGTACTTATATTAGAAGTTTAGTTCGTGATATTGCATTAAAATTACATACAATTGGAATTATGAGCAAACTAAGAAGAGTCAAACAAGGACGATTTAGCGTTGAAAACTGTAAAAAAATTGATGATATACGTATTAAAGACATGATAGGAATTAGAGATTTATTAAGTGACTTGCCAACAGTTACTGTTGACAATGGCTTGAAAAAAGACATATTAAATGGTAAAATATTAGATAGTTTATATAATAATAATCAGGTATTATTTGTTGATCAAAATAATTTTGCTTTAGCAATTTATCATATTTATGATAAAGACAAGACTAAGTTAAAACCATATATAATGATAGGAGGAATAAAATGACATTAGTAATATTGGCGGCCGGTTTAGGAAGTCGCTTTGGGGGATTGAAACAAATTGAACCAGTTGGTCCAAATGGGGAATTTATTATTGATTATTCTATTTATGATGCAATAAGAGCTGGCTTTGATAAAGTTGTATTTATTATTAAAGAGGATATTTATGATGTTTTTCGAAATACAATAGGTAAACGTATTGAGGGAAAAATTGAAGTAGAATACGCTTTTCAAAGTTTAGATGTTATTCCAGAAGGTATTGTTTTGCCTAGTAATCGTGTTAAACCATTGGGAACGGCACAAGCATTATATTGTGCGTTAGATAAAATTGATGGACCTTTTGCCATAATTTCGGCAGATGATTTTTATGGTAAAGAATCTTTTGAATTATTAGGCCAATCTTTAAAAAATAATCATGAATTTAGTGTTATTGGCTACCAATTAGGAAATACTTTAGCTGAAACAGGTGCTGTAAAGCGTGGCGTTTGTTTTAGTGAGAATGGAATTTTAACTAAAATTATTGAAAGTAAAGTTGAACGTGTTAATGGTATTATATCTTGTGAACCAATAGATGGGGGAGCAAAGTACACTGTTTGTGAAGAACATCCTGTTTCTATGCTTATGTATGGAATGCAGACCGATATTTTTAATTATTTGCGCAATGATATTAAAGACTTCTTTAACAAAAATAAAGATAATTTAGATAAGTGTGAATATTATTTACCACAAGTTTTAAGTGATTACAGCAAAAATTGTAATGTTGATGTTAAGTTAATTATGACTCCAGCTGTATGGCGAGGAGTGACTTATGCGGCAGATTTAAATGATTTAAAAGAATATATTAGAGAGTTGATAGATAAAGGAGTGTATCCGGAAAATCTATATTAGGTGATGATTATGTTTGTTGATTTAGGTGCATTTGATAATGAAAAAAATTTATATAATCAGAGGGTAGAGAATCTTAAAAATACTGTAACAAACCCTCAAGTTTTAGAACGACAATTAGAAGAAGAGCGTTTAAAATTTAAGGGGATTACAAGAAAATACTTAAGTGTGGCTTTAGCGACACTTAAAGAAGTGTTTAATATTGATTATTCTTTATATAAAGTTGGGCGTGATGTAGATGCTAATTTCAAAACAATTGAAACAACAGTCCAAAAAACCCAAACTGAAATTGTTAATGATATGAATGAATTTGTCAAGAAGGCTAATGGGATGAATTTAGAGGCATATAAAATTAATAAATTAAATATTGCTATTAGGGTTATTATGTCTTATGTTGATGATGTGGCTATTAATGAGGATGAAAATAAAGAGTTTTATTTGAATCACTCTAAAGTAATTGCAAGTTCAGTAGATATGCCAGTAACTAAAAAAGTTGAACAAGCGCCTCAACAACCGGTGACAGTGCAACATAATCCATATGCTAATCAGCCACTAAGCCCCGGAACATTGTCGCCTCAACAGAAAGTAAATAATGAGCCCTTAGTTGATCCTTTTGCTAGTATTTATGCTGGAACTATGGTAACCACTCCGGCAACTACGCCATCAGGTCAACCAATAACTACTAATAATACTTCGAGTGTTTATCAAATGAATAATCAGCAAACGATATCAATAAATGAAAATAATGCAGGTAATTCAACATCTATATTTGGTGATACTTTCCAATCTTCAAATGAATATTCGAGTTTAGAGCAAACATCTCAATCACAAAATTTTGTTAATCAATCTGCACCAACGGTCAATAATAGTTTTGGTCAGGTTGTTAGCAACCCTAGTCCTAACCCGGTTTTGAATAATCCTTTTCAAGATCAAATGAGTAATGCCTATCAACCAACTGTGAATAATTTTGCAAATTCTAATGTAAATAATAATTATAATCAAAATAATGCGATGTTTAAACAATTATTAATGCCAGATGCTGGAATGACCAGTTCTATACCAGCACAAGCAACTCCGGAAATAAATACTAGTAATTTAAATCAAGCGGTGTCAAATCAAGTTGTTATTCCAAATCAAGATTTAATTAAAACAAACAATATTGTTTTAGGTAGCGAAAAAATTGCAATTGTTTTTCAAATTATTTCGGCTATATTGATTCCAATTTTATCTTTAATAAGCGCAGCCTGTTTATATTTTATCTTAAATTCGGACGCTATTAATAAGTTTATAGCTGATATGCCTAGTGCACTTACAAATATAGCTTTATTTTTAGTAATAGCAACTATTTGTCTTTTATTATCAGGCCCAATAATAGCTTTAGCACGTAAACGAACTGCTTATGTTGTGCGATATTTGATTGCTCCAGCGTTATTATCAATTCCTACTATGAATTTATTGATGGAATTGGTAGGAAAAATAAAAATTGATTCTATGGAAACAATGACACAGATTATAGGAATTTTAGTAATTGCAATGCCTATTTATTTTGCGTTTATAATATTTTTATTAATTCGTGGATTTGTAAATGGAAATGGCGATGTTCGTATTCAAGCCCCAAAATGGACTATTTTTGATAAGTTAGGAATGCTATTTGTCATCTATTTTTTAGTCATACCAGGTATTTATATGATTTGTAGTATTATAGGTTTAAATATTAAATTTTTAAATGATGCTTTAGAAATTATTTATTTTACTAATAATGAAGATATTTCACAATATATAGAACCATTGTTTACTATTGGGTCACCAATTATAGCAGCATTAGGGATGATTCTTAGATCTATTATTATTTTTAAAAATAGTAGAAAAAGGGCATAAAAAAAGGAAGAATTAGTTCTTCTTTTTTTATAATTTACGATATAATCCAATTGCTCTTCCTAAAATTGTCACGTTATTTAAAATTATTGGTGCCATCGTATCATTTTCTGGTTGTAAACGAAAATAATTTTTTTCCTTATAAAAAGTCTTGAGCGTTACTTCATTTTCTTCTGTCATAGCTACAACAATTTCACCATTACGCGCTACGCTTCTTTTTTCAACAATAATAATATCGCCATCGTGGATACCCGCATTAATCATACTTTCACCGTTTACTTCTAAAGTAAAAACTTCTTTACCTTTGGGTATTAAATATGATGGTATTGAAAAAAAATTATCGGGATTCTCAATCGCTTCAATTGGAGATCCGGCTGTTATTTTTCCTAATAATGGAACTTCAGCAACCTGTTCATCTTTATTATTAAATTCGTTATCAACCATTAATTCAATTGTTCGATTTTTATTCGAACCTTTTTTTATGTAACCTTTATCAGCTAAACCATCTAAATGTGCCTGAATTGTAGCTGGGGAGGAAACGTTCAAAGCCTCCGCTATTTCTCTTACGGTTGGTGGATAGCCATGTGATACAATATATTCTTTAATAAACTGTAAAGTATCTTCTTGGCGTTTAGTTAATTTTTCCATATATTCCTCCTTAATACTATAGTTATTTTAACACATTCAATTGTAAATGTCAAACAAATGTTTGATAATGTTAAGAAAAAGCGTTGACACGAATATTTGTTCGTGTTAAAATAAATTTAAAGATAGGAGTGATAATATGAATTTTCTTAAAAATAATATTATGGGATTGGTTTTCATTATAACGGTGTTTAGTATTACTTGTTTTGGTGCTTGGAGTAATGCAAAGATGGAATATAATAGTCACATAGAGGAAGAGGAATATTTAGAAATAAATTTATATTAAGAATATTTATTGTTTTTTAAAAATTTGATATAATGTATTAATATGATAGGAGGAACAAGATGAATGATAATATGTTAGTAGCAAGTATTAGGGGACTTGGAATTGACATGATTAATCAAGCTAAATCTGGGCATCCCGGAATTGTTTTAGGCGCAGCGCCTATTTTGTATACATTATATAAAAATCATCTAAATATTAATGCAAGTGATAGTACTTGGATTAATCGTGATCGATTTGTCATGTCGGCTGGTCACGGTTCTGCACTGCTATATTCAGTTTTATTTGTTTGTGGATATGGAATAACAATTGATGATTTAAAAAATTTCCGTCATATAGGGTACAAAACTCCTGGACATCCTGAATATGGAATAACGCCTGGTGTTGATTGCTCAACAGGACCGTTAGGGCAAGGAATTGCTAATGCTGTAGGAATGGCTTTAGGACAAAAAATTTTGAAAGAAAGATATCGAATTGATCAATCAAAATCATTAGTTGATTATGATGTTTATGCTTTAGTTGGTGATGGCGATTTAATGGAAGGTATTTCTTATGAAGCTTGTTCACTAGCTGGTACTTTGAAGCTTAATAATTTAATTGTTTTGTATGATTCTAATGGAATTAGTTTAGATGGGCCTACTTCTAAAACTTTTAACGAAAATGTTCGCGCTCGTTTTGAAGCTATGGGATGGGATACTTATCTAGTTAAAGATGGTAATAAGATTGGAGATATTGATAAAGCTATAAGTAAGGCTAAAAAGTCTAATAAACCATCTTTAATTGAAGTTAAGACGGTTATTGGTTATGGCTCTATGCTAGCTGGAACTTCAACTGTTCATGGTAAACCATTAGATGATGCTGATATTGAGCAATTAAAAAAACAGTTAGGTTTACCAAATGAACCTTTTTATGTTAATGTAGAAGAATTTAGTCATTTGCGTAATCATATTGCTAATCGTGTTAATCCAAAATATATGGAGTGGAATGATAACTATCAAGCTTATGTACGCTTATGTGGTGGTGATTCAACTTTAGCTGGCTATTTATTTAATAATGATTTTAATTATGATTTAATTAATTTAGATTGGAAGTTTCCAACTAGTTTAAAGCAAGCTTTACGTGATACTAACAATGTTTTTATTAATTATTTAAATCGCAACATTAAGACCATTGCTGGAGGGTCAGCTGATTTAGCATCAACGACTAAAACATATGTAAAAGAATTAGCCGATATTGATGCTAATAATTTTAATGGTAATAATATTTGGTTTGGGGTTAGAGAACATGCGATGGGAGCTATTTTAAATGGTATGGCTTTAGTAGGTGTCAAAGCTTATGGTTCAACTTTTTTAAGTTTTGTTGATTATTTAAAGCCGGCTATGCGTATGTCAGCTCTTATGAAATTACCTGTTATTTATATTTTTACTCATGACTCTATTTCTATCGGTCCAGATGGCCCAACACACCAGCCTATTGAACAATTAGCTCTTATGCGTTCAATACCGGGAATGAAGGTTTATCGCCCAGCTGATGCCAAAGAGTTACTAGGCTGTTGGCAAGCAATTTTAAATACTAATCATAACCCAAGTGCATTAGTTTTAAGTCGTAATGAGGTTGATTTGTTAAAGGAGTCAAAAGCTTTAGAAACATTAAACGGAGGTTATATTTTACATCATGAAACAACTGCGTTAAAAGCAATTTTAGTAGCAACCGGAACTGAAACTCACACTGCTTTGCATATTGCATATGAATATGAACGTGCAGGTGAAGGAGGAATCAGAGTTGTCAGCATGCCTTGTTTAGAAAAATTTTTAGAAACTGATCAAAATTACCAAGAAAGTGTATTACCACCAGGATATCGAAAGATTATTATTGAGGCAGGCAGTTCTTTTGGTTGGCATCGGATTATGAAAGATTATGATGGTATTATTTCTTTGGATACTTTTGGTGTTAGTGGCACTAAAGATGAAGTATTGCAAGCTATGAATTTTAGTTATCAACAAATATTTACTCGTGTACAAGAATTACTTGTTAAAAAGTAGTTCTTTTTTTATTCTTTATTACGTAATATTTAATAAGTCTTGTATTTTTAGTCATTATTTAGTAAAATATTCACTGAAAGGAATTGATAATATGGGTCTTTTAGTTGATGTATTACAAATATTAATTGGTGTTGTAATTGGCGCAGTAATTGGATTTTTTATAGCTCGTAAGTATATGAAAAAATATATTAAGCAAAATCCTCCTATCAATGAACAGATGATAAAGGCGATGATGATGCAAATGGGAAGAACACCAAGCCAAAAACAAATTAATCAAATGATGAAATCAATGACTAAGTATATGGACTAGTCATTTTTTTATTGTTAGGAAGTGGTTTGTTGAATTTAAAAATGATTCAAAAAGTAATTAATGCATCAGATAAATATGATTTAGATTTAGAAATAACTGGAATAAGCACAAATAGTTTAGATATTCAAGCAGGTAATATTTTTTTAACTATTAATTCAGGCTATTTATATATTGATGATGCAATTAAAAAGGGAGCTGTGGCTATAATAACGGAAAAGGAAAATATCAAAGCTAATGTTCCGGTTTTATATGTATGTAATACAAAAAAGGCTTTAAAAACTTTAGCTAGTTATTTTCGAAGTATATATCACGGTAAAGTGATTGCAATTACCGGTAGTAATGGTAAAACATCAACTAAAGAATTGTTAAAGTATGCTTTAGCAAAACATTATCGCGTTTTAGCTAATCCAAATAGTGAAAATAATATTTTGGGCATTTCAAAAACTTTATTGAAATTAACTGATGAGTATGATTTTTTAATTCTTGAATTAGGAATGAACCATAAAGGTGAAATTAAAGAGTTATCACATTTAATTAAACCAGATATCGGCATTATTACTAATATTGGATCATCACACATTGGTATTTTAGGAAGCAAAGAAAATATCTTTAAGGCTAAAATGGAAATTTTAGAAGGAAATTCAAAAATAAATTTATATGTAAATGGTGATGATCCTTTTTTAAAACAAGTTCAAGCTATTAAAGTTTTACCTAAAATAGAATATCCAAATATCAATAAATATAATAGTGCACTTGTATCAGCTTATTTAAAAGATTTAGGATATGAAGAAGCTGAAATAAAAGACTTGATGGAAAGTTTTCCAGGAATTGCTTCGCGATTAACAAGATATTATTATGATAAACATATTGTCATAGATGATGCTTATAATGCCTCTTATGAATCGTTTCTTGAAGGACTTGCCAAATTAAAGCAGTATAATTGTCGAAAGATTGTTATTTTTGGCGATATGTTAGAATTAGGCTCTTTTAGTGAATATTATCATCAATTGGTTTATGATGAATTAAAAAAAATAGACAACGTTTTAGTTATTACAATCGGCAATGAAACAAAATTTTTAAATAATGAATTTCATTTTTTATCGTTATTAGATTTAGAAAAATATCTTTTAAATTTTGATTGGAATAATGATGATATTGTTTACTTAAAAGCTTCACATAAAATAAATTTATCATCATTAATTAACTTTTTTAATAACTTGTGGTTAGATAAATAGGTAAAAAAGCAAAGATAATGATAAAAAGATAGTATTTAAATTAAATATATAGTATAATTGTTACGTTTGGATGTGATGAAATGAAAATTAAATATGAATTATTAAAAACAGATGGAAAGGCAAGATTAGGATTATTACATACTAATCATGGAACAGTAAAAACCCCAATGTTTATGCCGGTTGGGACACAAGCGACAGTTAAAACTTTAAGTCCTGAAGAACTTTTAGGAATGAATAGTGGGGTTATTTTGTCTAACACTTATCATTTATGGTTAAGACCTGGCGAAGATATTGTCAGTAAAGCTGGAGGATTACATAAGTTTATGAATTATCCCGGCCCTATTTTAACAGATAGTGGTGGATATCAAGTCTTTAGTTTAGCTAAAAATAAAAAGAAAGATATTGTTGAAGAAGGTGTTCATTTTAAAAGCCATTTAGATGGTAGAAAACTTTTTTTAACTCCAGAGTTATCTATTCAAATTCAAAATAAATTAGATAGCGATATTGCAATGAGTTTTGATGAATGTCCACCAGCTAGTGCTGATTATGAATACATTAAAAATAGTGTTGAAAGAACTTTAAGGTGGGCTAAAAGAGGTAAAGATGTTCATGCTAATCCCAATCAATCTTTATTTGGTATCGTTCAAGGCGGTGCTTATGAAGACTTAAGACGTATGAGTGCAATTGAAACTGTTAAAATGAACTTTGATGGATATAGTATTGGTGGCGTTGCTAATGATGATGAGTGTAAGGAAGATATGTATGCTGCTATTGATTACAGTATTCCATATTTACCTGAAGATAAGCCACGTTATCTGATGGGAGTAGGAGAACCAGTTGACCTCATCGAGGGAGTTAGACGAGGGGTTGATATGTTTGATTGTGTTTTACCAACTCGTTTAGCACGTCATGGCAATGCTTTTACTCGTACTGGCAAGATTAATATTAAAAATGCTAAGTATAAAGAAGATTTTACGCCAATTGAAGATGGTTGTGATTGCTATGCATGTAAACACTATACAAGAGCTTATATTCGTCATTTAATAATAGCGCAAGAAACTTTTGGAGCACGTTTATTATCAATTCATAATATTCGCTTTTTAATAAAAATGATGGAAGAAATAAGAGAAGCTATAGATAATAATTTTTTTGATGAATATAGTCGTAATTTTTTAGAACAATATCAAGGGAATAAACATGAGTAATATAAAGAAAATGTTTTATTGTGTCGAAAATGAAAAATTTAATAAACGTATTATTTTACTATCAGATATTCATTATTATAATCATCGTGAAAAATTATATTTAGATAAGGTTTTAATAAAATTAAAAAAAATGGAATATGATTACCTATGTATAAGTGGTGATTTATTAGATTATTCGAGGGTTAACGACCAAGATTTGCTTTTAGAATGGTTAAGTGAGTTAGGAAAATTATCAAAAGTTATTATTAGTCTTGGAAATCATGATTTAACCAATGATCGAAAAAAGCATATTTATGATTTTGATCAAGATTTATTTGATAAAATTAGGCAAATATCCAATGTTATAGTCTTAGATAATGAAATTTATGTGGACGGAAATATTCGGTTTATAGGATTAACTTTACCAATTGATTTTTATTATCAATATAAAGAAAATGAAATTTATTTTATGAGGTATGTGAATAATATTTTCCCTAAATCATTTGACAATAAATATAATATCTTACTCTGTCATTCTCCTAAAAGTTTAACCAATGTAAAAACTTACAATATGACAAAATTAATGCGTAATATTCAATTAGTTTTATGTGGACATATGCACGCTGGTATTACACCTATCTGGTTAAGAAAAATTTTAAAAGGTAGAGGGTTAATTGGACCTTTTAAGCAATTGTTTCCTAAAAATGCTTATGGTCATTTAGAACTTAATAATACTAATATTATTATTTCGTCTGGTATTACAACCGCATCTAATTGTAATCGTTTTTCATTTTTAGATCCTTTGTTTGCTCGTGAAATAACGGTTATTGATTTAATGAAAAAAGAAAAGGAATAATTAATTCCTTTTTGTTTGCTTTGAAATACCAATCATTCCGCCTAGCGATGAAGTTATTAAAACTAATAAATAATAGATAAGGTTTTTTAAATTGAAAAGATTATAGAAAATAAGATTTAAAAGTATGAAAATAAAAATATAAATTAGGCCTATTTCTAAACCCTCTAAATATCCTCTTTTAGAAGCTTTTTTTCCTTGTTTATATGAACCAATTAAAATAGCTCCCAAAATAATTAAAATTTGAGTAATAGTTAAAATTTTATCATTTAAAATATTAAAATAACTTAGAATAGTTGTAAATAAAATGGCAACAACAAGAAAAATCATTGATGGGAGAAGATTAATTAATAATAATTTTATTTGTTTCATAAAATCACCTAATTAAATTTATGCTGCTTTTAATATAATATAACTTTCTTGACTAAAAATTTGGTCTAAAGTATAATTTAAATATAAGGGTATGGTGTGATTATGGCGAAGAAAAAGTTTAATTTAAAAAAAGCTTTTCAAAAAGACCGATTACTTTGCTTCGAAATTTTTATTTCAATAATAATTTTCATATTTGTAATTTTTTTAATGGTGTTTTCTATATGTGATAAAAAATATATTGTTAAATTTAATTCTAATGGCGGTTCTATAGTTACTTCAAAACGCATAAGATATAATAGAACTATCAAAGAGCCACAACCCCCTATACGTGATGGTTATCAATTTATAGGATGGTATTACGATAATGAAAAGTTTTCTTTTGATACTAAGATAAAGGATAATTTAGAATTAGAAGCTAAATGGAAAAAAATTATTACAAGTCAGATTACTGATATAAAGTTAGATTATCAAGATTTTACTATTTTACCAAATAAAGAATTGCAATTGATACCTAAAATTACTAGTTCTTCGTCTGATAATGAAAAACTTTATTGGGATAGCAGTGATAGTTCTGTCGTGGAAGTTGATAGTAACGGTTTAATTAAAACTAAAAAAGAAGGAGAGACTCTTATTACAGTAAGTACGCTTAACGGACTAAATGATCAAATTAAGGTTACAGTCAGTGCGGATGCAGTACCAATAAATGCATTACAATTTAAAACAGATATTATTTTACTTTATAAAGATTATAAGCGTTCTTTAGAAATAATAGTTACTCCGAATAATTATTCAAATAGAAATATGATATGGGAAAGTAGTGATTCTAGTATTGTTGAAGTTAATGCAGATGGTGTTGTTACGGGTTTAGAAGTTGGTGAGGCATATATAACAGTTACTTCTTTAGATGGGCGAATAAAAGCTAAATGTAAAGTAAATGTTATTGAGGCATGAAAATACGACTTTTAAGCCTTTTTTATAGTTTGTTAGCTGGGTAATATATTGACTAAAATATCCAATATTGATAAAATTAAGATGTAAAAATAGGAAAGTAGGAGAAAGCTAAGTAACAATTTTTTTGAAAGGAAGGTACTATGGGAGACAATAAAAAGAGAAAAAAAGTTTCTATTTTTGATGAGGATTTTGAAAGTGAATTGGAAGAATTAAAAAAATTAGACGAGGAAACAGAAGAAATAGAAGAGTTGGAAGAAAATTCAAAATATGAAACTGTAAATCAATCAGAAAAGAAACATAAAAATGTTCGTGATGACGAAAAAACTGGCGTTGAAGAGGGAAAAAATAAGAAAAGGGAACAAACTAAATCAAATGACGATGAAGATGTAGATGATTTTGTTAAAGCTTTTAATAAGAAGAAAGAATCAAAATCTATAGCGGAAGACGATAAAGATTTATGGGAAAGCAAGAAAATGAAAAAAGATGTATCAGAAAAAAAGGATATTAAAAAGATTGAAAAAACTTTTATGGAAGATGACGATGAAGATAATGGTAATTCTTCCATAATTGGAAAAATTATTTTTGGAATTGTTATATTGGTTATTATCATTATTTTACTATTTAAAGCTTGCAATAAAGGGGCTGATGAATATAGGGTTATATTTGACTCAAATGGCGGTAGCGAGGTTGCTAGTTTAGTTGTTAAGGCGGACGGAACGATAAAAGAACCAGAAGCACCAACTAAGGAAGGATATGATTTTGCTGGTTGGTATTATAATGATACTGAATTTGATTTTAATACTCCTATTACCAACGATATCACACTAGAAGCACGTTGGGTTGAAGCTGAAAATGTTCCAGTTAGCGGAGTTGAAGTTGATCAAAACTCATTAGAGTTGAGCCCAGGAAGCACATCAAAAATCGTGGCAACAGTTAAGCCGGATACAGCTAAAGATAAATCATTAACATGGGTAAGCAGTAATCCTGATGTTGCTACAGTTGATGAGCAAGGTAATATTAAAGGTGTTAAAGTTGGTAGTGCTGTAATCACAGTAACAACTAATGATGGTGCATTTACGGCGACTGTTAAAGTAACAGTAAGCGAAGATATTGTAGCTGTAACTGGTGTGTCTTTAAATAAAAGCAGTTTAGCTTTAGGACCTAATGAAAGTGCCAATTTAGTTGCAAATGTAACACCAAGTAATGCATCTAATAAGGGGGTTACATGGACAAGCAGTAATACGAGTATTGCAACCGTATCATCAACAGGAACGGTAACAGCATTAAAAGATGGGACAGTAACAATTACGGCAACAACCAAGGATGGCTCATTTACAGCGACAGCAACGGTTACTGTCAAAACAGTTAAGGTAACGGGTATTAGTGTTAATAAAACAACAGTTAGCGTTAAAGAAGGAAAAGTTTCTAAAGTTGTAGCAACTGTATCACCAAGTAATGCTACAAATAAAAATGTAACTTGGTCTAGTGCTAATTCAGGTATTGCAAAAGTTTCATCTACTGGAGTTATTACAGGAGTTAAAGAGGGTACAACAACAATAACTGTTAAAACAGCTGATGGTAACTATACTAAGACAATCAATGTAACTGTTTTGCCAATAGTTGAAGCAAAAAGTGTGGCGATTAGTGGTAATACGTCAGGAACTGAAGGTGGTAAAATTACTTTAAAAGCAATTATTAATCCATCGGACACTGATGATAAGACGGTTACATGGACAAGTAGTAATACAAGTATTGCAACGGTATCGTCAACCGGTGTTGTAACTTTAAAGAAAGCAGGAACTGTCACAATTACTGCTGAAACAAAAAATGGTAAAAAAGCAACACATACAATTACTATTAAAGAAAAAGCTGCAAGTTATGCTATTATTTTAACTGCCTTAAAAGATGAGCTTGGTAGTGTAACACAATATTCAATATTAGTTACTAAAAATGGTTCAGAATTTAAAGATTTTAAAGGATTTAATTATCAAGGAACTGCGGGCCGACCAGAGGGTACAATACCGGCTACAATTATTGATAAAAATGTTAAATCAGTGGATTTAGTTTTAAGTGATGGTACAACAGCAAAAGATGTTCCAATTAGTTATAAATAGTAAAAAGGATTGGAGAAGAAGAAAATGAAAAAATATAGTAAATATTTATTTGTAAGCATATTGTCTTTCTTCTTCTCTTTAACTATTACATATGCCAAGGAATACACTCTAACAGAATTGGCAGAGAGAGTTAAGGAGATAGAACCAAATGCAAGTTATGTTTATGTTATAGGTGAGTATGCTTTTACATCAAGTCACATTTTATCAACTCAGGATGCTATGTTAGCGGCACGTTCGATTAAAGTTAATGATGTTAGTGGAGCTGTTGAAGGGGATCCAATATTTGATGAAATGGCAATTGTTTTTTTAAATGGAATTGTTGATAGTAATTTTGATTTAGTAAATTTTGAATTTAGGAATGCTATTGTTGGAGATGCAACAGCACAGGAAACATATGATATAAAATATATTGATTATGAAGATGCAGAATTTGAAATGTATGATCTTATGTTTATAGATGAAAATCAAGAACTATTAAACGTAAGAGTTAGAGAAAATACCAAAATAGCTTTGTATTTAGATGATGTTAAGATAGCAGATAAAGAGGGATATCGTTTTGATGGTTGGAAAAATCAAACTACTGGTGAAATGCTAGATGAAGCTATGGATACAGTAACTTCTAATGTTACATATGAAGCTGTATGGGTAAAAACAACTGAAACAGTAACTAATGAAGAAGAATTTATTAAAGCTTTAGCAGATAAGGATATCGATACAATTATTTTAGGGAATGACATTGAAATTGATTTTTCATTAGTAGCTTATAAAAATGTTTTAATTGATGGGACCGAAAATAATTATACAATCAGAAAATCTGGAACTCCAGTATGGATATCTGGCGGAGATAATTATATTTTAAAAGTATACAATTCCACAGAAGAACCAATTAATGTTACATTAACAAATGTCAAATTAACAAATGCTATGGGTGCTATGATGGTTGGTAATAATGCAATTGTAACAGTAGATAATGTTGACGTTGATGGCAACGTTTGGGGTGGTATTGAAGTTAAAGATACAGAAGGTACTGTTTTAAATGTTAATAGTATAAATTATACTGAAGAAAAATTTGCACACCCCGTTGTATGGGTAGATAAAGAAACAGTTGAAAATGCAAAAATTACATTTAATGGAATTGAAATATTTGATACTGTTGTTAATAATGGTTCAAATAATCAAGTTCAATATTATTTAGATGAAAATAATATTGCTAAAGCAACTGTAGATAATAAAGAAGATTTTATGAAAGCTTATAGAAGCTCTGATGTAAAAGAAATTAATTTAGAAGAAGATTTAGAGTTAGAAAATAGTTTAGGATTTGCTAAAAATGTTGTAATTAATGGTAATGGTAATACGTTAACTGCTAATCATAATACTGGTGGAAGTTTTATTGATATAACATCAGAAGGAAATGTTATAATTAATGATTTAACAATTGATGCTAATAATAAAAGTAGAGGAATATCTGTTAAAGGTAATTTAGAATTAAATAATTCAACAATTGCCAACGGAAAAGCATCAGATTATGCATCAGGTTTATTTGTAACAGGCAAAGGTACAGCAGAATTAACAGAATCAACAATTACAGGTAATGCTATTGGATCAATGTATCAAGATCAATATTACAATATTTATAGTACTGATATATGGATTGGATCTGAAGCAACAGGAGTAATAAATTCAGGAACATATGGCAATGTTTTTGTTAATGGAAATGAATATCCAGATGGAGGTAATTTAACTGTAAATGATGGAAAAATTGATTTAGTATATTTAGAATATGATAGAGGAACAGCAGGAGATTTATTCTATAAAGGTGGTACAATCGATAAGTTATTAATTTCAACTTATGAGAGTAACGGTGATTTTATGGAATATCAAAATGTTGAATTTGGTGATTATAAAGCAGGGCTACGGAATTTAACTTGTTCAGCAATTATTACAGAAGAAGAACTTGTTATGGACCAAATTGTTGAAGTATCATATTCTGTTAACAATATTAATAGCGTTCTTATGACAATGATTTTAAAAGAAGAAGATTTAAAAGAAGCTGGTATTATGGAAGAAGATATACCACTAATTGTTGAGACATTTGAGGATTCTATATGTAGTGGTTATAGTTCATACGCTGGTGTCAATTGTTCTGTAGCTGCAGACAAAGATATTAATATTATGGTTGATATAGATTATTCAAAATTATCTCAAGAGGCAAAGGATGAATTATCATTAAATCAGCAACCTTATGATGAATTAAAATTTGATTTAGAAAGCGAAGGATATACTTGTAAATAGTATATCCTTTTTATTTTTTTCAATATTTATTGTTCAAAATATCAAATTATGTCAAATTATCGTGTAAAAATTAAGAATTTAATTGACTTCTAAAAAGTGCTTTGGTACAATAATGGCGTTGCAATTGGTAGATGGGATTGTAACTATGTTAATGATGGTTTAATTAAATGAAAGGGAGAATATTATGGCAGAGAAAAAGAAGTCAAAAAACTCTGTTGCAGATGGCGAAGTTGTAAAAAATACAAATTCTAAATCTTCCAACAAATCGACGAAAGTCGTAAAGAGTGAAAAGTCATCTAAAAATGTAAATGCAAAAAATACAAATGTAAAAAAAGCAAATGCTAAAAAAACAAATAATATGGAGAATAAAAAGGAACAAATAGTGGTTGAAAAGAAAGTTGAACCTAAGATTGAACCAAAAATAGAAAAACCAATAAAAAAAGAGGTTCAAGTGATAAACGATGAATATAAGGATTCAAATCCAATTGTAAAAATCGTTTTAGGAATTGTTTTAGTTGTGCTTATTGTATTCTTAGTTTTTAAAGCTTGTAGTAAAGAAGAATACACAGTAACATTTGATTCTAATGGTGGAACTAAAATAAGTGAAATTAAAGTTAATAAAGATGGTAAACTTGAAGAACCTGAAGCACCAACTAGAGAAGGGTATGAATTTGACGGTTGGTATTATGATGGAGAGTTGTATGATTTTGATAATCCAGTTACAGGAGATATAAAATTAGAAGCTAGATGGGTAGAATTAGTTAAAGTAACTGGTGTTGAATTAAATAAAAGATCTATGACTTTAGCTCCAGGTGAAACTACTACTTTAGTAGCAACAGTTAAACCAGAAAATGCAAAAGATAAATCATTAACATGGGAAAGTAGTGACTCTGATGTAGTTATCGTTGATAAGAATGGTAATGTAGAAGCATTAAAAGAGGGAACTGCAACAATTACAGTAACAACAAAAGATGGTAAATTTACTGCAAAAGTTAAAATCACAGTAGAATTTGCAGAAAAAGATATAGCAGTAACAGGTATTAGAGTAAGCAACGAAAAAGTTGAAATTAAAGTTGGTAAAACAGCTAAAGTAACAGCAACTGTTCTTCCAACTAATGCTACAAATAAAGATGTAGTTTGGAAAAGTTCTGATACAAAAATAGCAAAAGTTTCATCTACGGGGGTAATTACTGGTATTAAACCAGGTAAGGCAACAATAACAGTAACAACTGTTGATGGTGGATATAGTGAAACTATTAGTGTTACCGTAACAGATACTGTAAAAGCAGAAAAAATAATTATTGAAGGTAAGAATACAGGTGTAGTTGGAAATAAAATTCAATTAACTGCAACAGTTTCTCCAACTAATGCTGAAGATAGAACTGTTATGTGGTCAAGTAGCAATGAAGATATTGCAACAGTTGACGAAAAAGGTATAGTAACATTAAAAGAAGCAGGAACTGTTTCAATAATTGCTAAAACAGGTTATGGCGCTACTGCATCATATGAAATAACAGTAAAATATTTAGTAGTATTTAAAGATCTTAACAAATCATATGAAGTAGTTAAAGGAACTTTAGTTCAAGATTTAAATGTTGAAACACCTGAGCAACCAAATAAAATTTTTAATGGTTGGAAAAATGCTGAAACAGGTGCAAAGGTAACTGCAACAACTAAAGTTTTAGGAAATGTTACTTTTGAGGCTGATTGGTTAAATAAAGTACAAAAAGTTAGTAATGAAGAAGAATTAAAAGAAGCTTTAGCAACTGATTATATTGAAACAATTAAACTTGCTAGTGATTTTGCTGTAAGTGGCTCTATTATTATAGATAGAGATGTTACAATTGCTGGTGCTGGACATACGATTAGTATGACTGATGATGTAATTCCTTCTGAAAACGGAGACAATTATGTATTCAAAGTATTTGGCGCTGATAATAAGCAAGCTGAAGTAACATTTAGAAATATAACAATTACTAATGCTAATGCTGCAATATTAGTTGGAGATAATGCTGATGTAATTATAGATGGTGTAAATGTTGATGGTAATGTTTGGGGTGGTATCGAAGTTAAAGATACTGACACAACGATTTTAAATATTAAAAACATTGCACATACAGAAGAAGCTTATGGAAAACCAACAGTTTGGGTAGATAAAGAAACTGTTGAAAATGCAGAAATTACAATTGATGCTAATAAGGTTACTGTAGGAAGCCAAGTTCATTATTACATCGATGAAAATAGTATCACAACAAGAGTAGTAACAAATGAATCAGAGTTATTAGAAGCATTAAAAGATAATAATATTACAACAATTGAATTAGGTAGTGATAT
>CALWAL010000008.1 GCA_944373145.1 uncultured Bacilli bacterium
ATTAGTAGGTATTTTTGTCATGTTATAATTTCAAAATTTAAATTTAAAATAATACTTGACTTTATTTAGATTGTCACAAAAAAGAGCCCATCACGAGCTCTATAACTGCTTAAAATCAATCTTTTTTTGATTTTCAGCCAAGAAATATGTCATACCATCAGAAGTTTCACAACAAGTATATGCAATCGTCTTATTCAAACTCAACTCATAATTAACAACATCTAAAACAGTAATATCTTTACCTCCACTACCAATACGTGTGTAATAGTAAATATATAACATTTTAGCAACTAAACCATTCAAAACTTCTAAAATAGGTGTTAATTTTTTAGCAATACCATTACGGCCGTATTTGTCACGATCATTTAAAACTTCTTCATAGTATGCTAAATATTTTAAAATATCTTGCCAATATTGAGAATTATCTGGAGTTTGCGTTTTATTTTTATAGTAATTTAATCTTTGTTTAATCATCTTAATATCTAATGAATTATAAAGATATCGCATACACCAAGCATCATGTTCTTCATCCCCAATACGCATAGTATCTAAGATACTTTTATTAATAAAATGTGATGGAATATTAATAGCAATGATGTTTTCTGGTGCAATACGGTTTTTTACATAGCGTTCATCAGCATGATTAGATTTATTCCAAGGCATACCCGTTACGATAGCTTCCGTCATATCATGAGCCGGACTAGGCTCATGCATTTTTACTTGCTCACAAATAAATGTAACACCACGCTCTACAAACTCCTTAGAACCTGTCGCACTTAACTTTAATAAGCGAATATCTACAACAGATATCCAACGATCAAAATTTCCTCCAGCAAAATTACGAGGCACTTTTAACTGCCGTTTACGCATCTCATCTTGTGATAAAATACCATGAGTAAGTACACTGTTAATCTTAAAAAAGTCAAAACCTACACTATGAACACAAGGAGCTGGTTGAATATGAGATTCATCGACATCCTTATACTCAGCCTTCATAAGTTCATAATAAAAGGCATTTAATTCTTCTGCAAAGCCAATTAAATCATGTGACTCTAAAATACGCAAATAACGTGGATTTAATGATTCAAAGCCGGCATCCCCAAATCTCTTGCGGTCTAAAGCATCAGAATCTTTTAAAATTTTATCAAGTTCTATAAATAGAGGTTCAATTTCTTTTAACTCTTCAACATTATCTTGTAAATCTAAATCATAAACATAATTGTAAAAAGTGTTTGTGGAATTTGAATCTTTTTGGCTATGCGAATCAACAATAGATCGGATTAATAATTGATTATACTTATCTTCATATATTGAATTATTACCTACCACATTTAATATTTTTCGTGCTGAAGCATATCCGTGAAGCGGTTCCTCTCTATCATCTATACGACCAATGTCATGGTATAAAGCAGCATCAAACATAATTTGACGGTAAGGTTCAACTACACCACGTTCTTTACATAACAAATAAACATACATTAACACTTTTTCGCTGTGATATTGACCGTGCACTAGCCCCTTATACAAAGCTTTATGATTAACTTTAGATAAAATATTGATAAGTTCACTCACTTCATCCTCTGTCAATGAGTGAAAAACTTCATCTAAAACAGGAAAGTTTTTAAAATCAAATGAATCTAGATCTTTTAAAATTTTATATAACATATTTATCTTCCTTCTGTGTTTGTAAATATAATTGATGTTCAAACGAATCTAATTCATGAAATTGTGTGATTGTATCATAATCAACCAATAAATAATTTAAAGCGTGTTTACGATCAAATGTTGGATCACAATAATATATTTTACTATTTAAATGGACTCGAACAATTGCATGATTAGAGCCAAACGAAGCTTCAGCTTGTCTGTTATGACAATGAACATCATAAGCTTCAATACCCAACATTTTTAACATAAAAACCATCAAATTGACAAAGCCTTCACAATTTCCCGATTTAAAATAATAAGTACGAAAACCACTATGAATACTTGCTAAGCTAGGTTTTAAACGATCTGGTAATTCTTTATATCTTTCCAAAGCATCGGTATATTCGTTGTCCCTGCGTTCAATTAATTCATGAGAAAAATTTATATTTTTTAACAAATAAGCATATACATAGCCTACTTTTTCTTCATCACTTAATTCATAAGCATTACTACGTTTAAACATCGTATCTAACTTAACATACATATCATATAAATTTTGTGGATTAATTTTAGTAAAACTTAAAAAACCACTTTTTTCAGCAAAACTAACTTTAGAAATACCAGATATTTCCAAATCTTTCAATTTTTTAGCACCTTCACGACTATATCCAATCATAGGCAAATACATACCTATATCTAAAATATTAGTCTTAGATAGACGTGTATTATAAGCAAAAGAGGGAACATCTAATGGTGTTGTTATCGCGTTACCATACATAATTATACATTCTAAATTCAATAATTGATCTAACCCTTTTACATCCTTTAATAAAGGATTATTAACAATGATTAATGTCCTTAATTTAGAAAACGGCGTCAAATCTAATGTTTCAATGTGTAAATCATTTTCAATTATTAATTCTTCTAAATTAGTTAAAAAACGCAAAGGAGAAAAGTCCGTAATATGATTAATGATGCTACAATCATCATAATGGACTTCTGGCAAAATATTATTATAAGAAGATCCTTTTAGCGATAAACTTCTTAAGTGTGGAAAATGTACTAAATCAGCAATACTTCCAAAATTAACAATTTCTAAGCTATCAAACTGTTGTAATTGTTCTTCAGTAAAAACAAAATATTCAGGATCAAAAATGCGACGTTTAGGATAACCAAATTTTTTTTCTAGCAAATCATTAATCATTATTGACATTTCTGTACTTAATACGACGCTCATAAAATTCCTCCTTTTTCTATGATTATTATATATTATTTATCAATAATGGTCAAACAAAAAAATTGTTAACAAATACGTTAACAATTTTCCTATTGTAAAGCAGCAACTAATTCAGCTTTTTTCATTGAAGTATATCCTTCAACTCCTGCTTCTTTAGCCATTGCTTTTAACTCTGCTACAGTTTTTTTAGATAAATCAACTGTTTCATTTTTTTCTTCTTTAACTGCTTTTTCTTCTTTTTTTACTTCTTTAGTAGTTTTACCATTTAAAGCCTCTTTTGCAACATTTACTAATTTTGCAAATGATTCTGGATTGCTAATAGCAATTTCACTTAACATTTTTCTATTAATTGTTACCTCAGCTTTATTTAAACCATCAATAAATCTTGAATAACTAATATCATTCATACGACAAGCTGCATTAATACGAGTAATCCATAATTTTCTCATATTTCTTTTAGTTTGTCTTCTATCTCTATATGCATACTTTAAAGAATGCATTACTTGTTCTTTTGCAGTTTTATATAATTTATGCTTACTTCCGAAATAACCTTTAGCTTGTTTTAAGACTTTTTTTCTTCTAGCAGCATGGATTGTTCCACCTTTAACTCTTGCCATTTTATTTCCTCCTTATATTAAATAGTTACTTTTTTTAATCTGTTAGCATCTGCTTTACTTAAGGCAGATGATTTTCTTCCACATCTATTAGATGCTGCATTTTTCTTTCCTGTATTATGTCTAGTTCCTGGATGTCCAATCTTAATTGACCCACCGTCACGAACATTTAATACTTTTTTAGTTCCTTTATGTGTTTTTAATTTATTCTTTGACATAAATCCTCCTATTTCTCTTTTTTTGGCATAAGTATCATTGTCATACTACGACCGTCTAGGGTTGGTTTTTGTTCAATATCCGCGCAATCTGATAACGCGCTATGATAACGAATTAATACTTCTTTACCTAAATCTGTATGAGCCATCTCACGACCTTTAAAACGGATTGAGGCCTTAACACGATGACCTTTTTCCAAATACTTACGAGCTTGTGTTACTCGGGTATTAAAATCATGCACATCAATATAAACAGATAATCGATACTCTTTTAACTCTAAATTATTTTCTCTTTGTTTCTTTTGATTTTCTTTTTGTTTTTTCTTGTTTTCATACTTAAATTTGTTGTAATCCATAATTTTGCAAACAGGCGGATTACTATTTTGATTAATTAAAACAAGATCAAAGCCAGCATAAGTTGAAAGAGTCAATGCATCTTTAATATTTTTTATTCCTAATTGCTCACCATTAGGTCCAATAACCATTACCTCTTTTGCACGTATTTGTTCATTGATGAACAAATCTCTATCTTTGTTTGCGATAACAAACACCTCCATTACATTATCTACAACGGTATCTTATACCATGAAAAAAGTGCATACTAGGCGTATCCACTTATAAGCTTTAATATATTTATATTATGGCTTTTACCTATTGCTTGAGCAATCAGGTGGATGTGGATACATCGCTTTCCTTTTTTTCATACGGTTAGATTATATATTAAAATTATACGTTTGTCAAGCATTTTCTATTCTTTTTTAAATTATCTTTTGTTCTATTTGCCTTACTATTTTTATGAGCAACTCTTTTTTTAGGAGTATTGGTTTCTTCTACTACTTGTTCACGTCCACATTTAGAACAAACGTTATTATACACTTTTTGACCGCAAATAACACAATATTGCTGTGGTATATATTTTTCTTCTTCTGGCTCTGTAAAAAGACGACTATTTACATTATAATCTATTGCCTGACGATTTTGACTGACAATATTAAATCCTGGCGCAGCATAGGCAAAATTATCTGGGTAAAATGGAGCGTTAGAACTTAAATCAACCGTTACTACTTTCATTTGTGATACTAGCGACACAGCTTTCTTAAAAATAAGATATACAAAAATAAAGAAAACTAACGAGAATGTAGAAACAAAAGGGCTAGCAAATAAAAAATAATCATATAAGCCATGAATAAGCATAGGCATCAAAATACTTAAAAATTTATTTTTTAACACTAATGATCGATTATTGTTTTTGTCACTAATTTTAGCAAGTGCTAAAAAATAGCCCATTAAAACACCGTCACAAGCATGCCCAGGTACAGCCAAAAGCGCTCGAACAATTGCTGTTTGTATATCATACATCGTAAAAACATATAAAATATTTTCAACACAGGCAAAACCAAGTGCTACAAAAACCGCATAAACAATGGCATCGTATGCGTGATTAAACTCACTACGATTATATGTGTCAAAATAGACAAAAATCCATTTAGAAAATTCTTCAACTAAAGCAATTCCGATAAAACTATATGGTATTAGTTTAATAGGATCTAGTTGCATTGGATTAGTTGCAAACATTGGAAATATTTTATATAAAAAGTCCGAAATAAAAAGCGTAACAAAAGCTGAACCAATGCCATAGATAAACAATTTTAAAATCAATTTTGTTGGTTCTTTATCAAAATCATTTTTGTAAATATACGTGCCAAGCACAAAGACTGGGAGTATTGATAAAAACAATAAAATTATTTGCATTATATCACACTCCTATCTTCTAAATTATAACACAATTATAAGAAAAAAAATACTCAATAGAGTATTTTTAAAGTTGTCCTAAATATTTGGCAGTTCTAACCATTTGACTAGTATAAGAATTTTCATTATCATACCATGCTACAACTTGTACTAATGATTTACCATCACCTAAGCTAATAACCTTAGTTTGTGTAGCATCAAAAATTGAACCGTGAGTAGCACCAATAATATCGCTTGATACAATTGGTTCTTCTGTATAACCATAAGATTCATTAGCAACTGATTTCATCATTGCATTGATTTCATCTTTAGTTACTTCCTTATTAATAACAGCGTCTAAAATAGTTAAAGATCCATCTGGTACAGGTACTCTTTGCGCACCGCCAATCAATTTACCATCTAATTCAGGAATAACTAAACCAATTGCTTTAGCTGCTCCAGTGGAATTAGGTACAATGTTAATTGCTCCAGCTCTTGCTCTTCTTAAATCTCCTTTACGATGTGGTCCATCTAAAATCATTTGATCTCCAGTGTAAGCATGAACGGTTGTCATAATACCTGAAACAATACTTGCATATTTATTTAAAGCATCAGCCATAGGTGCTAAACAGTTAGTTGTACAACTAGCAGCAGAAATAATATTATCTTCCTTCGTTAAAGTTTGCTCATTAACACCATATACAATAGTTGGTAAGTCATTACCAGCGGGAGCTGAAATGATAACCTTTTTAGCACCAGCTCTAATATGTGCCATTGATTTTTCTTTTGAGCAGAAGAAACCAGTACATTCCAAAACAACATCAACACCTAGTTCTCTCCAAGGTAATTCTTCAGGATTGCTATTAGCAAACACAGGGATTTCTTTACCATCAACTATAATAGCTCCATCTTTAGCTGATATTGTATCTGCTAATTCGTATTTTTTTTGTGCTGAATCATATTTTAAAAGATGTGCTAACATCTCAGGGCTAGTTAAATCGTTAATAGCGACAACTTCATACCCTTCTAAGTTAAACATTTGTCTAAATGCTAATCTTCCGATTCTTCCGAATCCATTAATTGCTACTTTAATCATTTTCATTCCTCTTTCTATTTTTCAAAACAACTTCCCCCAATAAATTCTCTTAAAACTGAATCTGGAGGTATATCATCCCCTGGAATTGGTAACATATTTCTTAAAAAATTAATTAATCTCAAGGCTTCTGGATATACTGGATCATTTTCATCAACACAAAACAGCAGTGGTTCTGCATATGTCTTTAAAACACCTACTTCGTATAATAAAGATGAATTAACAACGGCATCAACTTCATCCTGATAAGGATAAATATTTTGTTGTTCACCCCTTTGAATTGAACCCCACATTGCTAGAGTAGAACTAGCACCATACCCGCGAGTTCGACTATCACGAACAATGCGCCTTAATTTTCTCAAATCACTTGTATGAATATGGCTATGATTATCAATATTAATTTGAACTAATGGACAAATATATATCTTATATTTATTATTACGATTAATCGCACTTGTCAATTGATCATTCAAAGCATGAATTCCTTCAACAATAATAATATCATCATCACCAAGCTTTACAAAATTACCTTTATATTCTCTTTCACCTGTAATAAAATTATACGTTGGTATCTCTACTTCTTTGCCATCTAATAAATCCGTTAATTGCTGATTAAATAGTTTTAAATCAACACAATATAGTGACTCAAAGTCATATTCTCCTTGTTCATTACGTGGCGAATCAACTTTATTTACAAAATAATCATCCGTAGAAATTTGAATAACATTCATTCCCCTACTATTTAAAAGAGTTTGAAGTTTCTTAGCTGTTGTCGTTTTACCACTACTAGATGGTCCCGCTAATAAAACTATTTTAATTTCTTGACGGCTAATGTATATTTCATCAGCTATATCAAATAATTGGCGATTATAATTAGCTTCTGATAAGCGAATTAATTCTGCTATACGCGCACTAGAAACAACTTTGTTTAAATCTGAAGCATTGTTAATACCTAATTTTTGACCATGATTGCCACATTCTTTAAACGCCTGAAAAACAGGTTGATGATGTTGATAAGTTAAGGTTGTTTCTGGATTATCAATAGTTGGAAATGATAAAACGAATCCTTCATTTTCAATATAAGTTAACCTAAAATTATCAATCTGCTTAGTGCTATATGGCATCTTCGTATAAAAATAATCATACACCTCATCTAGCTTATATAAATTAATATAAGTATTTGATATATATTTTAAAACACCAACCTTATCTAGACAATTTTTCTTTTTGAAATATTTTATCGCATCTGTTCTAGCCACACTTAATTTCTTAAATAAATGATCCTCATAGGCTATTTTATGCATTAATTGTTCAATATCTTCTACCATTTCATGATCTAAGACAACTCCTTCAATAGTACAAAAAACACCTTTATCTAAAGAATGCTGAACAATAACTTCAGTATCATGACCAAACAATCTTTTAACGGCAACAATCATTATAAAAATAGCTCCTGTCGTATAAGCACTATAACCAATATAACTACTGCGATCATAAAAATTAATATTACAGTTTTTCGTAATATGATCACTTAATTCCGTAATATCATTATCCACCTTGGCCACTAAGATGTCATACTTAAAATCACGTTCAAAACAATTACTGATTTGTTTTAAGGTAATTCCAACAGGGAATTCTCTAACATCGTTTTGATTATAAGTGATTTTAATCATTTTATCATCCATAATATCCCTCTATTCTCCTAAAGTATATTCTATCAAAAAAAGATATATTTGTCATTAATTTTTGAATATTTTTAACTGTTTATACCTATTATATTGTTAAGGAGGAAAGACATGATTATACCTAATGTCATTGAGAAAAAACATGGAAATGAACGCGTTTATGATTTATATTCTAGATTACTTGAAGACCGAATTATTCTCTTAACAGGAGAAATTGATGATAATCTTGCTAATATTATTGTTAGTGAGTTACTTTATCTAGATTCTGTCAATCATAACGACATCCAGATGTATATTAATTCTCCAGGTGGTAGTGTTACGGCTGGTATGGCAATTTACGATACAATGAATTTTATTAAAAGCAAAGTATCAACTATTTGCGTTGGTATCTCCGCTAGCATGGGAGCTTTTCTCTTATCTAGTGGTGAAGTAGGATTACGCTACGCATTACCCAATAGTGAAATTATGATCCACCAACCTTTAGGAGGTGCTCAAGGGCAAGCAACCGAAATAAAAATTGCTGCTGAGCATATTTTAAAATTGCGTGATAAATTAAATAAAATACTTGCTATAAATACCAAGCAGGAACTTCAAAAAATCGAAATTGACACTGATCGCGATTATTTTATGAGTGCCGATGAAGCATTGAAATACGGTTTAATTGATGAAATATTATAAAAAAACTTAAGAATGATGATAAACATCCATTTAGGACGCATCACAATCTTAAGTCTTTTTTGTTATGCTATTTTAACTATTTTAACGTCATAAGTTCCATTTGGACTATCAACAGAAACCTTATCACCAATTTTCATTCCCATAATGGCTTTAGCAATTGGTGATTCATTTGAAATCTTATTCAAGAAAGGATCTGCTTCTTTACTACCAACAATTGAATATTCCTCTTGTTCAGCATCATCAACATACTCAATTGTTACTCTAGTACCAATTGAAACAACATCTTTATTAACATCTTTTATAATAACAGCCTTTTCAACCATTTGTTCAAGTTCTAAAATACGAGCTTCAACAATTGCTTGCTCGCTTCTAGCTGCATCGTATTCAGCATTTTCACTTAAATCACCTAAGGCACGAGCATCTTTTAAGGCTTGAACAATCTCAGGTCTTTTCTCTAATTTTAAATAATTAAGTTCATCTTTTATTTTTTCTAATCCTTCTTCTGTTAAATAAACTTCTTTAGTGTTTGACATAAAAAATTCACCTATACTTTCTTTTTCACAATAGCAAAATTCTACTACTTTTTATTTCTTTTGTCAACTTCTTTTTATACGAATCATATCATATGAATTTACCTCAATATCAATAGGTAGTTTGACTATTTGACGAGGATGTCTTACAACCTCAATTTCACTATTATCTTCATCTATTATTTTATCAATAGTATATGTAATATCCTCGTGTTTAGGACCAAATATTTCAACAATATCACCTTTTTGAAAATAATTTCGCTGTTCAACTGTGGCAATACCATTTTCGTATGATTTAATAAGTCCTAAAAAATCTTGATTAGAAACTTCTTCACGCCCATTATAATAACTACATTCATTACCATACTCTCCATCAAAAAATTGTGGAACGGAATCACGATTAGCACAGGCTCTTAAGATTTTTTCTAATTCTTTATTGTAAATATAATGTTCTGGATCATTTAAATAAGCATCAATAACTTTTCGATAAACTGAAACAATTGTAGCAATATAATAAATAGAGCGCATTCTTCCTTCAATCTTAAAAGATGTTATACCCATATCAATCATTTCTGGGATATATTTTAATAAAGATAAATCTTTACTACACAAAGTAAATTTTTTATCACCCTCAATGATTCGTCCATTTTCATCTAATAAATCAAAGTCCCAACGACATATTTGACTACATCCTCCGCGATTAGCATCACGGTCAGTTAAATAATTAGATAAAACGCATCGACCACTATAACCAGCACACATCGCTCCATGGATAAACGTTTCAATTTCTATTGGTATGCGTTCAATTATTTCCTTAATTTCCGTTTTAGAGCACTCACGACCTAAAACAATTCTAGTCACACCTTGCTCTTTAAAAAATTTAACTGCTTCATAGTTAATTGTTGATTGTTGAGTAGATAAATGAATCTCCAAATTAGTACATTCACGAGCCTTTTCAATCACGTAAGGATCACTAACAATAATTGCATCAATACCAGTTTCTTCAATCTTTTTTAAGTAATCTTCTAATAATTCGGCCTCTTTATTATGTAAAACAATATTGACTGTAACATAAACCTTTTTACCAATTTTATGAGCGTAATTAGCAGCTTCTTTCATTTCTTCAAAAGTAAAATTAATAGCATTCGCTCGAAGGCCAAAAGCTGGTCCACCAAAGTAAACTGCATCAGCTCCGTAATGAAAAGCTACTTTTAATCTTTCTAAATCGCCGGCGGGCGCTAATAACTCTGGTTTATTTTTCATTTTTCTTCACCTGATAAATTGCTTCTTTATATATAAATCCTAAATCAGTATTATCAAATAACTGATCTATTTTATTTTTAAATTCATCTTTATTTTTTTCATTAACATTATTAAATAAATCAATTACTTGTAAAAAAAGTTGAATATTAATTTTAAACCCATTCAATAAAATATAAGCAACATCCATAGTTCCATATTCTTCAATCGCATTTAAAATAAAATAGGAATAAATTTCTGTGTTATCTTTACGCTCTAAAATAGGATATTTTTTTTCTTCCTTATAAATATAAAAATCTTTGCTATCTGTTTTTAATTTAAAATGTTCTAAATAGTTTTTGATAGCATGGCGTTTTGAAATATACATAGGTACATAACCAAATGCTTGTACAATAAGAGGTATTTTGCTATGTTCTTTAATTACAGTTACTTCTTCTTTAGTTATTTCATTTGATAAAAAGACATATGACAAATTAAACTTTGACCAATAATTAATCGTATTATAATTAGTAGCTAAATGTTCTGCACTCCATACTAATGGGATTTGCAGTTTTAATTCTCGATGAATATTTAAAACACCAACATCACAATAAAAAATGCCATCAATTCTCAACTCTTCAAATTTAATTAAAGCTTTTCGAACATTCTCTAAATCATTATTATGCATATTTTTATTTAGTGACACAAATAATTTTTTATTTTGATTATGAATGTCTATTAAAATATGTTCAATTTGTTCTAAATCTAATTCTAAAAAATTAACCGATAAATCTCTAAGACCAACAGCAATACTATCAACATGTCCAATAATATTTGTTATATCTTCATAGCAATTTGGAATCACCATTAATTTAGCCATTATATACTCTCCTATCTAAAAAAATAAAAGTTATATTAACTATAAAAAAGGCGACTTTCCTCAAGTCGCATACATATTATCACAAACGCAAAATATTGTCAAATTAAAATTATTTAAGCGCGATAAGCATCATCACCGCCAGTACTTGGCTGACAGCCGCTATTATATAACATACATTCTAAGCAAGCACTAACTGAATCTTTTTCACTAGCATCAGCAGCTTTCATGATAACAAATTTGCCTATACCTGCCACAAAGAATACCAAAGCAGCTGCAATAAATTTTTTTATCAATTTATTTTTTGCCTTTTTAATATCATCAGCGGAACCACCCGTTAGGGCTTTTAATAATGCTACAATGCTAAAAATAATTAAAATAATTGGGGTTCCAATAATAAGTAAAGTATAAACTATACTTATTAATTGTGGTACAGCCGCTGGAATTCCTTCAGCATTTCCACAAGCTACATACTCTAAATCAGCTGCATTAACCAAATTAGAATTAAACATTAAAAACAACAATATTAATAAAAATATTACCTTTTTCATAAATCACCATCTTTGTTATTTATTATATCATAAAAAAGACATAACTAAAATATATTTAAAAAGAAAGGATGATATTATGAATAATAATTATGGTAATATTTCACCATATACACCTGCTCAAATTTTAAATGAGCAATCGTATATTGAAAATATATTACGTTTGAATAAGGGTAAAAAAGTTGAAATATATATGTCTTTTCCTGATTCAATCGAATGGAAAGATCGCGTTTTTCGCGGAATAATTGAGGCCTCTGGAAAAGATCATATCATTTTGAGCGATCCTACTAATGGTAATTGGTATTTACTCGTTTTAATATATGTAGATTATATTAAATTCGATGAAAGTATTAATACTAGTGAAATCTTCTATCCTGACATATAATCTTGTAAAAGTTACCTTTATTTGCTATAATTTTTATAGGTGAGATAGTATGGAGATGTTCATTCCTATTATAGTATTAATCATTGTTGTTATTATTGTAACTATTTATATTGTTAATCGTGATCGTTTTAAAGAGAATATTATTCGCTTAAACGAAGCTGATGCAAGCATTGATGCTGTTTTAAATAAAAGATTTGATTTATTAAAAAAAGCTGAAGAAATTATTGATAAAGAAGTTAATAAAGACAAAGAAAATGAAGAAAAAATTGAAGTTATGCACACAATTGTGGAAATTCGTTCAAAAAACTTGTCAAAATTTGAATTCGATAATAGCTTATACAAGGCAATTGATGAACTAAATAAATATAGTGAAGAATATAGTGAATTAAAAAAAGATAATGAATTTGTTAAAATTCAAGTTAATTTAATTGAATCAGAATCCGAAATTTTAGCGCTTCGTAAATACTATAATGATATAAGTAAAACTTACAACAAACTATTGCAATCATTTCCTGCTAGTATTATAGGTTTCTTCAAACGATATAAAAAAATGCAATATTTTGATATTAAAGATTCCGAGAAAGAAGTATTAGAAGAGTTGAAAGCATAAAAAATCAGTGTGATTTCATTCCACTGATTTTTTTTTAAATATTGTTCTTAATATAATGTAAATAAAAATTAAACCGACAATTCCTAGGGAAATAGCAATAATTGACTGATTATTTTCAATTTGAGTTTGAGTTTTATTTAAAACTTCTTGAGTATCATTAATCTTAATAATTAATTCTCCCTCTTTAGAATACAAATAATTTTCTCTGGCAAATTTAGCTAAATATTCTGGATCTTGTAATTTAGTAATTTCAATTTTTAAATCATCCGCTTCTTCTTGTAGCTGTAAAAGATCTCTTTTTAAGATTTCCTTTTCTTTTGTTAATTGATAAAGATTGGCACTATATTTAAAAAAAGAAAAAACAAAAGCTATAATTACTATAATACTTAAAGAGCCAAAAACCACTAAGCGAGTCTTAGCCGCTTTAGTCATCGGTCGTCTACGTTTTGCCATACTATCACCAATATCATAATATCATTTTTTTATTTTATTTGCAATCAATGAGCATAGATAAAAAGTGACAAAAATTACAAGCAAAGAATAAGTATGAAAAATACCATCAACCATTATTTCTAATAAAAAGAAATAAAATAATGCTAAGCCAACTGTAAAACTAAAAGTATTTATACACCTAAAAAATAATGTATTACAATAAATAGCTTTTTTAAACATATGAAAAATTATATATATAAAAATTCCATATCCAAGTGATAAAGATATTATTTTTAGTTGAATATTTAAAGGAATCATTTAAATAATTTTGTAAAAAAGCTATCTTCTTTATCTTTTTTAGAACTTTCAGTATAAGTTAAACTGTTAAAATTACCTTTAATTGAGATACTACCTTGATATGTATCCAACTTAATTATTTCCAAATCAGTACCTTTCACTAATAAATATCCTAAAGTTGTTTCAATTAAGAATTCTTGGTCATCAAAATTATCAATTTTTTTAACACCACTAATAACTATATTTTTGCGTTCTGTCATATTTATATTATGACTAAATGAAGCAATTTCTTTATCCATAGTATCACCTAATAATATATATGCTCCATATCCTTAATTATGAAAAAAGAGAACTTTTAAGTTCTCTTACTCAGATTCTACTTTATTGTATTCTGCAAAAATTGCATCTTCAAACATTTTTCTTGTTTCGGCATTAATTGGATGCGCTATATCGTGATATACCCCATCAGCATTTTTACGACTTGGCATTGCAATAAATAAGCCATCGTTTCCTTCGATGATTCTAATGTCACGTACTACAAAACACTCATCGATTCTAACTGAAGCAATCCCTTTCATTCTTGATTCTTCGTTGTCAAATTTTTTGACATCTACAGATGTAATTTGCATTTAAGCACACTCCCTTCGCTAGTTTTACAACTTAAGTATATAATATTTTAGAATTGAATGCAAGTATTTAATTAATATTTTAAATTTAATATTTTTGTTTTAATTGTTTATTCATTTCTCTTTCCATATCACGTTTTTTTATTGTCTCACGTTTATCGTAATTTTTTTTACCTCGAGCTATTCCTAATAAAACTTTTGCTTTGTTTTTACTAAAATATATTTTTATTGGTATTAAAGTATAACCATCTTGATTAATTTTATCTCTTATCTTAAAAATTTCTTTTTTATGTAATAATAATTTACGTGTTCGTGTTTCCTCATGATTAAAAATATTCCCCTGTTCATAGGCACTTATGTGCATATTAAGCAAATATATTTCATCATTTTTAACAATCGCATAACTATCCTTAAGTTGTGCTTTACCATTACGAATTGATTTAATTTCAGTTCCTTTTAATACAATACCAGCTTCATATGTATCTTCAATTTCGTAATCATATTTAGCTTTACGATTAGTTAACTCCATATGGAACCTCCTTGTTTTATTTTATATTAATGTACTATTTTTTCAAGATAAAATCAACTGTATGATTTTCTTTGCTAGCATTAGAAACAACAACGTCAACTTCATCGCCCAATCTAAACCCACGTTTATTCTTATTTCCTATTAAAGAAAAAGTGCTTTCATCATAAGTATAAAAATCATCATCTAAATCTTCAATCTTGACTAAACCTTCAATCATATTTGGTAATTGAACAAAGAAGCCAAAACTCTGAACACCAGTAATAATTCCCTTAAACTCTTCACCAATATGTTTTTCCATATATTCAGCCATTTTCATATCATCAACATCACGTTCACACTCAATAGCAGCTCTCTCCATTTCTGATGAACGTGCAGCAAAAATAGGTAATTTACGTTCCCAAGATTGAATAACCTCTAAACTTGGATGTTCTTCTAACAAACATTTACGAATTGAACGATGAACTGTTAAATCAGGATAACGTCTAATCGGCGAAGTAAAGTGGCAATAAATTTTACTTGCTAAACCAAAATGACCAATATTTTTAACATCATATACCGCTTTTTGCATACTTCTTAACATTTGACTCGATAAAATATAATATTCTTTTTTATCTTTTAATTGTTCTAAAATATTTTGAATAACTTTAGGTGTAATTCTTTTTAAATTTGCATTAACTTTATAGCCTAAAACACTAACTAAACGCATAAAAGTTTGCATCTTTTCTTCACTAGGCTCACCATGAATACGATAAATAAGTGGATAATTTAAATGATAAAAATGCGTTGCTACTGTTTCATTGGCTGCAATCATAAAATCCTCAATGATTTTTTCTCCTACACCTCGATTACGTAATTGAACGTCAATCGCTTCTCCCGATTCATTAACAATGATTTTAGCTTCTTCTATTTCAAAATCAATATACCCACGATTAACTTTATGTTTACGTAAAATATCAGCTAATTCACTCATTAAGTGTAATTTATCGACATATGGTTCATAACCATCAGGTATAATATTTTGCTCTAAAATCAAATTTACTTTTTCATAAGTCATTTGAATACGAGAACGAATTACACTATCAAATATATCATAATCACATACATAACCATTCTCATCAATTTCCATAATACATGAAATTGCTAAACGATCAACATTGGGATTTAAAGAACATATTCCATTTGATAATTCATGTGGTAACATTGGTGTAACTCGATCAGCCAAATAAACACTTGTCCCACGAGTTGCAGCTTCCTTATCAAGTTCACTACCTTCTTTAACGTAAAAGCTAACATCTGCAATATGTACACCTAATTTATAATGGCCATTTTCTAATTTATCAATGGAAATGGCATCATCAATATCTTTAGTATCATTCCCGTCAATAGTAAAAATTATCTCATTGCGCAAATCTTGCTTAGGATCACGTACCCTTTTTTGAATATCTTCGACGCTAACAACATCAGTTATCTTTGATACTTCTTCTAAAACACTTTTTGGGAATTCATCATTAATGCCATGTTCAGCCATAATTGATAATATATCAACGCCAGGATCATTAATATGTCCAATAACTTTGATAATTTCACCGCGATATTCACGATCTTTAGTTGGGGATAATAACTTGACAATTACTTTATGACCATCAACTAAATTTAAATGATTATTAACGTCAATTTTGACATATTTGTCAATTTTACGATCATCTGGTTTGACGAAAATATTACCTTTGATATATTTTACTGTACCGACTAACTGTTTAATTCCTCTTTCAACAATTCTGACAACTTCTCCCAACATAGGAATTGTATTTTTGTCAATTATATTTACAATTACTTTATCTTTGTGAATAGCTCCATTTAGTTTCTCTTCAAAGACTTTAATTTCTTCTCCATTATCTTGCATCACGAAACCTGTTCCTCGGCTCGTTATAGAAATAATTCCTACCCGCGAATTACTATCTTCAAACATCATATAATTATTACTTTTTGTCCGATATAATTTTACTTCCCTCTCTAATTTATCTAATACTTTTAATAAATTTTTTAAATCATCAATAGATGATAGATTGAGCGCTAATTCAAGTTCATGAACACTAAGAGCCCTCTTTTCTTTCTTTAATACATCTAGTATTTGCTCTTCCATTATATCACCATTACCATTATACTATAAATACTTTAAAATTTCTACTAAAGAAAAAAGCACAAATGTGCTTCTATACAGAACTTGCTAAAACAGCTTCACTATAAACCAATATTCCTAAAAATTCATTTGGATGAACATAATCTATCATATAATTACTATAATCTTTATCCTCAAAAAAGTCACGAAGATATGGATTAGGATTAATGTATAAAAATTCATTTTCGATAGAATATTGTTTTAAAGCTTCACTATATTCATCAATCATCGCATCTTTTTCAGCTGGAGGAAGTTTAGAAATTTGATCATTATCTAAAGTCATCCAAGGCGCTATTAAAACTATTTTAGCATCTTCATTTGATTGATTGATTAATTTAATAATTTTTTCAATATTTTCGATATATTGTTCGCTTGTCATTGCGCAATTCTTTTTATTGCGATAACGGACATCATTAGTTCCAAGCGCTATAACGTAAACATCACTGTTTGACTTTAATATTTCTTTTTCATAAGTGTTTAACATTAACAAAGTCGTATAACTTCCTTTAGAAATATTAGTAATTTTCTTATCTCTAAAACCACTCATTAATGGTAAATACCACGGTTGCAAATTATTTTTAGTTCCTTCTGTAATACTATCACCTATAAAAGTAACAGAATTAGCTTCATTAATAAGCTGATATAATTGATTATCTTGATATTTAGTATTCAACTCCCATAAAGGAGTCATATTTTTATAAAAATCATTTTCTATAAAATAATACTCTTTACGATTATCATCAAATGTAACTTTTTGATTAATCATTACATCAAGCACAAGATTTTTAACTTCACTAACTCTTAACATTTCGTCTGCTGAAAGTTCTTCATATAAATCTTTATTGTTAATAATGTCATAAATAGGCAAAGCCCTAAAATAACCTTTTTTCATCTCCTGTGTATACATTGGGACAATACTTGATGCTACAACCTTCTTTGACGTTTTATCAATATATATGTTGGCAATTGCAGTAGCATCTCCATCATAATAATTATAAGAATTAGCAAAATTACCTGGGCAATTTATTACTAATGTACTGTCAATATATTCAATTGGTTGAACCGCATGTGCATGATCTCCTAAAATAATATCGGCTCCTAGCTCAGCAAATTTTTTATTCCATTTATCTTGAAAATCATTAGTTGTATGTTTAAATTGTGTTCCCATATGAGCCATAACAATAATTAAATCAACTTTTGCATCTTTAGCTTGTTCAAAATCTTCTTCAATTTCTTCAACTAATTCATCATAATATTTATTATCTTCTTTTGGTATAATTGATGTAATGTAAGGCAGCTCCTCATTTAATGCTTCGTTATTATAATAATTAACACTGGATGCATAAGACAAAATAGCAATCTTTACTCCATCAACATCTACAACTGATAAAGTATCTTTTTCTTTTTCATCACGATATGAACCACTATGATCTAACCCTACTTTGTCTAAAACATCTAAAGTGCGAATAGCTCCTTTCTCACCGCAATCTAATAAATGATTATTAGCGGTAGTTACATAGTCAATACCTGACCATTTGACAGCTTCAGCAAATTCATCAGGAAAATTTAAATATAACTTAATGCCATCACCATAATTACTTGTAGAATATGGCCTATCAGTACCGGCAGATGGTCCCTCAAAAACTCCAATTGCATAATCAGCATCTTCAAAATAAGGTTTAACGTACTCAAACATTGGTTTAAAATCATACTTTCCTGTTTCATCATCATAAGCGCTTGTAACCTGATTTTTCAGTAAAATTAAATCACCAACATATGAAATCTTAATGAAGTTATCTTTTTCTTCATTGATAATAACTTCTTCATTTGATACTAATTCTTGAACACTATCATAAAATATTTTTATAGGTTTAAGTGCTAAAAGCATAACAAAGCAAAATACTAAAATACTTTTAGCAATATTTTTAGTCATCACTAATTCAACTCCCTTATCAAAAATACTATTAACAATATTATTTAACTTATTTGTACTAAAAATGAAACATAAAACAATAGAAGCTATAAAGCTATAAATAATAAAAATTCCACTATAGTCTGATGAAGTAAAAATATTATAAAAAATAATTGTTATAAAGCGGTGCACCAAATAAATTAATAAAGAATTACGACCAATTTTTGTTAAAATAGGAACTTCATTTTGAAAAACGGTAAATAACATACCTAAAATAGCCATTGTAGCTACGATAAATATAATAATACGATATATTACTTCATAAGCATGTTGATAAGTACCCATTAATAGCATAGACAATGTAAATGGATTATTGTTGTGAATAACCATAATTATACATAAACTAATTAAAGCAATCAATATAAAGTAAATAATAGATTTTTTTATTGTTCTTTTACTTAGTAAATTATCAAGCATAGCTTTTTCAAATTTATACCCCATTAAAAAAAATGGGAAAAATGCAACTGTTCTTCTAATAGATAATAAATTTGGAAATGACCAATATCCTAATAACAATGAAATTATTATCGATAATGGTAAAATACCTTTAATTTTTGATAACGGCTTAATACTAATACGCCAAAAAATTAGTGATAGTATATACCAATAAGAATTATATGGCGTCAATAAATCTAAAGATGTTCCTTTATAAATATTTAAGAAAAACATCATACCAAAATTAAATACTAGATAATAAAATAATAATTTTAATAATGACTTAGGTGAATTAGTGTTTTTTGATTTACTAAAATATCCAGATACAAAAATAAAAGCTGGCATATGAAACATATATATAAATGTAAACAAAGTATTTGCCCAACTACCGTCACATTTAGTAGCATAAGAATATATAAAATGACCAAATACAACTAAAAAAATTAAGATACCTTTATAATTATCCCAAAAAGCACTTCTTTTGCTCATAATATTACTCCCTCTATATACATAAATTATATTATATCATAAATAATAAAAAAAGATAGTTAAACTATCTCTTCTACAAAACTATTAACAATTAGTTTTTTATGGCAAATAACTTCATATACATACATTATACTAACCAAAATTGAGCCAATAAAAGCTACTAACATATCTTGCATCGTATCATTAACGCCAGTTAAGGCTACTCTTTGTGCATCACCACCGAAAAATATATTAGCAATATATTCAAAAAATTCCCATAAGCTAGCAACAGCTAAAGTAATTGATATCATCCAAATAATATTGAAAGCAATTTTATGTTCTTCATACATATCTAAGTATTTTAAAACAGAAAGACTCAAAAGAGCCGTTAAAATGCCAGATAACCAGTGCGTAAATTTATCAAAATATGCCCATTCATTATAAAGTTCAATAGTTACACCTAAAAACTGAGCTAAGAAAACAAATAGGATATAAAACGTTTTTATTCCTAATGGTATTTTTTTTCTTAAAATAAATTCAATAAGATAAGGGAGTGTAATAGTAATAATAATTGAGCTATCTTTTAAAATTAAACCTAATTGATTATCTCTAGTCAATACTAAATAATAACTACCTAAAATGGCACTTATAACCAATACATAATTAGTTATCATCACTATTTTCTTCATAGTCTAATCTCCCTATTTCTACTTGATTGATACTATTAAATCTTTTTGTTATTTTGTCGGTAGTTGTATGAATATCTTTAACATCTTTGCTGACAGTTTCTATACTACGGTATAATTTATCCCAACGATCTTTGTATCTTGAAAATTCCGTATCTAACAATTGCAATTCCTTATGAATAATTTGAGCATATTTATCACGTTCCATATTTTTAATTATTAATTGAATAGTTGTTAATGTACTTATTAATGTCGTTGGAGATGTTAACCATACCCTTTTTTTATAAGCATAATCTAAAAGCTCCGTGTGATAAGCATTAACTTCAGCAAATATTGCTTCAGCTGGTAAAAATAAAATAGCTTGATCTGCTGTGACACCCGGAATAATATATTTAGAACTAATCGCATCAATATGTTTCTTCATATCAATTTTAAATAACTTTTCAGCACTAGCTCGCTCACTTATACTGTTATCTTTATTAACCATTGTTTGATAGTTTTCTAATGGAAATTTTGAATCAATAGCTATTGTTCCGAGCGGTTCTGGTGCAAATAGAACACAGTCAGCTATTGTTCCATTTTCAAATGTATGTTGCATTTCATATATTGTCTTATTATTAGGGCCAAAAATATTAGTCATTATATGTTCCAAATTAACCTCGCCAAAAATACCGCGTGTTTTTTTATCAGTTAAAATACCTTGCAAAGACACAATATCACTTGATAAATTATCAATTTTTTTCTGGGCTTCATCAATTTTTGATAAACGTTCTAAAACTGACGTAAATGTTTTATTTGTCTTTTCAAAATTTTCGTCTAATCGCTCATTTACTTTATCACTAATAAGGTTTAGTCTTCTATCAATTTTATCGTTCATGACATTAAAATCATCATTAATTACACGACTAAAATCATTTTTAAAATCACCAATCTCACGAACTAATGTTGTTTCTAATTTACTAAGCTGTTCAGTTGTTCGATTAGCCTCATTATTTTTTAAAATAACTAATACCAAAATAATAATATTAACAATTACTCCTAGTATAATCATACTTAATAATATATATTCCATATTCCACCTCATTATCAGTTTAATTATATCATTTATAATATTTTTTTACCATAAAAAAAGAAAACGTATTTGCTTTCCTTTTTATATTATTAATTTTAATCATCACCAAAGAAATCATCAAAAAATTGGTCATCGCTAACGCTATTATTAGTTTGACTATTAATTGGTTGTCTAGGTAGAGGTTTAGCTGCCAAATTTACAGACTCTTTCTTTTTAGAACTCAATTCCGTTTTTTTATCTTCAGTTAATGGTGGAACTTCAACTTTAGGTATAGATTCCAACTTAGCTGATTTTTCTTTTTCACGTTTTTCTTCCTCTTCTAATTCCGCGATTTTAGCATCAATGCGTTTTACTAAATCTTCAACATTTATACCACCATTACGCTGTGATTGCGGTTTTTTAGGAACTTGATTGTTATTCATTGTAGCTTTAGGTAGAGGTTTAGAAGAAAATGGATTACTAGGAGTTCCAGCACCAAATGGTACCGGCGGAATATTGGCTGTATTCCCACCAATTGGTGCACTAGGAATACCAGCTCCACCTAATAAATTATTTAATTTTTCTTCTCTTTTCTTTTCAACAAATGATTTTAAATTAAATATTTGCACAGGAATTTCTTCTCGTTGTGGATAATTTGCCTTTGGAAAATTATGCCCCCAGTTCATTTTAAAATTTGGTGTTAATTTTGTTTTAAATGGCATAGTACGAATTCTTAAAATAATTGTTTCCCATTGTTGCATACGTTGTAAATCGCTAACAGTAACTAATGGCGTTGAAGAAGTCTTTTCTTTTTCTTTTGATTTAACTTCTCCACACATTTTACTTATTTCTTCAAGTGCACTTAATTCGGTACTTATTAAATAAACAATATTACCACAGTTACCTTTTATTGTTTCACCATTTTCTTTACCATAGACTTCATATAATTGTGCAAAGTTTTGAATGATAAATGTAAATCTAATATTTCTTGAACGTGCAGCAGTTACCATGGTTGTAACATCTTTTAACGGTGGCATATTAGCAAACTCATCAAGGATAAAATTAGTACGATGAGGTAATTTACCACCAGATTCTTGCGCTACCGAAATCAATGTTTCATAACATTGTTTTAAGAATATTGTTACAAGGGTATGATAGGTTGTCTTTTCATCTTGAATAACAATAAATACAGCGGTCTTTTTTCGACCAATATCTCGCATATCAAAATCATTATTTGCTAACATTTCAGATAAGTTTGTACGGGAAGCAAATAATTGAACTCTCTGTTTAAACACAGAAAGAATTGAACCTTTAGTCTCATTAGGAGCCATCAAAGTTGAGGAAGCTTTAATATACGCAGTACTAGCAGGATCTTTAAATGAAAAATATTCTTTTATATAAGTTGTATTAGCGAGTTTTTCTTCGCCAACTGTCGTCATTAAATTAATACTATTTAAATTTATTTGGTTTGGATCACCATCTTCGAAAAGGGCAAAAGATAAACCAGCAAAATAATCAGCAGAAGTATTTTCCCAGAATGGATCTTGACCTTTAGCTGATGGGTCTTTTAAGATGTTAGCGGCTAAGTCCTCCAATAACTCAATCGATTTATCAATTTTATGATCTTTATATAATGAATAAGGTAAATACATTGGATTCCAACTATTACCTTGCTGCGGATCACGGAAGTTTAATAAAACAATATTATAACCCAAGCTTCGTAAATAATTAGATGTTTGTTCATAAATTTCACCTTTAGGGTCAGTAATTATCATTGATTCATCGTGTTTAGCTAGTAAGTTAACCATTGGCAATACTGTTGTCTGTGTTTTACCTGCACCAGTAGAACCAATAACTAAATTATGATATCCGCCATTATCAACCCAAACTTTTTTAGGATTCATAATAAGGGGAATTCCCGCAGCTTCCGTTTTAGAAGCTAATGGATCAATGGCTACAACATCTAACCCTTCATGTATTTCTTTTTCTTTTGCCCATCTAGCATAATTCTTTTCTTTTTTTCCACCAATTTGAAAACCAATTCCTTCCTCTCGCTCAATAAACCAAGATTGAACACTTAAAAACATCGCTATAATTGCTATAAAAAATAGCATTAAAGTAAGTGGAAGATATTGTGTTAATGCTGGTAAAAAATTTAATCCAGTAAATTCTCCTTCAGATAAAAATAAACCAACATTAGAAATTGCCAAACAAATTAATAAGAATAAAATTAATGAAAATGCTAGAAAAATACCAACATCTTTCGGTTCAGCTCTAAATTTCATTTTCATGATGTTTCACCTCTTTAAATTTCATTTACTTGTTTTTTTGATATTATTGCCTTTGACCATATCATATAGGCAATTATAAGAACAAATACAATAATTATTCCAACCACAATAAATTGTATTGGAATATCTTTCTTTATCTTTTTGTCAAAAGTTATAAATATTTCTTTCTCAACACCTGCCTCATTAATGTTCCACGTATAAATACCATTTTCTTCATCAACTTCATCAGCATTATGACTTTTAACGTTATGAGGTAATTTAATTTTAATTACACTTGTATCTATTAAATATTTACCACTTTGATCTTGTTCATTGTTTGATAACATGCCTTTGATAGTAAGAGTTATCTCTCCATCATTTTCTATATATTGTAAATCGCCGTATTGCTCATATATTTTAGAAGTTTCAATATATTCTTCAATAGAGTCATATGAATTTGAAAGTATAATTCCAGCTTCTTCTTCATTTTTAACATTAGAAATAGTAAAACCATTATCATTTAAATATTCTAAGTAAGGTTCTACTAAAAATCCAATTACGGTTTCAACTGATGATTTTGGATATTGGTCAAAAAATTCACTATTATTAGTGGCTATTGCAGTTTCTTTAATACTTAAATCTTCTCCAATTTCAATTATATATTCTGTTGTACATCCACAACATAAGAATATCATCATTATAATCAACACTATCTTTTTCTTCATAATGCCTCCTATTTTGTAATAATAATAAAACCGGCTTTTTTTGCTTGTTGAACAACAGTATTAAATGAAAACCATTTTTGCTCTGTACGAGGACGACTTGCCGGATCAGCTACAGATACATAACCATCACTTCTCGTACCAGTTAATACAATAAAATGACCTCCTCTAGTAAAAATTCCAGGCCCCATAAGGGCAATTACCAAAGAATCTCCAGTTGCTAAAGCATTAGTGACCTTTGCAACATTCCCATTTTTACCAACTGTTTCAACTTTATAACCATATGACCGAGCTATATCAGCTAATTTATCAAAATAGCTTCCTCCATTTGTACATCCACCTGCTTGGCAAGTTTGCTGCGTTACCGTCATTGGATTTATTTCACGATCTTCAAAACTTGATAAAACAATGGCTAATGATGTTGGCCCACATCCATGACTAGCAATAGTTGCCCAATTACCGCTTGAGCCTACATATTGTGGTTCATTTACATTTGACGAATAATAGTAATTAGGATAATCTCCTTGATTATAATACCAAATTTTACCAAACTCCGAATCAACATACTCAATATTAGCCGTATAATTTCCATCAGCTAATGTTGCTAATTCCGTTTTAGAAGTTCCATAAAATAAATCAATTATTTCTTCATAAGAATATCCTTCGTGTCCTAACCAAGCCCCAATTACTTGACTCATTCCATTATGATGATTACTGCTAAGACTTACTCCACCAGCATGATATCCTAATGCACTTTGAATTTCATCTTTAGTCTTTGAGCCAACCCAAGTCCAAGCTGTACTAGGATCATCACCAAATTTAACTAATTCAACGGTCCACTTACCGTTAACATCGTATGAATAATTTGAATTAGGATAAGACATATATTGTGTCAATGCCACTTTCCCATCACGCATAACAACCATACCAGAAGTAGCTTTAGCCGCCTCTAAATATATTTGATCATTAGCATTATTTGGATCTATTTCACTAAATACTTGAAAATGTTCCCCACTATCTACGGTACAACTAGCACCGTCACTTTTTGAAGCTATTAAGAAAGAGCGAGCAGCTATAGCCTGAGCTTTCAAAAATTCTGGATAGTCAACATAAACACCGACTTCAGCTTTCAAAACACCAGCTACATACTCATCTAATTGATATGTCTTACCATTTACAGTAACCATACTACAAACGCCACTGTAGTTTAGTAAAGAAAAACTAGAGGAATTTTTTCCAACCACATCATAATACATATCTGCAAAAAGATATATATATTTTCTTTCACGTTTTATAGCATTCTCGTTTTCAGGATTTTGAAATTCATAAGCAGTAGCTATAGGCGTATTAGCAATTAAAATAACTACTATCATTAATAAATATAACAGTTTACTTAAAAATTTTTTCATAACTACCACCACCTAAATTTCATTAACATTTTTACGATTTGAAATTTTTGCAACAGCCACCATAGTCAATATAATAACACCTAAAATGGCAATTGAAACAATCGCTATTGTACCATAATAAGATAATTTACTCTTTTTTAAAATTTCAATCTCAATATCTACATTATCTTTATTAGTTCCATCTATATACCAAGTAAATTTATTATCAAATATATTATAATCAATATTTGCATGATCAACTTTATTTTTAGTTGATATAACAAATTCCATGGCATCACTATTTTCACCTAAACAATAAAACTTGCCGGTTAAATGAATTTTTATACTATCATTTTCTTCAATTATCTCTTTATTTTCAAAACAACTATTTAAAAAATTAGAATCTTCTAATTGATTTTCCAAATATTTATAATTTAATTCAACCTGCAAAATATTGCCGTCATCATTTAAATTTTTTTCAAATTTATATTTATCTTCATTATATAGAGCTTTAATATCAGAATTTTTTAAATAATCAAGAGTTGAGCTACTATAAATACCTTGATCAGGTGCTAATTCTTCTTCAACAAATTTTTCTTTATCAACAGTGAAATTAATATTTTCTTCAATATTTTCTCCATCTATATTTAAGGTATACTGTGAAGAACAACCACTGATAAATAAAATTAATATAATCATCAAATATTTCTTCATATTATCACCATAACCTTACTAACAAGCAGGAAGAGCTCCAATATAATTAGATGGGCTATCCAAAGAACCATTATTATAAAATGTAATATGTAAATGATTTCCTGTTGAAGAACCTGTTGTTCCAACAGCCATAATGACATCACCTTTACTAACTTTATCGCCAGTACTTACAAATAACTTTGAAGCATGCATATAGACGGATTGAACACCATTTCCATGATTAATTTTAACATAATTACCCATTGAATTATGATATCCTGCTTCTGCAACCGTACCTGATGCTACTGCATATACAGGAGTCCCAGCAGCAGCTGGGTAATCATCACCACTATGAAATTGTTGCTCTCCACTAATTGGATGAATACGTGGGCCATACAAAGATGATCTACAACTTGTTGCCCCAGACGGTAAAGGGAAAATATACTCTCCAGAAGCTGAAGATGGAGTCATGTCTGTATCACCTGTATCTGGATCAATACCAAGACTAGGCATATAATATTTTCTTTCAATATATTCTAATAAGAATTCATCATACTTATCAGCATCATACTTGTAATCATTAGTAATATTATAAGTTTCACCAGCATCACATTTTAAATAATAAGCTTCACCAGGTTCAAAATACTGAGCTTCAATATCGATATCAGTTTGAGACTTAGTAACTACTGTTGTCGTATTTCCTTCATCATCAGTTACCGTTTTTGTACAAGTCTGTGTAGTAGTTTTAGTTACCATATTTTTTGCTAAAATTTGCAAATCATATCTAAAATCGTCTGGATTTAAATATTTATACCCTGGAATTTTTTTGTAATCATAATCCCAATCTAAATCCATCAAAAGATCTAAATTTTCTACATCATCTAAGTTATAATCGTGCAAGCTTCTCTTCATTGTTTTTTCTTCATCAGAATCACTAAACATCATTGTCGCATGTAATAAAACCCAATCTAGATTAACGTTATATTTATTTTCATATCTATAAAGAATATCCGCAGCTTTTAAATAATATCTAAATTCTGGTCTCTCTAAACATTCTTCACCATCACACTTAAAATCAGAAGAATATACATTTCCTAATTTTTCCAATCTTTCTTGGTAAATACTTGGAATATTAGACCCCATTCCCAATTCACTACCATATCCTTGACCAATTTCATTTTGCATATCTTCCAATAATTGACGATCATCAGCTGTCATTTTACCTAAAATAAGAGTACTCAAGCGAAGCTCAAAAACTGAAGATATAAGTGAAACAAAGAAAGCTACCATAATGCAACAGCAAGCGCCAAGCAATAAAATTTTCCACAAAATACTTTTAGGTATTGCTATTTCAGTTTTAGCATCAACAATACTTGAATTTATACTTTCTTTACTATCATTGGAATTTTCTGTTTCATCGCCTTTTTTGGCTTTACCATCGCCACTTAAACCACCAGCTATTTTTTGTAAAGCACGCCCACCAGGAACTCTCTTTGCCAATTTCTTTTCTAACATTTCAGAACTTTTACCACCAGTTAACGTATCTGCGGTTTTAACAGCTTTTCCAGCCGTGCTAGCATAAGGAATTTTTGTTTTTGATAATGCATCGGCTGCATTACGAATATTCTTTCCCCGATTATTAGCAATATCCCGCTGCTGCTGTAAAGATGATTGCTGTTGTGATATTTGCTTGGCATGAAGTTGATTATTAACCCCTCTTATATCCTTATTAGCTCTATCAACGTTAGATTTTAATACCGAATTGTATTCATCAGCTGCACGATGCCCGTTATTAATAACATTTTGAGCCATTTAAATCACCACCTAAACAATTGGAGGATTATATTATAATCCTCCACCTTTACCAAAGGACTCTAATTCTTCCTCTGTTGCTACTACATTAATTCTCATACGCCTACTTCCACATACAAATAAAGCTTCCCCTTGTGAATATCTCTTAATACTTTCTTTTTCACTATCATTTAAATCTATTAATCGAGCTAAATCTTCAGCGGCTTGTTTCTTAAGTCCCATTACTAAATAGTAAGAAGCATTATCAAAAATTGCTTTACCTTGCGTAATTACTGCTGGATCAGCAAAATCAGTAGGTTGTTGCGTAATAATTATCGTTCCCGTATTGTATTTACGAGCACGTCTTTGAATTTGTGCTAAAAAGTCAGCACCTAATGCATTTTGATTACTTAACAATACATGTGCTTCATCAACCATTAAAACGGTATTTATACGAGCATCAAGAGTTAAACTCCATGCATACTTTAATACATTAAAAAATAAAGCATTTCTAATATTAGCATCAGAATTCATCAACTCTCTAATATTAAACACAATAATATCACTATTAGTACTAATTGTGGTATGTCCGTCAAAGTAATAACGCAATTCTTTAATTAATGGTCTAATTTTTAATTCTAAGCGTTCTAATATATCGCGTTCTTGTGTTCTCTCTGGCATTGATAATATCTTACCTTTAATCGTAGCATAAACATCTTTAAATGTTGGATAATCCCTAGATGTTAATTTAGTAAAATCGGTATCAAAATTAATACTAAAGCGACGATATGTTTCTTGAAGAATTTCACTAAACATATTAACAACATCTTCTTCAACACTTGGATCGTAATACTTCAAGAAAGCCTTAACTGACTGTAAAGTTCTTGTTAACGTTGTATACCCTAATCCCTGTTTAATTTCTTCATCATCAGAATCAGAAACAACTTCAAGTGGATTTATCATACCAAATTGTCCACCTTTACCAAGGCTGATAAAATCACCGCCATAAAGGTTACACATGTCTTCTAATTCACCTTCAGGGTCAATAACAACAATCTGATGTCCATTACGAATATGACTTCTTAAAAGTAATTTTGCTGCTGTTGATTTACCACTACCAGAAGTACCCAAAATAATCATATTAGCATTATTTCGATTGTGTTCTTTTTTTATTTGATATAAAAATTGATTAAACAAAATAACTCCACCAGAGAAATCAATTCCCAATAAGGTTGATAATCCTGGGTCTTTTATACTGTCAAAGATAAATGGATACATAGCAGCCATCGTTGGGGCTGGAATTGGAGTTCCAATTCTATCCTCAATGTCTTGTTTTGGATAAATTGGAAGCATTGATTTTAAAACTCTATCTTGCTCAAAGCGAAGCGGAATAGCTTTCATTTCCATCGCTTCCATATAATTTCTAACTTGTAACTTTTTTAATGTTAATTCATCTTCAGAATTAGCTGTAATCATAATGTGCATTTGAAAATCATAAATTTTAGCTTGACTAGCAGCTAATTCTGATACGAATTGTTCCAAAGAATCATAGTCTTGTCTAATTCTTTCTTGGATTGTACGATCATGTTCTTCTTGATATCTTTGCTTCAAATCAGCCAACTCTTTATTAAGCATTTTTTGAATCATTGAAAATGGTAAAGGAATATGTTTAATTACTAATTTAATTCCAGACATTGATGTTAATGAGGACAAATATCCCGGATAAATATATTTTGGATAACTTATAACAGTTAAAATAGTGGCATATTTATCACTAATAACAAATTCAGCTGGTTTAAACTCCAAGCCTTTAGGAGCAATTTGGCTTCTAATATCCATCATGCTAACACCGTCCCAAAATTAGTCGTTTGTCCACCATTTAAGAAATTATCTAATATCATTCTTAAATCATCATTGGTAGTTTGAAATGCTGTTAAACCAGCATTGGCAAAATTATTAATTAAATTTCTAATACGCTTGTTAATAATTTCATTATCTTTTTCTTTAAATAATAAGAAATATTCAGTATCAACAACATTATTAGACATAAATGAATTAGCTTTATTTATATCTTCATTAATAATTTTTCTCTTTGCCGGATCATTAGTTGTATTATATAACAATTGTAGTTGAGAAAGATAAACATTAATGTCAACTGGTCTATCAGCTACCACAATCCAAAATTCAAAGTCAATAACATTATAAACGGTCTTCAAATTAGTAATAATTGCATCTTGAACACTTGATTCAAGAATAAAAATATTTCGTGGCATAATCTTTACACCTGTAACTTTTTGACCATTGTCAAGAATAATTGTTCCATTAGTTATTCCTTTTACAGGAATATCATCATTTGTATATTTACTTTTCACTTTCGTCGCCATAGTTAAAACACCAACCTTTCCATACAAATCTTTGCCTTGTCGTATAAAATTCAAATGCTATTTTTATAAATGTTAATACATTATGATAATTAGGAATTGGCATTGTCAAAAAGGCACAAATACAACCCGGCATAATTGCTATAATTGCCCAAACCAATTCATCAACTGGTAACAACATCAGAAGAAGGAGTGAAACTCCCACTCCTATACTAAATAAAATTAAATCAAATGTATTAAATACTCCAAAAATTAACATAGATTTTTTAGAGTTAGCCGGTATTAAATATGAACCCATTATGTATCACACCCTCTTTATTATTTTTGACCTTTTCTTTGTGCGTAATTATCAACAGTTGTTGCACGGTTTGCAGCCGTAGAACCAGAAATTTGTGCACTAACACCTTTAGTAGAGCCATTGATAGTTTTAGCATCGGCACTAGCAGAGACCTTTCCAATACCTGGATCAAATGCGCTAGTAGCACTATTTAAATCTTTAACCAATGACTGCATTGTAGCATAAGCTTCAGTTATAGCTCTATCAGTGTAAGAATCTTGTGTATGTTCTGTTCCAGCTGCTAATCTATTCAATCTAGTATCTTTAATATCTTCCAAATCGGCTATACGTTGCTGTTGTTCACTAACAGCAGATAAATAATCTGCTTCACTAGCGAAATCACTTCTATTAATTGTAGTTTTCTTAACTTCATCTAAATATTTTTCTAAACCTTTTATACCATCGAAACTTCCATATTTAGCGTATTTAGAACCATATGCTGAAGCATTAAATGTTTGTTTATCATTTCCAACTGCTGCATTTTGCATTGCTTTATATGTATCTTGAATTTTTTTGGCTGTGTCTGTTGCAGCTTTTACAGCTTCACCTTTAGTATGAACTCCCATAGTTTGTTGAGCCTTAGAAACCATCATTTCGCCCCAACTAACTCCATCATCTATCCTATCTTGACGTGATTGTTTAGCTTTCATTGCAGCTCCATATGAGTTAGAAAAATTCTTTCCCATTTTTTCTCCTTTTGCTGCGCCAACTAAGCCTCTACCTGTTGCAGATAACCCCCCAGCAAAAGCGCTAGAAATTGCTCTAAGTCTTCCTAAGCCCCTATTATTAGTAAATCCTGTTATCGCATTAGAGCCAAATGCAGCAACACCAGCTGCACCTGCACCTGCAGCTCCAAAAATTTGTTTTCCTAGAAATGCTTCATCTGCAAATTTTTTAAACGGATTAAGTTGAAATTTACCGTCACCACTAACTTTAAGACCCAAAGCATCGTCTAAAATTTTTGGCAACTGTCTAACAAATATTAAAACCCCAACAATCATAAATACATTTAAAAGCCAATTTCCTTGAATTACTTCACCAGTTATAAAATCTGTATAGCCTCCCATAATAGTAATTGCATATACACCTAAATACAAAGCAAATAATCTTAAAAATAAGCTCAAATATGTTTTCCAACAATATTCAATCCATTTTTTAAACATTCCTTTATCTCCGCTTTTTGGATCAATATATGAAAGAATTGGTACCGGAGAAATCATTTCCAAAAACCCTAATTTAACACTACGAACAGCAATATCTATACAAAATAATATAAATAAATATATAACAACAATGCCAACTGCCGTACTAATAAACATTCGATAATCAATAACATATTTATCTTCAACAGAAACCAAAATCAAATCTTTTCGCATCAATAAAGAATAATTTTTTTGTGCTAAAGCTTGTGCATATGTTTGAAATAAATCTACTGAATCCTCATCATCTTCAAAAGCTTGACAGAAATCAGTACTACAATCATAAGTGTCACTACTTTCTTGATAATTGCCAAAACATTCTGGATTTAAAGCTTTAATAAATTTCGAATCTCCACGGGATTTAATAATACCATTATCAGCTATATCATATACTTGTTCACATGGTGAAAAATCATAATCATCATCAAAATAAAATTCAGAATAATTTGGTTGCAAAAATGCTGACATTAAAGTAAATTGTATATCATCGCCGGCGGTTTCAACATAATTATCATTTGGTACTGTTCCCGCCGCTGAATTACCAAAAACTAAATGCATTAAAGTATTTTCTTCTAATATAATAGCTTGAAGCGTATAAGCTTCTCTAAATATGTAAGGAACTAACACTAAAAGTGCTAGAGAAATGACAATTCTTTTGGCTATATTAGAAAAGCCTTTGTTTTTATCACTAAAATCATCGGGATTTATAATGTAGTTAATTAAGGAGATTGTTACTTTGAATAACATGAATATACCGGCTATTGCAAAAATTCTTGAAGAAAATTCAGAAATAACATCACTACTAAAAATGGATGTTCTAGTTATTTGCAAAAGCAAAGTGTATACATCATCAATTAATCCAAATACAACAGAATCTAATTGAAAGAAGAATCCTCTAATTGTATTATAAAAGAATTCCATATATTTCGTTCACCTCACTTATTTAATTAAAGTACACAGAACGGATTGTTTGGATCTAATCCTGGTAAATTAAAGATATTCAAAATAAATTGTAAAATTAAAGGAACTATAAATACTAATGCTGCCGCAATTAATCGTTTAACAAATCTTGCTCCAGCTTTTTTTATTTCACCTTCGTCATCAGAAGCAATTGTTTTTATAAAATCTAAAATTCCTAAAACAATTAATAACACAGGTACTATATATCTAATCATATTTATAATTTTAAAAATCCAAGCAAGAGTTCTTTCCCCAAATGTATTGCATACTTCTGTTTGAGAACCACTAACATCATAGCCACAAATTTTACTAACATCATCCCTTATATTAGAGCAAGAACTCATGCAAGCTTTTGCGGTATTATCATCATCTGTATACGTAGTAGAAGAAGAGTAATTATCACAAAGAGCTAACAAATCACGATAATGTTCCGTAAATTTCTCGCTAGAACATCCACCAGTACTTGCCTCAATTTGTAAGACTTTCATATATTCATCATAAGTTGCACAATCGCTAGTTGAAATTGGCTCATCAAATTCAATATCCGCTAATGACTGTTCTTTTAAATCAACACAAGTTGCATCCGAAACAATTGAATAAAACCAAGAAGAATCTTCTCCCTCAATTTCAGTTAAACCATCTTTATAGAAAAAATAGCTTAAAACCTCATTATCATCATCTCCAAAGAAAGAATCAACAAAACCTTTTAAAAGAGAATCATTAGAAGTTTGAGAACATAATGTAATTCTTTCTGGACAATAATCTTTAGAGATTTCATAGGCCTCTCGGTTCGCATACAACTTTCCAGTATATGTGTATTTAGTTCGATATGAGCAATCCCATGATGGCTCCCAGCCGAACAAATTAACCTTCCAACTTCCTAAATAAGCTTCACAAATTGCTTGATCAAATGAATCTATATAAAAATCAAAATGTTCATCATTTGCAGGTTTTAAATAATCGTCACCGCCAACGATGGGAATAATGCGATCAGATTCATTATAAGCGATAGTATATTCGTTATATCCCGTAATCTTAATTTGAAAATATGTTTTAAAATTATCGCTTGTTCCCTCACCATAAGTACAAGTAATGGCGTTTACGTAATCTATTCCAAGCAAAAATGTTACCATAAATAAAAACAACATAGTCATTTTTTTATTAATTTGCATATTTTTAACTCCTTAATCTACAATTAAATTACACTAACATAATTATAGCAAAAAAAAACTATTAAATAAATAGTTTTTTATTATTATTACTTAGAGTTTGAAACTTCTCTAGATGAGTATACCGCAGCTATATAATCATCAGCTTTATCATAAGTTACACCATCTACATCATAGCCTGATATCTCATTAATACAATTTGAATCATTCAAGCAACTAGCAATTTGCATCCCATCAGCATACACTGAATATTTATTAACACCGACTCCTAGTCCTTTTGTATTTTCCTCAATTGTACTGCTTGAGACAATATCTTCCAATAGTTGAGTTCCTTCCAAAGGAGTTACTCCATCATCACGTCTACTAACTCCTTCAATAACAGCATCATCTAAAACAGAATAAGCTCCATCTATATTTTTATCGAAACGTACCAAATAATTAGTACCATTTTCTGAATATACATAGTAATCATCTAAATAGTAAGTATCTGGATCTTGATCTTGTAGTGTGTATACAGCCATGTAAGAATTACCATGTGTTGATTGTACTAAACCTGTCTCTTCATCACGTGCATTTTTATGTAAGCTAAAGGCAGCAAAAGCTACAGACAAGACAATACCTCCTATAACTAATTTCTTTAGTGTACGCCTAATAAATCCTTTCGCCTTTTTATTTTTCTTACTACCTTCACGATCAACCTTCATTTTTCTTCTCTCGCGTTTTGGCTTTTCAACTTCTTCGGCATCATCATCAAACATACCATAATCTTGTTCTTCCATATTTAACTCCCCTTTCAATGAGCATTATATTATCATTTTTAATAAAAAAATGCAAATTATTTATCTTAATTAAAAAAAGATATATTCATCCGAATATATCTCTAATTTTATTAGAAGCTTCCTTCGTCTGAACCAGCAGAATCAAGGTCACAGTTATTATTATTTACAAAACAATCAAAGCAAGAAGCAACGCTATCTTCATCACCTGCTAAGAAACCGATAACCATTTGAACTATTGTAATTATAAAGAATACAATAATAGCAGCAATTAAACGTTTAATAAATGTTTGTTGGCCCTTCTTTATCTCGTCTTCTTTTTGTGCCATAACCGCTTTTGCTAAATCCATCATACCGAATATAATTAATAAAATTGGCACAGCAATTTTTATAATTAACACAACAACGTGTACGACATTTGGTATCATACCACTAAATGATAAATCTAAATCTCCGCATGTATATGTAGCAGTTGTGGATATATTCGCTAACGTTTGAATCATTTTATACCTCCTCTATCTAGAAAAATTATACTATACATACATTTAATTGTCAATAAACTACTTTTCAATAATATAAGGATCTTCCTCAGTACCAGAACCACTAACATATGGCTCATTGCCACTTATGTAAATAACCCAATAATAATCATTTTTCTTGTTAGCACGATCAGTTGAAACTCTACCACTTATAACAAATGCATCATAAGTAGTATCTGCAAAACTATTTACAGTCCAAGAACTAATATTGCCCATATAATTATAATTCATACAACTACCACTAATAACACTGTCGCATCCTGGATCTAAACTTGCCATGGCCATATCAAGAGTTGTTAATGTGCTAATATATTGATTTTCTAAAATTTTAGAACAATCAAAATCATATGAAATAGCAATGTCTTTCGAACCACGACTACCTATACATACATCATGTGCTATTAAATGCTTTTTATTTTCTTCGTTAAAATCATTATAACTATTTTTTAATGTATTAAATAAATTACTATTTGGATAATCATTAATTCCATAGTTTCTACCTACTTCAGCATTATATTTTTGATCCCATGGTATACCTTTTTCTTCAGCTGTTGATTTAATTAAACGCAAATCACCATTACTATCAATCTTAATAATACGCCAAGTAACTCCACCAAAAGAAACATAATTATTAACTTCAGTACCTTTAAAAATATACTCATCTCCTACTTCATATAGTCCAAATTGATAAGATCCATCAATAATCTCTTCAGTTACTAATTGATCATCAATAACTTTTTGTGCTAAATGAGTAGTAGCATATTCACCACATTGTAAATCAGGAATATAAAGCGCTAAACCGTTGTTATTCATAACAGTAACCGTACCACTGCACGAATCTTCATTATATTCTGATAATTCTTTAATATATTCCCCACTAACAAGTTCTTGATCTGTAATTGTAATACTTTCTCCTACAGCAGGAATATCAACAGAATCATCATTAATATATTCTCTTGCGGCATCAACCAATTTTTCTTCAATTTTTTCATAAGATAAATTACGGCCCGCAACAATTTTCATAATAACCGCTACAACAACAATTAGTATTAACACTGCAAAAATTACTCCAACAACAATTAAATACTTTTTGTTTATTTGCTTTAATTTGTCCTTCACTTTCTCGCCCCCATTAATTGTTAATCAACAATTTCTCCACCTTCACCCGGAGTAGGAGTTGGTGTTACTGTTGCACAACTTTCACTTCCAGATCCTTCAAGAAAGCAGTTAGCACATGCCATAATTCCATCACTATTACCAGCAACAGCACTAATTACTAACTTAACAATAGCTATTACAAAAAACACAATAGCTGCTGCAATTAATCGTTTGATAAAAGTCTGTTGACCTTTTTTTATTTCGTCATCTTTTTGAGCCATAATACCTTTCATCAAATCCATCATACCAAATACAACTAATAATATTGGCACGGCAATTTGAATAACTAAAACAATAATATGCACAATATCAGCAAGTTGGGTATCAATTAAAATATCATCTCCTAAAGCAGCACAAGTAAAATCTGCTGCATTAACATTTGGAATAAATAAACTAATCATTAACAAGATAAGTAACGATACCAAAGTCTTTTTTTTCATACTAAACTTCCTTCCTTATTTCTATACATTATACTATAAAATTTGCAAATATCAAATTTTTAAACTACACTTCGGCAGGATCGGTTGTTGGAACACTCATTGCTCCACTGCATTCTCCACTAATAAAACAGTTAATACAGCTAATAATATTATTCTGATTTTCCTGATTTTCGTCAACTACAGAAACTAAAAATTTAACCGCAATAACAATTAAAAATATACAAGCACCCAAAATAATACGTTTAATTAATGTTGTTTGCCCTTTTTTAATATCATCTTCTTTACCTGACATCATTCCCTTAACCAAATCAATAACTCCAAAAATAACTAAAATAACAGGAACTGCAACATTTAAAATATTAATTAAAGAAGACACCATATTAGGAACTCTAACTGGAATATTAGCAATTGTCCCACAAGAAACCGTTTCACCATACTGTAACCACGCCGTTTTATCATCTGCTAAAACATTAGGGCAAGCAATAAATATTAAAAATAGGAAGATTCCTAAATATATAAAAAGCCGTTTTTTATCTTTCATAACTCCTCCTATTCACAATTTTCTACACCATCTAAGAAACAGTTCATACAACTTATTATTTCATTATCATCATTGCTAAATACACCTACTACCAATTTGACGATTGCGAAAACAAAGAAAATGATAGCTGCCGTAATTAAACGCTTAATAAATGTCTTTTGTCCTTTTTTTATTTCATCATCTTTTTGTGAACCAATTGCTTTAACTAAATCAATTGAACCTAAAATAACCAATGCAATCGGAACCAAAATCTGTAAAATTATATAAACAATACGAATTACTCTTAAAATTGCTGATGGTATATCAGTAATATAACCACTTCCACAACTATAAGTAAGAGTACTAGGAACTAATGTTCCAATTGTACTAGTGTTAACTGTTGGAGGATTATACTCAGGCTTTGGAACTCTAGTCTGTGTTGGCGTATCAGGAGCAACCGTACAAGTCATCTCTATTGGCGAGCCACCTATTTTGTTTTTTACAGTCTCTAAATCATTTGTACTAGCAAAATAATAAGAGCTTCCCTTTTTTAGCAAATATTGAGGGCATTGATTACCAGATGACACATAAGGCAGACCATACGTATACCAATATCCACTATTTCTTGATGCTGTGTTTCCGCTAATATATGGTGTAGTTAATACTCCATCTTCAGCAATAGAGTAAGTTAGTGAACCTTCACCAGATTGACAATTACAACGCATATATTCAATATATTTTGTAGTATCAGATTCAGGATATGTATGTCCAACTAATGGCAACGAAAGCCAAGTAGAATATCTTGACACATTAGCTTTTCCCCATTCAATAATTTTATCAACATTAGCAGAATCACTAAAATATGCTTGTTTACTACGAGCAATTATTAAATAATCGGGGCATTTATTATTTTGCCAACTGTCATCATAACCATTATAACCTGTAGCTCTAGCTGCTAAAGATGTTGGCGACCAATTTTGTATATCATTATAAGTGTTAAGAGCTGTATCATTGCGATAAACTGCTCTAGCAAAAGAAAAATTATATTGAATTCCTACAACAGCATCAACTGAGCCATCACTATAATAACATTGTGCAAAATAAGATTCCGCACGTACATTTTCAGATTTAAATATCCCTAAAAACACGACAAAAACTATTATAAAAATAGTTTTTGTTAATTTACTACTCATATCATCACCTCTGATTATATTAAAAATTATTTGACACGATCAAAGCCTAATTTAATCAAAAAATCATTCAAAGGTTTATTTCTTTTTTCACGTTCATCTAATGGTGGCATATTATAAAAAATTTTAACCTTTGCCTCATACTCAAAATCTAAAACATCTTTAGAACTCAATAAGCTTTGATTTAATATAACCTTTTTATCCTTTAGTCCTCTTAACACTTGAGGCGTAATCATTGTTAATTTATTCAATTTGATAATTGAAGGCTCAATTAAATAAATAATTTCATTACACAATCCTTCAGCTTGAACACTTCCATTTACATCAAGAAGGATTACATCACAATCTCTATATCGTGAAACTTCAGCTTGAACACTACCACTATTTGTAGATATTAAACCATGCTTTTTAAAATATGTAAAATCTGTTTTATCTACTTCAATAGCTGTCACGTTATAATATTTTGATAATTCATTATACATCATATAAATTAAAGTAGATGCGCCTGAATTTTTTGTAACATTTTTGACACCAATAATCTTTCCGGCATAACCGTATCCACCATTTTGAACAACGACCATTTGTGCTGGCTGACTTGGTACCTGTGGTACAACAGCCACATCATCTAATTGGTGGAATTGGGCAACATCACGGTAACTATTAGGATGGTTGTATAAGTACTGTATTCCTTCAATGTTTCGTGTAAAATTATATATACCCATCGAAATTAACTTAGATAAATATGCTGGAGAAGTACTTTCAGCACTATCATCTAACAACAATATTACCTTATCCATTGATAAAGAAATAGATAACTTTTGTAAATTTCTTATATCTTTATAATTCTTAATTGCTGTAATATCTAATATCATTCTTTGATAAAAAAAGTTCTGAAATGTAGCAATAATTTCATCAACTTCAAATTCACCATTAAGACTTTTTATTACATCAATTCCTAGATTTTCTAACATCAATTGATACTTATTAGAAACGATAACATTCATTAATTATCACCTTTCTCAGCTAATTATTGTAATGAATACCTACATTATATAAAGTCTTAGTCTTTCCATTAACAGGAAATTCCAAATAATTTCCAATCAAAGGAATGTCAAAATGCATAAATGCGGTAACACCATAATAATATCCCTTATCATTTTCATATTCATAAACACAATAATGATATGTATTATGGCTAGCACCGCCGTTTGAATGTCCACCATACACAATAGTCGCACCATCTTTTTGACGGCAACCACCAACAAATGGACTAGCTACAACTAAAGGATAGCCAATCTGCTGAAGGTTGGCTTCAATTTCAGATTGAACTACATTAGTTCCAGTGCTTGTATAAACATCCCATCCGCCATATTTTTCTATTGTATATATAATTCTATTTTTTACTTTAAATGCTTTTGAATAACTAACAGAACCAACCAGTAAGGCCGACATGACGCCAATAAAAACCATTAGCAAATTTACAATAAATGTATTTCCTATAGCCTCACGCATATTTAATTCACCTCACTAATTGAAATAATAAATTCTATTGGTACTAGAAAATATAGGAATTTTTATAGTATTTTCAACAACTGGAAATTTCATCTGCATATAAGTTAATACACCGTAACGGTAATAAATATCGGTTGTTGCTAAACCACCGCCAACACTCATTGCACTATTATCATTCCAGTATAAATAAACACAATAACCAATTCCACGATCTGAATTTGTTTTTCCATCAGGATAATTGTTATCAATACGTTCACCATCAGGAATAAATATATTTAATTCACCATCAATACTACCTAAATAATCAGCACTAGTATTTCGTTTTGTTTGCTCACACTTAAACTCCGATGAGCCATCATAGCCAAGAGCTGATAAGCCTTTTTCTATTTCAGCTTTCGAATAATCATTATATCCTTCAAATTTTTCAATAGCATTGACAATATAATTATTAACTCTATAGGCCTTGTAATAACTTAGAGTTCCAGCCAGAAATGCGAACACTAAAAATATAAACAATACTATAAAATTTAGCATAAAAGACGTTCCTATACTTTCCCTCATAAGTTATTACCTCCTAATTTATTCAAATGCTATCCGTCTAATCCAGCTTCTGATACACAATTTGCATATGCAGTAGCATCATATTGACCCGTGTGGTCATTTGCAGCAGCTTGGCATTGATTTCCTGACCAAATACCACCGGCATCTGTACAACAAGATCTTCTGGTTGAACTTCTCATTAAACTATTAATTAATGGAGTTGCGATTGCAACGATTACAGCTATTAAGATAATAGCAACAACAGTTAAGTTTGCTTCACCTGCAGCTTCTTTCATTCTCTCACCACCTTACGTTTCTGTTAATATTATAACACATTTTTTTTATTAATTTCAATATTTTGTCATTAAAAGTTCATAAGCATCATCATGGCTAGTAGCATCAAGCCCATAATACCTCCACCGGTTGTAAATAACATAACTAGTGTTTGATTTTCCATTTTTTCAAGTCTTTCTTTATATTTAGTTTCACGAGCTTTATTTTGTAAAGCTGAAACGGTTCTTGAAAACATCATAACTTGTTCATGCTTATCTTGCTGAGATCCCAATCCTAAACGATATAACAATCTCATCATACGCATAGAGTCACGTACAGGATATTCATTAGCAAAATCAATGTATGGCTGAATTGTCGAATCTCCAGCATCAATTCTAGCAACTAGTCTTTTTAAACCAGGCTTAAAAACTTCAGGGGCTGTATCAATACTTCTACTTAAAGCAATTGGAACTGTATAGTGTTGCACTAAAATCTCTAAACTTTTTAAATAATAAGGTAACATTAAATTTACATGATGCAAATTAGCTTTATAGTATGCCTTCAATGAATTATAAGAACTTTTGAAAACAAAATATCCTGCAATCACTGCCAACAAAACGTAAATAAATGATAATTGATTTAAAAATATAAAAATAACAGCAATAATTGTTAAAAGGCCATTTCTTACTCTTAAACCGAACAGTTCATTAACATCAATTTCACGTCCTGGATATCTAATTCCAAGTAAGAAGACATAATCATCTTCCATTAAAGCCCTAAAATACGGCTCAGTATCCTTTACAAATCGATTAGTATCAACAATACGATTATAATTTAAAACAAATACAATAATAACACCGATAATTATAAAATTCATTATTCAGCACCTACATTCTCATTATAATATTTTTCTCCCTTAATTAAGAAGAATGTATTAATCATCAAAATTCCATGTAGAAGTGCTTGAACATACCAGATTTCTAGCATCTCAACATAATGTTCTGCACCAAGTAAAAATTGTAATAACATACACATGAAATATAAAATAATACCAAATTGTAAGAACTTTTTATGGAAATTAGCTCTATCCATACGATCGGCATATACATTTTCAACTAATAAGTCAATGTCTTGAGACATATTTTCTAATGACTCAGCAGTATCTTTAGCACCTTCATTAGTGATTTGCAAGAATAATTGGTGCATATTCTTTACCATATAAAAATCATATTTTGTACTCATAAAATTAAGTGACTGATCAATGGTACCATTCTCATAGGCCATATCAATCATAACTTTTACATCTGTTTTTACAGGATCTTCTAAAATGCCTGACTCATATACACCTTCTAGTGATTTAACAAATGATTGAGTAGTTGCAAACTCCATAATAGTGTTAGTTGTATATACTTGAATTTGTTCAAAAATAAATTCACTGTAAATTCTTTTGCACCGCAAGTACGTTAAATATGGAATAAAAGAAACTGCAACGATTGCATATATTAAAGAGATTAGTAAGTTGTAGAAATATAAATACGATATAATTGCGGCCCCAAGGGCAAAAGATGCAATTTGTACCATATATTGATGTGTTGAATACTCTTGTCCTAAATCTTTAACCTTTTCACGAATTGTTTTAAAAGAATATGGAGCAAATTTATCATAAATAAATGCTGTTTTGTCAGACACATATTTATAAACATTTTCCCCATTTGCGCTACGATATATAAGAATAAATACCGCAATTACAGCGACAATTACAAAAACTACAGATGCAGTCATTATCTCTCCTCCTATCCTTGAATTTGAGTTGTTATAGCAGTTGGATTAGTGTTAACCATTACATTAGATTGTGTATTAGCAGGCATTGAGACCGGTGTTGGTTGAACATTAGTAGGAACAGAAACTTGCTGTTGCATTACATTGTTTATATCTTCATTATCTTTTTCGAATTGTTGTGTTAATGCATCAACCTTTTCATCCTCTATAGCCGAACTAGCAGCTACACCATTATCATTAGCTCCAACTTTATACATATCTGGTAACTCCACACCTTGAGCTTCCAAATAATCAATTAAATATTTGCTTGGCGGACGTTTTGTAATTGCTCCACCAGGTGTTTTACGATAAATTATATTATATTTAGCTTCATTTTCTTCGGTTACATAAAATTCACATACTTCAGCTATTTCACGTACAAATCTTTTGGAAACCTTATCTTGATATCCTCTAATATAAACTCCAATTTGAATGTAACGATAAATTGACTTTAAAAATTGATCAATATCCTGACTAGTTTCAAGCAAACTATACATACGATTTGGAATAGATGAAGCTTTATCCGCATGGATAGTCGATAAAATATAGTGACCAGAAGAAATAGAGTTACGTGCAGCCATAACAGCTTCCGCACTACGAACTTCGGATAATAGAATCCATTTTGGATTTTGTCTCATACACGAAACAAGAACATCACTATAACTAGCAACGTTATTGGTTTTCATAGCAACAATATCTCGATGAGGATAAATGCGGTCTAAATGTAGTTCCAATGTATCCTCTACTGTAATTAATTTTTCATTTTCATATGTATGAGCGGCTAGATATTTTACAAACTCTGTTTTACCAGAACCAGTTTCTCCGCACACAATAATGTTACAATGTCCATGAACACAATATATTAAAAGATCATGTATATCTTCTGTAATATATTTTTGTTCTAATATTTTATCTTTTTCAAGCCTAATCTTAGCTGGTGTTTTACGGATAACGCATGCAATTCCATTTCTAGCAATTGAGTCATGAATGAAATTCATACGTAGTTCTGCACTTTCACTATCCAAAAAAGGATGTGCAGCATTAAAACTATGACCTACAACATTAGCACATTGAAATGCTAGCTTTTCCATAAATGCATTATCAATCAAAGGATTTTCAACTCTAAAAATACCATGTGATAAAGTTTTTAACCAAAGTTGTCCACCATTGCTATATGAAATATCGGTAACATCATCATTATCAAGATATTGTTGTAAGGCACCGAAGTCCATTTGATCAAATATGTTTTCCATCAGCTATCACAATCCCTTTTATCTTTTTTTACTGTTCTTCCTCTTCAATGGTAATAGCACCATTTTCTTCAATTTCTTCTAAGTATTCATCATTATCCGGTGTATTGAAAGTATTAGCATCAATATAATCTCTTAAATATTCACTACTTACTTCAACGTCTCCAGTAATTGGAGCTGTACCACCATGTGGAACAACAACCGTCTCTACACCTAATGCCTGTAACTGATCAGAATCCGCTTTACGAAGTAAAAGGTGCAAATCTTCTGGAACACCATAATATAAGAAAGCTGGTTTTGCATCGCTTTCAACGCTAGTAAATACATCAGCACCATCTGAATCTTTAACAGCTAATATTTGAATGTTTTCAATTAAGCGGCCAAACATAAGCAAACCTGATTCATCTTCTGCATACATATATATGTCAATATAATCTCCAGGTTGAATTGAATTTCCGAATGTTGTAATTATATTTACACTTTTATAATAAGGCTTATCAGTTACACCATTAACATCTGTTTTTAATTGCTTTAACCAAGTTCCTGGTAACTCATCTTTTTCTACCAATACGTCAGCATAAAACATACTTCCTTCTGGTATAGTGGCATTGATTGCTGTATACTTACCAACAATTTGGCTTTCATTTGTAACAGCATTAGCTGGTTTTGAAACACTTGGCACCTCAACCCATTTAATATCTTCAGCAGTAATTTCCTCTTGTGGTCCAATCATTCTATTTGCCTGCGGAACTTTTACCGGATTAACTGCACTATCAATCGTTGACTGATAACCATAATATAAAATTACTAATATAATAATCACACCAATAATAGTTACTGTATTTTTATTGGTGATAAATCTTTTAGCAGATATTACAAAATTATTCATATACTTTATCCTCCATTATCTAAAATTTTGCTTCTAAAATAGCATCTATTCTGTTAGTTAATTTAAAAGTTACTGATTGATTACCTATTGTTGTAGATGTTTCTGATCCCATCGTTTCAATTTCAATGCTTACCTTTGGTGGTTCTTCGTTAACATCTTGAATCACAATATGATATTGATGTGAAAGCGTTGCTGTTTGAGCAAATCTTCTAATAAAGCTTTCAACAAACAACTCGCGGTCAATACGAATTGAACCATCATACCTATAAGCAGCTAAATCCAATGAATCATACATCGCAGCTTCAGTTGTTTCTTTCAATAACTCGTAATTGTGCTCACTCGTATTCGTAATTGATTGAAAGAAATAAACCAAAAACATCGACGTAATTCCTAATCCTACAATCATAACACCCCAAAACGATTCTCTCATACGTTATCACCTCACCAACTTTTTTTGTATTTTGTATATCAATACTTAACTAATCATTTTATAACTATACTTTAAAGTCAAATTGATTCTTCTTTAAGAATATTTTTTGAATAGCACCTATTATAAGTACAATAACAATAACACCACATACAAGAATCGCATAATATTCTCCAACAAAAGTGAATATTTTTTCAAGCAATGTTTCTTTGTTCTTGAAATTTATAGCTTCTTCCTTTGCAAATTTTTTTTCTTTATATTCTGTAACCTTAGCCACAAATTCATCATAGTCAATTGAAACAGCAGCCCACCGTTGGCATAGCGAATATTCTTCAACCCCATCACAAACTTCATCACTGTAAAATTTATTATAAGCTGGGATCGTTATGTATTTGGTTGTCAACAGTTGATCCGAACAACCACCATCACGAGTATATATTTGTAATTTTACTTTTTGATTATTAGTATAACCAGTCAATGTTAATTCATTTTCTTTAGTAAAATTACTATTGTAATATGTCTTATTTCTATAAACATCAGTCACATACATATACTCAGAAAGATTTGTCAATGTTATTGAAAATATAGGTTCTCCTTTGACCATATCGTATGAATAGGTTATATTAACATTATTTGCTAAAGCACGATAATCAGATAAATCTTTGTAGTCACATATTCCGTATAAGCCATCAGCGTAAACCATTTTTGGCATCAGTAATAGTACAAAAATCATTATTATATAAATACAATGCTTTTTCAATCTACCCTATCCTTTCTAAATTATAACATAAAATTTATATTTTTGCATAAAAATATTATTTTTTTCCTACTTTAATTTATATTTGTAAACGCGATCACGAATATTGAAGATCAATGTAACTTGATCGGCAATCTTCATTTCTTGAATTACTTCAATATAATAAATATTTTTTTGATTTACTTTTTTGCTCTTAACATCACCTAAGTAAACAGTTTGTTGTTTAAAATCATTACCTATACGGTATTCAATGGTTGCAAATACTTTAAACAGTCCATAAAGGTCCGTAATCGCATCAGAATCAAAAGACTTATCTAAACTAAATTCAGCATCCAATTTCAGCAAGGCCTTATTATAATTTGACGTAAATAGATTTGGCTTAATATATTCTACCGATTCAATACAGCGTTTCCTTGGTGTACAATAATTATACTTTACCTCAAATGTATTCCTAAATTCAAAAGAATTAATTTTCAAAGTAGAATTACCAAGGGTACTATCAGAGAAATCGATTGTAGCTCCCAATTGATATTCTTTATATTTTTTTATATCAGAAATAAGTTCTGAATCTAATGATATTGGTGTTGTTTTTTCAGATGCTAAGTTTCTAAATTCTAATCGCATTTTACTTGAAACCGAATTAGAAGGTATTTCAAAAACTAATAAATACTTTTCTGTAGTCTCACCTATTTGTTGATCATTATATATGTTGCCAAAATCAACTAATTGGTAATCATATCTAGACGTATGATAATATCTTTCTCCAGCAATATTTAAGGCTATAGTACCTAAATTCAAAGCTTTAGGTTTAGTTTCATTACAATTAATTTCTACTTTTACTACTACCAAATAAGCGTTTTCACCTGTAATATTTTTACCTTTTGGATCCGTATTTACGATATAACTGTCCAATACTGTCATATTAAATCCATTCATTGTCATCTTGTAACCTTCAGGATATGTTTTATTACCTAAAATGTAACTAAGACCAGCGTATATAACTAAAGATACCACAAAAATGCCACTAACAATCTTTACAATAAGTTTGTGTTCTTTAATCCAATATTTACTATACCGAATCATCTTTTTGCCAGCACGCGTTTTATCATTTAAATCAAAATCAATCGCTACTTCAAATTCTTCATTATCTTCTAATGAAATTTCTAGTTCCTGTAAATCATTGCCAAAGTTAAATTTTTTAATATCAAATCCAACGCCTCTAACTACTGCGAAAATAGAGAAAATGCTTTGAGCAATCATTGAATATACGAGTAAATCACGTAACATTTTAATTGTTCGCATATCCACAATTGTTTTTTCCATTGTTGCAAATACACTATATCCATATATATAAATCGCTAAAATGGCAATATATACTATGATTATAGCAATGTAGAAAAAGCGTGGTTTAGATTTTGTAATCATAACAGCTAAAAGAACGGCTGAAAAGATAATAATCAAAAGAGGTAAAAGAAGAACACCTATATTATATAATTCTCCAAGTATATCATCGCCTACAACTGAAATATTGCTACCAATATATTCATTTAAATAGCTAATCATAGCTCCAGTTTTAAATATCAAATAAAAAATACACGCTGATAAAATAACATGCATCAATTTAAAATGTTTAATTAAAAAAGCATATGGTTTTCTAAGAATCATATTTATTCCCCTTTGCTATTATTCTAAACTACATATAGTATAACATAAAAATTTCAAAAAAAAACTATTTTAGGCAACAAAAAACGAGAATAAATTAATATTCTCGTTATCTTAACCAATTTAATTCTGGATATGTATAAGCAGTATCACAACCGTTTTCCAAAATATATTCAGCTCTTTCTTGCGTATTAGCTGTTGGTAAACATGTACCAAGTAATGGATAATTCAAACCAGTTCTATTATACAATTCTGAAATAAAGTCACTTGCACAATATTTAACATTTCCTGTTGAATCTGTTGCACAATAAACTTTTTGATTATTGTTTTCATCAACATATGACGTATATGGATCTCTACCAGCATTAAAGTAGTTTTCATTATCTTCTCTAATTCTATTAATAGCATTAACATCTAGCATGATTTCATACATTGCTTGATCATCTTCATAAATATCTGCATCTAATATTTCATGAAATTGTAATTCTGAGAATCCCCAGTTTGAACCAGGTTGACGTCCGGTACCATCCATGCCTGGGAATGATTTATCTGAATTATCTTCGTCAGATAACAACGTAATTAAACGGTAAGCTACATCTATTCCTACTAATGATCCATTTGAATCTTCATCCTCATCTTTATCACAATATTCTGGTGAATTTGGAAGAAGATTTCCATTTGAATCATACTGGCAATCATAGCCGAAAATTTCATTATCAACTTCATATTCACATGAATATTCAAAACCATAACCTTTTCCTGAATTAATTGTTACTTCTTCAGCTATTGGATAAAAATGTCCATATTGTGTGTTATAATTTTGAGCACCATTTGTTTTAGCATTATCTCCTAAATTAGCCACCGTTACTTTTAATTCATACTGGCCATTAGTCAAGCTTAAGGCTGTTGGTAATCCAAAGCCAATATAATAGAAGAAAGCTTCATCTTCTGATCCCTTTAACTTTTCATTAACTAAAGTTGAGTCAGTTTTTAATGAATACCATTGGAATTCTTCCACTGGATAAGTATATGTGTATCTTCCCTTTACATCCCAAGTAACTACCGTACAATCTCGTACTCTTTCTAGTTTAGGAGTACAACTAGCACTTCCTTTTGTGCCATGGCAAGTATAAGAATAAGCATTAAACCATTTACATTGAGAAGTATTGACATTATTCTCATTATAGCTACCATTAACTAATAAGTCATCATCAAATTCAAAATTTCTCGAATTTGGACCATAAGCTTTGTTAACCGGCTCAGAGAATGTGAATTGAACAGTTGTTTTAAATACATACTTCAAATTGTTATAACATTGTCTAATTTTTTCTAACAATTTACCTTCTGACGTTTTTTTACTGCTATATGATGAATACTTACTATTAGCTAAACTCCTTAATTTACTTTCTAAACCTGCTTTAGCTGCTGCTTTAGCCGCACTACTAGTTGTATAACTATAACCCGTGCTATAAGATTGTGAACCAACACTACCAGTAACCGTACCTACATAAGCACCATGTGAATATGTATGGCTTTGTCCACTTGATGTCGCTGTCCCTTTATAACGATAACGGCAAGTGTAACGGCAATTACAAGAATATGAACCACCATTTTTATTATGACAAGTACTACATCTCCAACAAGATGTATATTTTCCTGAACTACTAGTTCTAATAATATCTAATTGTTTTTCATGGGAAGCTTTTTGCATATAATATCTAATCATTGCTGTCTCGTTGTTTCGATAGTCCTCTTCCCACTCTTCGAAGCGATAACCTTGTTTTCCTTTTATATAACTTTGATTACTACATTTTTTTCTAAAACTTACATTTCCAAAAGTTCCATCAGATGAACCCCAAGTAAAAGTTTGTCCCGCTTTAACGTTTAAAACATTAGTTGGGAATTGTGTCTCTACTTCTTCATAACAAAATAATTCACAATATTCAGCATTACCAACAATTCCACCATTTGTGCTCTCTACTGCTTCATGTCCAGTATTGTCAGAAGAATACTCACGGTTTCCATCGGAAAATGCAATTTCGCATATTAACCATGCTCCATCATCATCTATATCGCCGAAGAATGTCTTTCCCGTCACGCAATCATCAATGCTTACATCCGAACCTGTAAAATCACAAACAACAGGTTCGCAAGCAGCCTTTCCTCCTTTTTTCATATAAGTTTCTTTAACCAACATTTGAAATTCCGGATAAGCTCGATCTACACGGGTTATTGTCAATGTTCCTTGACTATTAATAACTTCATATTCAAAAGTTCCGTTTCTAATTTGGGCAATTGCCTCATGATAGGCAGCAGACCCACTAGGGTATTTAACTTGATTGCTATTGACATAATTAACCGCCGCTTCACAATCTAATGAAATCTTTGTGTTTGGTTCACAAGCAGCCTTTCCTCCCGGCAATTTAGAATAATTTTCTTCATATAAATTATCTACTTCAGGATAAGCTCGATCTATTTTATATTCCACTCCACTCCCATCAACATAAGAAAAAGTTCCATTAATAACTTTAGTTATTTGCTCCCTATATGCTGACGTTCCTACTGTATATTTTTCATTAATATAGGCGACTGCTTCAGGGCAAGTCAACCCACTATCAATCAAGTCAGGCAACCATATGTGTGCTACACCCTCACCAATAATTTTACCACCACTCATTGACAATAAATTATTTACACCACTACCAGTACCAGTCGTAAAATTAGTTGGTGCTTCACCGTCACCAGCACGATAAATGTAAACTCCAGTAGTATTATTATTAAACCAAGGACTATAGCCGCCTGATAATCCTGGTTCATATTTTTTGTACTCTGTAGGAGTTGCTGCAATAATAAAATTAGTAATTGATGATCCAACACGTCCATGAATAATTATTGGTTCATATTGTAGAAAATATTCAGCATTAGTTGCATCAATTGAATCACCAGAATAGCCCATTTTTTCTAACAATTTATCCATCATATCGTGATTTTCCGTTGAAGTATTATCAGCTAGATATTCTGCCATATATTGTGCCGTTGCTATTTTCCATTTGTCATATCCACGATTATATCCAGGAAGCGCTTCAGCTATATCTAAAGCTTGGCCAAAAAAATCACCACACGTTAAAGCAGACCCTCCTGAAAATACATCCTGTTTAATGTTTTTACCATAATACGCGCAATCGTAGTCTCCAACAAGTTTACTGTTATTATCATATAAATTGTAATTTTTTTCTAAATAATCCGGCACTTGACTTTTGTATACAACATCAACATGATGAGTTCCAGTTACTTGCCCACCTTCCTTTGTGACAAGAGAAAATCTAATCCCAACATGTCCTTGCCAAAGACAATTAGAACCACCGCAGCTTCCAAGGCTCCCACCAACAAACTTATCACCATTCATGCTTGCTCCGGCTGATACCTTAGGAATTTCCATAATTAATAATAAAAGTGAACATAGTAAAGCCATTAGAAGAAACTCAATTATTGTCTTTAATACACTTTTTTTATTCAACAACATCATTTATCACCTACTATTTTTCTACTATTAAATATACCATAAAAAATTTTTTATAGCAATAACAAAATTGCTTTTTAAAATAATGTGTCGTATTATAATAAATTTAATTTAACACATCAAAGAAAATAGTTTTTAATATTGAATTATATTAAAAAAAATATTATAATGAAGCCGTTAGAAGGTGTTATTATGTCATGTTCAATATCACTACCGGCTTTTGATGGTCCATTAGATTTACTATTGCACTTAATTAAGCAATCAAACATTAATATATGTGACATAGAAATAGTAGAAATTACTAGACAGTACTTAGAATATATTCATAAAATGGAAGAAATGAATTTAGACATCGCTTCAGAATACCTTGTAATGGCCGCTGAATTAATAGAAATAAAATCTAAAGTTCTATTACCAACACAAGAGGAGGAAAATGAAGAAGAAGACCCAAAGGAAAAATTAATTCAACGCCTTTTAGAATATGAGCAGTATAAAGAAAGTACAACCACATTACGAAAATTAGAAATTGTCAGACAAGAAGTAAAAACCAAGGAACCAAGCGATTTATTGGAATTTAAAGATAACAACACTGTAATTAATTATGGAATAACACTTGATAATCTTTTAGATGCTTTTTCAAAATTTTTAGTCAATAGTGAAAATATCAGGCCGCTAAATACCAGAATTACTAATAAAGAATACTCAGTCGGCAAAAGATGCACTGAAATACGTGATATCATTCATCAAAAAAAGAAAGTTAAATTTCAAGATTTATTTGATGTTTTCACCAAAGAATATATCGTGGTAACTTTTTTAGCAATCTTATCTTTAAGTAAAAAGCAAGAAATAAAAATTGAACAATCAAAAAACTTTGACAACATTATTATAGAAGCAAGGTGATTTTAATGGTTAAAGCTATTATTGAAGGATTATTATTTTTAAAAGGTAGTGATGGATTGTCCTATCAAGAATTAAAGGAAATTATAGACATTGATGATGATGAATTAAAAAAAAGCATCAAAGAGTTGTATAATGATTACCTTAACAATACCAACCGAGGAATTCAATTAGAACTATTAGGTGAAAAATTTAAATTAACAACGAAACCAGAACACTTAAATTATTATAAAAAATTAGTTGCTGAAGAACAAGAATCAAATTTAACACAAGCAGCATTAGAAACTTTAGCAATCATTGCTTATAACGAACCAATTACAAGAATAGAAATAGATGAAATAAGAGGTGTTAATAGTAGTTACCTGATAAGAAAATTATTAATTAAAGGTCTAATTCAAGAAGTTGGCCGCGCTGAAACGGCAGGTAGACCTCGCCAATATGGTATAACAAACACTTTTTTAGATTACTTTGGTCTTAATAGCATCAACGATTTACCTAAAGTTGAATTACCAACCGAAAAACTAGAAGACAATGAAACAGATTTGTTCGAATCAAGATATAAAGAAAAAAATGAATAAAAACACTTGTTTCTTTATCTTTTTTTTTGTATAATGAATTTACTGCCTGTGTGATGGAATTGGTAGACGTAGTGGACTCAAAATCCACCGCTGGTAACAGCGTGCCGGTTCGAGTCCGGCCACAGGCACCATTAAAAATAAACTTTGATTTATAAAATCAAAGTCATTATATATTTTCAGCCTTGATTTGGGCTGAATTTTTTTAAATTAAGGAGGAAAATATGATATGCACAAGTAGTCATAATAATTTTCGAACTGATAAATACCCTTGCTACGCTATATCTGGGAATCGTGGAAAAGATGCTAATTATCAAGGCAATTGTTATCCCAAACTAGCACCTAAATTATCTTTTTGGAAAAAATGGCACGAAAATATGGGAAAAATTTCTGAGGAAGAAAATAACAGGTATTATGTCCAAGAATATTGGAATCAAGTATTATCACAATTAGATCCTGAAGAAATTTATAGAGAATTAGACTATTCGATTTTGCTTTGCTACGAACCAAATACAGACTTTTGCCATAGGCATATCGTTGCAGCTTGGTTTGAAATATTGTTAGGTGTAACTGTACCCGAAATAAAATTTAATGAACATAAAATAGAAGAAATAACAAGGCCAAATTATATTAAAAAGTATTTAGAAGATGCAATGAGACGCAATCGCAACATGCGCGGATTTAAATCTCTAAGAGCATTATATTTATTTGAAAAAGGTGAAAAATTAGAAGAGAAAGCCAATGAATTAGAGAAAAAAACTGGTAAAAATTATGATGATTATAGACAATTAGCTTGTTTTTTAAGATGTAAAGCCGATATGGAAGAAGACGAATATAATAAGAAAAAAAAGAATAGACAGCTAACAAAGATAGCCACCAATCATCCAGATAGTAATAAAAAATAAATTTATAGTTTAAAACAAAAATCAATAATAACGATAACGCATTGATTAATTTAATACATTTTAAAAATATTTATTCCAAATATTAACCATAATGAGAATACTTTATCGAATAAAAAAAGATATAATAAAATTAACTCTAAGCCCTTGAACTCCACTTAAAAAAAAGATATACTAGATGTCAAAACGAAATTGAGTGTGGTATTATGAAAGAAAATGAAATATTTTATTCACTATCAAAATTGCAAATTAGTACTATAAAAAGCAACCTTGAAAAGAATAAGAACAATCTTTATCTTAATTTAATTATTACATTTGAACAATCTGAATTTAACAAAATTTATAAACTATTATCAAATTTGTATACTATCGAAAATAGCAATGAAATTGAATATAAAATTTGGGAAACTTTTATATATAATAAAATACTACAAGCTCTTGACCAACAAGATGTAATATATTGCCCTCACGATATATACGAAGAATATAAATTATTGACTGGCTACAATTTAACTTTATTTATCAATAGCCTTTCCTCATTTACTACGCTTAATACTATAAATAACATAATCAAAAACCAAATATCTAAAAAAGTTATAGTCAATTATTTTCAAGAAGAAACAATTATCCCGATTAGTCTTCAAAAAGTTATTAACCAAATATTAGTTTCAAATCTGCCCTTTTCTAACAAACTCTACACTACAAGAAGCAGTTTAAATAGTTACTATATGGAAAATGGTTATTGGCTACAAAAAGATAATAATCATAATGAAATTTAGAAATTACTTTCAGTGAATGAATAAAAAGAGCTAATTTTAGCTTTTTTTGTTCATAAATTTGTCTTGCTTTTTACTGCATTTTATCGTAAAATTATTTTAGAATATAAAGAGTAAGATAGAGGTGTTTGAATGAAAAATGATAAAATTTTTGATGATAATTCAACAAATAATGAAGAAAAAATGGAGTCTTCCAACATCTCTAACAACAATAATAATAATAACAATAATAATAACAATAATAATAATAATAATAATAATAATACATCTGAAATTACAACCCAATCAGAAAATTTACAAACAACAAAGGTGCAAACAATTGATGATTTTGAAACAGTAACCAATGAATTTGATGAAAATCATTCCTACTTTGATGAAGAACTAAACATAGAAAATGCAATTAAAGAAGAAAGTGAAACCAATAATAAATCTCAACTAGATGCAAATAGTAAATCAACTTCTCAGCAACTGGTAGAAAATCCAAGTAGCATTTTCAATATTCCACTTATTTCAACTGATGATAAACCAACTGTAGACGATACCAACAAAGATACTGAAACAAATGGAATAAACAAAGATACCAAAGAAGACTCATTCAAAAAGGCCGAAGTTGATTTTTTCTCTTTTAAATTTGACACACAACCAGAACCAACTACAGTCAACACCTCGGAGCATTTAGAATCAACGCCTCAAAGTGATAACTTAGCAGATTTTGGTTTTGGAACCGTAATTAAACCGAAAGCAACACAAGAAATCATTCCTGATCAAAGTGATCATATCGAATTGACTAACTTTTTAAAGCCAAAAGAAAATTTAATTAAAAAGCCCGACGAAGTTAGTGAAAATGACAATAACGTTATTCGAATAAATGATGATTCTAATAGTAATCAATTTCACAATAAAAATATAATTATTAAATATTCATTATATTTTTTCTATATTTTACTTGGTATTCTTGTTATTGTCTTTGGATATAGTATTTACAAAAATAGTACGGACTTTTCTTTAACAAGAAACGAAATAACATTAGCCACCAATTCAACCTATCAAGCTGAAATTGTTGCTAACTCTAAAATTCAAGATAACACTAAATATGAATGGATAAGTGACAATCCTAACATTGTTTCAGTTGACAATAATGGCTTGATAACTGCTTTGGATAGTGGAGAGGCAACTATTACTGTAAAAAAATCTAATAATAAAAAAACATTAAAAGTTACTGCCTTAGCCATTGCTGTTGAAAGCATTACTTTTGAAAAATCATCAATTGAGCTTAAAGTTGGCGAAGAAACAACTTTACAACCAATTATTAATAATGACGAAACTATTGTTATCGACTTATTATGGGAGTCCAGTGATTCTAACATTGTCACAGTTGATCAAAATGGTCATATTAACGCTATAAATGTTGGATCAACAAGCATTTTTGTCTATGATGAAGTTAGTGGACTCGGTGGTGAAATCGTTATTAACGTTAAAGAATCAGAAAAAGAAAAACCTAGTGTCAACACACCAAATAAGGATAATGATGATAAAGATGATGTTAGTATTCCTGTAACTGGTATCGCATTAAATAAATCTGATACTATTATGGAAGTTGGAGAGTATATCATTGTTAAAGCTGTCGTAAGACCTGCTAATGCAACTAACAAAAAAATATCATGGTCATCAAGTAATAAAAATGTGGCTACAGTATCATCTAGTGGTAAAATTACTGCGAAAGGAACTGGTACTACAACTATTACCGCTAAGACAAGTAATGGGAAAAAAGCTACTATAAAAATCACAGTTACTAAAAAATTTATTAAAGTCACTAGTATTAGTTTAAATAAAGAAAAAGTTGATTTAGAGGTTGGCGAGGAAACAACTTTAAGTGCTACAATTAAACCATCTAATGCTTCTAACAAAGGCATTAACTGGTCAAGTAATGATGAAACTATTGCAACCGTATCGTCTAGTGGTAAAATTACTGCTAAAAAGCCAGGAACAGCAACAATTACAGCTACCACTAAAGATGGTAACAAGAAAGCCGTTTGTACAGTAACAGTTAAGGAAAAAGAAATTATTGCCGTATCTGCTATCGCGCTTAACAAATCTACCTTAAGTTTAGATGAAGGAAGTTCAGCTACTCTAACAGCAATTATAACTCCATCGAATGCCACATATTCAAATGTTAGTTGGGAAACTAGTAATGCTGATATTGCCGAAGTTGTAAATGGTAAAGTTACTGCTAAAAAACCAGGAAAAGTTACAATTACAGCTACTGCACATAACGGAAAAAAAGCAATATGCACTGTAACAGTTAATGAAGTCATTGTAGAAGCAACGGGCATACGATTAAATACAACACAAATAAATATTAAAGTTGGGGAAACTTATCAATTAAAAGCAACCATAAGCCCAGATAATACTACAAACAAGACATTAACTTGGATTACTAATAAAACAGGGATTATAACGGTTGAAAATGGTAAAGTCACAGCCCTTAAAGAAGGAACGGTTATAGTTACAGTAAAAACAGCTAATGGTAAAAGGGCTACTTGTTCGGTTCGTGTAACTAATCCAGAACCAGAACCTGAACCAACGCCTGAAGAACCACCTTCTGAAACATAAAATAAAAAAAAGGTTATTAAATGATGCCAATTATTACATCAAAAAATAACCTTTTTTATTTTACATCATATCTAATTAAAATCATAGAAAAAGTATAACTAGACATCCAACAACCGTACAATAAATTACAAAGTAGATTAATTTACCTTTATTAACAATCTCTCTAAACCATTTAGTTACTAAAAATGTAACTATTAATGAAATTAAAAATGCTACAAAATAATAAATTAAAATTTCCACTGTTAAAGAAGAATTAAGAATATTACCAATTTCTAACAACATAGCAGCGACACTAATTGGAATATATAACATAAAAGAATATTTAAACGCCGTGTCTCTTTTTAAGCCTTGAGTTATTCCACCAACAATTGTTGAACCGCTACGGCTTATGCCGGGAAATAAGCCTAAAATTTGAAAAAAGCCAACCATTAAAGCATTTTTTACTGTAATATCATAATCACCTTTTTTACCCTTAAAATTACGAATAATAAATAATAATATAGCCGTAATTACAAGTGATAAACCAACAATTTTAATATTATTTTCAATTTTAGCAAACACATCTAATTTACTTACAAGCAGTCCCATTAAACCAGCCGGAATACACCCAAGAACGATTAACCAACAATACTTATAACCACTTTTATACTTTTCCTCTTTTGTTTTTAAATATCCAAAAAAGCATTTAATCAACTCAATAATATCTTGTCTAAATAAAATAATAATCGCCAATAAACTACCAAAATTAGTAACGACAGCTAAAGTGTCAAAATCAACTTCTAAACTAATTAAGCGTTTAAATATCATCAAATGGCCACTTGAAGAAACCGGAATCGTTTCTGTAAATCCTTGAATAAATCCTAAAAACATATATTTTAATAATTCTATAAAACTCATTTTATCACCTAGTACATTATATCTCATTTCTTAGATTTAATAAATAAATTTAAACTTTTTTAATAAAATTAATTAGGTGATAAAATGTTATTGTATTTTTTATTTTTAATCATAAGTATTATTTTATCTTCTCTAGGTTTAACCTATTATTTAATTTCCCTAAATGTTTTAACACTTGGGTATACTTTTAGTGAATATATCCATTTTATTAGTAGTAATTTATTATTTTGGAGTTTTCCTCTTGGCATAATTATTTTAGTTATATGTATCTATTTAGGAGGTCACAATGAATTACATTTATGATATTTATGCAAATATAAATAAAAAATATTATGATATTTATGATTGGCAAAAAAAAGATAAAATTATACATATAAAAAAGATTCCTATTTTTAAAATTAAAAGTAGCGACTTGCAAAAATTTATTAAAGATGAGATAAAATTAGATGAAACTTTTGTAAAAAGCATTAAAAACAAAACTGAATTCTTCAACAATAATCTAAACAGTAATTTTTGTGCATTTACAGATATGCGTGACGAGATTATAACTAAAATAAGCAACAATGGAAACATAATTGGAAAATCATCTATACACTTTACAGACAGATACAATGCTACAAATGCCTTTAAAAAGATAAATTTAAGTAATATTGATTACAAAATTACGAAAGTTATTCCACTTGATTCTGAAAATAGATATGAAAAGATAAGAAGAAATTTTTTAATGAAAAATATTGATATACTAAGTAAAGAAAAATTAACCTACTTATATTTTGAATGTTTTGAACAAAAAGTTGATAATGAAAAAATTATTAAAAATCATCTAAAAAAAGAAATTGTTAAACAAAATGAAAAAGTATGCACAACCATTTCTAATTTTTTAAAACTTATTTGCGCACCTAACTAACTATGGTATAATTATCAAGAGGTGCTTTATGGAAATAAAAATTACTGATTTAGATCATCAAGGCCGTGGAATTGGAAGAATTAATAATAAAATTGTTTTTATACCAAATACAATACCTGGTGAAATTGTTGAAATTAAAATTATAAAAGAAAAGAAAAAATATACGGAGGGACAAGTAAAAAGTTTTATTCAAAAGAGCAAAGATAGAATTGAAAATTTGTGTCCTTATTATCCAAGTTGTGGGGGATGTCAATTATTGCACTTACCATATCAACAGCAGTTAATCTATAAACAAAAAAAATTGCAAAATATTTTTTCAAGATATGGTCTAAATAATATAATAATAAACGAAATTATTGGAAGTCCTCAAAAATTTCATTATCGCAATAAAGTTACTTTTCACATTCAAAATAATCAACTAGGCTATTATTTAAATAATAGTAATAAAATTATTCCTATAAATGAATGTTTATTGTTAAATGAAACAATCAATCAAAATATCACAAAATTACCAAAAAATAATAATCAAATTATAGTCCGCAGTAATAATAAAGAAATTACTTATCAACAAGATAAAAAAATTATACACACAATTGTTGATTATAAATTTTTGGTTTCAATTAAATCATTTTTTCAAATAAATGATTATGTGACACCTCTACTTTATAATCAAATAAAAAAGTATCTTAATCCTAAAAAGAGTGATGTAATTTTAGATTTATATTGTGGAACTGGCACAATTGGAATATACATTAGCAAGGATGTTCGTGAAGTTGTTGGCATTGAAGTCAACGCACAAGCCATTGAAGATGCCAAAACTAATGCACAATTAAATAATATAAAAAATATTAAATTTATATGTGGTGATGCTGGTACTGAAAGTAATAAACTTAAAAATAAATTTGATAGTATTATTGTAGATCCACCTAGAGCCGGATTAAATAAAAATACAATTGATGCTATTATTAATTTTAAGCCAAATAAATTAGTCTATGTATCATGTGATCCTATGACACTAGTACGAGATTTAAATATTCTAAAAAAATACTATAATATTATTGAAGTTACACCATTTGATATGTTCCCTAATACTTATCATGTAGAAAGCGTATCACTACTAACACTTAAATGATTAAATTTTTAACTGATATTACTATCAGTTTTTTTATTACCAAATAAATAAAATCTCAATATTTTTAAAAAATTTACTTACACAAAAATTTTTTTATGTTATAATTCACTTTGTTCGCCAAAAAATAAAGGAGTGATATTTATGAAAGATTTAGATTTAGGAAATGAAAAAATTGGCAAATTATTATTAAGTTTTTCTATTCCCTGCATTATATCAATGCTAGTTGGGGGCACTTTATAACATTGTCGATCAAATATTTATAGGTAATGGCGTTGGATATATGGGAAATGCTGCTACAAATGTTGTATATCCATTTACTGTTATTGCTCTTGCCTTGGCTTTGCTTATTGGTGATGGAGCATCTGCTATTTTCAGTTTATATTTAGGAAAAAAAGATTATCAAAGCGCTAACAAAGGAGTAGGTAATTCAATTATCTTAATGCTTATTATATCAATTATAATTACTGTATTTGGTTTTCTTTTCAAGAAAATATTTTAACAATTTTTGGAGTTACTAATGGTACATACATATACGCCAAAGATTATTTTCAAATTATTTTATTAGGAATCCCATTTTACGTTTTAACATCCGGTTTAAATGGTATCATAAGAGCTGACGGCGCTCCAAAATTTGCAATGTTTGCTACTTTGCTTGGAGCTATACTAAATATTATTTTAGACCAATTGCTATTTTCATTTTTAATATGGGAGTTAAAGGAGCAGCGCTTGCAACCATTGCTGGTCAAATAATATCTTGTATAGTTACTTTCTTATATTTTACTAAGCCTAAAAAATTAAAATTATCAAAGAATACATTAAAACTAAACAAAAACATTTGTAAAAAAATATGCTTATTAGGGATTTCAAGTTTCATTACACAAATATCTATTGTTATAGTAATTGCAGTTGCTAATAATATGATAGTAAAATATGGTTCTTTATCAAAATTTGGTGCTGATATTCCCCTTTCAGTAGTCGGTATTGTTATGAAAGTCTTTGGCATTGTCATCGCACTAGTTATTGGAACATCTATTGGTGGGCAACCAATAATAGGTTATAATTTTGGCGCTGGAAAAATTGATAGAGTAAAGAAAACTTTTAAGTTAATTTTAATATCAAATACCATTATTGTAATTATTACCTTTATTTTATTTGAATTTTTCCCTCAATATATTATAAATATATTTGGTAGTGAAAGCAGTTTATACAACGAATATGCAATTATGACTTTTAAAATATATTTATCTGGTATAATTTTTACATGTTTTACCAAAAGCTGTAGTATATATTTACAATCAATGGGAAAGTCAATTAAATCAATGATTTTATCATTAGCTAGGGATATTGCTATATTTATTCCTTCTTTGCTTGTATTAGCAAAATTTTATGGAGTAGTAGGTATGCTTTGGGCAGCTTTGATTGCAGATATTTTGTCATTTATTTTAGCTTTAATCATTCTAAAATTTGATAATAAAAAAGAAAATATGAACGAAGAAATAAATAATACTAAAGTCTTAGACGAAATCAATTTAATTCCAAATAATTATGTAATCACTATTTCAAGAGAATATGGTTCGGGTGGAAGATATATTGGTGAATTATTAGCCAAAGAATTGAATATTAAATTTTATGATAAAGAAATTATACGTTTAGCTTTAGAAGAATCTGGCTTGTCAGAAAAATATATTAAAGATAATGAGCAAATAAAAAATAGCTTCAATATATACTACAACAATGATGATAATATCTTTCTAGTAGAATCCGAAATTATAAAGAAAATCTCTAAAGAGCCTTGCGTTATTATAGGTAGATGTGCTGATTATATATTAAAAGATAATAAAAATGTTTATAGTATATTTTTATATAGCGATTTAGAAAACAAAATTAAAAGATGTACAAAATACTATGGTATGCAAGCAAAAGAAGCTAGTAAAGAAATAAAGAATATAGATAAAAGAAGATCTAAACATTACGAATATTATACTAATCGTAAATGGAAAGACTTTACAAATTATGACTTAACAATCAATGTTGATAAATTAGGAGTCGGCGGTACAGTGAAAGCTATTAAAAATATAATTGAAAATAAATAGTTTTAAATGGTACCATAAAATAACTATATATAATAGACAACAAAATTGAATTTAAACCATCATTTTTATAAAAAGAAAGATAGTTTTTTATTTTATTTTAAAAAATAATAATGTATAATTGACTTATAGAATATAATGAGGTGAGTTATGAAAAAGTATATATGGCGGTATATCTTTATTGGTATTTTAATTATTATTTTATTTTTAACAAGAGATATTCAACCTAAAATTTTTATTGGAGAATTGAGTGATTATATAGATGGTGGATTAAGCAATAGCTTAAATGGCAATTATCAAGTTTTATTGGTAAATACTTGCTTTGTTTTTATCTTAAGTATTGCAACCATTTTGACGACTATTTCTAAACAAAACAAAGTTAAACACAAATATATAATTGCAACAATTCTTTTTATTGCACTATTCTGTATTTTACCATTTATAAAACAAACATATTTTGGTGGTATTAATGAAAGTGCCGGTGAACAATTCTTTTCTATCATCTCATATATTATTCACATTTTGGGCTAAAGAAAGAGGGAAAAAATGAATAAAGTTCAAATAAATATTAGAAATTACGGAACTATTGAAGTTGATTTAGATGCTAATAATGCACCAATTACTGTCGCAAACTTTTTAAAGTTAGTTAATGAAAAGTTTTATGATGGTCTAACATTTCATCGAATCATTAATGGTTTTATGATTCAAGGCGGTGATCCTTTAGGAAATGGTACTGGTGGTAGTCCTAATAAAATAAAAGGTGAATTTTTAGCTAATGGTATTACTAATCGTATTCCACATGTCCGTGGAACAATTTCCATGGCTCGTTCATCAGATTACAACAGCGCTAGTTCTCAATTCTTTATTGTACACAAAGATAGCCTATTTTTGGATGGACAATATGCTGCTTTTGGTACTGTAACTAAAGGAATCGAAATTGTAGATGCTATTTGCCAAAACACAAAAGTTATTGATTCTAATGGCACTGTTTTAAAAGAAAATCAGCCTATTATTGATAGTATTATTGCACTGTAAAATAGACATTAGTCTATTTTTTTATTGATTAACTTAGTTAAATGTTACTTACTACCTATTTATTTTAATAATTTATTAACTGTCAAGTTATTTACATGCTATTAATACATTATTAGTTATTAAAATATTCACAAATTAATTTTAATCAATAAATATTAAAACAAAAAATTGTAAGAGAATAAAATATATTAAAATCTTTTTATTTTTATTAAAAATATGTTATAATTACTTATAGATATGATAAAGGAGTGACATTATGGAGGTAATAAGTCTATTAACAGATGAACCATTAGTTGTTGCTGCAGTAAAAAATAAAATTAAAAGTTTCATTACACCAGATTTATATCGAGACTTAGAAGATTTTATTAAAGATAATCCAACATTTGAGGAATTTAAAAAAAGAGCAAAATTTAATGAAGCTTATAGACGAGCTCTTAATTGGGATGCACACAATTTAACTGAAGAAGAATATCAACAAATTTTAGAAGATTTAAGAGCAGAATTAGAAAATAAGATGAAAATTGAAAAAGATAAAATTAGCACCGTAAGCGCTCATGGTAAAGAGGTAGTAACTTATCAAAAGGATGATGGTACTGTAATTGCTGTAGATAATTCTTATAGTGACAAATCAATTCAAGAACAATTAGATGAAATCCAAGATAAATACTCACGTTTCCGTACTAATGGAGAAACAAACACAGATGAGATAATGGCATTTGTTCAAAATGAAGTCAAGCCTGAGGCAACTTTTCAAAGTGCTGATGCAATTGATACAACTACATTAAATAGTGATGATAGTCAAATTGTTGCTGCTGCTCAAGCTTATCAAGATACCACCGATGAGCCAATCAGTGTTAATTTAGATGATGGCTTAATTTTAGATCAAGGACAAGTATTAGAAGTTAAACCAATTGATGGAGAAATGCAAATCATTGCAGCTGATGAAATCGATGAAGATCAAAAGAAAACCAAAAAAACTAAAGCAAAACAAAAAGTATTGAAAAGAGAAACCCTAAAAGAGGCTGGCTTCTCAGATGCAATTCTTATTTCCCTTCTTTCAGGGATGCTACTAGGAATGGCATTATTTATATTCTTTTAATTAATTTTATAGAAAGGGGCATTTATAATGAATGAACAACAAAATCAATTAAATTCAATACCATCTAATCAACCAATGAATACTAATCAAGGAGCAATACCAACCACGCCAATCATGACACAAGCACCAGTCACTCCTGTAGTGTCAGGTTCTGCCGAAGCAAACACTCAAATTAATCCAATTGCTCCAAATGAACAAGCTACTCCAGTGGTTCCTGTAGAAAATCCGGCATCTATAATTTCTCCTGCTCCAGTTGTTGTTAAACCAAACATGGAAAGCCAGCAAAGTACAAGCGGTGATGACATTACTTTTGATTATAATCAATTATATGCTAATCAAATAACAGCTACACCAACGCAAGCACAAGCTGAAAATAATACTCCTGAAATATCAGCGCTTCAAGAAACACCAATCGTGTTTGCAGAAGAAAAGAAAAATGATCAAACTACAGTTAAAAATGTTATTCCAGCTTTTGACACAAGAGCATTAGAAGATAATTTAGATGATGAAACGGTTCAAACAAATGAACAATTAATTAATAGCATTAAATCAGAATCACAACAAGAAAAAGATCAATATAAAAAGAATTTAATATTTATTTTAGTTTTCTTTGGTATTTTAGTTGTTGCTGTTTGGTTTATTTTCCCGTTAATTGCAGGTTATAAATAAAAAAACATATAACTGAAATTATGCACATAATTGTGTATATTCAGCTATATGTTTTTATTTTGTAATAATAAGTTCTTGCCCAATATATAATAAATTATTTGTTAAATTATTTAATTTTTTTAATTCATCTACAGTTAAGTTATATCTTTTAGCAATACTATATAAAGTGTCACCTGCTACGACTGTATATGTTCCTAGAGGCATAACAGTTGGTATTTTTAAAACTTGTCCAACTTGTAAAAATGATGAAGTTAAATTATTGTTATTCATTAAATCATTGACTGTAGTATTGTATTTTTGAGCTATACCATATAGGGTATCACCTTTTTTAACAACATAAAAATCAACTTCACTAGCGTTATCACTATAACTTACTTTTAAACGTTGACCAATTGTTAATAAATTTGATGATAAATTATTAAGTTTCTTTAATTCATCAACTGTCATACCATATTTTTTTGAAATACTATATAAAGAATCACCAGGCTGTACAACATAATAATCAACTGTTGTTGGTATGTTATGTGGATAACCTATATATTCTAAAACACCTTGTACAACAGCTTCAGCATACTCTTCCCAATTTTGTTTTATTTGCATTGGATCGTCTTTAGTACTATCAAGGAAGCCATATTCAACAATTATACTTTGTGTATCTCCAGTGTTACGATGCATGAAATAATAATCTTTTGAAGGATTAGTTGTAGATTGACGTTGGTATGCTCGTCTAATGTTCTGACCTGTTTCTCCTAGTTTATTTAAAATTAATTGTGCTAAAGTTGCATCATTGCGAAGAGCGTAAATTACTTCAGCACCATCGCCACCACGAATATTCTACTCTCCACTACAACTTATTTTTAAAAAAATTACACTACATCAAAATCAAACTTTTCAACACAATCTTGTGTATTTTTTAGTTCATCCCAATTAAAATTGTACTTATAATTATATTGATCAATAGTAGGTTTTTTTATATCAAATATACTATGATTCATAAAGTTAGAATCATAATTTTCATCAAGATTTCCATCATCATCACTAAATTTTATCATTACTCTAGGACTATAGTCTAAACTATAATTTCCATATTGAGCATTCATTAATATAACTAATGCACTTATTGACAATATTAAGTTTTTTAGATTTGCCTTTGAAAATTCAGAAGTTCTATTATGTTTTACGCTATTATAATCACGATACCAATTTAATCCATCTTGATTATCCCAGTCTTCAAAAGGTCTAAATATATCTCTAGGCATATAGACCATTGTACAACTATATTTTGATAAACACATTATTGTATTAAGTTTCTTATAATCAATGATATTTAAGTTATCACTATTCTTAGAATATTTATTGTCATTTAATATTGTTTTACAAATATTTTCAAATTCTATAGAAGCTTTCATAAATAATTCGTAAATTTTTAAAGAATATACATTATAATTATTTACATTAGGTTCAATATATTTAAAAATCTCTTTTAATTCTTCTTCTAATAATTGAACTACCCTTTTTTGTTCAAATAAATTGTTAGAAAATCTAATGTCTTCTATATAACTTGTTTCCGCACCGGGTAAAACGATTCTTTTATATGGTTTATTTTGTACGATCACTTATATCACCTCTTTACATATTATAACATAATATTTAATTTTTAGGACTATGCAAATTCCTTGGTAAATTTCTATTTTCGTATTTAAATTTAATATTTGAAATAACATCATATTTAAACTTTATACATATATTTCTTTGTTCATCAATTACTATTGTATCTATCAGTGTATCTATTAATGATTTCTTGGGTTTCTTTAAATCTAATAGTTCTTTAATTCTTTTAGTGTAATTAGGTAATATTGCACTTTTATTTTTAATATTTAATTTTTTTATTTCTTCATTTTTAATACTTTCATTTATCTTATTTAACTTTTTTTCTGATTCTAAAGATAATTCTTTATATAATACTCCCGTTATAATACCTTCACACCTATCATTATACAAATTGGATAACCTGTTTAAGATTTGTTCTTTCTCTTTATTTAAATCACTAATCTTTTTATCAACACTTTGTGTTTGCTTATAAATTGTTTTTATTACTTCTTTATTTAATTCATCTATATTTAATTCTTTAATAAAAGCAGATACTGATTCATCAATTTTTTCTAAAATTTGTCCTTCTAGATAATCATATGGAAAGAAATGTGAACTGCATCTACCTCTTTTTGGATCTCTAGAATATCTATTACAATTAATAGACCAATACTCTTGTTTTTTTCTATAATAAACTGATAATCTATTCCCACATTCCTTACAAAATAGTTTACCTTCCAAAATCCTTTTTTCCCTACCTATTTTTATAGGTACATTTCTCGTATATCTTTTTCTAAGTGATTGAACATACTCAAATGTTGTTTTATCAACTAAAGGTTCATGTGTATTTTCTACTATCATCCATAAACTTTCATCAAGATTTATTTTTTTCTTAGACTTATAATTAACTTTAGTTTGAGTGTGTTGAACCATATCCCCAGTATAAATTCTATTTGTTAAAATTTTCTTTACCGTGGAAATATTCCAAGTATCTCTATCAATTAATCTAGAAGAAAAATTTGTTTTCTTATAACCACTTGGAGTTGGAACATTATTATTATTTAATCTAGTTGCTATTTCGGTAGGTCCAACACCATCTGCTCTCCACTTGAATATCTTTTTAACAATTGGAGCAGTTTCTGGATTAGGGATTAAGTGTCCTTTATCTTCTGGATCTCTCATATATCCATAGCATGGAAGACTTCCTACAAATTTACCACTTTTCCTTTTTTCATTTAAAACATTTCTAATCTTAATAGAATTTTGTTTACTATAATAATCATTACAAGCAATTATAAATGTCGAAGAATCATTACTAGCTTGATTTTTAAAACTATCATAAGATTCTAATATAGAAATAAATCTTATATTGTTCTCTGGAAAAAATGTTTCAATATAATAACCAGTCATAACATGATCTCGACCAAGTCTTGATAAATCTTTTACTATTACACAATTAATTTTTTTATTATTAATATCTTCTAGTAAACTTTTAAATCCTGGTCTTTCAAAATCGGTTCCAGAAAATCCATCATCGACATATTCTTTAACTAAATTAAAATTATTATTTTTAACATAATTTCTTAATAATTCTTTTTGATTTATTACACTTTCACTATCAGATTCATATTTTTTGTCCTTATCTTCTTGAGATAATCTTATATAGATTCCAACATTGAAATCTAATCCATTTAAGTAAGTATTATTCATTCATTCCTCCAATCCTCTTACTTAATTGGGTATTTAGACAAATGAATGATAACATCATTAATGAATAATTGCAAATCATTAATTATTGTTTACTCCTTCTTCTTTCATTATCTCTTCGATTAAGTACTTCAAAATAAGATCTTTAAATGAAATTTTATTCAAATAGGCTCCTTTCATATTTAAACCACCTATTTAAATTTATGTTTAAAATTATTTTTTTATCATGCATATATCAACTCCCTTTCTCTTTTTAAATATATAAAATAATTTTATAATAAATATATAATATTAATATTTTTTATATTCTATTTATTATATTATTATGGATATAAAGATCCATTGAATGTAAAATATACATCCAATTAATTAGAACATTTCTTCTAAAGTAACGGATGTATATTTATCTTTGTTAATGTAAATTTTTCTTTGAAATTTATGTTTATATTCCATAGTTATATAATTATTATCTGATAATTCTTTTAATAGCTTAGTTATTCTTCTAGATCCTACTCCTATTAAATTACCTAAGTAACTATTATCAGCATAACAATAACCTTCTTTATATGTAAGTAATAACAATCTAGCATATAACAATTTACCACTATGTCCTATATTCTTATCATCAGCTAAAAACATTGGAATTTTTAAATACTTGTCAAAGTTCATTTATCAGTTTCCTTTCTTAATTCTTTAGTATTAATTTTTAACATTTCTAAATAACCCATTTCCATTAATTGAGTCATCATTTTAGAAATAGATATTTGATAGAAATCTGCCATTAATTTAATTCTATCAAATAGTTCTATTGGTAAATATAATTTAAATATTCTCATAACATTCCTCCTATCTTTATTTAAATTAAACAACAAAAAAGACTTACATTTTATAAGCCTAATTACATAAAATAGCAAACAAAATCCCTCTAAAGGATAAAATCTCCTTTAATATGTTTAAACTATAACATATGTTTTTACCACTTTTCATATTTCATTTTAGTTCTTTGAAATATGTTATAGTTCAAACTGTATTCATCTTATATTTCTATAAGATAGGTTCTAACATAAGCCTTATATCTTACTGAGCCTCTTATAACTAACGTCCTTTGACTCTTTAGTTAAGTGTTACTGTGTACATTCCGTTTGAGTATTCTTGATATATTAGATAATTTAACTCTTCTAATATCTTAAGACTTTTTCTCAAACCTTTGTTTTTGATGTTAACTACTTGCTGTATCTCTCCTACATTTATATCTGTTATTATTCTTCCGAATCCCTTGGTGTAAATGTAAGAGTAGATATATTTAGTCTCTTTTGGAATATTTTTATTCTTCCAAATCTCTTTTGGTACTTCTAGATACCTCATTCTCATCTACTCTATCTGCCTCCTTTCTGTTGATGTAAAACTCATCAACCGCAATTACTATACTATTATATATTGAGTTTGTCAATACTTTTTATGTATTTTGTTGACTTTTACATCATATTGTGATATTATTAACTTGTATTTGAAAGAGGTGTATTTTTATGCGTAAAAATAATACAACTGAATTAGGAGAATTAATTAAAAATAAAAGAGAAGAATTGGGTATTTCACAAAGAGCTCTTGCTCGTGAAGTTAATATGGACTGTGCTGAAGTTTCGCGAATTGAGGCTGGCAAAAGACAAAAACCTAATATTTTATATTTAAAAGGAATATCTGAAACACTTAATATTAGTTTAGTAGAATTAATGAAACTTGCTGGATATAGTGATGTAGAAATAAATTGGAGTACTGATTTTTCAAATAAGAGATCAACTACTGATTATCAAAAACAAATCGAAATTTACGAAAAATTTTATTTTGACGTGTTAGAAGATATAGAAATTAGAAGAAAAAGTGCATTTGAATGCAAAGGCATATTTGCTGATATTATAGATAGAATTGATAACCCTGGATATTATTCATCAGAAATAACTTTAAAAGATATTTCAGAAAAATTAAAAGAAGCCTCAAGAGTAATAAACAAAAATATGGAAAAATTTGATAAAGATAAATTACCTAAAGACATATTTTAATAACTATCCTACTTTATCTAATTTTCTTATACAAAAATTACATTCTTAAATAAGCAGGATAAGAAGATGGCGCCACAAAGTAAAAAAATCCTTATAAAATAAGGAAACTTAGTGGTGCCATTCTTATTTCGTACTTACGAAATTCATCCTACTTTGTAGGTTGATATAAAGG
>CALWAL010000009.1 GCA_944373145.1 uncultured Bacilli bacterium
TCCTTGCCGGGTGGGCTCTTTTAGTGTACCAAAAAACCACACCTTTGTGGTGCGGTTGAAATTTTAATTTAAGAAAACAGTACGATTTAATCGTACTGTTTTTATAAATCAAACTCGTCTATTTCTGCTTGTGGCAAATTAATATCATTTTCAGTTAAATCTTGATTACTTGGCATAAAAATGCGTGCTATAAATATTAAAATTTTATTATCTAAATCACTACTTAAAATATCAGATAAAGATAAAATTCCAACATATTTATTCTCATGTTTAATCATTAAACGTCTGATTTGGTATTCACTCATAAGTTCTAATGCTTCATTGATATCACATTCACTATCTATGCTGATGATATCTTTTGTTATAAAATTTTTAATTTTATCTTTGATTAAAGTATCATTACTAATAGCTCTAATGATTAAATCACGATCTGTAATAACACCAATATAATTATCTTTGTCTTTAACAGGTAAAAAACCAATATCATAAGTTTTCATTAGGGAAGCTACTTCTTCGATAGTATTGTCATCACTAGCATATATGATATTTTTTGACATTACTTCATTTATTTTCATAGTATCACCATTTATATTATTATAAGATTAAATAAAATTATACATAAATAAATAAAATAGAGTATGAAGAATTTAAATTTAAAAAACAAGATTGCTATCATTTTTTTATTAATTTTAATTATTATGCTTTTTGTTTTAAACCAGTTAAATAAAATTGCTAGTCCAATTTTATTGCAAGAAGCAGTAAAAGAATCTTATAATTTTATTACAAAAACAGTTAACACCTCAGTTAAAACTGTAGTGACAGAAAAACTTAATCCAGATGAATTATTTATCATGACTTATGATAAATCTGGTAGTTTGGTCAGCATTGATTTTGACCCAACAACAGTTAATATCGTTTTATCTACAATTGCCCTAGAGATTGAACAAAATATCAATAATTTACCTAGCAAAGCGTATAGTATTCCATTTGGCATAGTATTAAGGAATGCCTTTCTTTCTAATTTAGGACCAAATATTCCGGTTAAATTAAAATTAGTTGGTAGTATTGTTAATAATGTTAGCACAAAAGTAACAAATTATGGTATAAATAATGCTTTAATTGAATTATATGTCGATATTGAAATTAATGTACATGTAGTTTTGCCTTTTATTTCTGATGATATTAAGGTTTTAACATCTGTTCCTTTAGCGCTTAAATTAGTTAGAGGAAATGTTCCAGAATATTATGCAGGAAATTCTAATTTGTTATTATCTGTACCAATTGAATAAAAATATGATAGAATATATTTAGGAAGAAAGGAAGTCTATTCAATGAATGTTAAATTAGATGGTGTCGAATGGGAATTGGTTGAACAATATAAAGAAGGCTTTGATGCTTTAGCAATTAAAGAAAAATATACTGATTATTTTGAACCATATGATTACATAATTGGAGATTGGTCATATGGTAAACTACGGTTAAAGGGCTTTTGTAAAAAAGTAAATAAAATTTGTAACAAATTAAATGATATAAAATATAAAGATGAATATATTAAAGAATTATGCGCCTATGAGTGTAAATGGTTCTTGTTAGCAAAAGTAAAAGGGGTACAAAAGTAACCCTTTTTAATTGCAAAAACATGACATTAATGGTATACTTATTAAGAAAGTAGGAGAATAAAATGGAGAAAGAAATGGTTAGGATAATTGATCAAAAAGGTATTGAAAAGACTGTTGAATTAATTTCAATTATTGAAGATAAAGATGAGAATAATAAATATCTTGTTTATTCTAAAGATGAAAAACAGAAAAATGGCAATTTAATTATATATGTTTCTAAAGCTGTAGTTAGGGAAAATAGTTATGTTCTTGCTAATATTGAATCTGATGAAGAGTGGCGTAATATTAAAAGAATCTTGAGTGAGATAGTGAGTAGATAATGAATAATTATAGTAATCCTTTAGTTACATATGACGAAATAGTAGAAGCTCTAACTGCTATTATTAACTATTCTAAAGCCAATGGTTACATTGAAGAATATGGCTTTTTAAATGCAAAATATGATTCTATAAATACTAGCCCACTACAAAAAGAACAAGAAGAAGCGTTGCTTCAAGCATTACAATCTTTAGAAAAAACAATTATTGAAGCTAATAAAGGAATTAGGAAACAACTTGAACAAGCATTAGAGGTAATTACCTCTGAAAATATTTTTAAAATTAAAAGTTTATATGAACAAAATCAAGAATTGCGTAAATTATCATCAAACCCAGATTTAGTAATTAAATTAAAAGAGATGTCATTGCCTCTTGAGGTTTTAAATAAAGTAGAAAAAAACGATCAAACCAAAAAAGAAACCTTAGTTGATGATTTGTCTAAAATTGATATTAGTAAAATTCAATTAATAAAAACAGCTTTAGAAAAAGCCCGCAAAAGTGGCAATGAAGAATTAGCTAATACTTTAGAAAAACAATTATTAAAAGAGTTAGAAAAATTAGATTAAGGAGTAGTTATATGAATGGAACAATTGATCATAAATGTCCTAATTGTGCTGCTGTTTTAAAATTTAATCCACATGGTCAAAATTGGAAATGTGAATATTGTAAAAGTGAATTTGATAGTGCACAAATAGAGGCTATAAATGAAAAAAGTGGAAAAGTTATTGATGAAACAACAGAAGCAGTTAAACTTCAAAAAGACTTTAATGGCATGGATATTTATTCTTGTCCCAACTGTGGTGCCCAAATTGTGGCTGATGAAAATACTACAGCTACTTCATGTGTATACTGTAAAAGCACTGCTATTTTAAAAAACAAATTAGTTGGTGAATTTAATCCTACTAAGATAATTGCATTCCATAAAACCAAAGAGGATGCTATTTCAGCTTTTCAAAAAATTCGTAAAGGTCGACCATTTGCCCCTAAAGAATTTAATAATCCCAAAAATATTGATGAAATGTCAGGTATTTATATTCCTTTTTGGATATATGATTTTCAAGCTAATGGTAATTTGCAAGCCGATGCCAAAAGAGTAAATACATGGCGTTCAGGAGATTATATGATTACTAAAACGGATGTTTATTTAGCTTTGCGTTCTGGCCATATGGAATATGATAAAATTCCAGTTGATGGTTCTGAAAGATTTTCTAATGACATTATGAATTCAATTGAGCCATTTGATTATAATGAATTAGTTGATTTTAATCATGCATATTTATCAGGATTTTTAGCCGAAAAGTATGATGTGGATAGTGATAAGGCTTTGACTGATGCAGTTGAACGAGTTAAAAATTCAACTACAGATGTTTTAAGAAATAGCATTACTGGATACACAAGTGTTGTTGTAACGAGCGCAAATCACGATTTGCAATTAACAAACAAAGAGTATGTTTTATTACCAGTTTGGATGTTAAATATTAAATATAAAGATAAAATTTATACTTTTGCGATGAACGGACAAACAGGTAAAATGATTGGCGATATTCCTATTGAAAAAAAGAAAGTTATTATTTGGTGGATTTGTTTGTTTGTTTTAACTTTCTTAGTATGCATTATTGTATACTTGATAGGAGGAATTAGATAATGCGAAAAATATTATTTAGTTTTGCAGCTCTTTTATGTTTTGCTCTGCCAGTACATGCTTTAGATACAAGTGTTAAAGTATATGACGATGCTAATTTGCTGACAGATTATGAAGAGCAACAATTGAGTATTCAAGCTCAAAATTTTGTCGATAAGTACGATATGGATTTAGTATTGGTAACAACTTCTTATAATGATGGTAAAGGTACTAAAGCCTACGCTCAAGACTTTTATGATTATAATGATTTTGGTGTAGGAAATACCAATGATGGGATTTTATTTTTAATTGATCGCACTTATGGGTATAATGATACTTATATGGTAACGACTGGTCATGCCATATTAGTTTATGATGACGCAAGAATTAATTATATTTTAGATGATATATATGCTGTTAGAAATAATGGATATTATACTATGTTTTCTACTTTTATAAGTAGCTCTTCAACTTATGCTGATTTAGGAGTTGCACCTTCTAATGAAAATATGTATATAGATGAAAATGGTGAATATCGTGAAAAAAGAGTATTTCCACTTTTTATGTCTATTGTTATCTCAATAATTGTGCCAACTATTATTGTTATCATCTTATTGTTAAAAAATAAAATGGTTCGTAAAGCTACTAAAGCTACTGCTTACTTAGATGAATCAACTATTTCTTATACACAGCGAGAAGACCGTTTTATTACCACACATACAACGAGAACTTATGTACCAAGATCATCAAGTGGTAGAGGCGGAGGCAGTCATGGTGGTTCTTCAATTAGTCGTGGCAGTAGTGGCACTTCACATGGTGGAGGCGGACGACGTATGTAAACATATAGAAAATAATCTATATGTTTTTTGTTATACTACAAAAAAAGAACATTTAAAATGTTCTTTTTTATTTAACAATAATTGGCTTATGTTGATATTCTTCCTCAATAAATGTTCTACCTTTTAATAAACTAAGTACTTTTACAACTCTCATTTCTATTTCTAATAAGTTGTCGCAGTCATTCGAGTAATTAGTTATAATTGGAATTTTTAAATCTTTTTTTATTTTTTTCAAATGAAATTGTCCTTCTTTGTTAAAACCTAAAATACGAATATATTTTATTTCATGAGTCAATAAAGCTTCTTCTTTTGTAAAAGAAAATAAGATATGAGCACACATACGCATTAATCGGTTATAAGTATAATACTTGCTTTTAATTCGTTTAATAAATTCATCGAGATTATTAGAACTAATTATTTCTTTTTTTAATCTAGGAATAATTTCTTTATCAACTGTTTGATATTGTTCCAAATTTTTATCTGATAAAATTTTATATTTTAAAAATGGAAAGTAATCATTTAAAAACAAAAACTTTTTTTGTAAATATGCCAAACAATAGTTAGGAACCAAAGTACTAACATCTTCATTATTAATGATTTTATAACGAATGCTAGTGGCGCTACCAGAAGTAAGAGAATGGTAGTCATTTGTTCTCTTAATGGTGATTGGCTCAATATGGTAATTATTTTTAATAATCTCTTTAACATAGCCTAATCCTAATAAATCATTAGGGGTATTAATCTTAATATTATAATCTTGTTCTAAAACTTTAGATAAAGCTGTTGGATAATTAATTCCACTGTTTAATAAAACTTTTACTTTCTCGTTATATGTTTTGCTTTCTAACTGAATTTTAGCAGCTTTAATTAATTTTTCAATATTATTTTCTTCAGAACCAAAAACTATTTTATCAACCTGCAAATGATTTAAAATATTAACAGCGCCATAACAAAAAACATCAGCAGCTTGTGTAGCTTGGGCAAAAGGTAATTCAACAACTAAAGAAACACCGTAATGAAGAGCTATTTCCGTTTTTTCCCATTTACTTAAAATACTTAATTCCCCACGCTCTGTTACATTACCTGACATTACTAAAATAATCATAGACTCAGGATATAATTTTTTTATTTGCTCAATGTGATATAAATGCCCATTATGAAAGGGATTATATTCACAAACAATACCTATTTTCATATTATCACCACCTATATAATAGCACATTTTCCTTGATTTTTTATATATTTTTATGTATAATGGTCTAGTCGGGTGATATTATGAATTTTGATTTAACACGTTTATTTAGCCGAATAGATAAAGAGGTTATTGTAGACACCACATATTCATTTAAAGATTTAGAAGGTACAGGTGTTGATTCTCTTGATGATGTCAAAATTAACGGGATTATTAGTTTAAACGCTCTGAATGAAATTTATCTTGATTTAAATGTTGAAGGTGTAATGATTATTCCTTGCGCAATAACTTTAAAACCGGTAAAATATCCATTTTCTATTCAAATTGAAGGAGATTTGAACGGAATTGTTGAAGAAAATGCTGAAAAATATCTAAATTCTAAAAATACCCTTGATATTTTACCAATAATATGGGAAAATATATTAATGGAAATTCCAATGCGTGTTGTAAGTGAAGGTGCTGATGATATCACATTAGAAGGTGATGGCTGGAAGCTTATAACTGGAGATGAGAAAGTAGAAAATACGGAACTATCCAAGTTAAAAGATTTATTATAAGAACGAGAGGTGAAACAATGGCTGTACCATTTAGAAAAGTAAGTAATACTAGAGGAAGAAAAAGAAGAACTCATTACAAAATTAGTGAAAATGGAACAACAAAATGTCCAAAATGTGGTGCTGAAATTAGACCACACAGAGTATGTTTAAATTGTGGAACATATAAAGGAAAAGAAGTTATCAAAAAAGAAGAAGAAAAATAAATTTTCTTTTTTTTTTACTATTTGACAAGAGTTAAAAATATGATATAATTATTTTAGTTTTTTAATTGATGTTGAACAATTTTATTAGTTTTATTATTGGTAATTAGAAATCTAATGGTTGCTGCAAATTAGACAAGATAATAAAATGAAGTTACAGTTGGGAGTCAAATCGTTAATCGCGTTAAGATAAGAGATATAGTATTATAAAGTATTATGAAATAGGGTGGTACCGCGTTCTTCGCCCCTATATGCATAGTACTTTTTTTGATATTGGAGGGAATATGATTAAGAAGATTATTTTTGATGTTGATAATACTTTAATGATGTTTGATAAACAGTATGTTGAATGTTATCAAGAAGTATTGAAAAAAAATAATTATCCATGCCGTTATGAAGATGGCTTAAAAATTTATCAATCTATTGGAAGATATGAGGATACAGTTCAGCGCTATGAACGTGAAAAGTTATTAAATTTTATTAATGATGATTTAAAAACATCTTATACTTTACAAGTAATTGATGATTTGATTGATATTATTGGCAATAAATGGATTAATAAAGTTGATTCTTATTTAGTCGACATTTTGGAGTATTTATCCAGTAAATACGAATTGAATGTTTTGACTAATTGGTTTACTGAATCACAAACTAAAAGATTAGAAAATGTAGGTATAGCTAAATATTTTAAAGAAATTGTAGGTTCAGATATCAGTGATATAAAGCCTAATCCTAATAGTTATTTATACTTTACAAAGGATGCTTTACCAAATGAATGTTTAATGATTGGTGATCGAATCGAAACTGATATTCAAGGCGCTTTAGATGTTGGAATGCACGCTTTATTATATGATTATAAGCATCAATATCAAGATACTGGTTATGACACCTTTATTGAATGGCAACAGTTAAAAGATATATTATAGGAGGAATTTATGGAATTAAACAGTTATATAGATCATACCAATTTAAGAGCTACCGCAACTTTAGAAGATATTAAAAAATTATGTGAGGAGGCTCAAAGATATCATTTTGCTAGTGTTTGTGTTCATCCTTATTACGTAAAAGTAGCTAAAGAGTTATTAAAAAATAGTAACGTACAGGTTGGAACAGTGGTAGGATTTCCTTTAGGCGCTACAACGAGTGAAGTTAAAGCATTTGAAGCAATTAATGCGGTAGAAAATGGTGCGGATGAAATTGATATGGTTATTAATTTAGGAGCATTGAAAAATAAAGATTATGATTATGTTAAAGAAGAAATTGAAGAAATTAGAGATTCAATTGACGGAAAAGTTTTAAAGGTTATTATTGAAACATGCTATTTGACCGAAGAAGAAATTATTAAAATGACCGAAATTTGTAATGAGACTTTTGTTAATTTTATTAAAACATCAACTGGTTTTGGAACTAGAGGGGCTTTAGTTGAAGATATTGAATTAATTGCTAAACATAAAAATGAAATATTAGAAATTAAAGCTAGTGGTGGTATTCGTGATATTGATACAGTAGAAGCTATGATTGAAGCCGGTGCAACTAGGATTGGAACGAGTCATGGGAGTCAATTAATGCAGAAAAATGATAATTGCGAATGCCATCATGAATAATTATAAGGAGGGATAAAATGAATTTATTTGAAGATTTAAAATGGCGTGGACTTATAAAAGATATTAGTAGCCCAGAATTAGAAAAAAAATTAAATGAAGAAAAACTCACTTTTTACATAGGAACTGATCCGACAGCAGACTCTATGCATATAGGTCATTTCTCTTCTTTTTTGATTGCTAGCCGCCTAGCAAAGTATGGGCATAAACCAATATTATTAATTGGTGGTGCTACAGGACTTATTGGTGATCCTAAACCGTCAAAAGAACGTCAGATGATTACTAAAGAAGAAGTTTTAAAAAATGTTGAAGGCCTTACACGTCAGGCTAAAGAGATATTTGGCTTTGAAGTTGTTAATAATTATGATTGGACTAAAGATATTAATATTTTAGATTTCTTAAGAGATTATGGTAAATATATTAACGTTAATTATATGTTGGATAAAGATATTATTGCACGCCGACTTGATTCTGGAATTACATTTTGTGAGTTTGCTTATACTTTATTACAAGGAATGGATTTTGTTCATTTGTATGAAGATAAAGGAGTTACGCTTCAAGTAGCAGGCTCTGATCAATGGGGAAATATTACAACAGGTATTGAATTAGCACGTAAAAAAAATGATGTAGAATTATTTGGAATGACAATGCCTTTGGTCTTAGATGCTAATGGAGTTAAATTTGGCAAAACCGAAGGTAATGCTTTATGGCTAGACAAAAGTAAAACATCATCTTATGAATTATATCAATATTTAATTAATTCTGATGATGCTGTGGTTATTGATTATTTAAAAAAGCTAACTTTCTTAAGTAAGGAAGAAATCGAAAAAATAGCAAGAGAACATCAAGAGACACCTGAAAAAAGAATAGCTCAAAAGGCTTTAGCTCACGAAGTGATTACTTTTTTACACGGTGAGGGAGAATTTAATAAAGCAGTACATATAAGTGAGGCGTTATTTAGTGGTAATATTAAAGAATTATCATTAGAAGAAATAGAGGATGGAATGAAAGATGTTCCTAATTTTAAAATAGAAGAGGAAACTTTATTAGATGTATTGGTAAATAATAAAATAGCTACTTCAAGAAGGGAAGCTAGAGAATTTTTAAAGGCTGGATCAATTACTTTAAATGGTGAAAAAGTAAATGATGAAAATATACTTGTTACAAAAAGTTTAGCAATTGAAAATAAAGTTATTATTATAAGAAAAGGCAAGAAAAAATATTATATGGGTATTTTTGCTTAATATTAAAGTGCTTTATTTAAAAGCACTTTTTCTTTTCTTTATTTAAATCTAAATATTTGATATAATAAATTCAGGTGATGATATTGAAGATTAGATTTTTTAATAAAATAATTGGCCATAGTAGAGTGGAAAAAAATGTAACATCATTAAAGCCTATAGAGGCAGTAAACAAAATTGAACAATTAAGAGTAATTAATGAAGATACTGTATCATTTAGTGATGAAGGTATATTGTTTAACTTAAAGAAGCAATTATTATTACGTTTAAGCAATACAATAAATCAATGCGAAGATATCATATTAAAATTTGATAAAGTAGATGATTATGAATATAAGAATAATGGTAATGGTAAAGAAATTAAAAAAAATATATTAAGAATAAAAAATACGCTAAATACATATTTAAATGCTATAAATAATTCTACAAGTTTAGCTGATTTGCAAGAATTAGAGAGAATTATAACTAATTTTTATGCAATAGAAGTGGAAATATATTTAGCTAGTTATATCAGAGAGATAATGGAGAGATATCATGCAACGGTAGTAGAAGAAAATTATAAATTTACAGAAGAAGGAATTTCTAAATGGCGAGCGGAAGCTATGGATATATTTCCATCTTTAGATTTAACTGTTTATAACGATTATCAGTTAAAAGAATATGTAGTAGCTTTTAAAAGTGGAATACCAGTATCTTTATTAGAAAAAATTATAGATACTAGACGGTCGCCAGATCACATTAGATTAATGTTTCTATTATCAGAATCAGAAATGCTCCATGTTATTGAACATCCAGAATATGGTGTCAGTAAAATTCAATTTATGTTTCCAAATCTTTTAAAAGAAATTGAAAAAAGTAAAAAATGAATTTTTTAAAGATTTATTTAGATATAAAAAAAACAAGATTAATTCCTTGTTTTTTTTATTTTCTATCTATTGTAGAATTCAACAATTAATGATTCATTAATATCTGCATTCAATTCGCTTCTTTCAGGATATCTAACGTATGTACCTGACATTTTATTAATATCAAAAGTAACGAAATCAACACGTTTTGATAAAGCTTCTAATGATGATTTAACGATGGCTAATTCTTTATCATTTTCTCCTAAAGCTATAACGTCTCCTGGTTTACAAGTATAAGATGGAATATTAACTTTTTTACCATTAACAGTTATATGTCCGTGGTTAACAAGTTGTCTAGCACCTCTTCTTGTAGTAGAAAGCCCCATACGATAAACAAGATTATCTAAACGACTTTCTAATAACTTAAGGAAGTTTTCCCCGTGAACACCTTTTAATTTACCAGCTTTAACAAAAATTTTCTTAAATTGTTTTTCTGATAAACCATACATGAATCTTACTTTTTGTTTTTCTTGTAATTGAATACCATAGTCAGATAATTTTTTTCCACGTCTATTTCCATGTTGCCCTGGAGCATATGGCTTTTTAGCTAATTCTTCACCAGTTTCTAAAGTAGAAAAACCTAAATGACGTGATTTTCTATAAATTGATCCAGTGTATCTTGACATCTTCATTCTCCTTTCTAATTGATGAATGAAGCTTTTTTCTCATTTACAGGGTGTCTAATTTAAATATATTCGCCTGCAGCAAGGTTACAAATAACCCCTATAGGTAATAGACACGTTATAAATTCAAAAAATATGCTGCTTTCTTCATCGCAGTTTTAATTATATCATTTATTCTATAAAAGTCAAGTAAATCAAAGCAAATAAATAATTATTAGATAAAAATCGCTAAAAATAATAAAAATATGATAAATATCGAAAAAATACAAAAAATATGATATACTTAATAATAGGTGATAGTATGACAGATAGTTTAACATTAATTATTATAACGCAAGCTGTAGTTGCACTACTATTAATTGTTGGTGTTATCTATTTTGTTCGCCGTAACAAGAAAAGACGAATAAAAAAAATATTAGAAAATTTAGATATTGAAAAAAATAAATTAGAGTCTTCTCCAATTATTCCAGAGTTGGCAAAAGTCGAATCATACTTAAATAATCCAAAATTAAAAGTTATGTATAACGAATGGTCAGAACGTTTACAAAATATTAAAGACACTCAAATACCTAATTTAACTAATATGATTTTGGAAACAGAGTATTCTTTATCACAAAAAGATTATAAAAGCACTTTATATAAATTAGCTAAAGTTGAAATGGAAATGTATAAAGTTCGTACAAACTCTGAGTTTTTGTTTGGTGAGATTAAAGAAATAACATCTAGTGAAGAACGAAGCCGTGAGATTATTACTTCTTTTAAAGTTAAATTTCGTAATCTTCATAGCAAATTTAATGATACTAAATCTGAATTTGGACCAATGACCGATATTGTACGTAAACAATTTGAAGTCATATCTAAAAGATTTGAAGATTTTGAAACTATCATGGATAATAATGAATTTACTGAAGTTAATGATATTATTCAAGTTATTAGTGATTTGTTAAAGCATATTGAAATTGTTATTGATGAAGTACCATCTATTGTTTTATTAGCATATAATGTTTTACCTAAACGTATTTCTGAAATTGAAGAAATATATAACCGCATGGTAAAGTCAGGTTATCCGCTTGATTATTTAAATGTTGAATATAATATAGATGAAGCCAATAAAAAAATTGGAGATATTATTGTTCGGACTAAAAATTTAGATTTGGACGAAAGTTTATTTGAATTAAAAGTTTTATTAGATTATTTTGATTCTTTATTTGGCGATTTTGAAAATGAAAAAATTGCTCGTGCAACTTATACTGACAGTAACGCTACATTCAAGCATAAATTGACTAAAATTAATTCAGTTGTTGATGATATTTTTTCACAATTAGATGATATTAAAAGTATTTATAATTTATCAGATGAAGATATTGAAGTTTTAAAACAAATTAATCAAGAATTACGTGAATTAAATGCTAATTATAAACTTTTACTGGATCATACGATGAATAACAACGCTTTTGCTTATTCAAAATTATTAAAAGAATTAGAAGGATTAGGAGTTATTTTAGCCAAGATAGAAGATCGCTTAGATAATTCTTTAGATGCAATTGGTAGTATGCGTGATGACGAAGTTCGTGCTCGTCAACAATTAGAAGAGATAAAAAATATCTTAAAAGAGGCTAAATTAAAAATGCGTGATTATAATTTACCTCATATTCCTCAGAGTTATTATGTAGAATTAAAAGAGGCTATGAGCGCAATTCGTGAAATCGTTCGTGAGTTAGAAAAAAAACCAATAACTATCAGTGTTCTAAATACGCGTGTTGATACAGCCCGTGATTTAGTTTTAAAGCTTTATCGAAAAACAGAGGAATTGCTTAAAATAGCTACTTTTGCTGAGGTAGCACTTGTTTATGGTAATCGTTATCGTAGTAGTTATGAAGGACTTAGTAATAAACTTAATTTATCCGAACAATTATTTTTAAAAGGTGAATATCAAAAATCATTAGAATTAACAATTACTTTATTAAATAAAATCGAAACAGGTATTTATGAAAAACTTGTTTATATGTATAACCTTAATAGTTAAGGCGGTGGAATATGATTAAAAAGAAAAGAAAAATTGAGGAAGTACAAGAGAGTGAAAATCATGAAGAAATTGAAGAAAAAAAACTTAATGAAGAAAATGAAGGAGAAATAGAATTAGAAGAAGTTGAAACTGAACAAAATAATATTGAAAAGCAAACTTCTCCTAGTGAAAATGATACAAAAATAGAAAGAGAAGATATTAAAGAATTAGATGAATCAAAAAAATTAAAATTAGAAAAAAAGCATGCTGAAAAAGGTGAAAAAAAGCGTAATCATAATAAGGAAAGAGAAGAAAAAATAGAGAAAGATCTTAGTAAAACTATTTCATTCAAGCGTAAAAGAATCTCTAATAAAAATTATGATGATGAGGTTGTTAAATTAATTGATGAAGTTAAGATATTTAATGATGAAGGTGATGATTTAGTTTTAGTACGTAAGCGGAGAATATGGCCAATTTTTTTAACTTTAATTATTATGGGTAGCTTAGGTTTTGGCATCTATTATTTTATAGCAAATTATGAAAATAAAACACCAAAAAAAGCTGAGCCTCAAGAAGAGGTTAAAGAAGTTGAATATCGTTATGAGAAAACTGAAGATGGTATTGTCTTTTATGCTGATGATAAAGAATTAGTTACTTATAGCTGTAGTGATTGTGAGCCGTATTTAGTTGGCCAATATGAATATTTTTCAACTAATCCAACTCTTTTAGCGATTGTTGAAAACGATGAAGTATTTTTATACGACTATACTGCTAAAGAAATTGTTAGCGATAAATATACACAGATGAAAAATTTAAAAGACGGTGATGAAACTGTTGCATTTATAGTTGCTAATGATAAGGGCATTTTTGGTGTTATTGATTTAAATGGTGATGTTATTGTTCCTATTGAGTATGAAGAATTGGCTTTCGCCCCAAGTGGTGGTGATGTTACTGACTATTCGTATGAGAAAAATTTAATTACAGCTAAAAAGAACGGAAAATGGGGTATTATTAATTTTAATGGCGAAGAAGTTATTCCATTTGAATATGATGATATTTATTATAATGGTTATGATGCTGTGGTTGTTTACGATGAAGGATTATGGTATTTGCACGATTTAGAAAATAATGAGTTGATTAAAAATGGTTATAATATGATGATTCCAATTAATAGTTATGTTTTTGCAGTTGTTGATAATATTTTCTACATTTTGAATTATGACGGAGAACTTATTATCGAAAGGGAAATACCTGCATATCTTCACACGTTCAGAAGCCGTAATAGTGTATATACTCCATCATTTAAGATTACAGAGAATGGAACTGTCGTTGATATTTATATTATGCGTGATGAATTTAATTATGATGAATATAAATTTAATACAGTTAATGGTGAATTAACAGAGATTATTCAATAAAAGTGGTAAAACCACTTTTTTTTTGCTATAATCTTTGATAGGTGATGTCATGAAGAAGTTATTATTAATTAAATATGGGGAGTTAACGACTAAAAAAGGTAATCGAAAAACGTTTATTAAATTGCTAGTAAATAATATTAATTCTATTTTAAGTGGATTTAAGTATACATTAAAATATGATTATGTTCGTATGTATATTGAAAGTGATGATATTGAAATTATTATTGAAAAATTAAAAAATGTTTTTGGTATTCATAGCATAGTTGAGTGCTACGAAGTTAATAATAATATTGACGATATTTCAAAATCTTTAGTTGAATTTTTAAAAAATATTGATTTTAAAACTTTTAAAGTTGAAACTAAAAGGGCAGATAAAAACTTTCCAATTCCTAGTATGGAATGCAGTCGCCGTTTAGGCGGAGTAGTTTTAAGAAACTTTAATTGTAGCGTTGATGTTCATAATCCGAATTTAATTATTAAGATTGAGATTCGTGCAGAAGGTGCATTTATATATCTTCGTGAATTTAAAGGATTAGGTGGATATCCTGTTGGTATTCAAGGAAAAGGTTTACTAATGTTAAGCGGAGGTATTGATTCGCCTGTTGCAGGTTATTTAGCTTTAAAACGTGGTGTTGATTTAGAATGTTTATATTTTGAATCACCACCTCATACTAGTTTGGAAGCGAAAAATAAAGTAATTAAATTAGCTAGTATTATTAATAAGTATTCTGGTAATTTAAAGGTACACGTGGTTCCTTTTACAAAATTACAGGAAGAGATATATAAACAAGTGCCAGATAATTATGTTATTACTATTATGCGTCGAATGATGTATCGAATTGCTAGTAAGTTGATTTTGAAAAGACATTTAAAAGTTATTATTAATGGTGAGAGTATTGGTCAAGTAGCAAGTCAAACATTAACAAGTATGCAAGTTATTAATAGTGTAACCAATTTACCAGTAATTAGACCTGTAGCCTGTATGGATAAATTAGAAATAATTGATGTTGCTAAAAAAATAGAAACTTATGAAACAAGTATTTTACCTTTCGAAGATTGTTGTACAATCTTTTTACCGAAACATCCAGTTATTAATCCTGATGAGTCAAAGTGTTTGGAATATGAATCACGTTTTAACTATGAAAAATTAGTTGATGAATGTGTTAATAATATTGAAACTATTACAACTTTAACTGAAAAACAAGATGAGTTATTATAACCAATAATTACCAGGTATTAAATTCACAATTGTACACATCATATTAGTGTACAGGAGGTGAAAATAATGAATAACAAAGCAAGTAAATTAGTTGTACCTGGTTCAAAACAAGCTATTGAAAAAATGAAATATGAAATAGCTAATGAATTAGGTGTTGCTATGGGTCCTGATGCTACTTCAAGAGCCAATGGTTCAGTTGGAGGAGAAATTACTAAGAGATTAGTAAAAATGGGTGAACAACAATTAGGAATGACTAATTACCAAAAATAAGTAAAAAAAGATAGCTAACTATCTTTTTTTATTTGTACTTTATGTATTTGCTTATTAAACTAATCCAGCAGTGCTGTTAATTATTGTAAATAAAGAAATAGATAATTTCTTCTGTGTAGAAAATATCTATTTTTTAAAGTTGCGTAATTTTCATTAAATTTAAAGCAATATTTTTCTTGGCTTATTGATTAATTTAGTGATATATGATACTATCAATGAGTGGAAGTGATAGTATGAATTTACCAAATTTAAAAGAGGCTGGAAAAAGAACTAAAAAGCCTATCTCTTTTATTTTAGATGAGTATGAATTGCCAGAACAATTTAAAAATATTGGGTTAAATAAAAAGTATTATATTAAGACTTATGGATGTCAGATGAATGTTCATGATACTGAAAATATTAAAGCGTTATTAGAGTTAATGTCTTACGAAGAAACAGAAAATTTTGAAAATGCTGACATTATTTTACTTAATACTTGCGCTATTAGAGAAAATGCTCATAATAAAATGTTTGGCTTTTTAGGACGTGTTAAACATTTAAAAGAGACGAACCCATATGTTATAACTGCTATATGTGGTTGTATGGCTCAAGAAGAAAATGTTGTTGAAGCTTTAATGAAAAAATATAAATGGGTAGATATTGTTTTTGGAACTCACAACATTCATCGTTTACCATATTTATTAGATAATACTTTAACGCGTAAAGAGCAAGAAATTGAAGTTTTTAGTATTGAAGGAGATGTTATTGAAAATATCCCCGTTAAAAGAGATTCAAAATATAAAGCTTGGGTTAATATTATGTATGGTTGTGATAAATTTTGTACTTATTGTATAGTTCCTTATACAAGAGGTAAACAACGAAGTCGTAAGCCAGAATATATTATTGCTGAAGTTAAAGAATTAGTATCACAAGGATATCAAGAAGTAACTCTATTGGGTCAAAATGTTAATGCTTATGGAAAAGATTTAGATGTTGATTATACAATGGGAGATTTACTAGAAGATATTGCTAAAACTAATATTCCACGTATCCGTTTTATGACTAGTCATCCATGGGATTTTGACGATAAAATGATAGCAATTATTAAAAAATATGATAATATTATGCCAGCTATTCATTTACCTTTACAATCTGGTTCTGATCGTATTTTAAAACTAATGGGTCGTCGTTATACTAAAGAAAAATATTTAGAATTAGTTAATAAATTAAAGCATGAGATACCTAATTTGATGTTATCAACTGATATTATAGTTGGTTTTCCGGGCGAAACAGAAGAAGATTTTCAAGCCACTATAGATGTTGTCAACACTTGCCAATATGATTTAGCCTATACTTTTATATTTTCACCTCGTGAAGGAACTCCAGCAGCCAAAATGAAAGACGAAACACCATTAATTGTTAAAGAGCAAAGATTATATCGTTTAAATGAGGTTGTTAATAAATATGCTAATATGAATAATCAAAAGTATTTAGGCCAAAAAGTTAAAGTTTTAATTGAAGGAAAAGGCGAAAAAGGAAATTTAATGGGGTATACTGAAACTATGAAATTAGTTAATGTTGATGGAAGTGAAGAAAATATTGGTAAAATTGTTGATGTAGAAATTACGGAAGTAAAAACTTGGAGTTTAGATGGTAAAATTAAGTAAGTTTAGCTTACTTTTTTTGTAAATTAATGTAAATAAATTTATAAATAAATTAAAAAAAAACAAATATATTCAAAATATGCTATACTATGAATTATATGGGAGTAGTAAAATGAGAATATTTAAATTTTTAATATTAATGTCTATACTTTTAATTTTTACATCATCTTGTGTGATAGTTAAAGAGAAGGTAGAAAGCGTTTCATTTGAACAAGTATTAAATAATTCACTTAATATTGAAAGTTTTAATATTCAAGCTAATCTTAAAATGACAACATATAGTGCTGATAGTAAAATAGTGTCAAATATTATTTATGATGTTACAAAAGATGAAAATCAAAATGTATATAGCATGGAGTATTTTGGGGCACTTGGTAATTATATTTACGAAGAAACATATCATATTTTAAATGATGATCTTTTAACCATAATTACTGGATATAGCGATGATGATTATTGGTATTATGAAAGTTACGACACAGAAAAAGAAAAATTCAATAAAGCTTATGTTAACTTTTTTGATATTGATAATATAACATATGTGGAAGTAAAGTCAGATATCGAAAATTATAAAAAATATAAAGTTGAACTTGATTATGAAAAAATGACTTTTAATGATGATTTTGCCGGAAAACACCAAATTTTAGAAAAAATAAAAGAAAAAAATATTCCGCTTTTCTATTATGTGAAAGATGATTATGTTAGAATTATAAAAGCTGATTTGCAAGATACAATGAATGATTATTTAGAAAAATATGATATTGAATTTCTCGAAGGTATGAGTATTGATAAAAGTGAGTGCGAATTAACTATTAATGTTTTAAGAATTAATCAAGTAGAAAAATTAGAGCTTCCATCAGAAATAGAGCAAATAGTGGCAGATGAGTTGCAAGATTACAGGCCTTCATCTGTATAATAAAAAGGAGTGATATGATGAAAAAAATTACGAAATATTTAAGTTTATTATTAATTTTAATTTTAGTGACAACTGCATGTGGTAAAAAAGAAGAAAATATTCAAAGTGAACAAAGCAAACTAGAGGAGCCAGGGACTGTTGATGATTTTAAAACTGCTTATATAAATTTTAGGACGGTTGAAAGTTATGCTATGGATATAAATTTCGATATTGATATGTTAATGGATGGGAGTACTATTGCCATGGATATGAATATGGCGTCTGAGATTGATAAAAATACAAACATTCATTCAGTGATGAATATATCGGTGATGGGGATGAGTGAAGAACAAGAATTTTATCAAATTAATAAAGAAGGAAAAATTATTAGTTATACAAATATTGATGGTGTTTGGTATTATTCAGAAGAGCCAATTACTATCAAAGATAACTTATCTGATGAAGAATTAAATGAAATGATAAATGAATTAGACGTTAAACCTGTTGAATCAGATAAAGAAGGATATCAAAAATATGTTGTTGGTTTTAGTAAAGAAATGTTAGAACAAATTATGGAAAAAATGCCAGAAGAATCAATGAACGAAAATGAGGAGGCTTTATTCGATTCATCTATTTATGGTGATTTTGAATTTGTATTTTATATTAAGGATAATCAAATTTCAATAATAGAGTTAGATTTATCTAATATAATGGATTCAGTAATAGGTGAAGATACTGAAATTGATGCTCAGATGGGGGTTGTAATGACTATTGAGCTTAAAAACTATAATAAGATTTCAGAAATTGTAGTGCCTGATGAAATTATAAAAAATGCTTTACCTACAGATAATTTAACTTATGATGGTACAGAACAACTATAAAAGAAATTATAAAATTTCTTTTTTTGTTTAATAATTTTGTTTAATAATAAAATATGTTATAATATGTTTGGAGGTAAGATATGAAAAGAATAAAATACTTAATTGTATTATCAATAATGATTTTATTAACTGGATGCGGTGCTAATGATGGTAGTAAAATATTAGAAGATGCATTAACTAATATGCAAAATGTTAATAGTGGTATTATGGAAGTAGACGTTCTAGTTGCCATGGATGGCTATTCAATTGATATGCGAATAACTAATGCTTTTACGGAACGTGGTGATGCTCATAGTTCTTTAACAGCATCAGTTTTAGGAATTGATGTTAAAAGTGAGTCTTATACCATCTTAGATGGTGACGATTATTATATATATACAAATGATAATGATGAAGGATGGACTTATGAAATTATTCCAGTAAATGAATATGTAAATGATGAAATGTCAGTTGGAATGGTGAGTGGGTTTGCTGATAATTACAAGTCAGTTACAAAGGTAAAATCTGATCGTAAAGGGGAAACAAAATTAGAAGTAGTTGTTGATAAGGATGCTATCATGAATGCTTTAGTATTTGCTCAAGATTTAGGTGAAGAGGCCGATTTTGAATTAGCAGATGATTTTGTCATGAATGTTTATATTAAAGATGGATATATTACGTGTATATCTATGAATTTTACTGATATTTTGAATATTGAGGAGTCTTCTATAAGTACGTACACGATGAATTTTAATATTTCCGAACATAATAATGTTGCAGAAATTGCTGTTCCAAAAGATGTTTATGATAATGCTAAACAAATATAGGCCTAATGGCCTTTTTTATTATATTTTGGTACATTTTTTTTGTTTATGCATACAATTAATTGAGGAGTGGTGGTATGGCATCCTATAAAGAAATTGTTACTAAAGCTGTTATTGGCAAAGGCAAGAAGAACTTTAAAAACCAATATGACATAGATATTGAAGAACAAGCAACTACAGTTTTAGGCTGTTGGGTTATTAACCATAAATTCTCTGGATATAAAGAAGGAGAAAAGGTCGGGGTTAGTGGTTCTTTTGACATTAACATTTGGTATTCATATGATAATGATACTAAAACAAAAGTAGTAACTAAGAATATTGAATATCGTGATACCTTTAATGTACGTCTTCGAAGTAGTGCAGATTTAAGTGATGAAACTGATATTATTGTTAGAAGTTTATCACAACCTAACTGTTCTGATGTTGAGATAAATAACAATAAAATACATTTTACTATTGACAAAGAACTAGGAGTCGAAATTGTTGGAGAGACAAAGGTTAAAATTGCAATTGAAGACGATGAAGAACCTTGGGATATTATTGATGATGAAGTGACAGATGAAGTTTTAGATAATATTGAAACAGAAGTCAATGAAAATTATTTAAATTAAAAAGTCTACGGACTTTTTTTATTTGAAAAAATAAATATGTTAACCCAAAATGGTTGACACTTAAATTCATTTGTGATATATTTATCAACAGAACGGAGGTATTAGACATGGCAGTTAAATTAAGATTAAAGAGAATGGGTTCTAAGAAAAAACCTTTTTATCGTATTGTTGCAGCTGATTCTCGTAGTCCAAGAGATGGTAGATTCATTGAAGAAGTTGGATATTATAATCCAGTTCAAACTCCAGCAGTTGTAAAAATCGACGAAGATAAAGCTTTAACTTGGTTACATAATGGAGCTATTCCAACCGATACTGTAAGAGATTTATTCAGTAAAGAGGGAATTATGAAAAAGTTCCATGAATCAAGAATGAAGAAAGAAGATAAATAATGAATTTAGTTGAATTAACAGAATATTTAGTTAATACGTTGGTTACAAAGCCTGCTACTGTTACGTTAGGTGAAGAAAATGATGATGTTTTTATAATTGAAGTAAGAGTTGCAGAGGACGAAATTGGTGCGGTAATTGGTCGTGGTGGTAAGATAGCTAATTCTATTCGTACTATTGTACAAGCCGCAGCATATGTAAATAATCAAGGTAAAGTAAAAATTAATATTGATATTCAAAAGTAGTCAAACTACTTTTTTATTTTGCTTGCAGTTGTTTCTATTTTATACTATAATATTCATAGTATTATATACATAATGGAGGTAATATGGATTATTCTAATTTAAAAGTACCAACTCATGTAGCTATCATTTTAGATGGTAATGGCCGTTGGGCTCAAGAACGTGGCCTTTCACGTAGTCAAGGACATGAAGCGGGCTTTGAAAATTTAAAAAATTTGAGTCAATATATATTTGATAAAGGAATAAAGGTATTAAGCGTATATGCTTTTTCAACAGAAAATTTTAAAAGAAGTAAAGAAGAAGTTGACTTTTTAATGAATTTATTCGTTTTAAAGTTTGAGAGTTATCGTAAATTGATGAATAAAAAAGGAATAAAGATTGTTTTTTCTGGGGAGAGAAGAGAACCATTACCTCAGCGTGTTATTGATTTAATTGAAAAAATTGAAGAAAATACTAAAAATAATCAAAAAGGTATTATTAATATTTGTATAAATTATGGTGGACATAGTGAAATTGTCAACGCTACTAAAAAAATTTGTAAATTAGTAATGGAAAATAAATTATCAATTGATGAAATTAACGAAGAGAATTTTAATCATTATTTATTTAACGATTTACCACCGGTTGATTTACTAATTAGAACAAGCGGAGAAATCCGTATTAGCAATTTTATGTTATATCAACTTAGTTATGCGGAAATGTATTTTCCTAAGACATATTTTCCGGCATTTGATAGTGATGAATTTGATAAAGCTATTGTTGAATATACAAAAAGAGATCGTAGGTTTGGAGGTATAAATTATGAAAACAAGGATAATTAGTGCATTAGTATTATTATTAATTGCAATTCCAATTTATTTACAAGGTGGAATACTTTTTATTGGTGCTATTACTATAGTGGCATTAGCAGGCTTAAAAGAGTTTATGGATATTAAAGAAACTAAAAAAAGACTACCAATTTTTATTAAATTGTTGGGGTTCCTTTTTATGACAATAATAATGTTGTCAACAGAGCTAGCACTAGATAATAAACTAGTGGTTGATTATCGTATTATAACAGGCCTTTGCTTGGCGATGTTATTACCACTGGTTCTATATCACAATAGAGATGTGTATAGTATTAACGATGCTTGTTATATGTTTACAGGAGTTTTGTTTTTAGGAATTGCTATGTCCTTTTTTAAAACTTATTACGATATGAATCCTAATTTATTATTATATTTAATATTGATTACAGCAGTAACCGATTCCTACGCCTTATTTACAGGAATGTTAATTGGTAAAACAAAGCTGTTAGAGGATGTTTCACCAAAGAAAACTTGGGAAGGATTTATTGGTGGCGCTTTAGTTGGAACTTTTGTTAGTGTTGTTTTTTACATGACAATTATAGATTCAAACGCTTTATTATATGGGATTGTTGCTTTGACATTGTTTTTAAGTATTATTGGCCAATTAGGAGATTTATTTTTTTCAGCTATTAAAAGATATTATGGCAAAAAAGATTTTTCTAATTTAATGCCAGGTCATGGTGGCGTATTAGATCGTTTAGACAGTATTATCTTTGTTATGTTGGCTTACAGCATGTTCATTACGTTATTATAGGAGGAGAACATAATGATTTTAACATTAATATATTTTATATTTATTTTGGGAATAGTTGTTTTTATACATGAATTAGGTCATTTCCTTTTTGCGAAAAAAGCAGGTGTATATGTTTATGAGTTTAGCATTGGTATGGGACCAAGAATATTTAAATTCAAACGTAAGAAAAAAATTAAAGATAAAAATGGTAAGGTAACTTTTGTTGACGATGAAACTGATTATTGTATACGTTTGTTTCCAATTGGTGGCTTTGTTCAAATGGCTGGTGAAGAAATTGAAGTAGATGAGAATATTCCTAAGGATAAACGGTTGCAATCAAAACGCTGGGGTCAACGCTTTATGGTTATGGTAGCAGGCGTTATGAATAATTTCATTTTAGCTTTTATTATTATTTTAATTATTGGTTGGACAAATACGATTAGTTTAAATTCTGTATATGTTGCAGATAGTTTAGTACCTGATTTGTATGATGGTGAAAAGATTATTGCAGTTAACGGTCATAAAGTAAATAGTTATGACATGTTGTCTTTAGAATTAATTGTAGCTAGTAAAGATAACTTTAAAATTACGGTAGAAAATGCTGATGGTAATCGACATGATGTTGTTATTGAACCTATTTCTTTAGGCGAAAACAATTTAATTTATGGCCGCGATTATGGTTTTACTTTAGGTAGTAAAGTTGTCGGTGATAAATTAATGTTAATTGTTAAAGAATCTGAGATAGATAATTTACAAGAAAATGAAATCATTGTGTCTGTTAATGGAGTTGAAATTGAAAGTCATATGCAACTTTTAGATTTGATTAAAAATGAAGAGGATTGTTTTCTTTTAACTACGAAAGACCAAAAAGGCGATTTGAAGGAAACTGTGATTGAAATATCAAAAAATGATGATGATAATTTAGCGGGATATTCTTATGGTTTTTCAATTACCGGCACAGAAGAAAAGGGATTTTTAGCAGGTATCAAATATGCTTGTGGTAAGTTTGTTAGTACGTTACAACAAATGGTTAAAACGGTGTGGTATTTAATTACTGGTGATTTAAGTCTTAGTGCATTATCTGGACCAGTCGGTATATTTAAAGTAGTTGATACGGCCAAAAATCAAGGCTTTATGAATATTTTGTCACTATTAGCACTTTTAAATATTAATGTTGCTTTTATTAATATTTTGCCTTTACCGGCTTTTGACGGTGGACATGCTTTATTCTTAATTATTGAAAAAATTAAAGGGCGTCCATTAGATCCTAAGATAGAAAATACTATTCATAACATTTTCTTTATTTTGTTAATGATTTTAATGCTTTATATTACATTTAATGATATTGTGCGCATATTTTAATTTAAAGGTGATTGTATGTTAAAGGTAGAAAATATTACAAAGTATTATGGTGATTTTAAAGCTGTTGATAATTTATCATTTGAAGTTAAACCTGGTGAGATTTTTGCACTTTTAGGTGTTAATGGTGCTGGTAAAACAACAACATTCCGCATGATTATGGGGCTTTTAGAGTGCAATAAAGGAAGTATTACTCTAGATGGTAAACCAATTGATTATTCTGTAACAGATGATATCGGATTTTTAACAGAAGAACGAAGTTTATTAACAAAATTAACGGTTAAAGATCAAGCTCTTTATTATGGGACATTAAAAGGAATGAATAAAAAAGAAATTTTAAAACGTTTAGATGAATTATTAGAGCGTTTTGAAGTTAGTGAATATAAGAATCGTAAGATTAAAGAATTATCAAAAGGTAATCAGCAAAAGATTCAATTTATTATGGCAATTATTAATAAACCTAGATTACTTATTTTAGATGAGCCATTTTCAGGGTTAGATCCATTTAATGTTGAACTGTTTAAAAAAGAAATATTGGAACTATCAAAAAGCGGTAGTATGATAATTTTTTCTTCTCATAGAATGGAGCATGTTGAATTATTTTGTAAAAAAATTGTTATTCTTTTAAAAGGTCAAGCGGTTATTGAGGGATATATTAAAGATATCAAAAGGGATTATCGAAAGATGAATATTTTTATTAAGGGTGATGTTGATCAAGATGAATTACTTCGCATTGGCGGTGTTTTAGATGTCATTGAAAAATCTGATGAATATGAGGTTAAAATTGAATCTGAACAGGTTATTGAATATGTTTTTGATTATATTAAGACTAAAAAAAATATAACTAAATTTATGGTTGAAGAAGCATCACTTAATGAAATATTTGTATCAAAGGTAGGTGAAGCATATGAAAAATAAGCTTAAATACCTAATTGGTATCAGTTTATCAAGAAAAATAAAAACAAAATGGTTTGTTGGTGCTCAAGTTGCTTTTTTAATATTATTAATTGGTATTATAAATATTGATATTATTATTAGTGCGGTTGGCGGAGATTTTTCAGGTAAGACGAATATATATATTGTTGATGATACTAATTTAGTTCAATCATCCTTATCACAAGTTATTGATATGAATATCAATTTATTGTCTGATAAAGAAGAAAACAAATATAATTATATTGTAGATAAAAATTTACAAACAGCTAAAGAGAAAATTAATGAAGATGGCGGTATTATTATTTATATTAAAGATTCTAAAGATAATATTATTGAGGCTGATATTATTTCAAAAAAAGCACTTAGTACATATGATTTTAGTATTCTTAGCACTTCGATAAATTCAGTTAAGATGTCTTTAGCTGTTAACGAATTAGGTTTAACAGATGATGAATTGAATAAGATAAGTTCGGAAGTTAAGATTACTTCTCTAACACTTGATGAAGATTCTACCTATAGTACAGAAGATGGAACTGATATGTTGATGAATTCTATATTCCCAATTATTATTTTACCGCTTTTTATGCTATCACTTTATTTAGTTCAAATGATAGGCGCTGAAGTAAATGATGAAAAATCAACCAAAGCTATGGAAGTTATAATTTCAAATGTTTCACCAAAAGTTCATTTTTTTGCAAAAGTTGTGGCTGGAAATATTTTTGTTATTGGGCAGTCTTTATTATTAGCAATCTATGTTGCTTTGGGGCTTTTAATTAGAAATATATTTGGCAGTGGTTCAACTTCTTTGTCTAGCTTGATGTCATCAATTACCGAAATTATTAGTAAAAGCTCATTGCAAGATAAATTAATTTATTTAATACCGTTAATGATTGTATTAATTATTTTAACCTTTTTAGCATATTCTTTAGTAGCTGGCATTTTATCATCAATGACAACTAATACTGAAGATTTTCAACAAGTTCAAGTTCCGATTGTTATGGTATCTGTTATTGGTTATTATTTAGCACTTACTGCTGGTATGTTTGAAGGTTCAATTATTGTAAAGATTCTTTCATATGTACCATTTATTTCAGCCAGTCTAAGCCCTTCTTTGCTTGTTTTAGGACAAATTGGTGTTATAGATGTTTTAATGTCAATCATCATTTTATTAGTAACTAATTATATATTAATTAAATATGGACTTAAGATATACAAAGTGGGAATATTAAATTATTCATCTAGTGAGTTATGGAAAAAAATGCTTAAGGCATTAAAAGAATAGTTAGGATGATTCATATCGATTTAAATACAATAAAAAAGCATATCCAAGCTGGAGCCTTATTAGTCGATGTTAGGACTCCTAAAGAATATGCTTTGAAGCATATTGAAGGGGCAATTAATATTGAATATGATCATATTTTGTCGGGGATTAAAAGCTATGCTTTAGATAAACGGCGAGAAATAATTTTATACTGCTCTAATGGTACTAGAAGTAGAATTGCTCTAAGTTTATTGCAAAATTTTGGATATACAAATGTTGTGAATCTCGATGAAGATAACTTGTAAAACTATAAAGAAAAATAAAAATCTTTATGGTTTTTTTGATATAATATTGTTGGTGATATCATGAAATTTGAAAATGGTGCTATTGTACTTGTTGATAACTGTAATAAAAAAGATTTTATAATAAAAATGTCTAAGGAAAAATTAATTAATATTAAAGTTATGACTTTTGATGAAATTAAACAAAAGTTACTTTTTACATATGATGAAAGAGCAATTTATGAAATAATGAAAAATGAAAATGTTACTTATAATATTGCTTTAAAATATTTAGAAAATATGTATTTTATTCATGATATTAAGTCTCCGAAAGTTATCAAATTATTAAAAATAAAAAAAATGCTAGAGAAAAATAATTTATTAAAAGAAAACAAATTATTTAAGAACAATATCGTTAATTGCAAAATTTATATTTATAATATTCCTTATTTAAACAAGGAGCAAAGTCATATTCTGAAAAACCTTAACTATGAAATTATAACAGAAAAGCAATTAAATTTAGAATATAAAGCTTATGAATTACCAACTTTAGAAGACGAAGTTATTTTTATTGCTAATAAAATTGTATCTTTATTGAAAAGTGGAGTATCTCTTGATAAGATTAAATTAATTAATTTAAATGATGAATACCGTTTAATGGTACATAAAATATTTAAAATTTTTAATATACCAACTAATATTAGGCCTAATATCAGTCTTTTTTCAACAGCAATATGTCAAAAATATCTTGAATCCGGCTTGGAAGGGTTAAAAAATTTTATTAAAAATAGTTTTGATGAAAATATATTTAATGCTATTGTTGATATTTGTAATAAATACGTATGGTGTCAAGATGAAAAATTAAAAAAAGAAATGATTATTCAAAATTTGAAAACAGCATCTTTAATTCAAGAAGAAATAAAGGGTGTGTGCGAGACCAATTTAGAAACGATTAATAATGATGATTATTTGTTTATATTAGGTTTTAATCAAGGCTCAATTCCAGTTATTTATAAAAATGAAGACTATCTAAGTGATGAGGAAAAGGAAAGATTAAATCTTTCAACGTCGTTAGACAAAAATATTTTAGGGAAAAATTTAACTTTATATTATTTAAGTACTAAATATCATTTAACAATAAGTTATAAATTAAGAAGTTTGACTGAAGATTTCTATAAATCATCATTACTTGATGAATTGAATGCAGAAATTATTAAACCCGAATGTGAATATTGTCATAGTCATTTGTTTAATCAAATAACTTTGAGTTCTAAATTAGATGATTATTATAAATATGGAATTAAAGACGAGATTTTATCTTATTTATATTACAATTATCCCAATTTAGTTTATAAAACCTATAATAATAAATATAAACGCATTTCTCTAGATAAAATTAATAAATTTTTTCAAGAAAGATTGCTTTTATCATATACCAGTTTAGATGCTTATTATAAATGTTCTTTTAGATATTATTTACAGTATGTTCTTAAAATAGGAAAGTATGAAGAAACATTTATTCAAAATATTGGAAATATTTATCATTATATGTTGTCAGTAGCCTTCAAAAGTGATTTTATTTTTGAAATTGAATGGAATCGTTATTTAGAAGAGAATCATATTATTACTAATAAAAAAGAGGAATTCTTTATGAATAAAATTAAAGAAGAAGTTAAATTTACAATTGATGAGATAAAAAGACAAGAACAACAATCAAATTTCAAAGAAAAATTATTAGAAACAAAATTTTATCTTCAACCTACTGGTAAAGATAATGAAGTGTTTATGGGGATTATTGATAAATTAGTTTATATGAAATTGTCGGATAAATATTTGGCTGCTATTATTGATTATAAAACTGGTAATCCTAATTTAAATTTAACTTATTTGCCATATGGCTTAGATATGCAATTACCGATTTACGTTTATTTAGTTAATAAATCTGATAAACTTAAGCCTTTACAAATTGTTGGCTTTTATTTGCAAAAATTAATTCATTCAGCAGTTAACTATAATTCTAAATTAAGCTATTTGGATCAAAAGAAAAAAAATTTAATGTTACAAGGATATAGTTTAAATGATGAAGAGTTATTATCGGAATTTGATTATTCTTATAAGAACAGTAATGTTATTAAAAGTATGAAAGTTGGCAAAAATGGATTTTATGCCTATAGTAAAGTTTTAAGTAATGAAGAAATTAATAAAATATCAGAAATTGTTGAAGATAAAATTATAAAGGCTATTTCTTTAATAAAAATAGGGGAGTTTGATATTAACCCAAAACGTATAGGTCTAGAGAATGTTAGTTGCGCGTATTGCCCTTTTAAAGATATTTGTTATCACACAGAAGCTGATATTAAAATATTAAAAGAATATAGAGATTTAGATTTTTTAAGAGGTGATAAAGATGCCAAAATGGACTAACGAACAACTTGAAGCTATTCATCAAAGCGGTCAAAATATTATTGTTAGTGCAGGTGCTGGTTCTGGTAAAACAGCTGTTTTGACTGAACGTGTTATAACTAAATTAAAACAGGGAATTCATATTAATGAACTTTTAATTTTAACATTTACTAAAGCCGCAGCTTTGGAGATGAAGGAGAGAATTAGAAAATCAATAAAGCTTGAAAATTTGATAGATGAGTTAAAATATATTGATAGCGCATATATTACTACTTTTGATAGTTTTTCTTTAGGTATTGTAAAAAGATATCATTACCTATTGAATATTGATGATAATATTGTTCCTGCCGAAGCCACAATCGTTGATATTAAGAGGAAAGAAATTTTAGATGAAATATTTGAAAAAAAATATCAAGAAGGAGAGATATCTTTTTTACAAATGATTGATACTTTTTGTACTAAAGATGATCTTTCAATACGGAAAGTTGTTTTGGATATTTCTCGTAAGTTAGAATTAAATTATTATTTAGATGATTATTTAAATACATACTTAGAAAATAATTATACTGAACAAGTTATTAATCAATATATTATTGATTATCAATTATTAATTGAAAGGAAAAAAGAAGAAATAGCGGTTGCAACCGATGATTTATTAAGACAAGCTGATGAAAAATATAGTTTAAAAGTAAATGATTATATAACACCTATTTTAGAAAGCAAAGACTTAGAAGATTTATTTCATAAATTGGATGAAACTTTTCCAAATCTACCTCGCGGTAGCGAAGATGAAGTTAAAGTTAGTAAAGAGATATTGGTGAATCTATTAAATGGGTTAAAAGAGTTATTATCATATGGTAATTTAGATGATATTAAAGAAAAACTTTTAGGAACTAGAGAGACTGTGCAAGTTATTATTTCAATTTTAAAAAGTTATTTTCAACAGTTGAGGCAGTATAAACAACAGCATCATTTGTATGAATTTACTGATATTGCTAATTTAGCTATCAAAATTTTGCAAGATAATGAAGAAATTAGAAATGAAGTTAAAAAGTCATTTAAAGAAATTATGATTGATGAATATCAAGATACCAATGATTTACAAGAATTATTTGTTTCCATGATTGCAGATGACAATGTATATATGGTAGGAGATATAAAACAGTCAATTTATCGTTTTAGAAATGCTAATCCTTATATTTTTAGAGGAAAGTATAATCGTTATCAGCAACATAACGGCGGTATGAAAATTGATTTATTAAAAAATTTCCGTTCAAGACGAGAAGTATTGTTTGATATTAATTATATTTTTAATCAGATTATGTCTGATGATTTAGGCGGAGCCGAATATTCAGTTTCACATCAAATGATTTTTGGCAATACTAGCTATGAAGAAAATGGTTATACAAAGCAAGATTACAAAAGCATAATTTTAACTTATGAAAATAATAATCGTGAGTATAAAAAAGAAGAAATTGAGGCTTTTATTATTGCTGATGATATTAAAAAGAAAATAAGTGATAGATATTTAATATTTGATATGGCGAATCAGGAAAAAAGGGCATGTAAATATAGTGACTTTGTCATTTTGATGGATAGAGCAACTAGTTTTGAATTGTATAAAAAAATATTTGAATATTTAGAAATTCCCTTGACTGTATATAAAGATGAAGTCCTAAATGATAATGAAGACATTTATTTAATAAAAAATATGTTAGGTTTACTAATTGAAATTGAACGTGGTGAGATTAGTGATGAGTTAAAATATAATTATGTTAGTGTTGCTCGTAGCTATTTATACGAATTAAGCGATGAAGAAATTTTTGATATTTTTCAAAATAATGAATTTTATACAACCTCTATTTATCAACAATTTAAAAATATTGCAATTTATTTAAAAAATAAATCAGTTTATGATTTATTAATATCTTTAATAGAACAAACCAATTTATATCAAAAGATGTTGAAAGTTGGCGATGTAGTAAAACGTCAAGTACGAATTATGAAAATTTTAGAGTTAGCTATCAATTTAGGCAATAATGGTTATGATATTTATAAATTTAAAGAATATTTAGATAAATTGTTAGATGACGACTATGAAATTAGATATGCCCTTAACAATAATAATAGTAATGCTGTTAAGATAATGACTATTCATAAATCAAAAGGGTTAGAATTTCCAATTTGCTATTATGCCGGTTTATATAAGCCATTCAATATTAGTGATTTAAAAGAAAAATTTTTATATGATAATAAATATGGTTTTATTGTTCCTTATTTTGATGAAGGAATTAGAGAAACTATTTTAAAATTATTACTTAAAGAAAATTATATTGAAGAAGAAATAGCGGAAAAGATTCGTTTATTTTATGTTGGCTTAACACGTGCAAAAGAGCAAATGATTATGGTTTTACCTTGGCGCGAATTAGATAGCGGTCAACCGCGTTTAATTGATATTGCAATTCGAAAAAAATATCGTTCTTTTGCAGACATTCTTTATTCAGTTAAAGGCGATATTCAAGCTCAAGTTAATAATGTTGATTTAGAAAATATAAATTTAACTAAGAAATATTTATATGAGAAAGATGTTTCTAGATTAGTATTAGATGATAGCCAAAAAATTAACGTTCAAGAATTATCACTTGTTGTTAACCAAAAGGAACAACAGCATTATTCTAAGAATCTTCACGAATTAATAACACCTGATATATCTAAAAATATTCAATTAGGTTTAGATTTCCATGAAGTTTTAGAACAGCTTGATTTTAAAAAACCGCGTCTTGATTTAATTGATGATGAGTTTATTCGTAATCGTGTATCTAAATTTCTTAATAATTCACTACTAAAAAATATTAGTAATGCCGAAATATATCATGAATTTGAATTTATTTTTGAAGTAAATAATATTATCTATCATGGCATTATTGATTGTATGATTGAATATGAAGATTATATTGATATTATTGATTACAAACTAAAAAACGTTGATGATGAAGCCTATTTAAAACAATTACATGGTTATGCAGATTATATTTATAATAAAACAAATAAAAAAACAAATTTATATTTATATTCTATTTTAAATGGCGAATTTAAAAAGTTATAAGAAATTATAACTTTTTTTGCATATCTTTATTCAATGTGATAAGAATATAAATAGAAAGGAAGAATTTATGAAAGTTGATATAGAATTATTAGAATATATATACGAAAATGCTAAGATGGGGTCGACAGCAATGGACCGTTTATGTGAATTATTAAATGATAAAGATAATTTAATAAAAAAAGATATTACTGCAACGCAAAAAGGTTATGATAAATTTAAAAAAGACAGTGAAAAATTGCTAAAAAAAGAAAAATATCACGCAGAACCTCAAGATAAAATTGCCGAAATGATGTCAAAAATGGGCATAAAAAAAGAAGTAAAAAAGGATAATAGTGATGCGGCAATAGCAAAAATGGTAATCGAAGGATTAAATATGGGAATTGTTGAAATGGAAAGTAAACTTAAACGTTATAAAGATGAAACAGATAAAAAGGTATTTAAAATAGCTAAAGATTTCTTAAAATTTCAAAAAGAAGAAGTTGAAAAATATAAAAATTATTTATAAAGGCCGATAAATTCGCCTTTTTTTATTTGTAATAGAAGTTAATCTATTACAAATAATAAATTTTATGTTATAATATGTCTGATTTGGCTATATGGGGTGATATTATGTCTTTAACAGCAGTAGATAAAATGAAATTAAATAGATATTTGAAAGAACATGCTGCAAATGATATTTACTATTTAGAAATGTGTGATTATTTAGGTAAAAGAGGAAAAATAGCTGATATTGAGTTTTTAGAATACTTTGTAGAAACTGTAGCGACTGAATTTCGAAAAAATGAAAAAATATCATCTAAGCAAATAATTAAGATGATATCAATAATTGATGCTTTTTTAGGATGGATGTTTGAAGAAAAATCACCAATAGGCGATGTTGTTTTAGATCAAATTAGAAGTTTTAACGATTTTTATGATGAATATCTGATTAAAACTAAGATGAATGTTGATCAAAAAATTATTGAAAATCTTGCTCTATTAAAAGAAACTCTTGATAAGTTATACCCACCAAGAGCCTCTGAAGATTCAGTATCAAAGTATCTTAACAAAATAGCTGAATTAGAAGTAAAAATCAAACAATTAGAACGTGATTTGGATGAAATAAAAAGAATAAAGTCTGGTTTAGAAAAACGCGCCAATCAAGTAGAAACATTACAAGATAATAATAATGCTCTATCTAAGGAAATAAAAGTGAAATCATTAGAAATAAAGAATTTAACTGAAACGATTGCTTCTTTACAATCTAAAATTCAGGAGTTAGAATTGCTATTATCACAATCTAAAAAAAAGGTTAGTGATTTAGAAGATTTTAAAGTCAGGTATGAAACGATAAGTGAAGAAGTAAAAAAATTACAAGCGTTAGTTAATTCTGATAAAAAAGCTAAATTAGAAACTAAAAATTTGGAGGAAAAACAATCTAAAATTGAAAGATTAATTTATCAAAAATTATTAATTGATGAAGCGAGTCTTGATGAACTTGTCAAATATATGCAAAGCCAAGGAATTACAACGGATAATGCTGAAATTATTAAAATATTAAAAAGAGTTAAGCAAAAAATTAATATTGGTGATAGTTCTTTTTCGATGAGTCCAATTTATAGGGTACAAAGACCAATCTTGGTTACTGATAAATTTTTCTCAGTTAATGTTCCATATGATGCAAAATATTATGATATTATGTTAGTTTCTGATTTACATTTAAAAAAATTTGATAGTAAAGTTTTAAAGGGTTTTGACTCTTTGAATGATTACTGTACTAAGCATGGTATTTGTTTGATTTTAGATTTGGGCGATTTTTATGATGGTTATGGAGCTAGTAAGAAAGTTGATCATGATAGTGCTATAAAAAATTATCAACTGGTTGAACAAGCTATTTCTTTTATACCTAAAGCTAGTGGTTTATATCATGCTGTTTTAGGTGGTAACCACGATTGTAACGTTTCTAATTATGGTTTTGATCCAATCGAATTATTGGCTCGTGAAAGAGATGATTTTCTTAATTTAGGATATTTTCATTCTACTATTTTATTGAATAATCTGACTAACAATCTTGGCTCTTTTGATATTCATCATCCAAATAATTTTACTTTTTCAGTTAATTTAGACGAAAATGGCGTTGATATTGAGGGAACTATTAGTTATTTAAAAGAACTTTATACTAAACAAGGGCGAAATCGAGATGATTCATATATAGATATTTTTGGACATACACACCAAAGTCAATTTAATTATCCAGGTTCTTATTGTTTTATTCCACCGTTTTTCGAGGGTGGTTCTAAAAAAGGAGCTTGTCATTTAAGAATTTATTTTGATGAAAATAATGATATTAAATATATGATTTTTATGCCACTTGCTTATAGTGACAATAAATTAGTAAAAAAGGACGAAATAGTTTATCAAAAAATTTTAACAAAATAGAATGTTTGTATAATAATTAATGAATAGTAATTTATACTATTCTTTTTTATTTAATTGACTTTTTTTAAAATATAATGATATACTAATAGTAATAATTACTAATAAGTTTAATAGTATTAGTAAGTAATGATTAATAGGAGGAATATGAAAAAATATCGTTGTACATTATGCGGGTATATATATGATGAAGAAATAGAAAAAGTTAAATTTGAAGATTTACCTGAAGATTGGATTTGTCCATTATGTGGAGCCCCAAAGGCTTTATTTGAATTGATTGAAGAAAAAGACGTATCAATTTCTAATATTGATGATAGGGAAGTAGTGTCAGAATCTGTTGATGAATTAAGAACATTAACGAATTTGGAATTATCTTTAATATGTTCAAATTTAGCTCGTGGTTGTGAAAAACAGTATTTAGAAGAGGAAAAACAATTGTTTTTGGAGTTGAGTCAATATTATGAAAAAAGGTCCCAGAATCTCGAAGGAACTTTAAGTGATGTTAAAGAAATGAACATCAAAGATTTAGATTATCTTAATCAAGCAATGAATATTGCTAGTAAATTTCAAGATAGGGGAGCTAAACGTATTTTAACATGGGCAACTAAATCGTCTAATATTATGAAGATAATTTTGGATAATTATGAAAAAAAAGGTATTGAATACCTAAAACACACTAAAATTTGGGTATGTGATATATGCGGTTTTGTTTTCGTTGGTGATGTTCCACCAGAAGTATGTCCAGTTTGTAAAGTACCAAATTTTAAAATATTGGAGGTAAAGTAGTATGAACAAAGAACATGCTTATCGTAATTTAAAATTATGTACCAAAGATTGTTTGTGTTTATTTGTTTGCCCAGTAGGAGCGACAGATACAGAAAATGGGCAGATTGACTTTGAAAAATGTATTGGTTGCGGAGCTTGCGCTAGGGCTTGTCCATCACATGCTATTACGATGATTCCTAATGAAATGCCACCTCAGCAGAAAAAAAATAATCAAGTAGTAAATAGTTTATTTTTAATAGTTGACAGTAAAATTAAACAAATTCAAAAACTGAATTATATATTAGAACAAGCTGATGGTGAAGTAGAAAAAAAATTTTTAAAGACACTAATTCATTCAAATAAAGTAATGATTGAAGATCTTGTACGTGAAGCTGGCTATATGTTACCACAAAGTAAAAATACATATAAATTACTTAAAATGTTATTAAATGATGTCGATGAAGCACATAGAAAAACGATTGAAAAATTATTAGAAAAAATTAAAGTTAACGATTAAGGAGGATATATGAAGAAATATATTTGTACAATATGTGGATATATTTATGATGAAGAAGTAGAACAAATTAAATTTGAAGAATTACCAGATGATTGGACTTGTCCAACTTGTGGAGCAACTAAAGATTTATTTGAAGAAGTTAAATAAAATAAATATTATTATGTGATGAGAAACCTATTTAGGAGACATCAATAAAAAAGCAGTCTATTGAAAAAGAGAAAAAATCATTTTTCTCTTTTTGTGTAAATTTTTCTTTGAATAATAGCTAAATCATTTTGCGCAAAACTTTGCCCAAAACCGGCTGCTGGTGTTAATACTTTTTGAATACCATACTCTTTTTCTAAAGCTTGATATAAATAATGATATGAAACATTTTGTCCAGTATAACCTGATAAGTAAGCTTCAATGTTTTCAAGGCCGCTTAATAAATCTGTGCTTGGTGCCCATCCATCAGGATTTTCTTGAAGTTTGTGCTCAATATATTTATCTACTTCATCATTATATCGGTAAAGATATGCACTCATCATCGCACCATCTTGACTTAATCTTGGCAGTAATACTTGCTTAATAAAGTTTAGATATTTTAAGGTTTCTTCTTTTGAAACTTTTTCTCCAAAATTTAAATATTCATATAAATTTGATAAAACAATTGCATCAAAATTAATTCCTGCAGGCAAATTTTTATTTAAGCTGTAAAAATCACTTTCAATGAAAAACCATTCACTTTGTTTTATTTTTTCTTGTGTATCATAATATGTACTATTGTTGCTATAATAGTTATTAACTATTTTGGCTTTTTGCGAATTCTTTTTTACATCTCTAAAAAAATATATACTCATAGCTTGATTATTATAGTCAAAAATATCATAAGCAATATCCCAAAAAGCGCGAACAGGAAGAGATAATTTATTAGCTATTTTTTGATATAAACGATAGTCCATAATACTACCATTATTATCTGCAATCATAAAATCCAGAAAATCTCTTCGTTTTAAATTTTCAAGAGCTACTTTTCTAAGTTCTAAAAAATATACATCTAATCGATTAATATCAAAAAAATATATTTTTTTGGCTCCGTTTTGGACTAAAGCAATGCCTTGATCACCAGAGGCACCTATTGTCAAGGCTGTATTAAAATTTTTCCCCATTGCTTCAATATATGTAGATGAGCATTCTGTTGTAATATTATATAGCGGTGAATATGCTCCAAAATAATCTCCCCAACCATTTTGCAATCTAACAAGCATTTCTTTAGCATCTTTTTCAGCTGTAAAAATTGTTTTATCATAAAGCATAGCCTCACTCCTTATGGGAAAATATTATAGAAAAAAATAAAAAGAAAGTCAATTTAAAAAAAATATGATATAATGGGTGTTATATGGGAGGCTAATATGATAAAAACAAAAAAACAAGGAAATTTAATTATTATTTCTGGTACAACTTGTGCCGGAAAAGGGACAGTTATCAAAAAAATATTAGAGAATCACAATGATATAGTTTTATCAATATCTTACACATCTAGACCTAAAAGAGAAAATGAAATTGATGGAGTAGACTATTATTTTGTAAACTCAGAAGAATTTGAGGCAAAGATTGCTAATGGTGATTTTTTAGAATATGCAAAGGTTCAATATGGTTCTTATTATGGTACTCCTAAAGCAGAGATTATTGAACAATTAAATACTGGAAAAGACGTTATTCTTGAAATAGATGTTCAAGGCGCAAAACAGATAAAAGAGCTATTTCCAGAGACTGTTTTAATTTTTATTATGGCTCCGTCGATGGAAGAAGTAAAACGGAGAATAAAAATGCGCGGAGACGAAAATAATGAGCAAATAATTTCCCGCTTTAAAACAGCTTATAATGAGATTAACCAAATTAACAATTATAATTATGTTGTAGTTAACGATGATTTACAAGAAGCTGTTAAGAAAGTAGAAGCTATTTTAATTAGCGAAAAATTACGTGTTGACCGAATTGAAGAAATGTTTGTTGAAAACCAAGAAGAAATCATTCATGAATTTTTAATAGATAAGGAATTAACTAATAGCGAAATAACAGTAGAATAGGTGATTATATGGGCATGAAATACAAAAATTTGAAAGAATTATGTGATAGGAAAATTAACGTTCATTCTTTTGCCAGTATTAATAATTTTGAAGAATTAAAAAATTATGCTTCAAAAAATGAAAAATTTTCTATGCGTTTTGATCGCGATTATGACTATCATCAATTACCTTTTTATAAATTTAATTGTAATGATTATAAAACCGTTGAAGAGCGTGATTTATATTTAGCACAGGTTATGGAAGAAGCTAAATCTTTAAATTGTAGTGTTTTGTGCGCTAATGGATATCTATACGATTGTGTACAAATATGTAATTTTGTTATAAAAATAGATGATAAATATAACTTTTTATTAGAATTTTCTACGAAAGAAGTATCTTTAAGGGAAATGTATGAATATCCTACTACGATTATTAGTGGTAATATTAAAGATAATTTAAAAGAGATGGCGTGGATTAGAAAAAATGATAATATTATTGATAACAATAATATTGAAAAAATTTTGAATTGGGCGTTTAAACTTAATATTATTAACAAGAATATTGAAGCTACACTATATAAGAAAAAAGTAGGAATTTTGAAAGAAGATATTGCTTGTTGGCAGATTGATTAAAAAAAGATATTTTAAATATCTTTTTTTACTTAGCTATAATATCACAAATTAGAGAACTAATCTCTGTTGGATTATCAATAGTTAATCCTTCGATTAATCGCGCTTGAGCGTATAATATTTTAGCATAATTATTTAAATCTTCCCCAGTTAAACTTTTAATTTTATTAGCAATTGGGTGATTAGCATTTATTTCCATTATTGCTTTGGCTTTAATTTTATTTTCATTTGGCATAACACTTAAAACTTTTTCCATTTCCATTGAAACAGGACCTTCAGTAGTTAAACATACAGGATGGGTTTTCAAACGATTTGTAAATTTAACATCTTCAACAACTTCTTTAAGAGTATCTTTCATAACTTTTAAAGTGTCTTTATATTTTTCGTTTTCTTTTTGTATTTCTTCTTTTTCTTTTTCAGAATCTAATTCGACGTTTTCAGCACATACATTTGTAAAAGTTTTGCCCTCATATTCTACTAAAGCTTGGACTGTGAATTCGTCGGTGTATTCTGTTAAATATAGAATATCATATTTATCTTTTACACGTTCTACTTGTGGTAATAAATCAATTTTATCAACTGTTTCACCACATGCATAATAAATCTTATCTTGATTTTCGACTAGATCTTCAACGTACTCTTTTAAAGTAATCATTTTCTTTTTCTTAGCAGAGTAGAAAATAATTAAATCTTTTAAAGTATCCTTATTTAAACCAAAATTATTATAAATACCAAATTTTAATTGCATACCAAAGTCTTTAAAAAATTTTTCATATGCTTCACGGTCATTTTCTAACATATCTTCTAATTCGTGCTTAATTTTTTTCTCAATGTTTTTAGCAATTAATTGTAGTTGATGATCATGTTGTAATAATTCTCTTGAAATATTAAGTGATAAATCATCGCTATCAACTAAACCTCTAACAAAACTAAAATAGTCAGGTAATAAATCAGCACACTTATCCATGATTAGAACTCCGTTCGAATATAATTCTAATCCTTTTTCATATTCTTTAGTGTAAAAATCATATGGTGCGTGCCCAGGAATGTAAAGTAGGGTATAGTAACTGCATTTACCTTCAACAAAAGAATGAATTGTTCTTATACTATTTTCATAATCAAAAAATTTTTCGTGATAAAAATTTTGATATTCTTCCTCTTTAATTTCTTTTTTATCTTTTTTCCATAAAGGAATCATACTGTTAATAGTCTCTTCAGAAATAATGTCCTCATATTCGTCTTTAGAGCCTTCTTTTAATTGTTTATGTCCAATATCCATAACAATGGGATATCTAATATAATCACTATATTTTTTTATAATTTGTCTAATTTTATTGATGTCTAAATATTCTGAATAATTTTCTTCTTCTGTATCTGATTTTATGGTAAGGGTAATTGTAGTACCAACATTTTCTTGAGTGCCATCGGTAATGGTATAACCATCAGCTCCACTTGATGTCCAAACGTGAGCACTATCATCAATAGGTTTACTTTCAACAATAATTTTATCGCTAACCATAAATGCAGAATAAAAACCTACACCAAATTGACCAATTATGTTCAAATCTTTGCTTTCTTTATTTAAAAGTTTGAAATCAAGTGAACCACTACGAGCAATAGTTCCTAAATTATTTTCTAATTCTTCTTTACTCATTCCACAACCATTATCGCGTATGATAAGTTGGCGTTTATCTTTATTAACTTCAATTTTAATTTTAAAATCATCACGATTAATTTTTAATTTTTTATCGGTTAGTGCGCGATAATTAAGTTTATCAATTGCATCACTAGCATTTGAGATAAGTTCTCTTAAAAAAATTTCTTTATTAGTATATATGGAATTAATCATTAAATCTAACAACTTTTTTGATTCAGCTTTAAATTGTTTTTTCATTAATACAATCCTTCTTTCTTTTTTATTAACAATATAATTCTATCACTAATATTAGCACTTGTCAATAATGAGTGCTAATATTATTACTAAAAAAATAAATAATATAGATATTTCATCTTTATTATTTATGTTTAATATTGGCTAGTTCAGCACTAACAGTAGGAATTAGACTGTAATCAAGCCCAACTAGTTCTTTAAAAACATGATTAAAGTCTGACTGTGGATTTATTAAAATGCATTCTAGCTGATAAGCCAATCCAGCTGGTAATCCAGATATAATTTTATCGATGGGAAAATTACCTTCACGGATATAATCAATCTCACTAAAGCGCCTTAAAGTGTAGAAAAATAAAATATTTCTTAAAAAGAATCTAATTAGAATATCTTCCAATTCAGTGATACTAGTTTCAGATGTATCTCCAAAATGTTTGAAGACAAATTTTAATTTTTTTAAAGCGTTAGCTCTTTTATTTTCATAACCTTTTTGAAATAATAACTGTAATATCAAATTAGCCATATCGCCATTTGGTACTAAATATTGTGCTTTATATGATGGTAAATATATGCCTTTTAATAGTTCTGGATTTTCTTTTACAAGAATTTTTTCAATAGTAGTTTTATCATGAGCTTGAATGAAATCGCTTTCTCGATAAAAAGAGTGAGGAATTAAATTGGCATCCAATGTACATTTTGCTAAATAACCCGTTTTACTAGCATATAATGCTTCAAAAGCACACATGTTAACGATTCGTTTTATAAAACTGACATTGATACCATCAAAGTCTCTAACTTTAGCATACATACGGTCAACTGTTTCTTTTAAACGTTGACTATTTCTATTTTTACTTATTTTAGAATCATATATTAAGGCTATATCTAAATCAGAAAAATTAGAAACATAACCAAATTTTTTATATAGTGGAAAAGATCCGTAAACGAAACATGAGCCCGAATATAAACTATTAGCTTCAAGCATCATTGAATATATATAGTCAGTTAATAGTAGATTAGAATCTATATTTTTTTCTTGACGCAATAATTCTAATATGTTTTGAAACCTTTCAGAATTAATAATTAATGGAAATTCATCAGCTTTAACTAATCCACCTGTATATCCAATAAAAAGTGGTATATAATCCAATGCCTCGCATGTGACATTGTGGAAAGGCTCTTCAGACGTATTTTTCGTATGAATATGTCCGTGATAGTTATAACCACTAGCATCAGCCTTAAAACTTTTGACAAGCAGTTTAAAATGTAAATCATCTCGACTGTCTTCTTTTAACGGTTCATGTGATAAATAATTATTATTTAATTTTACCGGCATAGTAAATATACCTTCAAAGCCCATTGTACCATAATGCTTTATAATATTAGGATTATCATGATTTCCTAAAATTAAATATTTGTGCCCATGGAGTCTATGTAGAAGGGAAGATATTTCATTGTTCTTAAAGCTAAAATCACCTAGAAAGATAACAATGTCATCTTCACCAACAGTGCTATTGTGTTGATTAATAATATAATTATTCATTGTTTCTACATCTGGAAATTCTGAACGTTCATATAAAATAATGTTTGAATGAAAAAAATGTTGATCACTAATGACATAAATTTTTCTATTTGGATATTTTTGTGATAAGACATCATATATGTCTTTATAGTATGATATAGCCATAAATCACCTCTAAAATTCTACATAATATTTTATAATAATATTATAATTTAGTCAAAATTATTGAATTAATAAAGTAATAAATGCAGAATAAAAGTATTAAATTTTAATATTATGATTTGCTGGCCCAAAAATAATGTTTCCATCTATATCAAATTGAGAGCCATGACATGGACAATCCCATGTTTTATTTTGATAGTTAAATGATAGATTACATTTCATATGAGGACATTTATTTAAAACTTTATGTATTTGATTATTGTCGTCAATATATATTCCATACCAAACCCCATTTTCTTTTATAATCTTTACATTTTCTTGGTAAAAATTTTTATTTTTATTTGTTTTACTATTGATAAAAGAAATTCCATTCTTTATGTTATTTTGTAAAAAATTGGTAATATTTACTGTTTTTCTTAAAGGATTGAATAGTTTAGAATATTGATTGTTTCTTTTCAAAATTAAATCACTAATAATTTTTCCAGCTAGAATACCGTTTGTCATACCCCAAGTGTTGTAACCAGTCGCAAGAAAAAGATTATTGTCAATTTTACCAATTAGGGGTAAGTAATCAATGGTTATAATATCATGATTAGACCAACAATATGTTGGATAAAGTGAAAAATTGTTCTTCATAAAGCGAAGCATTTTTTCTTTTTCTTTTAAATTATTGATGCTTTTTCCAATATCATTGGTTTCGGATAACATAATAAATTGATTATTTTGGTAATATCGAAAAGATAAAATTTTTTTATCAATGTTTATTGCGGTAATATTTTTAGTATCATTAATATAGCTTGATGTTAGAAATGATTTTTCTAAAGTAGTCTTAAAGGGAAAGAAAAAAGGAATGAGAAAGAAAGGGTAGTGACAAGCTAAAATAATTTTTTTAGCCTTTATATTAATGTTTTTATTTGTTGTGGCATGCCATAAATTATTTTTAAATTTTAAATTTATAATACGTGTTTTTTCATATATATCTATATACGGTGAAATAATGTGTGCTAATTGCAATACAAATTTAGTAGGGTGAAATACATAAGTATTTTTTACCCATAAACTTTTAATACAAGATATATTATCTATTGGTAAAATTTTACTTACATTTATATCTATATGATCAATTAAAAGATTGTAAATATCATTTAATTTTTTAATGTTATTTTTTTTACTAGTAAAGAGATACGAATCTACTTCGTTAAAATCGCAATCTATGCGATGCTTTTTGATAATACTCTTGGCTAAATTAATAGCTTCAATTTGAGAATCTAGATATTTTATGGCTGTTTCTCGATTATATTCCTTTCTAATTTTTTTTAAATTGTCGTCTTGTAAATATGTTAATTTCCCAGTCGAGTGCGCAGTTGTTGCTTCGCATAATTGATTAGCTTCTACTAAAATAATTTTTTCTTTACTGTTTTTTAAAAAATATCCACAGCTTATTCCAGTAATACCACCACCAATAATCAAAATATCACACTCTGTAGATGTTTCAATAGCTGGATAATTTATTCTTTTTATATCGTTTAGCCATACAGAAATATTTTTCATAAAATCACCTAATTTATTATGAACTTTATTTTTTATAAATAAACAAAAAAGAAAGACTTTTATAATTGTCTTTCTATTTTGTTGTAATTGAAAATGTTTTATCATAATCAACCAAAATTTTATCATTTGGTTTAATTTCTCCATTAATTATTTTTTTGGCAAGCATTGTTTCAATCGTTTTACTTATCAGTCTTTTTAAAGGCCTTGCCCCATAATTGATATCGTATCCTTCTTCAATTAATTCTTTTCTAGCTTTATCTGTTAATTCAATAGTTATGTTGATGTCTTTTAACCTATTTTCAATCTCCACAATAATTTTATCTAATATTTTATTAGTTGCCTCCTTAGTTAATGAGTTAAATATAATGATTTCATCAATACGATTAATAAATTCTGGTCTAAAATATTGTTTTACTTCATTCATAACTAAATTAGTTTTGCCATTTAAGATACATTCACTTCCAAGATTAGATGTCATAATAATAATTGTGTTTTTGAAGTCGACTGTTCGTCCGTTAGAATCAGTACAACGTCCGTCATCAAGTATCTGTAAAAGTAAATTTAAGACTTCTGGGTGAGCTTTTTCTACTTCATCAAATAGGACAATACTATATGGATTACGTCTTACTGCTTCAGTAAGTTGTCCTCCTTCTTCATATCCAACGTATCCTGGAGGAGAGCCAATTAAACGGCTAACACTGTATTTTTCCATATATTCGCTCATATCAATTCGAATCATATGCCTTTCATCGTCAAATAACTCATAAGCAAGTGTTCTAGCGACCTCTGTTTTACCAACACCTGTTGGTCCTAAAAACAAGAAAGAGGCGATTGGTCGATTCGGATCTTTAATGCCACTACGTGATTTAATGATTACATCACTTACTAGCTTTAAAACTTCATCTTGGCCCATAACGCGTTTTTTCATATTATCTTCAAGCTTTAATAATTTTTCCTTTTCGCTACTAATCAATTTTGCCACAGGGATATTTGTCCATTTAGCAATAATTTTTGCAATATCATTACTTGTAACGGTATCACTTAATATTTTATTCTTTTCAATATTATTTAAATTTTCTAATTCTTTTTCTAAACGTGGAATTTCACCGTGTTTTAAAATAGCTGCTTTTCTTAAATCATAATTATTTTCAGCTTGTTCTAATTCAAATCGTGCTTTCTCAATTTCTTTTTTCTTCTTTTTGATATCATCATTTAATGATTTTTCACGATTCCATGCTTCGGTTAATTCTTTTTCTTTTTCTTTTAAAGATATTAATTGATTATTTATATCTTCTTTGCGTTTTTTAGAAATATCATCTTTTTCTTTTTTTATAGCTTCTTTTTCAATTTCGAGACGCATTATTTTATGGGTTAAATTGTCTAGTTCGACTGGTACTGAATCCATTTGTACTCTAATGGTAGCACAAGCTTCATCTACCAAATCAATAGCTTTATCTGGAAGATAACGATCAGTTATGTATCTATTAGATAATGTTGCTGCAGAAATTAAAGCTTTATCTTGAATAGAGACACCATGATGTATTTCAAAACGTTCTTTAAGTCCTCTTAAAATTGTGATAGTATCCTCAACTGTTGGCTCAGAAACTTTGACTTTTTGAAATCTCCTTTCAAGAGCTCCATCTTTTTCGATATATTTACGATATTCATTTAAAGTAGTTGCACCGATTAAATGAATCTCACCGCGAGCCAGCATTGGTTTTAGAATATTTGAAGTGTCCATAGCACCTTCCATATTACCTGTACCAACAATAGTATGAATTTCATCAATAAACATGATTATGTTTCCATCACTTTTTTTGACTTCATTTAAAACATTTTTTAGTCTTTCTTCAAATTCTCCACGATATTTAGCACCAGCTACTAAAGCGGCCATATCTAATTCCCAAATTATTTTGTTTTTAAGGCTGTTTGGAACATCGCCTTTAATAATTCTTAGTGCTAAACCTTCAACAATAGCGGTTTTACCAACGCCTGGTTCACCGATTAAAACTGGATTATTTTTTGTTTTTCTTGATAAAACACGGGTGATACTACGAATTTCTTCATCTCTGCCGATAACAGGATCTATTTTTCCAGCTTTAGCATCTTCAATGATATTCCGACCATACTTTTCTAAAACATTTTCATTTTCTTCATTATTTTGATATCCATGCATAAACTTTATCACCTCACATAATAATTATAGCATATTTTTAGCACTTGTCAATAGCGAGTGCTAAAAAATAATTATAAATTACTAAATAAATAGGGGATAAATATTATTGCTTTAGTTATTAAAAAAACATATTGAACAATATGTTTTTTTACATTGCTGAATAGCCACCATCTATATATAGTGCCGCTCCAGTAACAAATTTTGATTCATCACTTGCTAAATAAAGGCAACCATAAGAAACATCTATTGGTTCACCAGCATGACCAATAGGGTGTTTTTCACTCATTAGTTTGTTATAAGCTTCTAATCCACCTTCCATGCGAGAGCCTAATTCTTTTACTAAAGGGGTCATAATAGTTCCTGGATGAATTGAATTAACCCTAATATTGTTTTTAGCATAGTTTAAAGCGTCTTGTTTTGTCATAGCAAATACAGCTCCTTTAGCGGCATGATATGGTGTTAATTCGTGAGAACCAAGTGTCCCATAAATAGAAGATAAATTAACAATGCTACCTTTACCATTTTCCATCATATATGGAACAACATATTTTGTACAGAAAAATACCCCTTTAACATCTACATTAAATACTTGATCCCATTCTTCAACTGTTAATTCGTGAGTTTTTTTGTCAACACCAGTAATACCTGCGTTATTTATTAGAATATCAATCTTACCAAAAGTATTTTTTACATCTTCAACAGCAGTCTTTACATTTTCTTCATTAGAAACATCAACTTTCCAAAACTTGGCAATACCTCCAAAATTTACAATTTGATTAACGGTTTCTTGACCATTAGTTTCATTAATTTCAAATACAGCTACTGCACATCCTTCTTTAGCAAATAAGATACTGGTTTCTCTTCCCATACCAGCTCCTGCTCCAGTTACGATTGCAACTTTACCTTTTAATCTATCCATATATTACCTCCTATTATTAGATTAGCACCAATTTATTAAGAATGCAATATATGTTTTAGATAAATTAATAAGTTAAACTTTGTGATTGTATCTAAAATGCAGTATAATTTAGTTCGATATTTCTGAGGTATAATTAATGAAAAATAAAATAAATATGGAAAAATTACAAATTAAATTATGTACAGTGAACAATGTTGAAAATATTTACAAAATTCAAAATATTGTAATAAATAATTTCAAGAAAGTGAAAAAGGCTTTTTTTGTCTTTTAAAGATGAAAGTTATTTGTGAATCGTTAATGACCCAATCAACGATGGAAAAATATATGGAATTTTTTTAGATGGTGAGATGATAGCTTGGGGTTTTTTATCAGTTTCTGACAGAATGCGAGAAATAAAAAGTCATATTCTTAATATAGATAGTAAGTGTATTGATATAGATGGCGTAATCGTTTTATCGCAATATCACGGAAATCATTTTCGAAAAATATTAGTAGAATATTTAGAACATAGAACTCAAAAATTGGGCATTAATAATATTATAATTGTCGAGGAATTGACTATCGGAAATGATTATAGTTTAAGGAATCTTCAAATCATGGGGATGAAATAAAATATGTTATAAAAAAGATAAGAACATTAAAAGTTATATCTTACTAAAAAAATTAAGTGATTAAAATTTTAGTAAGATTATATGATATAATTATTACAGGTGATATAATTGAAAATAATAGATTATTCAAGTCAATATGATGAAGAAATTAAAGATTTGCTCGTAGAATTACAGGAATATATTGCAGGAATAGATAAAGAAAAATACAATATAATCACTGATGAATACAGGGAAAAATATTTTAAAAAGACATTAAGTGAAGTTGAAAAATATAAAGGGAAGATTTTTTTGGCAATTGAAAAAGAAATGGTTATTGGTTTGATTGTAGGCTTGATAAATAATGATGAAGAAAGTACATATGATTTCTGTGCTCCTAAACGAGGACGAGTAACTGAACTAGTTGTATCAAAAAAATGTCGTTCAAATGGCGTTGGTCAACTTTTATTACAAAAAATGGAAAGATATTTTAAAATAGTAGGATGTGAAGGGATACTAATTAGTGTTTTTTCGTATAATGAAATTGCTCAAAAATTTTATGGTAAAAATGGATATTTTAATAGAAATGTTGAAATGATGAAAAAAATATGAGGTTTATAATATGTATGATGAAATTTTTAAAAATTTAAAACACCAATTGTCGATTAGCGAATTTGAAAAAATCAAAACAAAAAGTATTCACTTAGCAGTTTTTAGTGAGCCTTATCTATCGTATATACTAAAAGGGAATAAAACTATAGAATCGAGATTTAGTAAAAATAAAATAGCGCCATATAATCAAATAACTAAAGATGATATAGTTATCGTCAAAAAATCAGGTGGTAATATAATTGCTTATTTTACAATTAAGGAAGTTGCTTTTTTCAATTTAAATGTTACTCCCATAAATACCATAAAAGACAAATATAATAAACAGTTATGTGTTAATGATAATTTTTGGGATTTAAAAAGAGACAGTAATTATGCAACTTTAATTTTTATAGATAAGATATTTAAATTGGAGTCTTTTTATATCAATAAAAAAGGTATGCAAACTTGGATTAAAATGAATCATTAATGTTATGTTTTAAAGAATATTAATAGTTTCCATTAAATAGTTCATAGAAAGAATATAAAAAATATCTAAAAATATTTAAAAAATAATGTTGGCAACTTACATAATATTATGAATACTAAAAGTATTAAATATGATGTATATAAGCTTGAAAAAATTACTAGGTCTAATAACAGTAAATATATTATTGCCTTTCCAAACCAAACTTCAAAAGAAGTAATATTTACAAATAACTATAATAATTATGATGAACTAATTAATCCATTAAATACTAGAAGTTCTTAATTAAATTACAAAAAAACTAATTCATGAATGAATTAGTTATATTCAAATGGAGCAATAGCACAGGCTATTTGAAACTCCTAATAGTAAAAGTTGATAAACAACTAATCACTAAAATAATAATACCACAAATATTGATAAATTCAAATACTTATGCTGATTAATTTGTCAAATTATGTTATACTTATAGTAGCTGAATATCTTTATGATATTCTTTTTTTATAAGGAGGATAGATTATGCCTGAATCTAAAAGAAGTTCAAAAAAAACTGAACATAGAGCCGTTAGTAAAATTAGATATTTAATTGATGAACTTGAATATATCGATTATAATTTTAGTGAAAATGATAAAGGTATCTCATTTGATGGTACAATAGATTTATTTAAAGGAGATATAGATTTAAAAGAAAATTGGGAAGGTAGTATAAAAGCCCAGATAAAAGGTAGAACCATGTATAAAGACCCAACTAATGTTGATAAAATAACTTTTGATTTAGATAAAAGAGACTTGAATAATTTTTTGAAAGAAGACGGAACGATACTTATAGTAGTTAAATTTTATGACAAAGATATAAATAAATATGGCATTTATATTAATCCTTTACTACCTGCGGATATAAAAAAAATACAAGATGAAAATAAATCTAACACTTCAGCAAATGTAAAAGTAAAATTAAGAAAAGTTAAAGATAGCATAAACTTAGAAAAAATATGTAGAACATTTAAAATAAATCAAGATATTCAAAAAGGTAAAATTGATTTAATAAATAATAACTTTAAAATGGATCCCTCATATATAACAAAATTCTTCTTGTGGGATTCAAAAGATTTCAGGTTAGAAAATTTACTTGGCTCTACTCAATATTTTTATACTTATGATTCTAATCAAAATTTAATTAATATATGTTCACAAGAGATAAATACTTTAACGGAAAAAATGAATTATAAAATTACTGATAAAGATGAAAAAATTGTTTTTGATGATATTACATTGACTACTACGGATGAAGAAAAAATAATATCTTTTGGTAAATCATTTGTATTAAATCCTAAAAAGTTTGAATTTAATATAAAAATACAAGGCACTTTTCATGAAAGAATTAAAACTTTAGATTTTATAAAGTGTATTTATAATGAGGGTGGCTTTTATGTTGATGGAAATTTATTATCTTTAAATATAAATGATAACTTCAAAGATAGTTTTGGTAAAATATATGATGAATATAAATCCATTGAGAGTTTTTTGTCAAAACATAATGTTAAAAAAGATTTAAACTTTGATCTTTGGACTAATGATGATTTTAAAAATTTAGGTATAATTATTTCATCTATAGAAAACAAAAGAGCAATAAGTTTTAATGGTTCATTGAATTCAATGTTAGGACCATATAAAATAAAAGATTTATCGTTATCAATTCTTGCAGTTAGACGTAATGATGGATTGTTTGATACATATTCTATATGGAATTCTGACAATCAATATAATAATTTTAAAATCACAATACCTGGTAATAATGATATATTATGCAATAATAAATTTATGGTATTAAATAAGGAGGCATATCTTTCTGATGATATTAATTACGATGAAATGAAAAATAGTTTCAAAAATATTGAATATAACAAAGACAATAAAATTTTAATAAATGCTCAAGTTTTAAATTTGATTGATATATATGATGAAAATAATAATAAGGACTTACTTGATTATTCAATGTGGTTAACAAATAATCTTTTAACTCATTCTAATGAGGAGGATAAACATATTTATTTTATAAATCGTTGTCAAATATTAAAAAGACTTGATTCAATTTCTAAAGAAGATAAAGAAGAATTATTTAAAATCAAAGAAAATACAACAGATTCATTAACAAAAATAAGTTGTAATTTATTACTTGATAATAAAGAGGATGCTAATATAATAATAAGTAAATTAGATGAAAATGCTCTTGCAACTTTAAAAGAATTTCCAATTTCAAAATACATTAATTAAAATTCAATTGTTTTAAGACAAAACCAAATAAAAATGGTATAATAATTATTAAGAGTATTGGAGGTAAATAATAATGAAAAAATCAAGAAAATGTATAGAATTATTTGCCGGTGCTGGAGGTTTGGCATTAGGTTTAGAACAAGCAGGTTTTGAAGAAATCGGATTAGTTGAATTTGATCATACCGCTTGTGAAACATTAAGAATAAATAGACCTAATTGGAATGTGTTGGAAGAAGATGTAATTGAAGTATCAAAAAGAGATTTATTAAAAGAATTTAAATTAAAAAAAGGAGAACTTGATTTACTATCTGGAGGATATCCGTGTCAAGCATTTAGTTATGCAGGTAAAAAATTAGGACTAGATGATGTTCGTGGAACAATGTTTTATTATTATGCTGAATTTATTAAGCAATTACAACCTAAAATGTTTTTGGCAGAAAATGTAAAGGGACTAACTACTCATGATGGTGGTAAAACTATTGGTACAATGGTAAATGTATTTAAAGATTTAGGATATGCAGTTGAATGGCAAGTTTTAAATGCTTGGGATTACGGAGTTGCTGAAAAAAGACAGAGAGTTGTTATTATTGGAATAAGAAATGACTTAAAAGAAAAAGTAAAATTTGAATATCCTACACCACATGAATATAAACCTGTATTAAGAGATGTCTTAAAAAATGTACCTGATTCTATTGGTGCTAAATATCCAGAAAGTAAAAAGAAAGTTTTTGATTTGGTTCCACCTGGAGGATATTGGAAAGATTTGCCAGATGATGTTGCTAGAGAATACATGAAATCTTGTTATTTTATGGGTGGTGGAAGAACAGGAATTGCTAGGAGGTTATCATGGGATGAACCATCATTAACACTTACGTGTTCTCCAATGATGAAGCAAACAGATAGATGTCATCCAGATGAAAGTAGACCATTTACAACGAGAGAATATGCACGTATTCAATCATTTCCTGATGAATGGCAATTTGCTGGTAAAATGAATGATATATATAAGCAAATTGGAAATGCTGTTCCCGTTAATTTAGCAAAATGTGTTGGAATAGAAATAATGAACGCATTAAATGGAGGTGAAGCATAATGTGGGAATTAGATTTTATATCTAGGGAAGATTTTAAAGAACACGTAGCAAATACTATAAAAACATATGATAATACATTAAAATCAATAGATTTAAAAACTTTTAATAGTAATATTATTGATCCTATTAAATTAACTTTTGATAGTAAAGTATATAGAAAAGATATAGAAGAAGTTATTGAAAACGAATTAGTAAGACAAAGAGATAAGACAAATACAAATGCGATTGGTTATTTTCATCAGAATCTATTTAAATATATTAAAAATTGTGAAGTACCAGATGTAGGTTTTGATGTTATTTTTACTAGAAAAGATGGTTCAAAGGTATATGTAGAAATGAAAAATAAACATAATACAATGAATTCTTCTGCTGCACAGAAAACATATTTAAAAATGACAATGCAACTTTTAGAAGAAGATTGTGATTGTTATTTAGTAGAAATAATTGCAAAGAAAAGTCAAAATATTATTTGGAGTATTTCTTTAGATTATCAAAAAACAACAAACGAACATATAAGACGTGTTTCTATAGATAAGTTTTATGAGGAAGTGACGGGTAATAAAAATGCTTTTTACTTAATTTGTAAAAACCTACCAAATATTATTGATGAGATAATCAGTGAGAATAAAGAACTATCTGTTGAAGAAGATACAGTAATTAGTGAATTAAAACAAAATAATCCTGATATTTTAAAATCATTATATATGTTGGCATTTAGTACTTATGAAGGATTTAAAGAAGAATAGAGTTATTACATTAAAGCAACCATGGGCTTCTTTAGTTGCTAATGGCTTAAAAATTTATGAATTTAGAAATATGAATTATTCGTATCGTGGCAAAATTTTTATCCATGCTGGAAAAGGTATAGATAAAGATGCTTTGGAAAGCGTTAAAGAATACAATTTAGAATATCCACAATCTAAAATATTAGCAGAAGTTGAAATTGTTGATTGCTTAAAAATTGATGATAACTTTAATAAATTTATAAATGACATGAATTCTCCTGTATATGGTAACAAGCAAAGAACAGGATACGCTTGGAAATTGAAAAATATAAAAAAATTAAATTGTAACAACACTATTAATGGAAAACAAGGTATTTGGTATATTGATGATAAAGAAATAAAATAGATGATTAACGTTCATAATCATCTTTTTCTTTGCTCAAATCTAAATCTTCAATATCTTCATCATCCAAAACATTATCTTCATACATTTCATTAACAACATCAATATATTTATCATCTTTATCATACCAAGTATGAAGTTTGCTATGTAAGAAAGATATTAATTTATTAAATTTTTCTTTCCAATAATCAATGATATTTCTTAAATCATTAATCTTTGATTTTAAAAATGATATTTCATTATCTTTTTCCTCAATAGTAGCGTTTAAGGTTTTAACTCTTAAATTAAGTGCCTCATTATTTTCAGTAAGAGTTTTAATTTTTTTTCTATTATCTTTTAATTCATCATTAACATTGTTAAGAGTTTTAGATAAAGTTTGTATTTTATCATACTCTTTATTTGTATTATCAACTTGTTTGATAAAATCGATAAAAGAATCTTTATCTTCTTTTGATAATATATAATTATCTTTATTAATTTTAGATGTTTTAAGATTATTAATTTTATCTTTTATATCTTTAGAGTTTGTTTTTAATTCTGAAGATTTTTTATTTGCTACTTCTAAATTTTCAGTATTCTTTTCAAGTTGTTTTTTCATTTCAATATAATTGTCCATATCTTTAATATGTATATCTCTATTTCTTCCTTTTTGTTTTTTCTTTAAAGTAGAATCTAAATTATATTCTTGATTAAATTCTTCAATACATAAAGTTCTCATTTTATCTTGTAATCTGATTAATGATTCTTTAGTGAATACATCGGATTTGCCAACTTGTTTTTCCATACCATTTTTATTTTTGTATTTAATTGGAACACCAACTACATGCATATGTGGACTTGTTTCATCATAATGGATTATTGCTGAAGCAACTTTAAAATTCGGAACTAATAATTCTAAATCATCAACTTGTTTCTTATAAACTTCTGACATTTTCTTTTTATAATTTTCATCTTTAGTATCCCAGTATTCTTTATCTCCAAGTTCAATAATAATTTCACAAGCAAGATCCTTTTTCTCATTATTAGATACATTATCAAAATAATTATCTATCATACGACTAGGTCTAGATTGTTTTGAATTGTATTCTAATCTTGCTTCCTCAAATTCATCTAAATATAATTTTTTAACATCTTCAAGTGGAGAAGAAGAACCTTTTACTATTTCAATTAGTTCTTGTTCATTATCATATTTTCTATAATTATGTTTATCTACTTTCGATAATTGTCTAATATTTTGAATAGCATTATTACAATATGAAGTTGTTCCACTTAAATTATTTTTACCATTTCTTTTAGATATGTTTTTTCTATTTTGATCACAACCTAAATGTAGTGAATAAGCAAGTTCTTCCATATATAAATCACCATCCTTTTTATAGGAGCATATTTTGTCATCCAAAATTACTAACCCCCTAGGAATTTTGTACGCCGAGCATACAAAATATCCAGTGGGCTAAGGTTTAACACCTTAGAATTCGTTTACTTTATTTCGTAATAACCAAAACTTCGTAAATATTTAAAACTTCATAAAGTATTAATTTTTAAATTGCTATCGCCACTTTCATTTACTTCGTAAACAAAACGTGCCACGCATTTTAAAAATTATTTTCGTTAACATTATCAGGTATTGTTTCAAATACATCTCTAATGTTAACTTTTATATCATTAGGGTTATTCTGTGTAGCAAACATCCCCATTGATACCCAATTATTATCTACATTATTATTTTCTTGTAATGGAAATGTTCTAATAGGAACTTCATTTCTACGAAGTGGTCCAATATCTAATTTTTCAGTTTCTTTATAATATGTTCCTTTATAAAAATTAACTTCATAATATTCATTTAATCTATAAAAATGTTGCATTACATCTTTAATAGGTAAATACTCACTATATCTAATTTCACTATCAACACATACACCATTAAAGTTATAAGTAAGTGGTCTTTTTTTATCAATAAAACCTTTCTTGTATAATTCTTCATAATCACTATAAAATGTACTTCTAAAATTAATTTGTTTTACTTCGTATTTGCTATTTACCATTTCAAGTTCGATGTCATCAACATATCTCATAATAATATCTGCTTTTATATCTCTATCAAGTAAATTCCAATTATCATTGAAAGCATAGTAAGATATTGGTAATTTAACTTTATTAATAAAGTCCATATCTCTTTTTAATAATATATCTTCAGTAGTAAAGTTTAATTGCTCTGCTTGTGAATTTTCTAATAATTTTGAATTAATCATTTCAATTTGATTCTCAATTATTTTAGATTCTTGTTTAAATTCATCTTCAGTAAATAACTCATCAATATATGCTTTTTTTATTCTTTCTCTTTTGTTATTTAATGATTTTAATTCTTTTTCCAATTGTTCTTTAGGGTTATCTAGTTTTGATTTTAATACTGGTAAAAAGAACTCATTAACAACATTATCGTATTCTAAAATATCAGAAAGTAAAGTTTTAATTTTTTCTTCAATCTTATCTTCGTGAATATTGTTTTTACAATTTTCACATCTATAATAGAAATACCATTTATCAGATTTGATTTTATGACTAGCACCACCAGCAAGTATTCTTCCGCATTTAGGACACTTTAATTTTTGTAAGAAGATATAAGTTTGTGTTCTCATATAATTCTTTTGATTTTTTTTCTTTTGAACTTGGCAATTATCCCATAGTTCTTTGCTAATCAAAGGCTCAACAACATCTTTATAATAAGTAGGATGATTTGTTCTTTTTCCGTGAACATAATCACCTTTATAAACTTCATTAGATATAATTCTTAATATTTTTGTATCTTTCCAATTAGTTTTACCTAAAATCTTTTCTTCATTAAATATAGTAGCAATATTATAATAAGATTTGCCCTCAAAATATAAGTTATATATTCTAATAACTATATCTTTAGTAAGTGGATCAGGAACTAGTTTTTTATCTATATGTTTATAACCGAGCGGAGCTCTTGCTGGAATATGTCCTTCTTTAATTGCACCTGCTAAACCTACTTTTGTTCTTTCGCTAGTTCTTTCTATTTCATTTTGTGAAACTGATGTAAGTATTCTTGAAATCATTTTTCCATTAGCATTGGTTGTATTTATATCATCATTAGCACAATCTAAATAGGCATCATTTTCTTCTAAAAATCTTATAATTTTTTCCCAATCAAATACACTTCTTGTAAGTCTATCAAGTTTTAGTACAACAATAGTATTACATTTCTTTTCTCTTATATCTTGTAATAGTTCTTCAAATGCAGGTCTTGTATTGCCTGTTTTAGCCGATATACCAGCATCTTTATATACTTTATATATCTCATAACTTTTATACTCACACATAGTCCTTAAACGTTTTTCTTGTTCTGATAAACTAAATCCTTCTCTTGCTTGATCTTCGGTACTAACTCTAATATATAGACCAGCAATTTTTTTTTCGTTATTCATAAATTCTCAACTCCTTTTAAAAAAAGAGGAGAAAGTAGCATTAATAAAGTCTAAATACTACTGACTCCTCAAAATAATTAATATTATAATTTTTAAATTGTATATGTGTTTTTATCATAGATGTACCTCCATTTCTAGGCAGATACCTCTTCATTGGTTTTCTATAATATCACTTTTTTAAGATTTGTCAATTCCCTGATTAGGGAATAAATAGTATTTAGATAGATTTTAAATAATTTTCAAGTTCTGATAATTTAATCTTATTAGATAAGTTCTCAATAAATATTTCATTAGAATAGTTAAAAGCAAGAAACGTAGTATTATTAATTATTATTCTATGTGGTTCAATATAAGTTAAATTAGTCTTATCAATTTTTCTAATACTACCATTTATAATAGTGGGCTTAGTATTAGAAAAATCACATATAAACTCAATTTTCTTTTTTAACGATTCTTCTAATGATAGTTTTTCCTTAATAATATTTACCATAGTTCCATCCTTTCTTTATAAAGTAGGATAGTCTTTGTATTCTTCCAAGTTGACAAGTGGGAGTTCGAAACACAAAAAAACTAATCCATTTCTAGATTAGTTATTTATCAAAACTCGAAAAGTTCGAGCAGATTTCACTATGGAGCAAGTGATGGGAATCGAACCCACGTCTCAGCCTTGGCAAGGCCGCGTACTAGCCGTTGTACTACACCTGCATGTATTTAATTTTACTTTATTATATTCAATTTGTCAATAACATATTTGTAATATGTAACAAAAATGATATAATTAAAGAGGTGATAATATGGAATATAGAAAAATTGATAATCAACATTACGTTATTAGAATAAATAAGAATGAAGAAATTTTAGAACAATTGACAGAACTATGTAAAAAAGAAAATATTAGTTGTGGGTCAATTTCTGGAATAGGCGCTAGCAATAAGGTAGAAATAGGTTTATTTAATACATTGACTAAAGAATATAAAACAACAGTAAAAGAGGGAATGTTTGAAATAACTTCATTATTGGGTAATATTAGCCGAAAGGAGGACGATGTTTATTTACACTGTCATATTAATTTTAGTGATGCTTCTTTAAATGTATACGGAGGTCATTTAGTAAAATGTTATATTTCGGCTACTTGTGAAATCATTATTACTGTTTTAAATGGATCTGTTAACCGTCAGTTTAATGAAGAAATAGGTTTGAATTTATTTTCTTTCAAATAATGAAGAAACTTTTGTTTTTCTATTATATCTAATTAAGATGTGGTATAATAAAAAAATAGGAGGAATTTATGAATGATTTATTAGAACATGTTAAAGTATATGAACAAAATACTATTAAAATAGATAATATATATTTTGATCCTTATCGTATTAAGGAAGAAACTCATGATGCGGAGATAATTTTTATTACTCACTCACATTATGATCATTTATCAATTGAAGATATAAAAAAATTAAAAAACAATCGAACTATTGTTGTAGCTCCGCTAGATTGTCGCTTAAAATTAAGCGAAATATTTTCTAGCGATAAAATATTTATAGTAGAACCTAATAATCGCTATAAATTGTATGATACAAGGTTTAGAACTGTACCAATGTATAATATTGGTAAAGAATTTCACCCAAGGGAAAAAGATTGGGTTGGTTATGTTTTAGAGGTTGGAGATAAGTCTTATTACGTTGTTGGTGATTCTGATATGACAGAGGAAATGGTTGCTACAGAATGTGATGTTTTATTTATCCCAATAGGAGGGACTTATACTATGGATGTAGAGGAAGCTGTTTTTGCTACCAAATTAATTGAACCAAAGGTAGCTATTCCAACTCATTATGGTACGATTGTTGGAAGTGTTGAATATGGTGAAATGTTTAAAAAATTATTGCCAATTGATATTGAATGTAAATTATATAAATAACTAATTTTTTGTTAGTTATTTTTATTTTCCCACATATAATTTATTGAGGTGCTTATGACAAAGGTAATTTTAATTTTTGGTGGGGAATCAAGTGAACATGAAGTTTCATGTAAATCAGCTCAATTTATATATGATTATATTGATGCCAAACGGTATAAATTAATGCCAATTGGAATCTCTAAAACAGGAAGATGGTATTTTTATGATGGCGATGATTTTGTTAACTGGGAAGATAGCGAACAATTATTTGAAGTAACTAATATTATTGATACATTAAAAAATTGCGATGTTGTATTTCCAATTATTCATGGTAAATATGGTGAAGATGGGCATTTACAATCATTGTTAGAACTTTTTCATATTCCTTATGTTGGTTGTGATAGCAAAACAAGTATGTTATGCATGGATAAAGAATATATGAAAATTTTAGCACAACATTATAATATCCCAATTGTACCTTATGAAGTAATTAGGTTAAGAGATTTGAGGAAGAAAAGGGAATATCCTGTAATTGTTAAACCAGCTAATGGTGGCTCTTCAATTGGCATAAGCGTAGCACATAATAAAAAAGAATTGAAGTATGCTTATGAAGAAGCTTTGAAATATGATAATAAAGTGATATCTGAGGATTATTTAAAGGTTAGAGAATTAGAAGTTGCAGTTTTAACAAATGGTAATACTTATTATATGTCAAATATTGGTGAAATTTTAACTGATGGTGAGCTATATGATTATAATAATAAATATGTTTCTAGTAAAGATACTATCGTTAAGAGTAAACTGCCAAAAAAGGTAGAAAAACGAATAAATCGTTTAGTAGATAAATTAGTTCAAATATTTAATATTGAAGGAATGAGTCGGATAGATTTTTTCTATGATGAAAAATTAGATTTAATTTATTTTAATGAGATTAATACTATACCTGGCTTCACAGAAATAAGTATGTATCCTAAATTATTGAAAAATTGTAAAATAGAATATCAAAAACTTATTTCAAAATTATTAGAAAATTGTTGAAATTTTTAGATTTACATGTTAAAATGTACTAGTTTTAGGAGGCATGTAAATGAAAAAAACAAAAATTATATGTAGTATAGGACCTTCAAGTAATACATTTGAAGTATTTGAAAAAATGGTAGTAGCTGGTATGAATGTGGCACGTATTAATTTTTCACATGCAACTGGTGAAGAATGTCAAACAGCTGTTGATTTAGTTAAAAAAATTAATCAAGACTCAAAAAATTATGTAGCAATTATGTATGATACTAAAGGCCCAGATTTTCGAACTGGAAGTAATGAAAAAGAAGAAATTGAATTAGTTGAAGGCAATTTGATTCGTATTGTTAAAGATGATGTTTTAGGTAATCAAGAAAGAATTACAGTTAATTATAAGAGTGCGATTGATACTTTACAAATCGGTAATATTATTCTAATTGAAGATGGAATGTTTAAATTAGAAGTTGTGGATAAAGATTCTAATTCATTAACTTGTAAAATTTTAGCTGGTGGTTTTTTAGGCTCAAGAAAGGGAATTAATGTACCAAATGTTAAATTGGACGAACCATTTTTAAGTGAAACAGATATTAATGATATTAAATATGCTTGTCATCATGATGGAGATTTTATTGCACTTTCTTTTGTTTCTTGTAAAGAAGATGTTGAATCAGTTCGAAAATTGATTGTTAGTGAAGGATCTAACATGAAAATTATTTCTAAAATTGAATCAACTGGAGCAATTCAAAATATTGATGAAATTATTGATGCTAGCGATGGTATTATGGTAGCTCGTGGTGATTTAGGTGTTGAAGTACCGATGAGTGAACTTCCTATTTTGCAAAAAATGATTGTTCGCAAATGCCGAGAAAAGGGTAAAATTTCAATTGTGGCAACGGAAATGTTATCAAGTATGACTAAAAATATTCGTCCAACTAGAGCTGAGGTAAGTGATGTTGCCAATGCTGTTTTTGATGGTGCTGATGCGGTAATGTTAAGTAACGAAACTACTATCGGCAAACATCCGTTAGAGGCAGTTACAATCATGGCTAATATTTGTGAAAATGTTGAAAAACATCTAAAGTTTGAAGATATGATTTTGCCAAATCAAGAAAGTAGTATTAGAAACACTGTTGCTCATAGTGTTGTTGTAGCTGCTAATGATTTAAAAGTTAAAGCGATTGTTGTATCAACACTTAGTGGTAAAATTGCTCGCCGTATTAGCACTTTAAGACCTCAAACAGTGATTATAGCCGCTTGTACAAAACCGGATGTTGCCCGTTCTTTAGCTCTTAGTTATGGAGTTATGGCAAAAGTAGTTCCTGTGTTAGATTCAGCTGATGATATATCTGCTAATGCTGTAGATGTTAGCTGTCAGATGTTAAATCTTGTCAAAGGTGATAAAGTAGTTATAACTGGTGGTTCACCTCTTGGAAAAAGTACAAATTTTTTGAAAATCGAAGAAATATAATTTTATTTCTTCTTTTTTATGTTATAATATTTCTAGAATAGAGGTGTTTGAATGAATGAGAAAAAATACATGACAACTTATTGGATGGATTTACTAACTTATATTGTAATACCTTTTGTATCTCTTGTATCAACGATTAGGGTAGTTCGTTCATTATTATATAGTGAATTTTCAATTAGTTTTTTCTGTTTTTTAGTTGTTGAAATTATTTATATTAGTTTATATGTTATAACTTTTTTTAATGCGTATCGCAAATCTAAAATGGGGTATATATGTTTTAGAATACTAATATATGCAACAACTTTATATGCCACTGTTGATTATACTTTATCACAGGTCAGTGGATATAATAATATTTTAACATTTATTGGTTATTTATTTGTTTGTGCTATATTATGGGTATATCCTAACGAAGTATATTTTAAAAAGCGTAAGGAATTGTTTAAAAATGAGAATAATTTTTGGTTTAAATCCAAAAATAAAAGAAATATAAAAATAAACGATAAAAAAGAAACTTTAAATGATAATAAGGTAGAAGTAGAAGATAATATAAAATAGTGAAAAAGATTCTTGATGATAAAAAATAAGATATTGATAATTCTTATTTACTATTAATTTACATATAAAGGTGGGGTGTTACTCCATTTTTTTGATAATTATGATATAATTTTTTTAGGATAGGTGAAGGTATATGGATAGATTAGAAATGATTGATGATATTCGTAAATATGCTAATTTACTAATGCTTAGTAATCCTAATATCAATTATGCAGAGGCAACTAAAAAAGCTAAAATTTCTTTATTTGGACGAGAAATTAATTTTTTACAAAGCAATGTTGCAGAAAAAAATCAAAATATTGAAGAATTTGCTTTATCTTATATCGATATTGCTAGACGAGAGTTAGATGGGGATTTTAGGTTAGATTTATATACTGAAGAGCAATTGAAAGAGATTATTATTGCTAAAAGAATGGGGATTGCTGTAGAAGAATTTATGAATATTTTTTATACACCTCTACAAATTAGAACCATTACTTTAGCGGCTTCATTAGGACGTGATATTAAACCATATACAACTAATTTGTATTTTGATCCTGAGGTAGAAATGCGTAAATTAGAAGAAGATAGCGATAATACAACTAATGATAAAGATAAAGTTTATACTAAAGATAAGGCATCTTAAAACTAGAAAACTAGTTTTTTCTTTTATTTATGGAAGTTTTATGATAAAATTGTAAATAGTAGGAAAGTAGGTATTTGGATGAATGAAAATTTCAATAATCAATATTCTGATTATGGGAAAAAGGAAAATAAAGAAACTAGTTTAGGGCTAGTTATTGCTATGATTATTATATTGATTGCTGTCCCTGTATTTGTGTTTACAAGCCTTAATAAAAGAGGAGATAATCAAGAAGATAATTTAAATAATGATTCTAATAGTGTTATTGAAGATAATCAACAAATGGATAATTCCACTGATAATGATGATTCAACTTTGCCAAGTGATTCTCAACAGTCGAATTCTAATTTAAATAATGATGCTGAAAAAGAGGAGGAAATAGAACCTCCGAAGACAGAAGTAACAACTTCTATGACTTGCACATTAACCCAAAATAATGAGTATGGAAAATTTGCTTATATTAATAAGTATACTTTTAAAAATGATCAAATATATAAAGCATCATCTCAAGTTACGGTAACTTTAAATAGTTCATATATAAAAAATCGCGATGAAATCATTAATCAATTGCGGTCGGCTAATAGTTCAGTAACTAGATTTGAAGGTATTTCTGATAGCGTTAAACGAACATCTAATGGATTTACTTATACTGTGAAAATTGATGCAAATAAATTATCAGACTACGAATTAGCACAAGCCGGCTATCGGACACGTAATAAATCTGGTGTTAGAATGTATGCTTATAATAATGGATTTGCTTGTAAATAAAGGAGAAAATTATGAAATTTATTAGAATTGTAATAGTTTTTCTTTCCTTAATGTTATTTGTAGGATGTGGAGAAAAATATTTGACCTGTCATACTAAAGTAGCTAATAATGATTATTTGAATGTAAATAAGACTGTAAAATTAGAATTTGTTAGGTTTAATTTAACTAAATCTAGTATTTATCTTGATTATCAATTTAAAAATAACAATCAAAGTGATATTGATAGTATGAAAAAACAATTAACCGAGGAATGCTCTTTATACAAAGATGATAATGGTGTAGTTTGCTTTGTATCAAGTTTAGATGACGGTGTTCATTTGGAACTTACTGTTACAGTTGATAAATTAACTGAAGAGAATAAAGATTTATTTAGTGAGATGTTATCATATAAAAATTATGATGATGCAGAACAAAAATTAAGAAAAGAATATATTTGTGAATAGGAGGAATATTTATGCCAGAAAAAATGGATGATGAAAAAAAATTAGAACAAGAAATAGAAAGTGAATTGTATAACAATAATGATGTACCAGCAGTTATGAAAGTTGAAGAGGTCGGTCAACCGGTAAACACATCTATTAGTGGTAATGTTTCTAACGAATTAATTGAGGCTAAAATGAATGACACATCAGTAGAAACAATTACGCCAGATGCGCCAGTTGAAACAAATAATAATAGTAATCAAATAGGTATGCCAACAATGCCGTTAGAACCAGTTTATAGTTCTGACGCCAGAAATATGTCGGTTCAACAAAATCCTATATTAGATATGAATATTCCTGTGCAAGTTGATAAAAAAGAAGAGTTGCCGACGGTTGAATCTGCGAGCATACAACCAGTTCCTTTTGCAACCGTATCTTCAGAAATTAATTCTGAAAGCAATGATGAAATATCAGCAATCTCACAGGAGAAACCTTATGTTGCTGAAGTCGTACCGGAAGTTACTAATCTAAGCCAAGGTGAATTTTTTAAAGCTCAAGATGCTATTCAAAATGATGAAAATGTAGGGATTCAAGAACAACCAAATCTCAATATGCAATCAGATGTAATTGATAATTCAGTAGCTGTTTCAAATCAAAAAGATGTTATTCCAACTAATGAATCAGCAGTTGAAATGAGTGAGATTAATCAAGAAGTTGTATCGTCATCTGATGTGTCAAATAATATTAATAATCATCTAGAAGGAAATGTATCTGATGATGTCCAAGAATATGTCTCCACAGAATCAACTATGGCTGCAGATCAACCAAATGTAGCGCCAACAGTTATTCCAGTAGAATATACGACCTCACAACCAGTTGAATCGGTAACAAATGATGTAGTAGATGTTTCTATTAAAGATATTCCAATAGCTGATACTATTGTTGAAACAGGGGAAATTCAAACTCCTGTTACTCCAGTAATATCAGAACCACCTACATCTGAAATATCAGTAAAAACAGAATCTTCAACACAAACTTTAGAAAAAGAAATATCTCGCCCGGTGGTAGCACCGACAGGTACCGAATCTGTTATTCCATCTCCTAATATGGCAGCTCCTTCTGAAGTTTTAAATTCATCACCAATGGATAATGAAAATCAAATACCCGAAACTTTTAGTATGGCGGCTTATTATAAACCAGTAGTTGATTTTACACGTAATAATTTATCTGAAAAAATAGAATCCAATGATACTACAATATCACAACCAGAACCTCCTTCAACTGTACAGGAAGTCATTAATGCCAATAATCAAACTTTACAGCCAAGTGAAGTGAAAAAAGGAAGTAAAAAAGTCATATTTATTTTATTAATTTTGCTTATTTTAGTTGTTGCATCAATAGTGACTTACTTTTTGGTATTAAATAATGGCAATAAAGATGAATCTAAAAAAGATAATAGCAATGTAGAAGAAGGTGAAACAGAAAATTCAGATGATGAGTCAAAGCCGGCAACAAGACCAGATTGGGATGCCACAAAATCTATTATTACAAAAGTTGACTACAATTCTGAACTTACTTGTGTTCTTGAAAATAGTTCTGAAGATGTTACCTCAAAGATAACTTACACATATTTATATAAGGACAATGTTTATGTTCAAGTTATTATTGAAGATGAAGCAATTTTTAATGAAGATACAATAAAATATTATGATTACTATGTAGGGGCTAATAAGGAACAACTTGATGAGCAACTTGCTTTATATGATAATATTATAGGTGAAGTCCGTCAAAAAAAATCTTCAGTTAGTTTAGCTTATAGTTTTGATTTAACTGCTAGTTCAGATAATCCTAAAAACTATCTAGAAAATAAAGATGTACCAATGGAAACAATGAAAATAAGTATGGAGGGCATGGGATTTACTTGTAAATAGTAGCATATTATGCTGCTATTTTTTTAATTATTTATTATTATTGTTGGCAATTTTATATCTTTTTTCTAAAAAATGAAAAAAAAGTAAAAAAAGTATTGCCAAACTAATAAAAATAATATATAATGAAGAAGTCATTGAAAAGTGTGCATGGGCCTGTAGCTCAGCTGGTTAGAGCGCACGCCTGATAAGCGTGAGGTCGATGGTTCAAGTCCATTCAGGCCCACCATTTCTTTGGCCCGTTGGTGAAGTGGTTCAACACACATGCCTTTCACGCATGCATTCATGGGTTCAAATCCCGTACGGGTCACCAATTTGAATTTAACTCTCGAAAGAGAGTTTTTTTGTGTCTTTAAAATTATTAAAAAAATTTACTTAGAATAAAATAAAATGAAGAATATGTTTCTTCATGAGGGGAGGTAATTTGATGCAAAAATTAATTTATCCAACTAAAATAATGAATATTAGTCAAACTTATAATGGAATTTATTCTCATATTAATTCTTCTACCGGATATCCCAAATCATATCCTATTGATGAGGTTGGTAGTAGTGGAATAGCTGCTTATTTTTATGCACCTTGTGATTTAATTGTTAAAAGAATATATGGAGTTAATAATAATGGGACTAATACGATTTGGTTAGAGTCATTAGAAAAAGTAAAACTTGCTAACAATAAAGAATCATTTATCACAATTATGGTTGTACATCCTAATGATGATACCTTAAGAAAATTTAAAGTAAATCAAGTTTATAAGCAATATGATAAAATGTTTTTACGTGGTGATGATGGTAATGCAACAGGAAAACATTTACATATTGAGATATCAACATCAAAGTTTTCGGATTTAAAGAATAATGGTTGGATTAAAAATTCAAAAGGTGCTTGGGTTATTAGTAATAAATCTTTAAAACCAGAAAGTGCTTTTTATGTTGATGAAAAATTTACAAAAATAAAAAGCAATGGCGGTTTAAATTTTAAAAAATTAGATGATAACACTAATAATAATTCAATGTACTATCCAGAATATAAAGGATTAAGCAAATCATTAGTTGATGCGTTGAAAAGTATAAAAGTTGATAGTTCTTTTGACAATCGTCAAAAAATAGCTAAAAAAAATGGTATTAGTAATTACAGTGGGACAAGTATTCAAAACAACAAATTAATGAGTTTATTAAAAAAAGGAAAACTTTTTAAATAGTAAAAAACCTAGAAATTAATCTAGGTTTTTATTTCAAAATGGTGTCCTCTTAGGGATTCGAACCCTAGACCCACTGATTAAGAGTCAGAGGGCTTGTTTCCTTTTTTCTAAGGCTCCACCATAGTATCAAAAAACTTACGCAATTGATTTTACCCTTATTTTATGGGGCTTTGCTTGGTTTGATGTATCTATTATAGCATTTTTTTATTGGCTTTACAATAGCCGTTTTTTTATAACGGGTGCCGAAAAGGTGCCGAAATCTCAAAATTGTATTTTAATTGACGGTTAAGGCACCATTCAATTTGTTAGCAACTTCCGTTCTATTTGCTTGGAAGATGTGGGAATAAATACCAGTCGTTACTGCCATAGAAGAATGACCCATTCTTTCTTGTATCAATTTTGTATGAACACCTAGTGCTATTTGTAGACTTGCCGAACTATGTCTTAATGAATGGAAGTTGATTTTTGGTAGTCCATACTTAACTGCTACTTTTTGAAATATCTTGCCACAAGTTGTAGGATACATAGGCTTGCCGTCTTTTGCTAGGAACAATTTATTGCTTTCTTGCCAATTATTAGATAAAATCAACTCGTCTTTGTAGGCTTTTAATACTTCAATAGTTGCGTCGGTTAATACCATTTTTCTTGTAGATGTATCATTCTTTGTTGCTTTTTCTACAAACTCGCCTTTAATAACATCTAGTGATTTATTGATAGTTAATACTTTGGTATCAAAATCAATGTCATTCCAAGTTAATGCCAAAATCTCACTTCTTCTTGCTCCCGAGTCTAATGCTAGAATGATAAGTGCTTGATATTTTAAACACTCGTTAGATAAACCATTCAATAATATATGTATTTGGTCTAAGTCGTAATATTCGGCAAGATGTTTTTCTTTCTTTGGTCTAGGAATGTCCGTGTTAGGGTTAACCTCTAGTTGTTTCCATTTTACGGCTTGCGTAAACATTAAATTGATTAAATTATAATAATGTAAAATGGTATTATTTGTAACAACATCTTTTCTAGTTCCTTTTTTTAGTTTTTTATAAAGTTGTACTAAAGTAAAGGTGTCAATATTTTTTAATTGCCAATTTCCTAAATAACCATTGATTTTTTCTAACATTGATTCATAGCCTGCCAAAGTTTTAGCACCGATATTTCCCTCACAATAGTTACGAATAAAGAACTCTCCAAAATCTTCAAAGGTCATATTTTTGCTATCTACGACAAAGCCACCTTTAGCATATTGTTGCTTTATTTCAAACTCTCTAGTTTCGGCTTGCTTTTTCGTTCCCTCAAAAATTTCCGTTTTTCTCTTTCTTTTTCCGTCTATTGTGTAGCCAATTTCTGCTATTATTTTATATTTATTTTTTGATAGTTGTTTTATCATTTTTCGTTCCTCCTAACATTTGATAAAACAATCTCTATCTACCTATAATTATATCATATTTTCCTTATTTTTCCTAGTAAAATAGAGATGTTTTGCTTTCTTTTTCTTGTAATTTTTCTAACCAAGTATTGATACTTTTTAAGTCAAATCTTAATCTATTTCCAACTCTAAAGAATGGTATTTTTTTCTCTCTCACAAGTTTCCTAACTTCTGATACTGACACTTTTAAATAACTTGATAAATCTTGAATATCACAAATTTCTTTTGTCATAATTTTTTCCTCCGTTTTTTCGTTCTCTTGCTTAAGCACCTAAAGAATAACAAGAATAAAAGCCTCTAATCTCGCACGGAAAAATTAAGATAGTGTTCCATTTTGAAAACTAAAAGAAGCCCGTAATATAAGGGCTAGACAATTTTACTTAACCGATTTATCGAGTAATAAGTTTTAATTTTGTTATGAAAATTTATGATAGTTTGTGATACTTTGTGATAGTTTATGATACTTTTTTCGTCGAACACCCTATATATATAAATAAGGAAAAAATACGGGGCTAATAAAATCAAAAAAATACAAAATATTTTATTCTTATTTTTTGCTTTTTTACTCGAAAAATCGGTATTGAAAACGAAAAAAAGCCCGTAAGTAAAGGCTTTTCATACTTTTAAAAAGGTACATTTTTACTTGTTTTATGATACTTTCTTTTAGGTATTTTCTTGGTAAGATGTAATCACAAACGAACGAACCGGTTTGAAAGTTTGTAAAAAATATTCTAACAATTAGAAAGTGGTAACCCCACTAAAGAAAGGAAAGTGATTAAGATGTTAGATAAAAATGCAAAAATGGTTTTAGATTTAAGTGATATTAAAGGTGTTATGGTTGAGGTAATGCTTACAAAATATACTGAAAGTGAGGTTTCAAAAACTACTTTGAATAAGTTTGCTAAATATATGGCAAATCAACAACAAAGAAACAACTCTAAAAATAGTATTGATAATAGAATTGCTAGTTTATATAAGGCTATTCAAAAAGAATATGACAACTTTGTTGAATTAAACTCAATTATGAGTGAGTAAAACTAATTTAAACTAAAAATAAACTATTTTAGACTATAAACAAACAAAAATAAACTTAATCTAAACTAAAACAAAGGTTATCTTATATGAGATAGCCTTTTTTCGTGACAATCTAAATAAAGTCAAGTATTATTTTAAATTTAAATTTTGAAATTATAACATGACAAAAATACCTACTAAT
>CALWAL010000010.1 GCA_944373145.1 uncultured Bacilli bacterium
CTAAAAAAAGGCGAAGGAAAGATAATTACAGCTAGTATAGATAAAGATTTATCTAATTCAAAAGATATCGAGTATGTGATTAATAAGTAATACAAAAAAAGGTGGAAATAAATCCCACCTTTTTATTTGTTTGATAGCACAAAAAAACTGAATCGACTCAGTTTTATGCAGCTTCTTTAGTACTTAATTTTTTTAAAGTTCTCATTTCTCTAGTAGTAGTACGAATCTTAGTACCATCTTCTAAAGTCATTGTTTGAAAATTTAATTTTTGTGCATGTTTAGTAGCACGATTTGAATGAGATCTTCTATTACCAGTAAGTGGTTTTTTACTTGTTACTTTCTTTGCCATGTTATTCCTCCATTCGTATTTTTTTCTCTGCCTTATGAGTTTATCATATTTAGGTACATAAGTCAATATTTTCCTTGTTTTTTATTGCTTAGAAATCAATTTTAATAACAAGATATGTGTATTATAATATAAAATTTTTAATGAGTCAAATACATATGTTCAAACGATTAAAAATATAGTAAAATATTATTAGGAGGAGCTTATGAAATATATACCTTTATACATAAAAACAGATAATTCATTACAAGATTCTTTAATTACAATTCCTAAGTTGATTGAGTTTGCGGTTAAAGAAGGTTTTCGTGTACTTACTATTACAGATTGTAATATGTATGGGGTTATGGATTTTTATAAAGGTTGTTTAAAAAATAATATTAAACCAATTGTGGGCTTAGAAATATTATATAAAGATAAGCCAATCGTTTTATATTGTCAAAATTATAATGGCTATAAAAATCTTCTTAAGTTAACAACAATTATGTCAGAAAGAAAGCTTGAATTAATTGATTTAGAGGCTCATTCTAATGATTTAGTGTGTTTAGTTCCATATTTATCACTAGATTTATTTAATGAGCTTAATCCACTTTATTATCACATATATAGAACATATCGAAATAAAGAAGAAAAAGAACAATTAGATAGTAATTCTCTATATATGGATGAAGTTGTTTATCTAGAAGCAAGTGATAAAGATAATATTCGTTATTTAGATGCGATTAGAGAATCTGTTGCTGTTGATAGTACTTCTTCAACTCGCTTAAATAATTATTTAAAAAATGATGAAGAAATAGTAAAATTAGGCTTTTTAGAAAATAATAATTTGATTGATGAGTTGTGCAATTTAGAATTACCATTTCATCAAAATTTAATGCCAGTTTATCAAAATGAAGATGGTGTTGATAGCTATACATATTTAAAGAAAAAATGTATTGAGGGAATTAAGAAAAAATTTGGTGATAAAATAAGTGCTAAATATCAAGAACGCTTGAAGATGGAATTAGATGTTATTAATCGTATGGGATTCTGTGATTATTTTTTAATTGTTTATGATTATATTAAATTTGCTAAAAATTCTAATATTATTGTAGGACCAGGAAGAGGTAGCGCGGTTGGATCTTTAGTAGCTTATTGTTTAGATATTACTGATATTGATCCTTTAAAGTATGATTTATTATTTGAGCGTTTTTTGAATGTGGAACGTATCAGTATGCCTGATATTGATATTGATTTTGAACATAATCGTCGTGAAGATATGATTGAATATTGTAGACAAAAATATGGAAATAAAAGAGTAGCACCAATTATTACGTTTGGAACATTAGGTGCTAAGCAAGCTTTACGTGATGTTGGAAGAGCTAGTGATTTAGATTTAAATTTAATTGATGGTTTGTGTAAATTAATTGATTCTAGATTGACTTTAGAAGCTAATTATAATAATCCTAAAATAAAGATGTATTTAAAACGCTATGACGGTCTAGAAAATTTATATGAACGTGCTAAAAAGTTTGAAGGCTTAAAACGTCATACAAGCATTCATGCAGCTGGGGTTGTTATGTCTAGAGTTGATTTAGATGAGGTTATTCCTTTAGATAAATCACATCAAGCTTTTTATACAAGTGGTTATGATATGCAATATTTAGAAGAAATAGGCCTTTTAAAAATGGACTTTTTAGCTATTAAATATTTAACTATTATTCATGAAATGATTGATGAGATTAATAAAACTTATCATACCAATTTAACTTTTGATAGCATTCCTTTTAATGATCCTAAAGCTTTAAGAATTTTTGAAACATCTAACACTTTAGGCATATTTCAATTTGAATCGGATGGAATGATTAATTTTTTGAATAAACTGCGTGCTAATACTTTTGATGATATTTGTGCCGCTATTGCTTTGTTTAGACCGGGACCAATGCAGAATATCCCTACCTACATTAGAAGAAAAAACGGTGAGGAAAAGGTTGATTATTTAGATCCGTCATTAGAAGGTATTTTAAAATCAACTTATGGTATTATGATTTATCAAGAACAAATAATGCAGATAGCTCAAGTTGTGTCTGATTATAGTTTAGGTGAAGCAGACATTTTAAGAAAGGCAATGAGCAAAAAGAAAAAAGACTTACTTTTAAAAGAGGAAGAAAAATTTGTTAGTCGTGCTCTTAAGAAAGGTTATAACAAAGAAGTTGTAATTAAAATTTATCAATTAATGTTAAAATTTGCAGAATATGGTTTTAATAAATCACATTCTGTTGGATATTCACTAGTATCATATCGAATGGCTTATTTGAAAGCTTATTATCCAAAAATTTTTATGTCTAATTTACTTTCAATTGATATGAATGATGCTAGCAAAGAAAAAAAATATTTATATGAATGTCGTAAAAATAAAATTGATGTGCTCAAACCGGATATTAATTTAAGTATAGATAAGTATCATATGGAGGATAATGGTATTCGTTATCCTTTGACTAATATAAAAAATGTTGGTCTTACGGCTACTCGTGCCATTTTAACAGAACGAAATAACGGTAAATTTAAAGATATTTATGATTTTATTAAAAGATGTTATGGGAAGAGTGTTAATCGTAAAACGTTAGAATCGTTGATATGTGCAGGAGCTTTTTCAACTTTCAATTTTAATCGTAATACACTAATTCAAAATTTAGATAGTATTATTAATTATGGGGAATTGATTAAAGATTTGGATGAAGAATTTGCTTTAAAGCCAGAAATAAAGGAGTATGAGGAGTTTTCTAATCGCGAAATTATGGAATTAGAACTTGATTTATTTGGCCTTTATTTAAGTAAGCATCCTGTTACAGAAATTAAAGCTAAATTTAAAAATATTATTGCTTTAAGCGATATTCCAAAGTATTTTGATAAAATGATTGATGTTGTAGTTTATGTTGATAAAGTTAAAGAAATTACGACAAAGAAGGGTGCTAAAATGATGTTTATTAGCGCATCTGACGAATTGGCTAGTATTGATTTAACGATTTTTCCTAATTTATATGAAGAATGTAAAAGTATTCAAAAAGGAGAAGTTATTTTAGCTAAGGCTAGAGTTGAGAAACGATTTGATCAATATCAGTTGATAGTCAATAAAGTAAAGAGAATAAAAAGTTAAAAATAGAGGCTTAATCTTTCTTTTTATAAATAAATGTGTTAAAATGTTAGATAGTAAGATGAATACTATAAGGAGGAATATCAATGGGTTTCATAAAAAAAATGTTTAGAGATGATGACGATGATGATATTTTCAGCGGTGATGATAATCAATTTTATGATATAAAAGATGCAGCCGAAGCAACTGAAGAAGGTGGCGCTAAAATGATTTTATTAGAGCCACGTGCTTATTCTGAAGCACAACAAATAGCTGATCATTTAAAAAAGAGAAACACAGTAGTTGTTAACTTAAAAAGAGTAACTTCTGATCAAGCTAAAAGAATTGTTGACTTTTTAAGTGGAACTTTATATGCTATCGGTGGTAATTTTGAAAAAATAGGTGGCGGTATTTTCTTATGTACCCCTAATAATATTAATGTTCAAGGTAAAATTGCTGATGATAATGATGGTAAAGATGTCTACAACAATGATGACATTAATCCTGATTGGTAAAAAAGTATTGTAATATCTAATTAGTTGTGTTAAAATATCCACTTAGTGAGGTGCTTTTATGGGTAAACATGATAGTTCCTTAAAATATAATCAGGCGGAGTTTACGGCATTTTTAGATAAGATTATTATGCAGGTTGAACAATTGATGCTTGAACTAAAAAACAAAGACAAAGAAATAGAGATAAAAACACAAGAAATTAATAAACGTGATAAACAAATACATGAATTAGAAGTTAGGCTAGCGAGAATACTTGAAAGTGTTGAAAATGATAATCTTCAAATTAAAGAAGAAGCCAAGATGGAAGCTGAAACAATTTTAGAAGAAGCAAGACGAAATGCTGATTTTATTATTAATGAGGCTTTAATTCAAGCTAGTCAAAAAATTGAATAATTTAAAGCAAATGATGGAGACGTTATATTAGGAAATTAGTAGAGAGCTTATGGTTGGTGAAAATAAGTAAGGAACTGATATATGAATCACTCTTAATGTGCAAAAGCCGGTAACGCGTTATAGTTTTAAGTGCATAAGTGTATTATGAAATAGGGTGGTACCGCGAATATTCGTCCCTATAACATAATACTTTTTTTATTTTATAAGGAGGTTTAATATGAAATTTAAAGAATTATCGAAGGAGAATGTTAGTACAGTTGAAAAGAAAATTTTAAAAAGATGGAAAGATATGGATATTTTAAATAAGACAATTAAGAATCGTGAAGGTAATGCCGACTGGGTCTTCTATGATGGTCCAGCTACAGCTAATGGAATGCCAGGATTACATCATATGATTGCTAAATTTTTGAAAGATTCTTTTTGTAAGTATCAGACAATGCAAGGACATCACGTTCTTCGTAAAGTAGGTTGGGATACACATGGTTTACCAGTTGAGGTACAAGTAGAAAAAAAATTAGGATTTAATGGTAAAGCTGATATTGAAAAATATGGTATTAAGGAATTTAATGAAAAATGTCGTGAGACAGTGTGGGATAATGAAAATGCTTTTTGCCGTTTAACTGATGAAATGGGACAATTTATTGATTTAGATAATCGTTATATTACTTATGACAATAGTTATATTGAAACAGAATGGTGGATTTTAAAGAAGTTTTTTGATGAGGGTTTGTTTTATGAAGGTGTTAAAATTTTACCATGGTGCCCACGTTGTGGAACTGGTTTAGCTAGTCATGAAGTAGCTCAAGGTTATAAGGAAATAGATGCTAATACGGTTACAGTACCATTTAAGAAAAAAGATGAAGATGTTTATTTTCTAGTGTGGACAACAACCCCTTGGACTTTAATTTCTAACGTTGCATTATGTGTTAATCCTAATGAAAAATATGTTTTAGTAGAATCAAAAGGTTACAAATTTATTTTAGCTGAAGCTTTAGCGTCTATTAATTTAGGAGAAGATTATACAGTTTTAAAAACTTATACAGGTAAAGATTTAGAATATATGGAATATGAACAGTTAATTCCATCATTAACACCAGATAAGAAAGCATTCTTTGTTACTTGTGATGAGTATGTTACGATGTCTGATGGTACCGGTATTGTTCATATCGCTCCAGCCTTTGGTGAAGATGATTCTAAAGTTGCTAAAAAATATAATTTACCATATTTAAATCCGGTTGGTGAAGATGCTGTTTACACTGACGGATATTGGAAAGGTATGAATATTTTTGATGCTGATTTAAAAGTAGTAGCATGGTTAAAAGAAAACGATAAATTATTTAAAAAGCAAAAAGTTAAACATGATTATCCACATTGTTGGCGTTGTTCTTCACCACTTGTTTATTATTCACGTCCATCTTACTATTTGGAAGTAACTAGAATCAAGGATAAAATTATTGAAGAAAATAATAAGGTTAATTGGTATCCTTCATATGTTGGTGAAAAACGGTTTGGAAACTGGTTAGAAAATATGAATGATTGGGCAATTTCACGTAATCGCTATTGGGGTACGCCGTTACCATTATGGAGATGTAGTTGTGGCCATATGGAGATGATTGGTTCACGTAAAGAATTAGCTGAGCGTGCAATTGAAGAAATTGACCCAAAGACAATCGATTTACATCGCCCATATGTTGATGATATTCATATGGAATGTCCACATTGTCATGGCAAGATGAATAGAGTTCCAGAAGTTATTGATTGTTGGTTTGATTCTGGTTCGATGCCTTTTGCACAATACCATTATCCATTTGAAAATAAAGAATTATGGGAATCACAATATCCAGCTGATTTTATTGCCGAGGGAATTGATCAAACACGTGGATGGTTCTATTCTTTAATTGTTATTGGGGTTTTTGTTACAGGTAAAAGCCCATATAAAAATGTTTTAGTAAATGAGTTATTATTAGATAAATTTGGCCATAAAATGCATAAAAGTAAAGGTAATGCAATTGAACCGTTTACAACGATGGAAAAATATGGCGCTGATACAATTAGATGGTATTTAGCATATGTTTCTCCAACTTGGACCCCTTTAAAATTTGATGAAGAAGGTCTAAAAGAAGTTCATTCTAAATTCTTCAATCCATTAAAAAATACATATTCTTTCTTCCAAATATATGCTAACACAGATCACATTAATTTAAAAAAGTGTCAAGTTCCAGTAAATAAGCGTGAAGAAATAGATAAATGGCTGCTTAGCAAATATAATAAATTATTGAAACATTGTACAAAGGCTTATGATGAGTATGATTTAAATGAGGTTGTCAAATCAGTAACAACTTTTGTTTCAGATGATTTATCTAATTGGTATATTAGAAGAAATCGCAATCGCTTTTGGAGTTCTGAATTAGATGATTCAAAACGTAGTGTTTATATAACTACTTATGAAGTATTAGAAGGTATTTGTCGTTTAATAGCGCCAATTGTACCGTTTGTTTCAGAAGATATTTATACAAAATTAACTGGTGAGGAATCAGTGCATTTAGCTGATTTTCCAAAATATAATCCAGAGATGATTGATGAGACTATTGAGTCGCGTATGGATTTAGTTCGTCTTTTAATTAGTTTAGGACGTAATATTCGTGAAGAAGTAAAAATTAAAGTTCGTCAACCAATTAGTGAATGTTTGATTGATGGAAAAAATGAAAATTTAATTGCTGATTTAACACCGTTAATTGAGGAAGAATTAAATGTTAAAAAAGTAACATTTGTTAATGATTTAAGCAATTATATGAATTTTATGGTTAAACCTAATTTTAAAGAAGTTGGTAAAGTTTTTGGCTCTAAAATTAAATTGTTTAGTGAAGCTTTATTGAATTTATCTATAGATGAAATTACTAAATTACAAAATAATGAAGTAATTAAAATGACTATCGATGATGCTGAATATGAAATAGATGCTTCAATGGTTGATATCCGCACTAGCGCAAAAGAAGGTTTTAATGTTGCTAGTGATACGGTTAACTTTGTTATTTTAAATACTGAATTAACAGAAGAATTAATTTTAGAGGGTATTGCCCGTGAAATGATTAGTAAGGTTCAAAACTTAAGAAAAACAAATGATTTTGAAATAATTGATCGCATCAATATAACTTATAGTGGTGATGAAATGGTTAAAAAGGCTGTTTCAGCATATAGTGATTTCATTAAAAATGAAACTTTAGCACTTTCAATTACTGAAAAACAATTAGATATTGAAGTTTTTGATTTAAATGGTCATGAAACAAAAATTAGTGTAGAAAAAGCATAAAGTTGGAATTTGTCCAACTTTTTTTGCTATAATGAAGATGGTGAGATAATGGATAAATATATTATTGTTAAAACTTTATGTGATGATGAAAAAATAGCTAAAAGGATTATTGATAGAGTCTTAGAACTTAAATTAGCTGCTGGTTGTCAAATTTATGAATGTTATTCTAAATATTACTGGAAAAAGGATATAGAAATATCTAATGAATATTTAATTGAAATGCGAACAAAATTGTCTATGTTTGAGAAAATAAAATTAGAAGTTTTAAAAATACATAATTATGATGTATGTGAAATTTCCTATGTTGAAATTGAGGGAGCAAATGAAGAATTTTTAAATTGGATTGATGAAAATGTTAATTAAAAAATGCTTTAATAAAGCATTTTTTTAGTTATTTTTATTTTTTATATATTCTCTTAACATTTTGGTTAAGGCTCTTTTTTCAATGCGTGAAACATAGCTACGGGAAATATTATATTTTTGAGCAATTTCTTTTTGTGTTAATCGATCTTGGTTATTTAACCCATAACGTTGTTCTAATATCTCTTTTTCACGTGGCGTTAATACTTTGAAATAGTTATCTAATCTATTAATATTTTCTTGATTGTGAATATCTAAAGCAAAGTCAGGATTAGGTGTTTTTAAAATATCCAAAAGGGTTATCTCATTACCTTCTTTATCAAAACCAACAGCTTCGTTGATACTTATATTTTTACTACTGTGTTTATTAGCGCGGTAAAACATTAAAATTTCGTTTTCAATGCATCTTGCAACATATGTTGTTAGTCTAGTATTATGTGATTTTGAATAACTATCAATACCTTTAATTAAACCAATCGTTCCAATACTGATTAAATCATCTTCATCATCTTTTTTGTGCTCATATTTTTTAACAATGTGAGCGACTAAGCGAAGATTGTGTTCAATTAATTTATCACGGGCAAATTTATCACCACTACGAGTTTTCTGAATATATTCCTCTTCCTCTTCTTTAGTTAGTGGGTCTGGGAAAATATTATTGGAATAGGCTGCACAAAAAATGTGTAAATCTTGAAATATCCATTTAAAAAACTTAAACATAAATCACTTCCATTAAATTATATTAAAAATATTGTCTATAAATGTCTAAAAAACAATTTATTAGTTCTTACAAATTAGCTTAAGTTAGTATTTATATATAAATTATGTTATAATAACAATATAATTGAAATGGCAGGGAAATTTATGATTATATATCTATATAAATATCATTTAAAATTTATATATTTCTTTTTAAAACTATTACCAGTAAACAAAAAGAAAGTAACTTTTTTAAGTAGACAAGTTGACGATGAAAGCCTTGATTTTAAAGAAATTAGAAAGCCCTTAGAAAAAAAAGGTTATAAGACAAAGGTTTTGTGTAAAAGAATGAAAAGAGGCTTAAAAAATTATATTAAATACAATTTTCATATCTATAGGCAAATGTACCATATTGCTACTTCTAAAGTATGCGTTATCGATTCGTATATTATTCCAATTAGTGTTTTAAAGCATAAAAAAGGTTTATATGTTTTACAAATATGGCATTCAATTGGTAAAATTAAAAAAAGCGGATATCAAACTTTAGGACACAGAAAATCAACTAATGTTTTTGATTTTGAAAATAACAAAAAGACTGCTATGATCATGCAAATGCATAAAAATTACAATAACATTATTGCAGGTGGAAAAAGTTTTAATAAATTTTATTGTGAAAGTTTTAATTGCGATGAGTCTTTGTTATTAAACTATGGTTTACCTCGTGTTGATGTTTTATTGCGTGAGGAGAAGAAAACAAAAAAGGAAATTAATAAAAAATATCCGATAACTACAAAAAAATTAAACGTGTGCTATTTACCAACTTTCAGAAAATACGATGTTCCAGAGTTAAAAGATTTTGTTAATGGTTTTGATTTTGATAAGTTTAATTTGATTATTAGATGTCATCCAAATCAAAAAATAGATTTTGAATGTGATAAATTATTAGAGTTAGAAGGATTTTCAACGATTGATATTTTGTCGATTGCTGATTATGTTATTACCGATTATTCAGCAGTAGCACTTGAAGCAATGGTTTTAGATAAAAAAATTATATATTATCTGTTTGATCATGATCGATATTTAAGTGAAAATGGTACTAATTTAGATCCTTTAAAAAATTTACCGCAAAAGTGTTGTATGCGAAAAGAAGAAGTTTTTGAAATGCTAAATAAAAAATATGATAAGGAAGATTTAGAAGAATTTCGAAAGAAATATTTACCAGAAAATATGGGAAAATGTACTAAACTTATTGTTAATAAGATAGTTGAACAATTAGAAAAATAAGGCGTGTGATAAAATGAAATATTTAATAATGGCTGATGGTAAAGGAACAAGATGGAATAATTTTGATAATCATTCAAAACATTTATGTATTGTAAATGGTGAAACTATTATTGGTCGTACAGTCAGATTATTAAAAGAAAAAAGAATTGAAGATGTTATAATAACTTCACATAATCCGGCAATGGAATTTGTGGGCGCAAAAAGATATGAACCAATTTCTAATAATGAGGAGATAGATCGTTTCACTTATGAATTTTTAGATGAAGAGATTACTTTTCTTTATGGTGATACATACTACAGTGAAAATACGATTGATAAGATTATTGAAACAAAAACGGATGATATATTATTTTTTGCCAATAGTACTAGTATTGTAGGTATTAAGGTTGTGAATCATCAAAAATTTAAAGGATATATTGATTATATTAAAGAAAATAATATTGTTGGTAAGGGATGGACTGTTTATCAATTATCAAATGGTTTACCTTTGGGCTCAAAAGAAGCTAGAGAAAATTTAATAGTTGTTAGTGATGATAACTGTAATGTTGATAGTCCAACTGAATATTTAGAATTAAAAAAAATGTATGATAAAAACTAAGACCAATTTTTTAGTTAAAAAGAATCTTTTATATCTAAAAAAAGTGTGTTATAATACATGTATAGGGTAAGGTGAACGATTGTGAGAAAATTGGAATTAGAAAAAGTTAATATGAAAATTGTTATTGGAATAGCAATTGGGCTTGTTGTCATTTTAACTGCTATGTTTATTATTTTTAAAGTTAATATAATATTGGATAATGATAAGAAAGATGAACCTAATACAGAAGAATCTGATGGTAGTAGCAATAGTAATAATCCAACGGAAGGTGAGGATCAAACTGATTCGGATAATCCATCAGATCCAGGCAATTCATCAAATCCGGATGAGCCAAATAATAATGGTAGTAATAGTGAAGAAAATGATGAAGAGGAACCAAACTATGATGATCCAGATGAGAATGAGGTTTCAGAAGAAGCAAAAGATCGAACTAAAAAGAAAGAAGATTTAACATTGATTGAAAAAGAATATATTTTACAGGACAATATATTAAATGATGTTGGAACTGGTTCAGATGTTAAGAAAAATTGTGGTGGTGATGTTTTCTGCGTAATGCCAGTTTCTGACTGTAATTATTATCAATCAAAGAAAGATAAGATAACTAGTTGTAAGGGTGATGTAATTTTCTCTTATAATGAAAAAACTAAAACTTTAGAATTTGATATGAGTGAAGTTGAATGTGAATAATTGAAAAGTGTTAATAAAAAACACTTTTTTATGTGCTATAATGGTAGTGGTGGTTCTATGGAGAATTATATAGTTGGGACATACAAACAAAAGATATTTCAAGCAGACAGTGGTTATGTGATTGGACTATTTAAGGTGAAAGATTCGGATATTGAACTAATGCGAGAATATGTTAATAAAACTATAACATTTACAGGTTATTTTCATGAATTAAATGAAAATGATAATTATTATTTTGTTGGCGAACCGGTTATACATCCTAAATATGGATTTCAATTTAATGTTTTAAATTATGAGCGAGTTAAACCAGAAGATAAAGATGGAATTGTGGAATTTTTATGCAGTGATTTATTTAAAGGAGTCGGTGAGAAATTAGCAACCAATGTTGTTGATGTGTTAGGAGAAGATGCTTTAAACCGAATCATTGATGATAAATCAGTTCTTTTTTTAGTGCCTAAAATGACAATAAAAAAAGCTGAGACCATTTATAATACTTTAGTAAAATATGAAGAAAGTCATAAAATTATTGTTTATTTAACTGAATTAGGCTTTTCGATGCGTGATGCTTTGCTCATTTATAATACTTATAAAAAGAATACAATTATGATTTTGGAAAATAATATATATAGAATTGTTGATGATATTGAAGAAATAAGGTTTCCTAAAGTTGATAGTATTGTTAATCAAAAAAATTTTGGCGTAGATCCAGATTTGCGTATTAAAGCTTGTACTAATTATATAATGCAAGACTTAATTTTTAAAAGTGGTGATACTTATTTAAATATTGAAGAAATATATAGTGGTGTATGTGATTATTTGGAATATGAAATTGGTTTAGAATATTTAGATAGTATTATTGTAGAATTAAATGCTGATGGAAAAGTCATGATTGTGGGAGATAAATATTACCTACAAGATATTTATGATGCACAATATAATGTTGTAGAAAAGATTAAATACTTATTGTCTAAAGAAAAAAAGACATATAAAAATTTAAATAGTAAATTAGAAGCTTTGGAAAAAGAAAGTGGTATTCAATATAATAGTCAACAAAAAGAGGCAATTATTAAAGCTTTAGAAAATAATATTGTTATTATAACGGGAGGCCCTGGAACTGGTAAAACGACAATTATTAAGGCTATTGTTAGTTTATATACTGAATTAAATAAGTTGCGCGACGCTAATGATGATATCGCTTTATTAGCGCCTACAGGCAGGGCTAGTAAAAGAATGAGTGAGTCAACCGGTTTAGGAGCTAGTACTATTCATCGTTTTTTAAAATGGAATCGTGAAGGTAATACTTTTGGAGTTAATGAATATAATCCTGATTTTAGTAAGTTAATTATTGTTGATGAAGTTAGTATGATTGATATTTTACTTTTAGATAATTTATTAAAAGGTTTAACAAACAATATTCAATTAGTTTTAGTTGGAGATTATAATCAATTACCAAGTGTAGGGCCAGGGACTATTTTAAAAGATTTTATTGATAGTAAAGTTATAGATGTTATTGAATTAACTTTATTATATCGTCAAAAGCAAGATAGTTATATTCCTGAATTAGCACGCGAAATTAAAGATGATAATTTGGGTGATTATTTAACTACTAAAAATGATTATACTTTTTTAAAGTGTTCATCTAATAATATTATTATCAATTTAAGAAGTTTTTGTCATCAACTTTTAGAAAAAAATTATGATTATAAAACTTTTCAAATTATGGCACCTATGTATGCTGGTATCAATGGTATTGATAATTTAAATAAAATTTTGCAAGATATTTTTAATCCAAAAGATAGTACAAAGAATGAATATAAATATGGTGATGTCATTTTTAGAGAAAATGATAAAGTTTTACAATTGATTAATATTCCAGATGAAAATGTTTTTAATGGTGATATTGGAATTATTTCAAATATTAGAAGTGGTAATTATACGAAAAGTGGTAAAACGGAGATTATTATTGATTTTGATGGCAATTTAGTGACTTATCAGCCTAAGGATTTAGGAAATATTAAACATGGTTATATTATTAGTATTCATAAATCACAAGGTAGTGAATTTGATATTGTAGCTATGCCTATAAGTCATACTTATCAGCGAATGTTATATCGTAAATTGATTTATACAGGTATAACACGTGCTAAAAAGAAATTAATTTTAATAGGTGAACCAGAGGCATTTGCATATGCTGTTCATAACAATAATGAACAACAACGTAAAACAGATTTATTAGAAAGTTTACAAGATTGTTGTATAAATTTAAATAATTAATACATCTTAATAATGTATATAGTAATATATACGTTTCATAAATCTAGTGAGAGGTGAGATTATGCAAGTGTATAAAGATATGGCATTGGTTGCTTTAGGTGCAACGGCAGTTTTAATGTATCAAAAGTATAAGGAGCCGGTGATGAAAAAAGTAGAATGCGCGGCCAATACGATGATGAAAAAAGCTGATAAAGCACTAGATGATATGATGTAACAAAGAGCCCTTAATGGGCTTTTATTTTGTTTTAAACTGTGATATAATACCGCCTTGTGGAAAAGAAGTGAGATTATGCGCGGTAAATATTGTTCTAATGTTGAAATTAAAGTAAATAGCAAAAATAAAAAAGTATATTCTAGTAATACTTTTGATAATCAAATAATTAGATTAGCTCTTTTTTTAGGTTATGATGTAACTTATGTTGTAGGTAGTGAAGCTAAAAATTTATTTGGTAAAGGTAAGTCAAATCATAATGGTATAGAATTAGCTTCTGATGATAGATATTTTAAAGCGATTCCACATAATCCATTTAATAATGGTATTGCTCGTATAAAAAATTGGGTTAAAGGCATCAATATTAAAACAATAATTGGACGGTTAAATGTTTTTAGAACAAATGAATATAGTAATTCTAAAGATGGAGTAAAAGTACCTAAAATATATTGTTTGCAAGTTAATTGTATTGATGAATATGAACGAGTAATAAAATTTTTAAATGATGGTTATACGGTAGTTGTTAATTTAGAAGTTTTAAATGAAGATAATCGAGAATTTTTCCGTAAAAAATTGCAAATTGGTTTATTTGGTAAACAAATATGCTGTTATAGAGTTAATAGTAACCTTCTTTTCGTCGCACCATCTGAAGTTGATGTTCAATATTGTAATGATTCGAAAAAGGAAAAAGTCAAATTACTATATTTGCGTAATTATAAAAAGAAATAGCCATATTTCTTTTTATCTTTTTATGGTATAATTTTATTGGTGATGAATATGAAAAAAATAATTGCTTTATTTAGTAGTATTTTAATCGTATTGGATCAATTAATTAAATATGTGATTGCTAATAATTTAGAATTAAATGAGACAAAAGAAATTATCCATAATTTTTTTTCCATAACATATGTGCAAAATTTTGGTGCTGCTTGGAGTATGTTTAATGGATATGTCTTTATATTAGTTATTGTTTCCTTTTTAGCGCTCTTCTTTATTTATATGTTATTTATTCATAATAAAAACTTAAATAAGATGGAGTGTATAACCTATAGTTTGCTTATAGGCGGTATTATTGGAAATTTAATTGATCGTGTTTTTTTAGGATATGTTATTGATTATTTAAGTTTTAATATATTTGGCTATATGTTTCCGGTTTTTAATTTAGCTGATATATGTATTGTTTTATCAGTTATATTCCTTATTATAATGTGTGTGTTGGAGGAGATAACGTGCAAAAAATTAAAATAGAAGAAAATGTTGATATAAGAATTGATAGCTATTTAGCTGAATACTTAAACGTAAGTCGTAGTAAAATATTAAAAATGCTTAAAAGCAATTCTCTTTTAGTTAATGATAAGCCTGTAAAAGCTAGCTATTGTTTAAGAGCTGGTGATGAAGTTATGGTTAATGATTATGAAGAGACGCCAATGACAGCTGAAGCAGAAGAGATGGATTTAGATATTGTTTATGAAGATGATGATGTAATCGTAGTTAACAAAGCAAACGGTGTAGTTGTTCATCCTGCTGTAGGTAATGAAACAGGAACATTAGTAAATGGATTGTTATACCATTCAAAAGAATTAAGTGGTTTAAATGGTGAATTCCGTCCGGGAATTGTTCACCGTATTGATGCCGATACGACTGGACTTTTGATGATTGCTAAGAATGATAAGGCTCATGCTATTTTAGCGGAACAGTTAAGTAAAAAAGAAACAACTCGCGTTTATTATGCTTTAGTTTGGGGAAGAATTAATCATGATACGGGGACGATTGATGCTCCAATTGGACGAGATAGTAAAGATCGCAAGAAAATGGCTGTGACGGCTATTAACTCAAAAGAAGCTATTACCAATTTTAGGGTTTTAGAGCGATATAAAAATGCTACTTTAATTGAGTGCCGTCTAGAAACAGGAAGAACACATCAAATTAGAGTGCATATGAATTATATAAATCATCCAATTGTAAATGATCCTGTATATGGACATAAAAAAATAATTAATGAAACTGGTCAATGTTTACATGCTAAAACATTAGGCTTTATTCATCCTACAACTGGTAAATATATGGAGTTTGATAGTGAATTACCAGCTTGTTTTACTGAAATTCAAGAAATGTTTAAAAACGAATAAACTTTACTAAAATTAAAAAATGTATTAAAATGTAGGTAGGTGAGAAAATTGAATATAACATTAAGTAAAAACGATGAGATTGTTATGAAATTAATTCATTATTTTATAACGGAGCAAGGTTATAACCCAATTGTCCTACATGGTGCGAAAGATGAAATTTGGTTAGAGAATTCCCAAAATGATTATCAAATCGTACGAATTGTTACTAATTATATTCATAATGATGAACAGTTTGATTTTGACTTATACCGTACAAGACAAATTTTAAAACGAATTAAAAGAAAAACATTCTCATTTAAAATGAATGCTTTAAGTATTTTTATTAATTTAGGTGATAATGTTCACTTAAAAGATATAGAAACCTCTAACATTGATTGTGTTGAAATAAAAAATATTGAAGATATTAATCAATACGATTTTATTGTTAACAGTTTTCCTAATATCAATAAAATAGATAAAGTAACGGAAAAAGGTTTAGAACTTTTTATGCGTTTAACTGATGAAATTAATCAAAAAAATCAAGAAGATGCTGAAAAAGCTGAAGATGTTTTTAGTAAAAAAAGACCGATTGTAACATACGCATTATTGCTTAGTAATTTAATTATGTTTATTGCAGTATTGTTGGTATGTGCAAAACCTTTTGATATTGATGCTGGAACTTTATATAATTTTGGTGGTTTAGTTAATTTCAAAATGATGGGTGAAGACTATACTGAATTGTATCGTTTAATTACATCGATGTTTTTACACGGTAGTTTTGTACATCTATTGCTTAATATGTATTCACTATATGTTATAGGTCCACAAATTGAGAGTTTTTTTGGCCGTACTAAATTTTTAATTATTTATTTTGGAAGTGGGATAATCGGTGGATTATTATCTATGGCTTTCCAAAATAATCTTACTGTTAGTATTGGGGCGAGTGGCGCTATCTTTGGCTTATTAGGTTCTTTAATATATTTTGGATATCATTATCGTGTTTATTTAGGTGGCGTGATTAAATCACAAATCATTCCATTACTTATTATTAACTTAGCAATTGGACTTATGATTTCTGGTATTAATATGTTTGCACATTTAGGTGGATTAATTGGTGGCGTTTTAGTAACAAAGGCTGTTGGTGTTAAATATAGAAGTACAACATCAGATATTGTTAATGGCATTATAATGACTTTAATTGTTGTTACCTTTTTGTGCTATTTAAACTTTTTCTACTTATAAAAGAAAAGATATACTTTTCTTTTTTTGTTATTATATGATAAAATGGTACTAGAGTAGGTGATTATCATGACGGATGAAAAGCAAGAAAATACTGTTGAACAAACGAAGCAGAATATGGCTAAGGTTTATGGTATTCGTTTAACAGATATTGAAGAAGTTATATTACCTAATGGTAAAGAATATTTTAAATTTTATAATCCTGATGATCAAACAATTAAAATGATTGAAAATCTCCATGATTCTAAGAATTTAAACGAGCAATTTACGGAGTTTCAAAAAAGTATTTCGACATCTCAAAGTGAAAATGAAAGACAAAATGCACGTGCGGTATTTGATTATCATTTAAAATTTTATAATATTGAATTACCTCTTATATCAGTTCGAGAACTAAAAGGAAATAAATCGGCTTATAAATATCAATTTGATGCTTTAGATCCTAAAAAGAAAAAAGCTATCCGCATTTTGATTGAAAATATGGATTATTTAGATTTACAGTATATTAATTTAGAAGAAGCGGTTGGAATTGATAAAGACAATAATGTTATTGTAGCTACATATAATCCTTTAACTGATCAGTGCGAATTAAGCGCGGCTGAAAGGCGAAGTTATGATCAAGGTCAAGTTAGTATTACCGCTTCAGATGAGTATTATACATTTGATATACGTGATGAAGAATTTGATGAATTAGCTAATATAGTTGATGATGAAAATGAAAAAACTAATGATACTCGTCCAGTAGCTATTAGAAATCACGCAATTAACGTGGCTTTTGCTAAACAAGCTTATCAATATCCAGAAATTATTGAGCGTAGTGAATTGTCAGATTTTGAAAAAATGCTTTATCGTGGTTTGATAGCAGCAATTAGTCGTAAACGTCAAAAAGCACAAGGTTTAAATAAAAATAAGCAATATGTTTTAACACCAAAGAAGCCTAATCAAGCAGCTTTTGTAGATTCTGTTCTTTTAGCGCTTCTTCTAGGTTTTTCCAGTGGTTTACTTATGACTTTAATTTATATGACTTTTAAAACAGGTCTTTAAACTCCTTTTGGAGTTTTTTATATGTTAGGATTTTCAATATCACTTATTTGCCCTTTACTAGATTTAGTTGTGACATAAATAGCAATAAGCTGTGATATAACGGTTAAAATAGAAGCAATAATTTGTAGTTCATAAGTTTTTAAATTTTCATTTTCTTGTTTTGAAATTTCATATAATTTAATATTAATTAAAAGGAAAAGGGTTCCAGTAATAAAAAAAATAAAACGATTTATTAAAGTTATGATAAATAAAGCTTTTGACTCAATGATTTTAGGCTTTTTTTGAAGAGCTCTTTTTTGATTATAAGTTATAAATAGTGAAATAAATTCCGCAAGGATAGTTATAAAAATAACAATTAATTGGTAATTAACATATTTTAACTCTTCATTTTTCATATTAAAATATATGATAAATAAGTGCAAATAAATCATTTTATGATATAATTTATATGGTGATTCCATGAAACAGGAAAATATAAGAAACTTCTCAATTATTGCTCATATCGATCATGGAAAAAGTACATTAGCTGATCGAATTTTAGATGTGACTGGAGCGATAAGTGAAAGAGAAAGACAAGAACAATTACTAGATAATATGGATTTAGAACGTGAAAGAGGTATTACAATTAAGTTAAATGCGGTTCAGCTTAAGTATAGATATCGTGGCGAAGATTATTTACTTCATTTAATTGATACACCAGGGCATGTCGATTTTACTTATGAAGTATCACGTTCATTAGCTGCTTGTGAAGGAGCAATTTTAGTTGTAGATGCAGCTCAGGGAATTGAAGCTCAAACTTTAGCTAATCTTTATCAAGCATTAGATAATAATTTAACAATTATACCAGTAATTAATAAGATTGATTTACCAAATGCCGATATTGAGCGTGTAAAAAAAGAATTAATGGATACAATTGGTTTTGATGAAGATGAAATACTTTTAGTAAGTGCTAAGACTGGTGTTGGGGTTGAAGAATTAGTTAATGCGATTGTTGAACGTATTCCAGCACCCAAAGGAAATATAAGTGATAATTTGCAAGCTTTAATTTTTGATAGCTATTACGATTCTTATAGAGGAATTGTAACTTTAATTAGGGTTGTTAATGGCCAAGTAAAAGTAGGCGATAAAATTAAAATGATGTCTACTGGTGCTTTATATGAAATTGTTGAATTGGGAATTAATAATCCACATGAAGAAAAAGTTCAATGTTTAAAAACAGGCGAAGTTGGATATTTGTGTGCTAGTATTAAAAATATTGAAGATGTTAAAGTTGGTGATACTATTACTTTAGCGAGTAAGCCGGCTTTAGAACCACTTGCTGGATATAAACCAATGAAACCAATGGTTTTCTGTGGTATTTATCCTATTGAATCAAGTCGTTACCCTGATTTAAGAGAAGCTTTAGAAAAGTTAAAATTAAATGATGCTTCTTTACAATTTGAACCCGAAACATCGCAGGCTTTGGGATTTGGATTTCGCTGTGGCTTTTTAGGACTTTTACATATGGAGATTATTGAAGAGCGAATTGAACGTGAATTTGGTCTTGAATTAATAGCTACAAGTCCTTCAGTCGTATATGAAATTGAACTTACAGATCATACAATTATTGAAATAGATTCTCCATCTAAAATGCCTGAACGCCAAAAGATTGCTCAAATAAAAGAGCCGTATATTAAAACCAACATTTTTGTACCAAGCAATTATATTGGCTCAATTATGGAGTTATGTCAAAATAAACGTGGAACATATATTGCTATGGAGTATCTAGATACAACCCGTGTTAATATTCATTATGAATTACCTTTATCAGAAATTGTTTATGATTTTTTTGATAAATTAAAATCTTATACCAAAGGTTATGCTTCATTTGATTATGAAATGATTGGTTATAAAAAATCAGATTTAGTAAAGATGGATATCTTATTAAATGGTGAGATGGTTGATGCCTTTAGTTTAATTGTTCATAAAGATTTTGCTTATAATAGAGGACGTTCCATTGTTGAAAATTTAAGAAAGTTAATTCCAAGACAACAATTTGAAATTCCAATTCAAGCGGTAATAGGTACTAAAGCTATCGCTCGTGAAACGATTAAGGCTGTTCGTAAAAATGTTTTAGCAAAGTGTTATGGTGGAGATGTATCGCGTAAAAGAAAATTATTAGAAAAACAAAAAGAAGGTAAAAAAAGAATGAAAATGGTAGGCAGTGTTGAAGTACCACAAGAGGCCTTTTTAGCAATCTTAAGTATGAATGAAGGTGATTAATAATGGAAACAAAAGAGACAAAAGAACAAAAAGTTATTAAATTTTTTCTAAATAACCCAAAAGCGACTATTATAGAAATTAGTAGTGCAACAGGAATTTCAAAATCTTCATGTCAACGTTATTTAAATTTGCCTGGGTATGCTTCATTAATTATTCCAAGCACTGGATTAACTATTGCTGAACAATTAAAATTAAATAGAATAGCTGGCAATCAAAAAGGTGGCAGAACGACTTTTTTAACACATACTGTCCAAAAAGATAAAGATGGCAAATTTAATGGACTTATTCGTGATGAAGAAGATCAAAATAAAGAGGAGGCAAAACAAGAAGATATCATACGAATAGTTCGCTATTTCAGTCAACACCCATATACGACTTTAGAAGAAATGGCAACTTTCTTTGATAAAATTTATACACCATCTTATATTTATAATTGTTTAAATGATTCTAGAGTAGAGGAATTATTTGGTAGTTTAATTGCTAATACTATTAGAAAGCAATTAGAAAATAATCGTTATGGTATTATGAAAAAATTTAAGGATAAGTGGGGACAAGAATTGTTTGAAGCCGCTAATTTAACGGAAAGAGAAATTGCTGTTTTAAATCATCGTTTTCAAGATGGTGAAATTCATTCTGCTGAAGAGGTTGCTTTAATTTATGGGGTATCTAAAACATTAATTACCAAAATTGAAGATGAGGCTTTAGAAAAGATAACACAATATCAAAAGAGTGTGAATGTAAAATGATTAAATCAGTTTATATCCACATTCCTTTTTGTATGACCATATGTAGTTATTGTGATTTTTGTAAATTTTATTATAATCAAGAACTAGTCGATAAATACTTAATAGCCTTAAATAAAGAAATTAAAGAAAGATATCAAGGCGAAGAAATTAATACAATTTATATTGGTGGCGGAACGCCATCATGTTTAAATTTGCAAGAATTAACTAAACTATTTGAAATTTTAAAGCAAATTAATGTAAAAAATATAGAGTATACAATTGAATGTAATATTGAAAATATTGATGAAGCAAAATTACAGCTTTTTAAAAAATATGGTATTAATCGTTTAAGTATTGGTATTCAAACTTTCAATAAAAAACATATATCTTATTTAAATCGTCATCATACGAAAGAAGAAGCTATCGATAAGATTAATTTAGCTAAGAAGTATTTTAATAATATTAGTATTGATTTAATATATGCTATTCCTAATCAGACTTTAAAAGAATTATCTGATGATTTAGATATTGCTTTAGCTTTGAATATTGCTCATATCTCAACATATTCCCTTATTATTGAACCACATACTATTTTATATAATGATGGAATAAAAAATATTGATGAAGATTTAGATTATGAAATGTATAGATTGATTTGTACGCGTCTAAAAAATTTTGAGCATTATGAAATTAGCAATTTTGGTAAATTTAAATCAAAACATAATCTTACATATTGGAATAATGAAATGTATTATGGTTTTGGTGCTGGTACTAGCGGTTATATAGGTAATATTCGCTATACTAACACACGTAATTTAAAAAAATATTTTAGTGGCAATTATGTCTATGAAGAAGAAAAAATAACTTTAAATACAGAGATTGAAAATGAATTTATTTTAGGTTTACGTAAACTTGAAGGTATTGATAAAAATTCTTTTTATGAAAAGTATAATATTGATTTATTAAAAATAGAAGTAGTTAAAGATTTAATAAAAGATTCTAAATTAATATTTTTTGATAATCATTTACAGCTTAATTATAAATATTTATATACTAGTAATGATATTTTAATGAATTTTATAGGTGTAGATTATAAAAAATATTTAGAATCTTAATGAATTTAAATAACATTGTAAAGATGTTATTTTTTTTAATAAAAAATTAACATTATATTTACAAACAATATAAAGTATTAATAATAAAGACCAGTTATTTAATAAAAATAATTAAATTTAAAATATTGATGAAAGATATTGACTTGCGTATAAAAAACGCTTTATAATTAATTTAGAAAGTAGCTGATGTTATGAGAATAGAATTATTGAATGGAAAAGATATTGAGAATCGTATTAAAACGATTGCCACGGCCGGTAAATTATCTAGAACAAAAGGCGATGTATTTGATGTTTTAGCAAGCTGTGATGTTTATGAGAAAAATTTAGGTTTAGTTAATCGTATTATTGGAATGGGGCATAAGTCTATTATGGAACACGACTATTTCGTGTTTGCTTTAGGTGATGTTTCACCAATTATAGAACAGACAATTATTAGTTATCGTTTAACTTCTTTCACTATTAAATCTGGTCGAGAAGTTGATTTTCGCAATGTAGGATATTATATTCCAACTTTTAAAGATAAAAATAATAATTTATTAGCTGAGCAGGATAAGTTAGTAAAAAAATATAAAAAGCATATGGATTATCTTTTTAATGAATATGGAAAATTAGTTGATGCAGGGGTAAAAGAGGAAGATGCTAGATTCGTATTACCATATTCTTTTCACACCAATATTATTATGGGATTAGATGCTCGTGAATTAGAACGCATGGTTAACGATTTGTTATATGGAAAATTGAGTAAGTATGATGAACTTAAAGAATTAGGGCTGCATTTATATCATATTATTGAAGAATATATACCATATTTAATACCTCATATTAATGAAGAGAAAAATGATAAGACTGATTGGTATGATAAATATAGAGTTGGTAAAGCAGTAAAGACGTATGATAAAGTTAAATTGGTCTATGCTACGCCTAAAGTTGATGATACAATTTTAGAAAGTGCTATTATGTATCATGAACAAGTGACACGTAACAAAGCTAAAACGATATTGAAAAATTTAGTTGACGAAAATCCAAATGTTAAAGAAGAAATGATGGAAGATATAAAGAATTCACTTGAACAACGGGAATTGGAACAAGTTAATTTTCAATTTGAAATACCTATTTCTTTAATTGTTTTAAAACATTTAACTAGACATAGAATGCATTCAATGTTAATTCCAACATTTACACCAATGTGGAATTTAAAAAACTATCAAACGCCACCAAGCGTTAAAAAAGTTGATGAAGAACATTATCGTGAAGTTCATAAAATTAATGAAAAAATGTATCAATATTTTAAAAAGCATAATGTTCGTGATGAAGATTTAATTTATTTCTATTTATGTGGACATTTTGTAAATGTTGTAACAACGATGAATGGAAGAACATTAGAATGGATTAGCCGAATGAGATGTTGTACTAAAGCTCAATGGGAGATTAGAAATATTGCTAGAGAAATGGTTAAGCAAGTTCAAATAATTGCTCCACTTTACAGTAAATGTTTAGGTGCGACATGCGATATTTATGGATATTGTCCAGAAGGAAAAGAAAGTTGTGGAAGGGTAAAATGCGAGGAAAAATAGTATTAATTGAAGGAACAGATTGTTCTGGTAAAGCAACACAAACTGAGTTATTGTTACAAGCTATAAATAAAATGGGGGTAAAGGCTATTAAAATGTCTTTTCCTGATTACGAATCACCAACTGGTAAAATTGTTGGTGGTCCTTATTTAGGTAAACCGGCTATATGTGAAGGTTGGTTTAAAGAAGGAGCCGATAATGTTAGTCCTAAAGTATCAGCGCTTTACTATGCTGCAGATTTTCTTTATCATTTAGAAGAAATGAATAAAATATTAGATAGTGGGACGTGGATTTTATTAGACCGTTATTTCTATTCAACCTTTGCGCATCAAGGTGGAAAGGAACTTGAAAAAGAAAAAAGAATGGCTTTTTATAAATGGCTAGAAAAACTTGAATTTGATTTAATAGGTTTGCCAGATCCTGAAATAAAAATTTTTTTGCACATGCCATATGAGTGTAGTATTAAACTTCGCGAAGAGCGAGAAGAAGTACCGGATCAAAATGAAAGAAGTAGTGAGCATTTAAAACATGCAGAACAAGCCTATTTAGAGTTAGCTAAATTATATAATTTTTATACTATAGCTTGTAATGATGGTGATAAAATTAAATCGGTTGAAGAAATTTCAAAAGATGTAACAAAATATGTTAAGAGTATTATTGAAGAGTTTTAAACTCTTCCTTTTTTTTGTATAATTTGATACAATGATATCGGTGAAGAATATGGAAAATTTCTTAGAAGAATTAGAACGAAAATTAAATGTTATAGATGAAAAAGAACGAAAAAAGATTATTAAAAATTATCAACGACAAATTGAAGAAAAAATACATGATGGAAAAAGTGAAGAAGAAGCAATAAATGAATTAGGTGATATTGATGAAGTTGCTAAAGAGATATGCGAAGCATATCATGTTAATTTTAAGAATCGTAAAAAAAATTTCCGTGAAGTATTAAATGAAGGAATTGAAAATGTTGCTATTTTCTTGGCTGATACAACTCGTGATATTATTAATTATTCTAAAGAAAATACTAAAAATAAATTAGGTGTAACTTTCTTTGAAATTTTATTAAAAATTTTAATTTTAATTATGGCTTTTATGGTTTTAAAATTACCTTTTATTATTTTAGAAGAGGGAATTGAAACTGTATCCGATTTGTTATTTTATCCATTTAACAATTCACTTAATGTTATTTTTGAATATATTATTTCTGTTATTTATTTAGCACTTTGTATTGCAGCTAGTATTTATTTATTTAAGGGGTATTTTACTAAAGATACAAACGTAGTTCTAGCAGATAAAAAAGAAGATAAAAAAGAAGAGGAAACTTTGAAAAAACCAAATTATGCAATTATGATAATAAAAATGATTATTATGGTTGTTGTGATGATTCCAATGATTCTTTTAAATATTTTATTTTTATTACTAACCGTCTTAGCAATTTATCTTGTTTTTAAGGGTGTTGCCTTAGTGGGATTATCTATTCTTTTGCTTAGCTTATCTTTGCTATCTGGCGTTATGACAGCTACGTTATCTGATGCAATCGATAATAAAAATCGCAGTCATTTATTTGCCTTAACTATTTCTATTATTTCTTTAATCATTGGTATTGTTTTATTTGTTAATGATTTAATGTCTTATAACTATCCTAAAACATTAGAAGATAGTCATTTTCCTACATTAACAGAAACAATTGATTTAGAAGTTGATAAAGAAACTAATTTATATTTCCCAAATGGTAAAGCTGAATATATTATTGATGATAGTATCAAAGATAATATCATTTTATTAGAGGTAACTTATTATGATGATTTTGTTGATATCATAGTGGAACGTCAATTAGGTGAAGAAAAAAATAATTTTGTTGTGATGTCACGTGATGATGATTTAGATGTTAGTGATTATGTCTTTATGTATGAAACTATTTTAGAGGATTTAAAAGATAATAATCTATTTAAATATGATGATTTAGATCAATATAAAGTAACTGTTTATTGTAATACTAAAACAGAAGAGCTACTTAATAAATAGCTCTTTTTGTTACGTTGTAAAAATAATAAAATAGTGCTATAATGTTGACTAGATTGAGGTGACAAATGAAAAGTTCATTACAAATGGAAAAAAGTTCGTTAACTTTAATATTTGAAAAAACAAAAAAATATATTACAACTAATATCTTATTTATTACTTTTGTCATTACATCGGTTATAAACGGAATAATTGTAAGAGGTGCAACTGTTGATAATTTTTTAGATATAAAACCGTTTTTGGCCGATTTAGTTGTAGTTATTTTAATCGGTTCATTTGCTTATTTTATTAAACCTAAGTATCGGTATATTTACTTTTTGATAATGGCTGGTTTTCTTACAACAATATGTATGATAAATGCCATATATTATAAAAACTATTTATCATTTGCATCTATTTCATTGTTAACAACATTATCAGAATTAGGTGGCTATACTGATGCTGTATTTGAAAATATCTTGCAGTGGAAAGATTTTGTATATTTATGGCAATTATTTGCACTTGTTTTCATTCATATGCAACTTCATAAACGGGGATATTATGATAAGGTAGCTAAAGATGAACAATCTAAGTTATGTTTTTTAAATACACTTGTTGTTACATTAATTCTATTAGGTTTCTTTATTTCAATGTTGACAAGTACCGATATAAGTCGTTTAAAGAAACAGTGGAATCGTGAATATGTTGTAATGGAATTTGGTATTTATGTTTATCAATTTAATGATATGGTTACATGTGCTAGATCTAAGTTAAATAGTATGTTTGGCTATGATGAAGCGGCTAAAGCATTTAGAGAATATTATGCTGAAGTACCGGACGAAACTCCTTATAAGAATAAATATACAAATTTATTTAAGGGTAAAAATGTCATTGTTATTCATGCCGAAAGTATGCAAAATTTTTTAATTTCGGATGATTTTAAAAACGGCGAACCTGCTTCTTTTAATGGTATTGAAGTAACACCAAATTTAAATAAGTTAGCGCGTGAAGGTATTTATTTTTCAAATTTCTATTCACAAGAAAGTGCCGGTACTAGTAGTGATACCGAATTTACATTTAATACATCATTATTGCCTTCATCATCAGGAACGGTATTTATTAATTATTTTGATCGTGAGTATGTTACTTTACCAAAATTGTTTAAAGAGCAAGGATATTATACTTTTAGTATGCATGCTAATAAAGGTAGTGCATGGAACAGAACGGCTGTTCATCCAAATTTAGGTTATGATAAGTTCTATGCTTATAAAGATGCTTATGAAATTGATGAAGAAATTGGACTTGGCTTAAGTGATAAATCGTTCTTTAGACAATCTATTGATATTATTAAAGATATTGATGCTGAAAATGAAAATTGGTATGGTTTATTAATTATGTTAACAAACCACACACCTTTTAGTGATATTGAAAGGTATTCTAATGAATCTGGATGGATTTATGAAGTAAATTATAAATATACGACAACCGACGAAGAAACAGGTGAAGAAGTTGAAGAAGTTGCTGATTATATGGAAGGAACGCAACTAGGTAATTATTTTAAATCAACACATTATGCTGATGATGCTATTGGGGAATTTATTGATGGTTTAGATGAAGCAGGACTTTTAGATGATACAGTTATCATTATTTATGGAGATCATGATTCTAAATTAAGACAATCAGATTACAATCGTTATTATAATTATGATCCTTATACGGGAAAGATTAAAGATAAAGATGATGAAACTTATATTCCATTGGATAGTTATACTTATGAATTAAATCGTAGTGTACCTTTAATCATATGGTCTAAGGATATTGCTGATAGTAAGTATTCAAAAGAAGTAAAAACGGTTATGGGAATGATTGATGCTCAACCGACGATTTCCAATATGTTTGGATCGTATAATAAGTATGCTTTGGGACACGATATTTTTAGTGTTGATGAAAATGTTGTTGTTTTCCCGTCAGGAAACTGGTTAACCAATAAAATATATTATAATAGTGCGAAAGAAGCTTATAGGACTTTAGACGTGGATGCGGAAATTCCGATAGATTATATTAAACATTATACGGAATATGCCGATAAATTAAATACTATATCTAATTCAATTATTACATTCGATTTAATTAAAAAAGTTGGAGAAAATACCAATAATGAATTATTAGAAGAAATAGGGGATAGTGATTAATTATGAAGAAAAGAAAATATAAATATAGTAATATTATTATTACTATTTTAGTAATTCTTTTAGTACTTTTAATTATTATTACTAGTATGTTAGGTTATGGTCTTATTAAAGATTTAACTGGTAAAAAGAATACTCAAAAGGTTGAAATTGTTGATAATATTGAAAGTTATGATTATCACTTAACAGAAAATAATACTAAATATTATAAAGATTTATATTCTGATTTGAAAGATGTTTTAAATAATGAGGATAGTGAGACATTTGAAGATGATTATGCTTCTTTAATTTCACAATTATTTGTAGCTGATTTTTATGATTTAAATAGTAAATTGAATAAGACTGATATTGGTGGTGTTCAGTTTATTTATGAAGGATATGAAGAAACTTTTAAAAATTTTGCAAGTGATCAAACGGGTATTTATTATTATGTTGAAAATAACACTTATGGTGAACGAGATCAAAAATTACCAGAAGTAAAAGAAGTGACCGTAAATGAAATTACTAATACGACTTATAAATATCAAGATATAAATGATGAGAATGCTTATCAAGTTAAATTATATATTGAATATAAAGAAGCTTTAGGATACCCGGAAAATGTTACATTAGTTTTAGTACATAATGGTAAAAAATTAGAAGTTGTTAGTGTTAGCTAACTTCTTTTTTTTTCTTATAAAAAATGATATACTGTAAATATTGGAGGAAATGAAATGGTAGAACAAATTGTTGAGATGATTATTAAATTATTTGGAGGTTTAAAGAGTATTCCTTTTGGATCTGAATTATTAGTTTTTATTATTTCTTTAATGCCTATTTTGGAATTGCGCGGAGGTTTAATTGCAGCAGCTTTATTAGATTTAAATCCTATTACAAGCTATGTTATTTCGATTATTGGTAATGTTTTACCAGCTCCTATTATTTTATGGTTTATTAATTCAGTTTTAAAATGGATGCATGGGAGTAAATATTTTAATGGTATTGCGAAATGGTTGGATGATAAGGTTCATAAACATAAAAGTCAAATTGAAAAATATGGTTTTTGGGGTCTAGTTTTCTTTGTGGGGGTTCCTTTGCCAGGAACGGGTGCATGGACTGGTTGTTTAATTGCGGCAGTTTTAGGTATGGATCGCAAGAAAGCCTTTCTGGCAGCCTTTTTAGGTATTTTAATTGCTAGTGTGATTATGATGCTTGTTTCTTTTGGATTATTGAAAGCGATTATAGGGTAAAATGCGTAAGATTGAGGAAATTAAAGGTGTAGGTCCTAAAACAGCCAATTTGCTAATAAAAAGTGGAATTGTAACAACTTTAGATCTACTTAGTTATTACCCATATCGTTTTGATGAATTAACTCGTAGTAATATTCGTGAATTAATAGATGAAGATAAAATAATTATTGATGGTATTGTTGAAAGTATTCCAAGTGTATTCTTTTTTAATAAACGGATGAATCGTATGACTTTTAGAGTTAATACTGGTGCTTATCTTTTAAATGTAACGATATATAATAGAGCTTTTTTAAAAACTAAATTAAATGTTGGTACTAAAGTTACACTGATTGGTAAATATCATAAAAAAAATAACCAAGTTATAGCATCAGATATTAGATTATCTTTATTACCACCAATTCCTAAAATAGAACCAGTATATCATGCTATTTCTGGAATTAGTAGTAATCAATTTAATCAGTATATGATAAGTGCGATTGAAGATATAGATGATTTACCCGTATATATTCCTAATTATTTACAAGAAAGATATCATTTATTAGATAAAAAAACGAGTGTTAAAGAAGTACACTTTCCAAGTAATAAAAGTAATTTGACAAAAGCTTTAAATTATTTAAAGTATGAAGAATTATTCTTATTTATGATGAAAATGAATCAATTAAATAAATATCGTGATAAACAATTAGGGATAGCACATCAATTTGATTATAGAAATGTTGAAAAATTTATCCAAGACTTACCATTTAAACTAACAGATGACCAATTAAAAAGTGTTAAAGCAATTTATCAAGATATGACTAGTAAGCGGGTTATGAAACGTTTATTACAAGGTGATGTTGGAAGTGGTAAGACTATTGTTGCAATTATTGCTTTATATATGAATTATTTGAGTGGTATGCAGGGAGCTCTTATGGCACCAACTGAGGTTTTAGCGCTTCAACATTATAACAATTTAACTAAATTATGTGTTAATGTACCCCTTAAAGTAGCTTTATTAACTGGAAAAATGAAAATAAGTGAACAAAAGAAAGTACGAATGCAGATTGAACAAGGTGAAATTGATATTATTGTGGGGACACATGCTTTAATTAGTGATAATGTTAATTATAAATATTTAGGTTTAGTTATTACTGATGAACAACAACGCTTTGGGGTTAATCAACGCTCCTTATTAAGTAAAAAGGGAGAATATCCCGATATTTTATATTTGAGTGCGACTCCCATTCCAAGAACTTTTGCAATAACTATTTATGGGGATATGGATATCTCAAGTATTCATACTATGCCGAGTGGTCGTAAAGAAATCATTACTTATTTACGTAATTCTAGTCAAATTAAAGAAGTATTAGATATGATGCAACGAGAATTACGATTGGGACATCAAATCTATGTTATAGCGCCTTTAATTGAAGAATCAGATAAAATAGAATTAGAAAATGTAGAATCATTAAAACAAAAAATAGAACGAGCTTTAGGTAAAATAAGTAAAGTAGAGATGCTACATGGTAAAATGAGTTCAGAAGAAAAAGAACGAATTATGAATGATTTTAAAGATAATAAAATACAGATTCTAATTAGTACAACTGTTATTGAAGTAGGAATTGATGTAGGGAATGCTACGATGATGGTTATTTTTGATAGTTATCGTTTTGGATTATCACAATTACATCAATTACGAGGTCGTGTAGGTCGTGGTGATAGTCAAAGTTATTGTATTTTGATTAGTGATCGTGAAGCAGAAAGATTATCTGTTATGGAAAAAACGACGGATGGCTTTAAAATTAGTGAAGAAGATTTTCGTTTACGTGGTAGTGGAGATTTATTTGGAACAAGGCAAAGTGGGGAATTAAAGTTCTCATTGGCGGATATGAAACGAGATTTTTCTATCTTAGTAAGGGCTAAAGAAGATAGTTTAGAGGTCTTAAATAGTGAAGATTATAAAAATGGTAAATATTTTTTATTGCGATATTTGATTGAAAAATCAATGAATTTAGAGTAGTTGGGAAATAATTGTGTAAAATTGATATTGACTTATTTCCCAAAATAAATTATACTTAATATGGCATGTTACTCCATGCCAAGTACTCTTACGGTTTTAATAATGTGAGAGTGCACAACCAAAACCCCCTGAAATCCCGTCAGAAATGGCGGGATACTTTGTTTATAAGGGCTTTATGCCATTTGATATATGTACTAGGTACCCAAATAGGTACCCATTTTAATTTAGTTTGTCGATAATGTTTACAATTTCATTCATTTGATTTTTAAATAGATGAGAATAAGTATTTAAGGTCTCATCTATTTTTGTATGTCCTAAATACTTTGCAACTACATTTATTGTTGCACCACTATTTATTAAAAGTGATGCGCAACTATGTCTAAAATCGTGTATTCTAATTTGTTTAACTTCTGCTAACTCACAATTTTTATTTTTTCTATGTCTTAGTTTTCCATTAGTGATTGGATCGGTATCGCCAAATAAATACCAGTCATCATTAAAACCATAATGCTTTTTTGAAACTTCATATAATTTTTTCATATCTTCAACTAATACTTTAGGCATTGGGATATTTCTTATACTAGATTTTGTTTTAGGTGTTGTTACAATATAAGGCTTTTTTTCATCGCCTTGAGTAGCAACAATATTTTTATTAATACTTAAATATTGATTATCAAAATCTATATCTTTCCAAGTAAGACCTCTAAGTTCACCACGACGAAGTCCACAATAATATAAAGTTTCAAATAATGTTTTAAATAAAATATCTTCTTCTACAGAAATAAATTTCTTAAATTCATCATAAGTAAAAAATAACATTTCTTTAGGCATTTCATTTGGATCAGTAAAATTAGTCATTTTATTATAGGTTGCAGTAAAGTTAAAATTATACCATTTAGTAGCAAAGTTTAATAATTCTTTAAAAAATTTAAATAGATGATTTTTATGATTAGTAGTATATCCATAAGAATTTATTTGCTTTTTCCATTTTTCAAAGTGTTCAATATTAAAATCTTTTAATTTAACATTATCTAAGTCTTTGAAAAACTTTTCTCTGTCTCGATAAGTCTTTAGAGTAGTATATTTTACTTTGTCTTCTTTATAAGCATAGAAGAGAGTATATAAATCTTTAAAAGTCATATTACAATCTTTATCGCTTCTTTCACTATTAATAGTTAAAAACTCTCTTTCGGCTTTTAATGCTTCAGTTTTAGTGAAAAATTTCTTTGATTTATATTTTCTTCTACTACCATCTAAATTTTTAACATAATCATAAAATATCCATTTACGACCATCTTTTGTCCATTCATTTTTATCTAATAATTTAACTGCCATAATTTTCCTCCTTATCAGAATTATTGCTATTACTTATTGAAAAAATATCGTTAGTAAGCATTTCTAGAGGTTCCTTATATTTAGCAGTATATAGTCTTTCTGTTGCAGTCCTTTTGCATTCTATAAACAATCCCAATCCCTCTAATTCTTCTTTATTACTCGAAATTAATTTACCTAAAACAGGTGGAGTAATAAATAAATTTAATTTACTAACCATTTCAGAAATAGTAAAAGTAAATTCCTTTTTATTAATCGCATATTTTAAAAATTGAATTAAATTTGGATTAAGGGTTTCTTTTGATTCTTCATCAATTATTAGTGTTAAGTTATCAGTTCTTTTCAGTACGTAATCTTTACTTGGATAATCTCTACTTTCATAACTTAAATAAAAGGTTGATTTAATATTTTCATCTTGCTTTAAGGCAAGTTTACCATCTACGCAAGTATCTATAGCAGTACTGCCTAAAGATTTTCCTTTACGATTCAAATGATGAACAATAATGATAGAAACTTTATAATCATTACATAATTTACGAAGTTGTGGAAATATTTTTTGACTCATATCTTGATAATTGTTTAAATCGTAATAACTTCCAAAGTTTATTCCATTAAACATATCAATAAATACTAGTTTTCCATTATATTTTTCTTTAAATTCACTTATTTCTTTTTCTACTTTTAATATACTTATATGCGTCATATTGTCTTCTGGAAAAGTATATAAGAATTTATTTTCTTCTAAATTACATTTCATGAAATTAATACGACTAATAGTTTCTGATGGATTCATTTCAGTACTTAAATATAATACTGATGTTTTATTAGTATTTAAATTTAAGAAGGGAATACCATTGCAAACAGAATTAGCAATTTGAAGAGCCAAAGCAGATTTACCAACTTTTGCTTCTCCAAGTAAGCAGTATAAACCATTTTCTCTAATCATATTTTCAATTATATAATTAATATCGACAATACTATTTTTTAATTCTTCAATCGTTTTCATTTATAATTCCTTTCTATAATTTTTCTTTAGCCATCTTTTCTAAATAATTGATGTTTATTTTAAGTTTGTTGACTACTTCAATCATTGGTAATCTATTATTTGGTAGACTATAACCTTTATTTATTAGGTCATTTTTTATCTCTCTTCTAAGTTTAACTGCATTATTTTTACCTATTTCAGCAAGTTTCATTAAATCATCAAGATTACACCATTGCTTTGAAATAAGTTTTAAAGTTTCTCTAGCATCCATATAAACTATCCTCCTTTCGTTTAGACTCTAGATATAAATATATCTATGTACAATGATTACCAACTAAAGAAAGAAATTATGTTGTGAGCAACACTCACAATTAAATAATATCATTTATCATTAATTAATGTCAATACTTTTTGTGAGCTTTAATCACAAAAATATTGTTGAATAATCTTATTTATGGTAAAATTAATATAGAAAAGCAAAAAGAGGTGTAACTGATGAATAAAAAAGAAAAATTGAAATCACTAATAGAAAAAGGAAAAGAACTGCTTGATAATACAAGTGGAAAAGATGATCCAAAATTTAGTGCATGGAATACTTCAATTATTAGATTTATGGAAAGAGAATTTGGTTCTGATAACACTGATACTAACAGACTAAAAAATAGATACTATTATCCAACTGCTTTAGTAATTGGTTCAGATAATAGTGAAACTATTTATAGAAAATATAGAAGTGATTTGGAAAAAACAATATCTGAATTAGAGTCAATTTATGATGAATATGAAGAAATTATTTTAGATAAAGAACCAGTGAAAAGAAATGACAATTACAATGGAAATGTTCCAAATATTACTGTAAATGTTGATAATAGCAATTATAATTCAAATGTTAATAATATAAATATTACATTTGAAAGTATTATAGAAAGTATAAATAAAGATAATAAGATATCAGAAGAAAATAAAGAAGATATTATAGATTCTGTAAATGAAATTAAG
>CALWAL010000011.1 GCA_944373145.1 uncultured Bacilli bacterium
TCATATATATTTGAATATGGATATGAAATGCAAAAGGATTCACAAGCAAGAATGTATAATGAAAAAAATAATAATATATAAGTAATTAATATTGGCTAAAAATAATACAAATTACAATTTATAGAGTAGATTTAAATCTACTTTTTTCTTAGGGTGAAAACATGATATAATATAATAGATTTATGAAGGAGTGACAAGTATGAGCAAAAATAAAAATGAGGAGGTTTACAAAATCGGTATCAACTGGTATCCTGGTCACATGGCTAAGACTAAAAGATTAATTTCTGAAAATTTGAATTTAATAGATGTAATTTATGAAGTAATAGATGCTCGTATGCCGTTATCATCAAAGATAGTTGATATTGATGATTACACTAAAAATAAACCAAGAATTATGATTATGACTAAATATGATTTATGTGATAAAGAGGAAACTGATAAGTGGATTAAATATTACGAGGCTAAAGGTTACCAAGTATATCCTGCAGATTTAGAACATTCACAAAATTTAAATGGTTTAATAAAATTAACTGAAAAAGTTATGATGGAAGAAAATAAAAAAAGAATAGATAAAGGAATGAATGTACGAAAAACGAGAACTTTAGTTGTAGGTATTCCAAATGTGGGAAAATCCACTTTGATAAATCGATTAGTTAAGAAAAAGGTTGTTAATGTTGGAAATAAACCGGGGGTTACAAAAGAATTAAGTTGGATTAGAATTAGTGATTCCTTAGAATTATTAGATAGTCCAGGTATCTTATGGCCAAAATTTGAAGAAGAAACTATTGCCCTTAATCTTGCTTCGTTAACGGCAATAAAAGAAGAAATTCTTCCCTTTGACAAAGTGGCCTTTTATATTTTAAAAACACTAGAAAAGTATTATCCTGACAAACTTTTTGAACGATATGGTGTGAAAAAAGTAGAATATGATAATTACGAAGAAGTTTTAGAAACAATTGGAAGAAGAAGAGGGTGCTTAATTCGCGGTGGTTGTGTTGATTATGAAAAAGTCTATACGGTTGTGATAAATGATATTAAGAATGGAAATATTTGCGGTATAACTTTTGATAGATTTAATTTGTAGTTTTTTAAATTTAGAGAATAAGAGCAATTTTATTTTCTTTTTTTTACTTAAATGTTATAATTGTATGGAAGTTGGTGAACTATGGATGTAAAAAATAAAAATGCTTTAGCGCTCGCCTATATTGGCGATGCAATTTATGAAGTCTATATTCGTAAATACTTATTAGAGCGTGGATTAGAAAAAGTAAATAAATTGCAACGAGAAGCTATAAAGTACGTGAGTGCTAAAGGTCAAGCTAAATATTTGCAAATGATGATTGATGAAGATTTTTTAACTGAAGAAGAATTGTTGATTGTGATGCGTGCGCGTAATCATAAAAATAATTCTCATCCACGTAATACTGATATTATTACTTATAAAAATGCAACTGGTTTAGAAGCTTTAATTGGCTATTTATATTTAAAAGATAATTTAAATCGCTTAACAGAAATTATGAATTATATAAAGGAGAGATAGGATGTTAGTTTTTGGAAAAAATGTAGCTAACGAAGTATTAGACTCAAAGGAAAAAATAAAGCAAGTATATATTCAAGAAAATTTTAAGGATGAGGAAATTTTAAAAAAAATTAAACAAAACAAATTAAATATTCATGTTCTTTCTAAATTTGACATGGATAAAAAAATATCAGGTTTACATCAAGGCGTTATTTTAGAAATTGAAGATTATAAGTATGCACAACTAGATGATGTGCTAAATTTAGAAAATCCTTTATTAGTTATTTTAGATCATATTGAAGACCCTCATAATTTTGGCGCCATCATTAGAACATGTGAAGCAGCTGGTGTTGATGGAATTATTATTCCTAGTGATCGTAGTGTTGAAGTAAATGGTACGGTAGTAAAAACAAGTGTTGGAACAACTGAAAATGTTCGGATTATTCGTGTAATCAATATTGTTAAAACTATGGAAACCTTAAAGAAGAAAGGCTTTTGGATTGTTGGAACTGATATGAACGGCGAAGATTATACTAAAATTGATTATCGTGGTAAGATTGCTATTGTATGTGGTAATGAAGGTAAAGGCATGAGTCATTTAGTTGAAAAAAAATGCGATTTTATAGCCAGTATTCCGATGAATGGGACAGTTAATAGTTTAAATGCTTCAGTTGCTACTGGGATTATTTTATTTGAAGCTGTTAAAATAAGAAAGGGGTAAGGTATGGATTATCGTGATTATAATGATTATGAATTAATATCTTACATCAATGAAAATAATGAAGAAGCAAATAATATTTTAATAAAAAAATATGAACCGTTGATTCATTCAATTGCTAATCGAATGCTTAAGTCATGTCCTTATATAGGCTTGGATGAAAGTGATTTAGTTCAAGAAGGAATGATTGGATTAAATCATGCCATAAGTTATTTTAATGAGCAAAGAGATATTATTTTTTATACGTATGCTAAGGCTTGTATTGAACGTAAGATGATTAATACAATTATTGCTGCCAAAAGATTAAAACATCGAGCTCTTAATGAGTCAATTTCTCTAAACGTTGATGATGAAGATATTTCTTTTGATAAAATTTTGAAAGATGAACAATCTAACCCAGAACGTATTGTTGTTGATGAAGTAGAAACTGAAAAATTAATTGAAGCAATCCGCTTAACATTAACTGATTTCGAATTACAAGTGTTTGAATTAATGTTGTCTTATTTTAAATATGGAGAGATTGCAGAAATTTTGGATAAGGACAAAAAACAAGTAGATAATGCCATGCAGCGAATAAAAAATAAAGTAAGAGAAAAATTAATTGAAATTAAAAATAATTGATGGACTTTTGGACTATGCTTATATATAATAAATATAGGTGATAATATGAAAGCATTGATAACAGGAGCTTCTTCAGGTTTAGGGCGAGAATTTGCAATTCAACTTAGTAATAGAGGATATGACCTTATTTTAGTTGCACGGCGAGAAGAACGTTTAAAAGAATTAAAGGAAATATTAACGACTGATGTTCAAATTATTTCCGCTGATTTATCTAGTGTTTTTAATTGTGCTAAATTGTTTGATAAAATAAAAAATCAAGACATTGATGTTGTCATTAATAATGCTGGCTTTGGTTTAGCTTCCAAATTTGTCGATTCTAGTTTAGAAAGAGAACTAGATATGATAGATTTAAATATAAAAACAGTTCATGTTCTTACTAAAAACTTTGTTCAAAAATTTATTGATCAAGATAAAGGGTATATTTTAAATGTTGCATCAGCAGCAGCTTTTCAACCAGGACCTTTAATGGCGACTTATTATGCAACTAAAAATTACGTTTATGCCTTAACGATGGCTGTAGCGGAAGAACTTCATAAAGATAAAAGCAATGTTTACATTGGTTGTCTTTGCCCAGGCCCGGTTAATACGGAATTTAATAAAGTAGCAAAAGTAGAATTCGCTCTAAAGGGTCTATCAAGTGAATATGTTGTTAGATATGCATTAAAGAAAATGTTTAAGAAAAAGAAAACAATAATTCCTGGTTTTAAAATTAAAGTTGGTTATATATTATCTAAATTTGCTCCTATGTGTTTAAAATTGCCAACAGTTTATAAAATACAGCGAGCAAAAATAAAATAAAAATGGTATAAAAAACTCGTTTTTGTTGACAATATTCAAGTAATATGGTAGATTATTGTTAGACACGAACAGTGTTTTTATTTTGAATAAAAATGAAATGTAGGTGGAATATGAAAAAAGTAGTACAATTTTTCTTAGGTGTAAAAAAAGAAATGTCTAGAGTTAGATTCCCAAATCGTAAAGAAATGGTAACTTATTCAATTGCAACAATATCTTTTATTGTTATATTTGCTTTGTTTTTTGTTGGAACAGATGCAATTTTGGGAGCAATTATGGAGGCTTTTAACTAATGGAAAAAGAATGGTATGTAGTTAATACTTATTCTGGGCACGAGAATAAGGTAAAAGAAAAGCTAGAAATGCGTGCTAGTACAATGGGTATGGAAGACTATATTTTACGTATAGTTGTTCCAGAAGAAAAAACTATCGAAATTAAAGATGGTGTCCAAAAAGAAAAAGTATCTAAAATGTTTCCTGGATATATATTAGTTGAGATGGTTATGACTGATGAAGCGTGGTTTGTTGTGCGTAACACACCTGGTGTTACGGGGTTTATTGGCTCATCTGGTAAGGGTGCTAAACCATTCCCATTAACACCACAAGAAGTAGATAAAATACTAGGAAGTATGGGATTGAGTCGACTTGATATTGGTAATGAAATTCAAGTTGGTGATACGGTTAAGGTTATTAATGGTGCTTTTTCTAATATGTATGGAAAAGTTAAGAATATTGATTTAGGTGAACAAAAATTAGAATTAGCACTTGATTTGTTTGGTCAGGAGACGATTGTAGAAGTTGATTTCACTGAAATAGAAAAAACAAATTAATTATTTACAAATAGTTGTTTTTATGTTATTATTATATGGCTATATTATTTTTTTGATATAGATTTAGTGGGAGATTTGTTATTGCGGATTCATTTGAACCACGGCGAAAAAATTTAATAGGAGGTGTTTTTCGTGGCACAATTAGTGAAGAAAATTAAATTACAAATTCCAGCAGGTAAGGCAACACCAGCTCCACCAGTAGGAACTGTTTTAGGACCAGCCGGAATTAACTTACAAGAATTTTGCACCAAATATAATGATGCAACTAAAGATAAAATGGGAGATATTCTTCCAGTAGAAATTTCAGTATTTGATGATAGGACTTTTAGTTTTATAATTAAAACGCCACCAACTGCATTCTTAATTAAGAAAGTTGGTAATGTTAAAAAAGGTTCTACAAAAGGTAAAAATGAAATTGTTGGAAAACTTACAAAAGAACAAGTTAGAGAAATTGCTGAAATTAAATTACCAGATTTAAATTGCTATACAGTAGAAGAAGCTATGAAGATAGTAGAAGGTACTGCTATTAACATGGGTGTTTCAATTGTTGATTAAAAAAAATAATTTAATGTAACCTAACATAGGTTGACCTATGTGGGAGGAAATCCGCTTTCCATCACTACCACACGAGGAGGTTAAAAAAATGAAAAAAGGAAAAAAATATGTAGAAGCTGCTGCTAAAATTGAAAAGAATAAACTTTATACCAAAGAGGAAGCAGTAAAGTTAGTAAAAGAAACAAGTACAGCTAAATTTGATGAATCAGTTGAATTAGTATTGAGATTAAATCTTGATCCTAAAAAAGCTGATCAACAATTAAGAGGAGCAACAGTATTACCAAATGGTATAGGTAAAACTAAAAAAGTATTAGTATTAGCAAAGGGAGATCAAGCTGCACAAGCAAGAGAAGCAGGCGCTGATTATGTTGGCGATACTGATATGATTGAAAAGATAGAAAAAGAAAACTGGTTCGATTTTGATGTTATGATTGCAACCCCAGATATGATGCCACAATTAGGAAAAATCGGACGTATTTTAGGGCCACGTGGTTTAATGCCAAACCCAAAAACAGGAACGGTTACAATGGATACTAAAAGAGCTGTTGAAGATGTTAAAAAGGGTCGCGTTGAATATCGTACTGATAGTTATGGTAATGTTGCTGTATCAATCGGTAAAGTTTCATTTGATGCTGATAAATTATTAGGTAATTTAGAAGCGTTCGTTGGTTTAATTGTTAAGACTAAACCAGCAGTTGTAAAAGGTAAATACATTAAAAACATCAGCATTGCTACAACAATGGGGCCTGGAATTAAAATAAACCCAGATAGTTTTGATTTTTAATATTTACAAATAAAAAAAAATATGTTATAATATGCTCGTTGAGCGAGAATAGTACCGTAGACAGTAGGTGACGTAGTCTTAATTTCCTACCGAGGAACTTAAATTTATTTAAGGAAACTCTAAGTCCCTACGGCAAGTAGGGACTTTTTGACGGTATTACACAAAATAAGAGGAGGTGTAATATGGCTAATCAAAAAATACTAGATCAAAAGCAAGAAGTTGTTAATGAAATTACAGAAAATGTAAAAAAATCTAATTCATTTATTTTCTTAGAAAATCATGGCTTAACAGTTGCTGAAACTATGGAATTGAGAAGAAATTTGAGAAAATCTAATTCTGAATTAAAGATTTACAAAAATACATTAGTAGCTCGTGCTTTAAATTCTCTAAACATCGATTTAGCATCAGAATTAAATGGCCCAAAATTAGTCGTTTTTGGTACTGATACTATTGAACCAATTAAAGCTGTAGCTGAATTTATGAAAAAACATCCAAATTTAGAAATGAAAGTTGGTATTGTTGATGGAGAAATTACTGATCTAGAGACACTAGAAAAATTAGCTACTATCCCATCAAGAGAGGGATTGCTTACTATGTTTGCTGGTGGTTTAATGGGAATTGCTAGAGATTTTGCAATTTGCTTAGACTTACATGCTAAAAATTTAGAAGAAAAATAATTATATAAACAAAAAATAAAGGAGGAAATAAAATGGCAAAATTAAGTGCAAAAGAAATTATTGATTCTTTAAAAGAAATGACTCTTTTAGAGATTAAAGAAGTAGTAGATTTAATGAAGGAGGAGTTTGGAGTTGATCCATCAGCTGTTGCTGTTGCTGCACCTGCTTCTACAGAAGAAGCTGCTTCAGAAGGACCAAGTTCATTTGATGTAGTTTTAGCATCTGCTGGTCCAAACAAAATCAACGTTATCAAATTAATTAAAGAAATTACTGGTTTAGGTTTAGGAGAATCTAAAGCAATTGCTGATAACGGTGGAGTTATTAAAGAAAAAGTTGCTACTGATGAAGCTAATGAAATTAAAGCTAAATTTGAAGAAGCTGGCGCTACTATCGAATTAAAATAATTAATTTATGAATTGTTTTAGCCTATGCCGATTTTTTCGGCATGGGCTTTAACCGTTTTTTAAGTATTGATATAGAGGTGGCAAATGGCACATTACTTTGAAAATGAAGGACTTGCTAAAAGTGATGAAAAAAGCACAAAAGCAATCATTCAAGACAAACTCTTTACTTTTATTACAGATCACAATGTGTTTTCTAAAAATGGTCTTGACTTTGGAACAAGAACGCTTCTAGAAAGCATAGATGTGAATAATATAAAGGGAAATATTTTAGATTTTGGATGTGGTTATGGACCAATAGGCATTTTTTTGGCTAGTCATGGTTTAACAGTTGATATGATTGATATAAATATTAGAGCTTTAAATTTGACTAAAAAAAATGCCAAAATAAATAAAGTTCATGCTAATATATTTGAAAGTAATATTTATGAAAATGTTGTAAAAAAATATGACTATATTATTACAAATCCACCCATTCGAGTAGGTAAGAAAATTTTATACGAAATATTATTTGAAGCACAAAAATATTTAGTTAAAGGTGGGCATTTGATTTTTGTTATTCACAAGGATCAGGGCGCTAAATCTGTTGTAAAAGATTTAGAAAAAAAATATTATGTAAAAATTTTAGAAAAAAATAAGGGCTTTTATGTAATTGATTGCGAGAATTTATTGACAACTTGTTAGTATTTTGCTAAAATTATAAATTGGCGACATGTATATTTTTATATACATTTAGAAAATAGTTTATGGGGTGAAACAGTGGCTTATACAGTTAAAAAAATGGGAGATTACCGTGAAAGAAGAAATTATGGTAAAACAAAAAACGCAATAGAATTAAACAACTTATTAGAAATTCAAAAAAAGTCATATGATTGGTTTATGACAGAAGGAATTAATGAAGTATTTGAAGATATTTTTCCAGTGGAGAGTTTTACTGGAAATTTAACGTTGGAATTTGGAGAATACTCATTTGAAGAGCCTAGATACTCAATAAAAGGTTGCAAAGACCGCTATGCAACTTATGCAGCTCCTTTAAAAGTTCAAGCAAGATTATTTAATCATGAAACTGGTGAAGTAAAAGAGCAAGAAATTTATTTAGGCGATATGCCAATTATGACAGAGAGTGGTACTTTTGTTATTAACGGTGCAGAACGCGTTATCGTTTCACAATTAGTACGTTCACCTAGTGCGTATTATGGCCGAGATATCGACAAAAAAAATGGTAAAAGTATTATTACTTCACAAATTATTCCAACCCGTGGTACTTGGTTAGAGTATGAAACTGATGCTAGAGATGTTATTTATGTTCGTATTGATCGAACCCGTAAAGTACCAATAACAACTTTGTTAAGAGCATTAGGTTTATCTAGTGATGCTGATATTATTGATCTTTTTGGTGAAGACGAGTATATAATTCGCACTATTGAGAAAGATGCTAATAAAAATACTGATGAATCATTAATTGATATTCATTCTAAATTAAGACCTGGAGAACCATCTACGCTAGATAGTGCAAAGAATCAATTAATATCAAGATTTTTTGATTCATTCCGCTATGATTTAGCAAAAGTAGGACGTTATAAGTTTAATAAAAAATTAAATGTAACTGAAAGATTGTTGGGATGCCGTTTGGCTGAAACAATTAAAGTAAAAAACGAAGTTATTGCTGAAGCTGGGGAAGTAGTTACTAAAGATCTATTAGAAAAATTAAAACCAGTGTTTGCCGAGGGGTATGGTGTTAAAGAAGTTTTAATTAATGAGGAATTAGATAGTTTTAATAAAGTACAAATTGTTAAAGTTTATTCTAATAATAATCCTGATCGCATTGTTCCTATCATCGGTAATGATCAAACAATTGATTTGAAACGCTTAACTATTTCAGATGTTTATGCAACTGTATCATATTATTTAAATTTACATGAAGGTATTGGTAATTTTGATGAAATCGATCATTTATCAAATCGCCGTGTACGTCAAGTAGGAGAACTTTTACAAAATCAATTCCGTGTAGGTATTAGTCGTATTGAGAGGGTTATTAGAGATCGTATGTCAACACAAGATGTTGCTGAAGTGACGCCAAAAACTTTAATTAATATTCGACCACTTACAGCAGCTATTAAAGAATTCTTTGGTAGTAGTCAGTTATCACAATTTATGGATCAAACAAATCCAATTGCCGAATTGGCTAATAAACGTAGATTATCTTCTTTAGGACCAGGTGGTTTATCAAGAGATAGAGCGGGTATGGAAGTTCGTGACGTTAATCCTTCTCACTATGGAAGGTTGTGTCCAATTGAATCTCCGGAAGGTCCAAATATCGGACTTATTACAGCTTTAGCAAGTTATGCTAAAATTAATGATTACGGTTTTATCATGACACCATACCGTAAGGTTGTTGATGGTAAATTAACAGATGAAATTGTTTATATGACTGCTGATGAAGAATTAGATTATCATATTTCGCAAGCAACAGTTAACTTGACTCAAGATGATAAATTTGCAGATGAAAGAGTTCCTGTTCGTTATCGTGGCGAGAATATGATTATTGAATCAAAAAATGTTGATTATATGGATGTTTCTAGCCAACAAGTTGTATCAATTACAACAGCTGGAATTCCATTCCTTGAACATGATGATGGAAAAAGAGCTTTAATGGGATCAAATATGCAACGTCAAGCTATACCGTTATTAAAACCAGAAGCACCAATAGTTGGTACTGGTATTGAGGCTATATCAGCTCGCGATTCTGGTGCTGTTATTGCAGCAAAAGCTGATGGTATTGTCGACTATGCTGATGCTAATAAGATTTTAGTTAAAACTAAAGGCGGCATTGATACTTATTATTTAAGTGGATATGATCGTAGTAATGCCGGTACTTGTTATCATCAAGTTCCAATTGTTAGAACTGGTGATCAGGTTAAAAAAGATCAAATTATTGCTGATGGACCAAGTACAGAATTAGGCGAAATGGCCTTAGGTAAAAACGTTAGAGTTGCATTTATGAACTTTAATGGTTACAATTATGAGGATGCTATTATTTTAAATGAAAGATTGGTAAGAGATGATGTTTATACATCTATTCATATTCAAGATTATCAAATTGAATGTCGTGATACAAAATTAGGACCAGAAGAATTTACTAGAGATATTCCTAATGTTAGCGAAGAAGCTCGTAAGAACTTAGATGAAAATGGTATTATTGCTATTGGTACTGAAGTTCGTGATGATGATATTTTAGTTGGTAAGGTAACTCCAAAAGGAATAGCTGAATTAACTAGTGAAGAAAAGTTATTACATGCTATCTTTGGTGAAAAAACCCGTGAAGTTCGTGATACTTCATTGCGTGTTCCACACGGTGGCGGTGGTATTGTTCATGATATTAAAATATTTACTAAAGAAGATACCGATGAACTACCTGCAGGTGTTTCAAAGATAATCCGTGTTTATATAGCTCAAAAACGTAAAATTACTGTTGGTGATAAAATGGCCGGACGTCATGGTAATAAAGGTGTTATTTCATTAGTATTACCAAGCGAGGATATGCCATATACAGCTGATGGTGAACCAGTTGACATTTTACTTAACCCACTTGGAGTTCCATCTCGTATGAACATTGGGCAAATTCTTGAAATGCATTTAGGTGCCGCTGCTAAAAAATTGGGAATCTATGTAGCAACGCCAGTGTTTAGTGGTGCAACAAGAGAAGAAATTTTAGATGCTCTAAAGGAAGCTGGTTTAGATGAAGATGGTAAAACAGTATTATATGATGGTCGTACTGGGGAACCATTTGATAATCGTGTAAGTATTGGTACAATGTACATGATTAAATTACATCACATGGTTGATGATAAATTACATGCTCGTTCTACCGGACCGTATAGCTTAGTAACGCAACAGCCACTTGGAGGTAAAGCTCAATTTGGTGGTCAAAGATTTGGGGAAATGGAAGTTTGGGCATTGTATGCTTATGGTGCAGCACATGTTCTTCAAGAGATGATGACCATTAAATCTGACGATGTTGTAGGTCGTGTTAAAGTATATGAGTCTTTAGTTAAAGGCACGCCAATTCCAAGTTCAGGAATTCCAGAGTCATTTAGAGTATTAATTAAAGAATTCCAAGCATTAGGACTTGATATTACGGTTTTAAATGAGTTTGGTAATTTTGTTGAACTTAAAGATTTAGAAGAAAATGAAAAAGATTCATCATCAGATATTGAAGAAGTAGAGAAAAAAGTTGATTCCACTTTAGTTTCAGAAGAGTCAAACGATGAGATATTTGAAGATTACGAAGATGCTTTTGCGGATGATGATTATGAAGATGAAGAAATAGCTTATGAAGACGATAATGAAGATGATGAATTTGAAGATGATTTAGATAATGAAGATTTTGAAATTTCAGAAGAAGAACTTAAAAATTTGGAAGGGGATGACAAATAATGGATGTTAACAATTTTGAAGGATTAAAGATTGGTATTGCATCTCCTGAGAAAATTCGTTCATGGTCTTATGGTGAGGTTAAAAAAGCAGAAACAATTAATTATCGTACACTAAAAGCAGAACGCGATGGTTTATTCTGTGAGAAAATTTTTGGACCTACAAAGGATTTTGAATGTTCTTGTGGAAAATATAAAAGATTAAGATATAAAAATATTATATGTGATCGTTGTGGAGTAGAAGTAACTCGTTCTAAAGTTCGCCGTGAACGTATGGGACATATCGAGTTAGCTACTCCGGTATCCCATATTTGGTTTTTTAAAGGGGTTCCATCTCGTATGGGATTAGTGCTTGACATGAGTCCTAGAGATTTGGAAGAAGTATTATATTTTGTTTCATACGTTGTTTTAGATCCAGGTCCTGCACCTTTGGAGAAAAAACAAACTATTAGTGACCGTGAATACCGTGCATATTATGAAAAATATGGAAATAGTTTCCGTGTTGGCATGGGAGCTGAAGCAATTAAAGAATTATTGATGGCTGTTGATTTACAAAAAGAAGTAAATGAAATAAAAGCTGAGATTGAACAAATTAAAGATTCTTCAAGTCAAAAAAGAGTAAGATTAATTAAACGTTTAGATATTTTAAATGCGTTTTTAGAATCTGGAAATAAGCCAGAATGGATGATTTTAGATGCTCTTCCTGTAATTCCACCAGAATTACGTCCAATGATTCAATTAGACGGCGGTCGTTTTGCAACTTCTGATTTAAATGACTTGTATAGACGTGTTATTAATCGTAATAACCGTTTGAAAAAATTAATGGAATTAGGTGCCCCATCTATTATTATTCAAAATGAAAAACGTATGCTACAAGAGGCTGTTGACGCTTTATTTGATAATGGTAGACGTGGTCGTAATATTACGGGAGCTGGTAATAGACCACTTAAGTCTTTAAGTAGTATGTTAAAGGGAAAACAAGGGCGTTTCCGTCAAAACTTACTTGGTAAACGTGTTGATTATTCTGGCCGTTCTGTTATCGTAGTTGGTCCAAACTTAAAAATGTATGAATGTGGTATTCCAAAAGAGATGGCTTTAGAGTTATTTAAACCACATGTTATTAATGGCTTAGTTCAAAAAGAAATTGCAAGTAATATAAAAGTTGCTAAAAAAATGATTGAAAATCAAGATCCAAGAGTATGGGATGTCGTTGAAGAAAAAATTAAAGAGCATCCGGTAATGCTTAACCGCGCTCCAACTCTACATAGACTTGGTATTCAAGCATTTGAACCAAAATTAATTGAAGGCCGTAGTATTAGACTTCATCCACTTGTATGTGCAGCATTTAATGCTGATTTTGATGGAGATCAAATGGCTGTTCACGTACCTATTACAGAAGAAGCTCAAGCAGAAGCTCGTATTTTGATGTTAGGTGCAAATAACATTTTAAAACCATCAGACGGTAAGCCAATTGTTACTCCTGGGCAAGATATGGTTTTAGGAAACTACTATATTACAATTGAAAAAGCTGGAGATAAAGGTGAAGGTCGTGTATTTAAAGACCCTAATGAAGCATTGATGGCTTATGAACGTCGTGAATTGACACTTCACGCTAGAATTGCGCTTCCAGTAAATTCATTTAAGCATAAAATATTCCCAGATAACTATCTAGATAAATATTTAGTTACAACTGTTGGTAAAATTTTGTTTAATGAAATTTTCCCTGATACATTCCAATATATCAATGATGGAACAAGTGAAAATATTGAAAAAATTACACCGGCTAAATATTTTCTTCCAAAGGGTACAAATATTCCAGAAACTATAGTACAAATGGAATTAGTACCAGCTTTTGCGAAGGGTGTATTAACAAAATTAATTGCCCAAATTTATAAACGTTATCAAACAACAGAAACATCTATTATGCTTGATAAATTAAAAGATTTAGGATTTAAGTACTCAACAGTATCAGGTATTAGTATTGCAATTAGTGATATTAAGCCATCGGTAAAAAAACATGAAATTGTTGCTGAAGCCCAAAGTTTAGTAGATCAAGTAAATAAGCAGTTTAAGCGTGGTTTAATAACTGATGATGAAAGATATCAAAAAGTAATTTCTATTTGGACAAATGCTAAAAGTCAAGTTACTAAAGAACTTGAAGAAATGGTTAAAGAAGATAAAGATAATCCAATTTGTATTATGATGACTTCTAAAGCTCGTGGAGATATGGGTTCTTATACACAACTAGTTGGTATGCGTGGGTTATTTGGTAAACCAAACGGTAAATCAGAAGAAATACCTGTTATTTCATCATTTAGTGATGGAGTTACAATTAATGAATTCTTCTTATCAACGCATGGAGCTCGTAAAGGTGCTGTAGATACCGCATTAAAGACTGCCGATGCTGGATATTTAACAAGACGTTTAGTTGATGTTGCACAGGATATTATTGTTAAGTCTGATGATTGTGGAACAGAAAATGGTGTGTTTGTTGAGGCGTTTGTTAATGAAAAAGATGGTACTATAGTTGAATCGTTATATGATCGTATTGTCGGACGTTATACAAGTAAAAAAGTTATTAATCCAGAAACTAAAGAAACTATTTGTGAAAGAAATACATATATTACAGAAAGCTTAGCAGATAAAATTATTGCTGCTGGAATAACAAAAGTTCCAATTCGTACAGTACTTACTTGTAAAGAAGATCATGGTGTATGTTGTAAATGTTATGGTCGTAATCTTGCAACTGGGACATTAGTTGAAGAAGGCGAAGCCGTTGGTATTATGGCTGCGCAGTCAATTGGTGAACCAGGTACGCAATTAACCATGAGAACATTTAATACAGGTGGAGTTGCGGGAGACGATATTACACAAGGTTTACCTCGTGTTCAAGAATTATTTGAATCTCGTAATCCAAAAGGTAAAGCCACTATTTCGGAAATTAATGGTGTGGTTACTGAAATTGAAGAAGGAAATGGAAATTTTGTTGTATATGTTAAAAATGATGTTGATTCTAAAAAATATACAACTCATTATGGTGTAAAATTATGTGTTGAAAAAGGGCAAGAAATTAAAGCTGGTGATAAAATTACCTTTGGAGCAATTAATCCAAAAGAATTATTGGCAGTTACTGATCCTATTACAACACAACAATATATTTTATTAGAAGTTCAAAAAGTTTATCGTTCTCAAGGTGTTGACATTAGCGATAAACACGTTGAAATTATAGCAAAACGTATGATTTCTAAAATTAAAATTATCAATTCTGGTGATTCTTATTTCTTACCAGGAACAATGGTTAACTATAATAAGTTTACTGAAACAAATCATAATTTAATTATTGAAGGAAAAATTCCTGCTAAAGGTATTCCTGTATTATTAGGTATTACTAAAGCTTCATTAGAAACCGATTCATTCTTATCAGCGGCTTCATTCCAGGAAACTACAAGAATTTTAACAGACGCAGCAATTCACGGCCGTGTTGATCATTTAATTGGTTTAAAAGAGAATGTTTTATTAGGAAAACTAATTCCTGCTGGTACAGGTGCCAAGAAGTATCGTAAAGCCGGTTATTCTTTAGCGCTTGATAACCTTAAAGAAGAACCATTAGAGGCTTTAGAACAAGAGTTAATTGATTAAGATTAGATTTTCTAATCTTTTTCTTTGTCTTAAAAACTAGCCAAGTTTATATAAAATGTGGTACAATTATAACATGGTGGTATGATGAACAAAAAGAGAATAGAAACGTGTTTAATTATTTTTTTAATTTTTATTTCACTTATTTATTTTATAGTAGATTTTTCAATATTAGCAGTAATCGTCTTAATTGTTTCTTGTGTTCTTTTAAAATTTTCCTATCCAATTGAGAATAAAAGTGAAAATGCTTGTCAAGAGGAAGAGAAAAAATTAATTGTACCTGATGAAGAAGTTATTGTTGAAGCTGAAGATGATGAAGTATCTATAATTAATTATCCTGATAATTTTGATGAAAAGAAATTCTTAAAAGAAATTTTTGATTTATATAAAAATATTCAAGATGATTTTATGAATTTTGAGTATGATAATTTAATGCATGAATTGGGTATAGAATTATACAACCAATATTCAAAGCAAATGCAAAGTTTGCACGATCGTGGTAAACAGGCTGTACGAGTAAATATTAATTTAGATAAAATCCAAACAGAATCTTTTGCTCAAGAAAATGATTGTTATCGAGCTGTTATCAATATTGCTGTTTCTGAGGATAAGTATATGAAAGGTATGGAAGAAACTTTTAGATTGACCTCAGCACGTGTTCGTTATGAAAGCTGTTATAGTATTACCGTTATTAAACGTCATAAGAAAAGGATTGCTCGTAAATGTCATAATTGCAATGAAAAAGTTCAAGGTAATCCATATAAATGCCCGTACTGTGAATCAATGTTGTTGGAGAGTGTAGATAATTGGATAATGACTGATCTAAAATTATTGTGTAGTCATTCAAAAAAGGAATCTTAATTTATTTAAGATTCCTTTTTGTTAACCTTTATGCCTTGATAAGAATTGCGATTAACTAATTCTTTATCAATATCATTTAAAATAGTAACTTTTTTAATTAACCAATTAGGTTCAATTAAATCATCTATTTTAGGATCACCGGTAATACGATTAATAACAATTTCTTCTCGTAAATATTCTAATTGCGTGCATACAATATCAATATATTCATCACGCGTTAGAGTTTTAAATCTTTCCTTTTCATATAGATTAGCCAAGGCAGTATCTTTTAAAATTGATAACATATGAATTTTTATTCCTTGAATATCTAAAGTATTTAAGTATTTAACCGTTTCAATCATCATTTCTTTTGTTTCATATGGTAATCCATTAATGATGTGAACAACTACGTTTATATTATATTTTCTTAATTTTTTTACCATATCTTCAAAACATTTTAAAGAGTGACATCGATTGATTAATTTTGATGTATTCTCGTGAATTGTTTGAAGACCTAATTCTATGGTTAAGTAAGTTTTTTTATTTAGCTCTGCTAAATAATTTAAACATTCTTCGCTAATTGCATCTGGTCTTGTAGCAATCGATAAGCCAACAACGTTATTCAAATTTAAAATTGTTTCATATTTTTCTTTTAAGACTTCTAAAGGCGCATAGGTATTAGTGTGTGCTTGAAAATATCCAATATATTTACTATGCGGCCATTTTTTATTCATTAAATCCTTTACTTTATTAAATTGTGTAACTAAATCATCATTAACATTGCCAGCGTATTCACCACTGCCTAAATTAGAACAATAAATACATCCACCGTAACCGACAGTACCATCAATGTTAGGACACGTAAACCCGGCATTAAGGCTGACTTTGAAAACTTTTGAATTGAATTTTTGCTTATAGAAATAGTCTAAAGTGTGATATCTTTTATTAGTATTACTATATTTAAACATACAATCACCTGTTAAGTATTATACATTAAAATGAAAAAATAATGAAATATTTTAAGATATTTTTACTAACAATCTTAATTTTTGTTATAATGATAATGGAGGTATGTATGAAAAAATATAGTTTATTGAAAGCAATTGGTATTATAACCATAATATTTATGCTATTGACTTGGATTGTACCAACTAGTTTATTTACAGATGGTAATTTTGTTAGTGGTGGGTTTAAACCAATGGGAGTATTTGATTTATTAGGCTCAATTTTTAATTTTTTTAGTTGGGGAAATTTTTCAAAACTATTAAAAATAGATGGCGTTTCAATAGAATTAATAAATTATACTAGTTTAATTTTGGGTATGTTATCAATTGGTATTTTTTATAAAGTTTTAAATAAAACTGGGGCATATGGAAATTTAGTTGAGGATACGGTTAATAAACTAACTAGGAATAAGATTGCATTTATAATTGGAACAATTGTTTTTTTCACTTTAGTTTCGTCTTTAACCGGCTTAAGTTTGCTTTTATTTTTATTGGTTCCTTTTTTTATTACAGTTTTGCTGAAACTAAATTTTTCAAGAATTACAACATTAGCAACAACGATTTTACCAATTTTAATAGGTAGAATGTGTTCTATTACAGCATGGGATGTTACAGGTATTAATAATACTGTTTATAATTTAGTGTGGAATGATAACTTACTAAGTCGTATTATTATTTTATTTCTTTTTATGGTTTTAACTACTGGATATATTTTAATATCTAAAAGTCCAAAAGATGATAGTTGTGAAGATCCAATGTATGATAATAATATACAAAAAAATCGTAGTTATATTCCGTTAGTTTTATTAACCGCTATATTCTTTATTGTTATGAGTGTTTGCATGTATAATTGGTATTATGTATTTGGAAACACTACTTTAACAGAAGCTTATGACACCATAATGACTAATAGTATTGCTGGATATCCTTTTGTTAATAATCTTTTAGGAAACATTGAACCTTTTGGTTATTGGTCAGGCTTTACGATGAGTGCCTTATTATTGTTATTATCCATTCTTTTAAGTTTTATTTATTCGATATCTTTTAATGACTTTGTTGATGCGACAAAAAAAGGTGTTCAAGGTATGATGAAGACGACTATTTATATTGTTTTTGCTAGCTTGATTATAACTTTTTTAAATACCCAAGCATATGTGTTTAGCGAAAGTGAAAATATATTTTATACTATTTCTAATTGGATTAATAAAAATATTAGTATTGAACCTATTCCTTTTGCCACGTTAACATCGATATTTTATGGCTTATTTGTAAATGATTATGCTGCGGTAGCACTACAAACAAATGGAATGTTCTCACAACTATTTACAGGAAATGCCTATTCTTTGGCCATTTTAACGTTTCAATTAATATATGGCCTAGTTAGTATTATTGCACCAACTAGTATTTTCTTGGTAGCTGGTTTAGCTTATTTAGATGTTTCATATAAAAAATGGTTATTGTACATTTGGAAACTGATTTTAAGCATATTTATTATTGGGTTATTATTACTTCTTCTTGTTAGTGTACTTTAATGAATTACAAAATTGAAAATAAAAATTATGAAGTTATAATTGAAAAAAAGAATAATAAAAATACTTATATCAGAGTTAAAGATGATTTAAAAATATATGTTACAACTTCTAAATTTACTACGAAAGAAACAATTAAGAATATATTAGACGATAATTATCAAACTTTATTAAAAATGATTAGTAAAAAGAAACTGAGTAATCAAAAAAAGGATATGTTCTTTTATTTAGGTAAATCTTATGATATAATTGAAGTATCAATAATGGATGATATCGAAATCGTTAATGATAAAATTTACACTAAGAATAAGACGATGCTAGATAAGTGGTATAAAAAGCAAATTGAAAAAATATTTCACGAACGATTTGTTTATATTTGTAGTATTTTTAAAGAAAATATCACAATGCCACAATTAAAAATTAGAGCAATGAAAACAAGATGGGGTGTTTATAATCGCGTTAGACATTCAGTTACTCTTAATAGTCATTTGATTGAATATGGCATTGAAGAATTGGATTACGTTATTATTCATGAATTAAGTCACATTATATATTTCGATCATTCGGCGAATTTTTGGAAGTTAGTAAGTGTTTATTGCCCTGATTATAAAAAGATTCGTAAAAATTTGAAAGAGTAGGTGAATTATGAAATTATTAAAAAAATTTAGCTATGTTATTTTAATTATATTGCTTTTAAGTTCACAAGTAGTTATCCCAGATTTCGTTGAAGAAGCTAGTGCTCAATCACTTAAAGATTATCGTACAACGTTAGAAGAATTAAAGCAAAAGTATGAAGAAAGTCAAGATAAGAAGGAGCTAACCGAAGAAGAAGTAGCGCAAGCTCGTGATGAAGTGGCTAAAATAGCGATTGAAAAAGAAAAATTAGAAGAAGAAATTGAAAAATTAGAAGCAGAAATTGTTCAATTAGAAAAACAAATTTCGGAAAAAAATAAAGATATGGAAGATATAATTCGATATTATCAATTATCTTCTACAGGAGAAGATGCTTACTTAGAATATTTGTTTACTTCAACTGATTTTACTGATTTTATTTATCGAATGGCTATTGCTGAACAATTAAGTGATTATAATAATTCACTAATCGATGATTATACTAATTTAATTAAAGAAAATGAAGAGAAAAAAGAAGAAGTTTCAAAAAAAATAATGCAACTTGAAAAGAAAAATAAAGAATTAGAAGATAAGATTATTGAACTTAGTGCAGAGTTGTCAACTACTATTGAAGGTGCTGAAACAATTGAAGATGAAATTGCTAGAGTTGAGAAAAAAATAAAAGAATATGAAAAAATGTATGAATTTTATAAATGCGAAGAAACAATGGATTATGAAGCTTGTGAAGCTAAAGGCGGTGAAAGTAATCTTTTGCCTCCGGGTACAGCATTTTATCGACCTGTTGTTTCTGGACGTGTTTCTAGCAACTGGGGAAGTAGATCATTTATTTTAAACGGCCGACCATATTCAGATTTTCATTATGGTATTGACCTTGCCACATCTCATGGAAAGAATGTTTATTCTGCGGCTAATGGTAAAGTAGTTGAAGTTATAAATGCAAAATCACAGTATAATAAAACAGGAAAAAATGTCTGCGGTGGTAATAAAATTTATATTGAACACAATATTAATGGTGTTCGTTATGTTACAGGATACTTCCATTTAGCGACAATTAAAGTTAAAGTAGGACAAGTTGTTAGTTATGAAACTGTTATTGGTACGGTTGGTGGTACGAGTGCTGAATATTGGGATAACTGTTCAACAGGTGCTCATGTCCACTTTCAAGTAGCAACAGGTCGATTTATAACTTATAGTAATTTTACGTCTAATTCATTTAATCCACGAAAAGTGTTAAATGTACCATCTTTAGGTAAATCTTTCTCTAACCGTCAAACTAAATACTAAAATCGACATTATTGTCCAAACTTATTATATAGAATAAGTTTGGTGATATGATGAAAGTTAAAGTATTCGATGAAGCCCACGAAAAAGATTTAGAAAGCGTAATTAATGCTTTTATTGAAGACGTAAACGTTATCGATATTAAGTATCAAGTAGCTGTGGGAATTTTTGCTGAAGAACAAATATATTGCTTTTCAGCTTTAGTGATATATGAAGAAGCTCAATAGAGCTTTTTTTGTTGTTTAAAATTTTTTTTATTTGTTCAATATATACATAGAATATTATATAGGAGGTATTTATGTTTTATAACTTTTCAGAAGAAGCAAGAAAAATTATTAGCAGTGCGAAAAAAGAGATGTTAGAGCTTCGCCATCCCTATATAGGAACTGAGCATCTTTTATTAGGTCTTTTAATAAATAAAAATAATGTTTCATCAAAATTAAAAAAGTATAATATTGATTATAAAATTATTAAAAAGGAAATTATTAATATTATTGGTGAAGGTACCAATGAAAGTGAATGTTTTCTGTATACACCTATTTTAAAAAATGTTTTAGAGAATGCTAATGATATCAGCAAAGAATATAATATTGATATTTCTCCTGAATTTTTATTTTTGGGCTTGTTAGAAGAAGGAGAAGGAATTGCAATTAGAATTTTGATTAGTATGGGAATTGATTTGGATAAATTATATCAAGAATTTATTTTTAAGCATACCAAAAAAGGAAAGAAGAAAAAATTATATATTGATGAAATAGGTGTTAATTTTACAAAAAAAGCTCAAAATAATGAGTTTGATCCAGTTATTGGTCGCGATGCTGAACTTAAACGTTTAATAGAAATATTAACTCGTAGAAATAAAAATAATCCGTTATTAATTGGTGAAGCTGGTGTTGGTAAAACGGCTTTAATTGAAGAACTTAGCAGACGAATTGTTTTGGGAGATGTACCCTCAAAATTAGTTGGTAAAAGAATTATCAATATAGATATATCATCTTTAGTGGCTGGAACTAAATATCGAGGAGAATTTGAAGAAAAAGTAAACAAAATAATTAAAGAAATTGAAGAACAAGATGATATTATTTTATTTATTGATGAAATTCATACATTAGTTGGCGCAGGTGGAGCTGAAGGAGCGGTTGATGCTGCTAATATATTAAAGCCGGCTTTAGCGCGCAATAAACTCCATTGTATTGGGGCAACTACTATTGACGAATACAAGAAATATATGGAAAGTGATAAAGCTTTAGATCGACGTTTTCAAACAATTCTTTTAAGCGAGCCTAATGAAGAGCAAGTAAAAGAAATTATTTATAAACTATATCCTATCTATGAAAAATTTCATAAAGTATCAATTTCTAAAGATTTAATTGACTTAGTTATTAAATTAAGCAATAAATATATTAAAAATCGTATGAATCCTGATAAAACAATTGATATTTTAGATGAGATATGTGCTCATGCTACTTTAAAAGAAAATCATAATATGATTAGATACCGCGAATTAACTAAAGAGTTGAAGAGCGTTATGGATATTAAAAAACAACATATTTTAAATAATAAATTTACATTGGCTATTAAATATAAAGAAAAAGAAAATCTGTTAATGTCTGAAATTAATAAATTAGAAGTTGAGTTATCAAAAATTGTAAATAATAAAGTTACTAAAAAAGATATAAATGATGTTTTTAAAATGAAAATAGACATTCCTATTTATGAATTAGGTGGTACTAAAAATAATAAAAATAAATTAATTAAAGAATTAAAGGATAAAGTTATTGGTCAAGATCTAGCAATTGCTGAATTAGTTAATACACATATTAATTGCTTAAATGAGAATAATTGTTATGGGCTCATGTTTTCCGGAGCTAGTGGAGTTGGTAAAACTTTATTAGCGCAATCTTTTGCTAAATTAATATCAAATAATTATATTAGGCTAGATATGAGTGAGTATAGTGAAGAACATTCTATTAGTAAATTAATTGGTACACCAGCTGGATACGTTGGTTATGGTGATAATAAAAATATTTTTGAAAGCATTCGAACTTATCCATTTTCAGTTTTAGTCCTTGATGAGATTGAGAGAGCTCATCCTAAAATTGTCAATCTTTTTTTGCAAATCTTAGATAACAATAAGATTAAAGATGCTAGTGGTAAAGATATCTATTTTAATAATGTAATTATTTTAATGACTACTAATATTGTTTCAAAAGAAGGATTAGGCTTTAAAAAAGAAAACAATAACAAAGAATTAAATGATTATTTTGGAATATCTTTTATGAATCGTCTTACTAGTGTAATTAAGTTTAAAGACTTAAATAGAGATGATATCGAAAAAATAATTGCTAAAATATGCCACCAATCATTTAAACATTTAAAATTAAAATCGTCTGAAATTACTGATATTATTAATAAATCAAATTATTTAGAGTATGGTGCAAGACAATTATATCCACTTATTAAAAAACTTAGTCAATTGGAAACTGTGAAAGTTAAGTAGTTCAAAAAGACAAAAAAAGACAAAAATACTATTCCAAATTTAAAATTTATGATATAATGAGTTAAAGATAAAGGTGATAGGTAATGGATATTTTAGATGAAATCAGAAGTAATCTAGCTGCCAATAGTAACCTAACAGAAGAAGTTCAAGATAAAATTTTTGAACTAACTGTTCTTTTTCATCAGAAATTTCCAGATGTTAGTTTGGAAAAAATAAAAGAAAAAGTAAAAGATGTAAAGTTGGGGAAAATAAGTGTTTTTGAGCGCAAGGGGCCTGTTATTTACGATGTTATAAAAAACGAAATATGTTTTAGCAATAAAAAATTACACGAAGATTATGATGCTAATCATTTGATGATGAAAGCTGTTTTAGCTCTTATTTCATCGAATGATAATTATTATGGCTTTAATAAAGATGATGGCTTAAGGGCTTTAAATATTGGATATACAGAGTTATTGGCTAATTTTTTAGTTGGTAACGAAGGAATTTGTGATTATGAGGAAGAAGTAATGGCAACGAATTTGATTAGTCAAATTATTGGTGAAGAGACACTATTTAATGCTTATTTCAATAATGATTCTGATTTAGTATATAAGAAAATGTTGGAAGCGGAGGTAAGCTAATGATAACAAAGACACAGGGAATATTTAGTGGTATGAATTACTTTTTAACTTTTAAAGAAAGTGGGGGTAAGTTTTGCGACGCTTATTCTGACATTTTGAAAGCCACATGTGATATATATACCAATAAAGCGGTCAGAGAAAATCTTTCTGAAACCGCAATCGAAGATTTTGAAAGATTTTTACCTGGTACAAGTGAAGTTTTTGAGCATGCTAGTATGCATGGTGATTTATCATTTATTAGGGGTTATTTTGATGAGAGTTTAAAGGTGCGTATGTCTGAAATTACGCAAGAAAAATCAAAGGTTAGATAAAAGGCTTTTAAAGCTTTTTTATTTTGTAATATTTTATTTTTGTTGTGAAACAAAATTATTTATGGTAGAATGTATATATCGGAGGTGTATTATGACTAATAAGGAATTAGCCGATTTATTATTACCAAATGTAGGTTCTGATATAACACAATATGAAAATAAATACCCAAAAAGGAATTTAAAAGAGGGCGCGATTGTTACGCGTTTTGCACCTTCACCAACAGGTTTTGTACACATGGGTTCATTATTTGCGTCTTTTGTTGAAAGAAAAGCGGCCAAAGATAGTGATGGTGTCTTTTATTTAAGAATTGAAGATACTGATCAAAAAAGAGAAGTAGAAAATGGTGTTCAAGGCATTATCAATGACCTAAAAAATTTTGACATTTCTATTGATGAAGGAATGATTTCTGAAACGGAAGAAATAGGTGCTTATGGTCCATATATTCAAAGCAAACGTAAAGATATATATCAAACATTTGTTAAGTATTTGTTAGAAAGCGGTAAAGCATATCCTTGCTTTTGTTCTGCTGAAGAAATTGAAGATATACGCTTAATTCAAGAAAAGAGAAAACAAAGAATTGGTTATTATGGACGATATGCTAAATGTCGTAAATTAACTCCTGAAGAAATAAAAAGCAAAGTAGAAGCCGGAGAATCCTATATTATACGTCTAAAGTCAATGGGAAATTTTGAGAATAAAGTTCGTATTCATGATTTAATTAAAGGTGATTTAGAATTTCCAGAGAATGATATTGATGTTGTTATTATGAAGTCCGATGGTTTACCAACTTACCATTTTGCACATCTTGTTGATGATTATTTAATGCGTACAACTCATGTTATTCGTGGAGATGAATGGGTAAGTTCGTTGCCATTACATTTACAATTATTTCAAACTTTTGGATTTAAACTACCAAAATATGCTCATGTATCACCAATTATGAAAGAAGAAAATGGTTCAAGAAGAAAATTGAGTAAGCGTAAAGATCCAGAAGCTGCAGTTAGTTATTATCACGAGAAAGGGATTCCTGTTGATGCCGTTAAATTATATTTAATGACTTTGGCAAATTCAAATTTTGAACAATGGTATGATGCAAATAAAGATAAAACGTTGGACGATTTTAAATTTGATTTTAAAAAAATGTCTAGTAGTGGCGGATTATTTGATATTGAAAAATTGATGAATATATCTAAAAATTATATTAGTCGTTTAAGTGCAGTTAAAGTATATGAAGGAACGATTAATTGGGCTAAAACCTATGATAAAGAATTTTATCTTCTATTAGAACAACATCGAGATTACGCTATTTCAGTTTTTAATATTGAAAGAGAACAAAAAAAACCTAGAAAAGATTTCGGGTGTTATTCTGAAATAAAGAGTCAAACTTGGTATATGTTTGATGAGTTATATGACAAAGAAAATAAAACCTATGAATTTCAAACTATTAATGATAAAGAGGAAATTGCTGAAATTTTAAGCACTTATATCAATAAATATTATGATGAAGTCGATACCAAAGATGAATGGTTTAATAAAATGAAAGATTTAGCTGCTGAATTTGGATATGCTCGTGAAGTTAGAGAATATAAAGAAAATCCCAATAGCTATAAAGGGCATATTGGTGATATTAGTTTAGTGCTTAGAATTGCTCTTACAACTAAATCAATGACTCCAGATTTATATGATATTATGCAAATTTTGGGTAAGGAACGTATATTTAAACGTTATAATCAATTTATTGAAGGAAATAAGTAATTAAAAGAAATAATATAGTTAGAAACTATATTATTTTTTTGTTCTAATATTAGCTAGTTTTGTCGATTTAATATTTTTTTTGCTTAATAAGTGTTAAAGTTTAGAAGGAGAGTGATAGTATGTTAGCAATTACAACCGAATATCGACAAGGGATTTTATTTGTTAGGTTGAATGGAAGCCTTGTTGCTAGTACCATTTCTAAATTTAATGAAGAAGTAAATAGTTGGTTGTTAGGTGGAATTAAAAATGTTGTTTTTAATGTCGTTGGGGTAGATAAAATTGATCGTAGTGGCAATGAAGCTTTATACCATTATTATCAAATTTTAAATAAAAATGATGGCCATAGTTTAATATGTGGATTAAATAATCATATTAATAAAAGTTTAAGGAATTCCAGAGTGGTAAATTATATATATGAGATCTCAGATGAATTAAATGCTATTAAGGTGATGAAATGGAACACATAGAGCTTGAGGCTCTAATTATCAAAAATCAAAAATTAATATATTCAGTAATGAAGTATTTTTATAATTATCCTAATAAAGATGATTTATATCAAGCTGGTTGTATGGGCTTGATTGAGGCATATTACCGATACCGTAGTGATCAAAATGCAAAATTTACAACGTATGCCTATCCATATATATTAGGTGAAATGCGGAAATTGGTACGAGAAGATAAGGGAATAAAAGTAAGTAGAAATATAAGCTCTCTATATTTAAAAATTGAAAAGGCTAGCATACTTTTGTCTCAAAAGCTGATGCGTGAACCTTCAATTAGTGAAATTGCTTCCTTTTTAGAAATCGATGAGGATTTAGTAGTAGAGGCAATTAATAGCACAAATGTTTTACTTGATGTTGATGAAATTCCGGTAAGTCACCATGATGATTTAAATAACACCATATATCTTCGTGAGGAATTAAGTAAACTCAGTAGTGAAGAGTGGGATATAATTCAAAATCGTTATTTAGACGATAGAACCCAAACAGAAACAGCAAATATCATGGGAATAAGTCAAGTTCAAGTATCAAGAAAGGAACAAAAAGTACTACAAAAGCTAAAAAAACGTCTTGTTAGTTAAAAAATATTGCTTTCATTATTTTTTTATGATACAATTAATTCGTAGCTTGTTTGGAGTAGTACTCAAGAGGCTGAAGAGGCGCCCCTGCTAAGGGTGTAGGTCGGGTAACCGGCGCGAGGGTTCAAATCCCTCCTGCTCCGCCATTGGTAGGTTACAGCTCTTTGGAGCTTTAAAAAAGGATTGTTTCAATCCTTTTTATTTTTATGTAAAGATGATATAATGAAATGGTAATAGAGGTGATAATTTAAAGATGAAGAAATTAATTATTTTTATATTAATGTTAATTATGGTGCCAATTAATGTTTTAGGTATTGAATATAGCTCTCAAAATGTATATTTTTATAATTTAGACCGAGATCATGTTATTTATGAGGACAATTCACATGAGGAAATATCTATTGCGAGTATGACGAAAATGATGACAGCTTGGGTAGCAATTGAACATATTCCAAATTTAGATGCTGAAGTAACTTTAACTAATAAAGATTTTAAAGGTTTAATTGAAGCTAATGCTTCAGTAGCTGGCTTTTATGTTGGAGAGGTTGTTACTTATCGTGATTTATTATATGGCCTTTTATTACCAAGTGGAGCTGATGCTGCTTTAGCACTTTCTAATAATATTGCTGGTAGTGAAGAAAATTTTGTTAAAATGATGAATGATAAAGCTAAAGCATTAGGATTAGAAAATACCCATTTTGCTAATACAACTGGTTTAGATCAGGATGGACATTATTCATCAGTTTATGATGTTGCAGTTATTTTGCAAAATGCTTTAAAAAATGATAACTTTAAAGAAATTTTTACAACAAAGAGTTATATTACTAGTAATAAAAAACATAAATTTGAAAGTACTTTATTGAAATCATCAAAACAGTATGATTTAGATACTGATTATATTTTAGGTAGTAAATCAGGGTATACATATGATGCGGGATTGTGTTTAGCCAGTATTGCAGAGCATGATGGCGATTTATATATACTAGTAACAGCGCGTGCTGATTATCGAACAGCGTATCCATATCATATTACGGATAGTAATATGATATATCAATATTATTTTGATAATTATAGTTATCAAGTATTACAAACTAAAGATGATGTTATTGTGACTTTAAAAGATGTTAATGATACTGAATTTGTTTATAAGGCCGATGAAACTGTTGAATTATATTTACCTAATGATGTTCAAATAAACAAAGAATATAAAGGAGAAGAGCTTTTAACACCAGAAATGTCAAAAGGCGATATAGTTGGAAAATATGATATTTATGCTGATGATGAGTTGGTTTATTCGCAAAATATTTATTTAGAAGAGAAAATTCTTGATTACGACCAAATTATTTTTATTATCACATCTATATCAATAATGATTTTAGTTCTAATAATTGCTATTTTTGTTGTTATTTTTAAACGCCGAAAAAAGAAAAGAAAAAGAAGCAGAAAATAATTCTTGCTTCTTTTTAAAATCTTCCACGTTCTCTTTCAATAAAAATCATTATTCCACCAATAATACCAGGAATAGAACATATAATAAATGACGGAATAGAAAATCCATTCATTCCACGGCTAGACATTACCATATAAATAATTGCTTGAACAGCAATTAAGCCTACGGCAATTATAACTCTAATATTCCAACTGTGCATAAACATTTTAATCACCTCTAATTGTATAATTGATTTTTTAATAATTCTAAGTTATTGCGCATAATAGAAAAATAATCTTCTCCACGATTATCTTCATCTTCTGTTAGTTTATATAAAGTATGTAATTCTACTAATTCAACTTTAGTTTCTTCTTGAATTGCCTTAATTGTATTATTAACATTATCTTTATCAGTAACAAAAATATAAGATATATCTCCATTATTAATCATTGATGTTACAGTATGAATATTCTTTTGTGTTAAATTTTCATTTTCTTCTAATGAAATAACAGTTATGCCGTATTTTTCTAAATATAAAAACATATCATCACTAACGACAATTGTATTCCTATTAGCTCGTTCTGCCATTTCGCGATAGTCAGCATCGAGCTTTATTAATTCTTGTTTTAATATTTTATATTGTTCATTAATATCTTCAATTAAATAAGTTGTTGTTATATATTCTTCAAACCCTTTGCGAATTTTATTGGCTAATGTTAATAAATTCATTGGGTCTAACCATAATTCTTCAGTTTTGTGCTCATATACAATGTTAGAAGATGCATCAATAATTTTTAAATTACGGTTATATTCAATCATTTTATAAAGATAATCTTGCTCATTTGGGTCTAAACCATTAAAAATAAATAAGTCACTATCACTGTAATCTTCTAATAATTTATCGCTAACTACCTCACCGGCTATACTTCCATTAGGATAAATACTTTTGATATTACTGTGTTCACCATATAATCTTTTTGTAACATATTCAATAGGATATGCTGTTGTGTATATATCAATGTTTTCCATTGTATCTTCATTTAGACACCCAGATGTCATTAAGATCATTAAACTCAGTAATAATAATTTTAACTTTTTCATTTATTTTCTCCTTTTTATGACTGGATCATATCCGCTTGTTCCCCATGGATTACATCTTAAAATTCTTTTTATGGACATATAACTTCCCTTTAAAGACCCGTAAGTATTAATTGCTTCAATACTATAATTTGAGCAGGTTGGAATATGTCTACAATAATTGTGCCATGGACCAGGAACTTTTTGATATAATTTTATAATCCAAATTAAAATTCTTTTCATCATAACACCACCTCAATTATACTAAAAATATGTTAAAAAGTAAAACATTAATCTATTTTTTTGATATAATAATAAAAGAGAAAGGAGAGAATTATGGAAGAACTATTAAATAAATTTGCTATTCCCTATAAAAACATTAAATTATATCGCAAGGCTTTAACTCATACATCTTATGCTAACGAAGCAGGCGTTGAAAGTTACGAGCGCTTAGAATATTTAGGGGATGCCGTTTTAGAACTTATTATGAGTGAATATTTATATAAAAATACTGACGAACCAGAAGGTAAAATGACAAAGTTGCGCAGTTATTATGTTTGTGAAAATGCTTTATATGAATATTCTATCCGATTAGGTTTAAATGAAGCATTATTACTTGGTAAAGGTGAATTAGAACGCGATGGTAAACATAATCGCGCTATTGTTGCAGATATTTTTGAATCATTTATTGGGGCAATGTTTTTAGATTTAGGTATTGAACAGGTTAAATCTTTTATTTATGAGCATATTATTCCACTTATTGAAAATAAAGCTTTAGACTTTGTAAATGATTATAAATCTGTTTTACAAGAGTTAGTTCAAACAGATAAGAAAAGTTTAGAATACTATATTGTTAATGAAAGTGGTCCCGCTCATGAAAAAGAATTTAGTGTTGTAGTAAAGATTGATGATATTGTTTATGGTAGTGGTACAGCACATAGTAAAAAAGAGGCTGAACAATTAGCTGCTAAAGATGCATTGCAAAAAGCACAAGACGGTACAACACTATAACAATTGTATTAAGAAAAAGAATATGTTAAAATAACGAGGAATGGAGAGATAATATGGGAAGATTTCCAAATATTGCGGCTGCTAAAGCTAAAACTGGTGCAGCACGCGGAAAGTTATATGGTATGTATGCCAAAGAAATATATCAAGCAGCCAAAAACGGAGGAGTTACACCAGAAGGAAACCCAAGTTTAAAACGTTTAATTGAAAAAGCTAAAAGAGATCAAGTGCCAAGTGATGTTATTAAACGTGCGATTGATAAGGTAAATAGTGGCGTTGGTGAAGATTATGAAGAATTAATATATGAAATTTTTGGCCCAGCTGGTTCAACATTGATGGTTAAATGTTTAACGGATAATGTTAATCGTAGTGTCAGTGATCTAAGAGCGGTTATTAATAAATGTCATGTTAAAATGGGTGCAATGGGAAGCGTTGCTTATATGTATGATAACTTATGTATAGTTGGTTTTAAAGATTTAGATGAAGAAAAAGTAATGGAAACGCTAATTGCTGAGAATGTGGACTTTGTCGATATTGAAAAAGATAATGATGAGATTATTATTTATGGTCAACCGCAAGATTTATTTAAGATAAAATCAGCCATTACAAATTTAAAAAGCGATGTTGAGTTTACACTTGATGAAATTTCATTATTACCAAAAGAGCGAATTAAACTAAATGGCGAAGATGCTGATGAATTTAATAAATTATTAAATATGCTTGATGAAGTTGATGATGTTCAAACAGTATATCATAATGTTGAAATGTAAGAATGGCTTTATGTCATTCTTTTTTTGACCTTTTTTGTTATAATATCCAATAAAAAGTAAAACTTTACCGTTAACAAATATTGAAAATAATGTTATAATTAAATAGTACGGAGGTTATGTTATGGAAATAAATGAACTAATCTATCTGTATCAAGGATATAGCAACAAGATAGAAGAATTATGGAGGTCACTTTGACCCCCAAACTAAAGAAATACGCATCAAAGATTTAGAAAAGAAAATAGCAGATCCTAATTTTTGGAATCAAGAGAATACTAACGATATTATTAACGAGTTAAACGAATTAAAAAAAGTTTATTTGCAAGTAAAAAAATTAAAGGATAAAATACAATCTAATTTAGAGATGTTAATGATGTTGAAGGATGCTCATGATTTAGAATTAGAACAAGTGTTAATTAGTGAAACCAAAATAATTGAACAAGAATTAGAAGAAATTAACTTATTATTACTTTTAAATGGTCCTTATGATAGTTGTGATTGTATTTTAGATATTCACCCAGGAGCTGGTGGAACAGAATCATGTGATTGGGCTAATATGTTATATCGCATGTATACCCGCTATTGTGATAAAAAAAATTATCACTATGAGGTTATTGACTATCAAAATGGTGAAGAGGCTGGCTTAAAAAGTGTTTCAATTATTGTTCACGGTCATAATAGTTATGGTTATTTAAAATCAGAAAAAGGTGTGCATCGATTAATTCGTATTTCTCCCTTTGATTCTAATAGTAGGCGTCATACATCTTTTGCTTCAGTTGATATTACTCCTTTGTATCAAAAGAAAGATATAAAAATTGAAATTAAAGATACTGATATAAGAATTGATGTATATCGTTCGAGTGGTAAAGGTGGTCAAGGTGTTAATACGACTGATAGTGCTGTTAGAATTACTCATTTACCAACTGGCATTGTAGTTACTTGCCAAAATGAACGTAGTCAAATTCGAAATAAGGAAATAGCTTTAGAAGTTTTAAAAAATAAATTATATCAAAAGCAAATAGAAGCACGTCAAAAAGAATTATTAGAAGTAAAAGGAGAGAGCGCTGATATTAATTTTGGCTCTCAAATAAGGACATATACAATGCATCCTTATTCCTTAGTTAAAGATCATCGTACAAATGTAGAAACTGCAAATGTTGAAAAAGTGTTAGACGGTGACCTTGACTTATTTATTAATGAATATTTAAAGAAAGTGATATGATATGAACAAGTTAAAGAGTGGTATTTGGTTTGTTGTAGGTATTACCTTAATGGCTATTGCCTTTAATATATTTTTACTTCCTCATAATATTGTTTATGGTGTAAGTGGGCTTGGTGTTTTAGCCAAAGAATTATTTGATATTCAACCATCGATTATTATCTTAATTGCTAATGTTTTATTTTTAATATTAAGCTTTATTCTTTTGGGTACTAAAAGCACTAAGAATACAATATTAGGTTCTCTTTTATATCCAATGATGATAGTTTTAACAGAAAACGTTCCATCATTACTTGATTTAGGTAATTTGGAACCAATTGTTGAAATTGTATGTGGTGCAGCCCTTACTGGAGTTGGCTTAGGTTTAGTATTTAAAGCTGGTTACACTACCGGTGGTACTGATATTCTTAATCACATTGTTAGTAAGTATGCTAAAATGAATGTTGGTTCAGCAATGTTTTATACTGATGGTTTAATTATTTTATTAACATTATTTGTTTTTAATTTTTCAACATTTATTTATTCAATTATTAGTTTGTTCATTTTAAGTATGATGACAGATAAAGTGGTTTTAGGCATTTCTCAGTCAAAAGCATTATATATTATTACAGAACATGAGACAATGGTTAAAAAATATATATTGAATACTTTAGCTCATGGTGTAACAATATTGGATGGGCGTGGTGGATATACAGGTGATTATAAAAAAGTTATTATGTGTATTGTGCCTACTAGTCATTATTATTCATTGAAAGAAAATATTCAGAAGATTGATCCAGATGCTTTTTTTGTAACGACTGACGCTTATGAAGTATCTGGTGGGGCATAGAAAAGGAGTTGACATATGGACCTAATTAAAATGCGAAATGTACGTAAAGTTTATAAGAACGGTGTTACAGCGATTCATGACTTAGATTTGGCGATAGCAAAAGGTGAATTTGTCTTTATCATTGGTTCAACAGGTTGTGGGAAATCAACTTTAATAAAAATGTTATATAGAGAAGAAAAACCAACTTCTGGACAAATTCTAGTTGGTGGGTTAGACGTCGCTAAAATAAGAAACAGTAAAATTTATAAAATTCGGCGTAAAATAGGCGTTGTTTTTCAAGATTTTAAATTATTACCAAAATTAACTGTATATGAAAATGTTGCTTTTGCTCTAGAAGTTTTTGGGTTACCTAAGAGTGAAGTTCATGCAAAAGTTATTAAAGTGTTGGATTTAGTAGGGTTAAAGGGTAAGGCAAAGCAATATCCAAATCAATTATCTGGTGGAGAACAACAACGTACTGCAATTGCACGTGCAATTGTTAACGGCCCTAAAATATTAATTTGTGATGAGCCAACAGGAAACTTAGATGAAAAGACAAGTTTGGAAATAATGGCTGTTTTGGAGGCTATTAATAAATTAGGAACTACTATTATTATGGTTACTCATGATACAGATATTGTTAACAAAATGAAAAAAAGAGTTATTGAATTAGATTCAGGGCGAATTTTAAACGAATATGCAGAGGGGGAATACGAACATGAAGATATTTAGAATAATTGGTAATTCAATTCGCGATTCTTTCAATAGTATTTTTCGTAATTTAGCCTTCTCATTTGCTTCTATTTTTTGTATTATGATTACACTATTTATGGTTTCTATTTCTTCTTTATTGGCTGAAAATATTGAGTCATTAACGACTAAAGTTAAAGAAGATGTTACAATAGTAGCATTTTTGGATGTTGATATTACTGAAGAACGAATTGCTGAAATTGAAGAGTTATTGCATGAATTAGATAATATTCAAACAGGCAGTGATGCTATTGTTTTTAATAGTAAAATGGAAATTCGCGAAGATTGGATGGAATCAAGTGAAGCTTATGAGAGAGTTATGGAAGATTGGGATAGCCGTGAGGAAAATCCATTACAAGATGCTTATCATATTAAGGTAGTTGATATAAATCAAATTGATAAAACAGCTAACGAAATATCTGAAATAGAAGGTGTTGATATTGTCCGTTATGGCGAAGATATGGTTAAAAAATTAGTTGACGCTTTTGAAATAATAAAAAACGGTAGTTTAATTATTGTAGCAGCTTTGATAGTTGTAGCAGCTTTCTTAATTGCTAATACAATTCGTATAACAATCTTTTCACGTAAAAGAGAAATTGATATTATGCGTTTAGTTGGCGCTTCAAATATTAATATTAAAATTCCATTTTTCTTTGAAGGCTTATTTCTTGGTATTTTAGGTTCTATTGTACCAATTATTGTAACAATTTATGCTTACACAGCAGTTTATGATAAACTTGATGGTGGAAAACTGTTTGGCACAGAGTGGCTAACTTTAGTTAATCCTTCGCCAGTTGTTTATCAAGTGTCATTGATGCTATTAATTATTGGTGCTATTGTCGGTATTATTGGTTCATTGGGCGCAGTAAAAAAACACTTAAAGATATAAAAACAGTACGATTTAATCGTACTGTTTTCTTTTTTTAATATTTCAACCGCACCATTTTTAATAATCTAATTCTACATCACATGAAGATCTAAAGTCAAATAT
>CALWAL010000012.1 GCA_944373145.1 uncultured Bacilli bacterium
GTATCGATATCTATATCTGGTTTTCCATCTCCATCTGTATCACAGTTGATATCACATTCGTCGTCTCCATCTGTATCTATATCTATATCTGGATTACCATCTCCATCTGTATCACAGTTGATATCACATTCTCCGTCTCCATCTGTATCTATATCTATATCTGGATTACCATCTCCATCCGTATCACAGTTGATGTCGCATTCGCCGTCTCCATCTGTATCTATATCTATATCTGGATTACCATCTCCATCTGTATCACAGTTGATATCACATTCTCCGTCTCCATCTGTATCAACGTCTACTTCCAATTTTTTCTCTTTTATATATACACTATCTGTTCCTTTTATTGTTGCTGTATATACATAATTTCCTGCACTATCATATACATCTTCACTCTTCGTTGCTCTTGCTTCTATTAATGTATTTGCCTTTACTCTAAATGCTCCTTTATACTCTTTCCATTCTCCATTTCCTACTTTATATTCTTTTGTCTCTACTCCATCTTCATAATAGATATTTACTACTGTTGTTTCTCCTTTAACTACTTCATACTCTTCTGGATCAATATCTACTGCTACTCTTCCACTTGGCGCTTGTACATGTATTTCTCCATTCAACTCATATCTGATATATACATCATCTACATCATCTAATTTTACTAAGATTGGTCCTGTGTATGGTTGCCATCCACTTTCATATCCTTCTCTTACTTCTCCTTCTTTTCCTACTCTCCATTCCCAATTTGTTGAATTTGCCGGATAGTATAGGGTTAATCTTATCCATCCATCCCATACTTCATCTTCTGTATCATCTGGTAATGTTACTTCTACTTCTTTAGCTACACTCGTGCTTATATTATGACTTGATGTTGCTGTACATATTATTACATGTTTTCCTATCATCAATGTTGATGTATCTTGATATTCTACTCCTTTTACCTTACATGAATATGTTCCTGTATCATTCCCAAAACTTACATAACTTGGTAATTCATACTTTTCTCCATATTCAAATTCTATTGGTACTTTGTCTAAATTAATGACTGGAATGTCCCATACTGGCTCCGGTTTTTCTTCCTCTTCATCGTCTTTATCATCATCTGGATTCGTTGGTTTATTTTCTTCTCCATCATCCTTACCATCGTCTGGATCTGTTGGTTTTTCTTCATCGCAATTTTTATCGCATTCTCCGTCTCCATCGGTATCACAGTTGATATCGCATTCTCCGTCTCCGTCTGTATCACAGTTAATGTCACATACTTCTTTATCATTTGTTGATACATTCATGCTTACTGTTACACTATTTCCTACTTTATCTGTTACTCTTACATATATTTTATATTCTGTATTCTTCTTTAATTCTTTATATGTATATGTACTATTCCCTTTCTCATAGTTATCTCCATCTATTGAATATTCATATGTTGCTACTCCACTATGATTATCCTTTGCTTCTACTTCTATACTTATACTACTTGCTGTCTTTTCTTTTATCTTTATATCTTTTATAACCGGATTCTCATTATCTATATACACTACTTCTGTATTTGATAATTGTCCTTTTTTACCGTTTACGTCTACTCCTCTAAACGTTACATACCATACTCCTGTTGTTATTACTTTTGTATTCTTTGTCTCTGTCTTCTCCCATTTACATTCTTTTGTACTCTTATCTTTACTTACACAATACTCATAATGTGATAACCCATCTTTGGCTACCGCATCTTTCTCTACTCTTATCAATCTTTCTTTTGCCCATTCTTCACTTCCTCCTGTGATTACTGGCGCACTTATTCTATAGTTTCCTGATTGAAAGTATTCTTTTGTTTTATCTATTACTATTTTTCCACATTGACATGATACAAATAATAACAACAATAAAAGAAGAAGTAATAATTTCTTCTTTCCTTTTTTATCTTCCTTATTCTTTTTTTCTTTATCTATCTTTGCGGTATATACTTCTCCGTTTTCTGTTATTTTTTCCTTTACTTCTTCTTTACTTTTCATAACATCACCTACTTATATTCTGCCTTCATTTTACCAAATTATTAGTTTTATATATAAGATACTTACAAATACCTTATATAACCATTCTTTAATATGTATACATTTTATTTACCTTTAATATATAAAGCTTTCATATATTTCATTATTTTTTATATTATTTTGCCTTTTTTAACAATTTTCTATACTTATAATTTTTTATAAAAAAAGACCTCACATTATTTGAAGTCTTTAAGCAACTTTCCCTCTTTCTAAATTAGCTTGATATTCTCTTAAACTAATAATATTATCTGGAAGTACAATAACAGATTGTTCTAGTTCTTCCATATCTTGATCTTTTGTACTAACAAAACGGCTGATATCTTGACTTATATTACTTAATTCATTAACAAGAGAATTTCTATACTCTTTTAATTGTTCAATAGTTCCCTTGCGTTTCGCTCTTCGCACCAATTTCTTTGATTGCTTATTATATCGTGCAATTGCTGATTGTTTCTGCATAGTTGTCATCATTCCTTGTTTTCGTTGTAAAGCATCTATTTCTTCTTTCAAACGATTTTGATAACGAGCCGAAAAAAATCTTAATACTCTACTTTGATATTGGTTAGATTGTTCAATTGCAGCTTGCAACTCTGATGCTTTAAGTTCTATTCTATCTAGGGTTTTATCTAATTTTTTATTTGTTCTTTTTTCTTTTGAAGTTAGTTTTTGATCATCTAACGATTCCATATAAGCTTGAAAAGCTAATTGCTGTTCTTGTAATTGTCTTAAAGAAAAAGTTTCTTTCACTGTTAATTTATCCTTAGCTTGTAATACATCTATTTGTTTTTGCAAACCTGTAATTGCGTCTTCAACAGTTAATTCTTGAACAGCTACATTAAGGTTAGTTCCTGTTTGATAATTAATATTATTTAATTTTTCTTGCAATGATAGTGATGGTGTCTCTTCTGTTTTGCTTGTTTCTTCTTTTTCTTCTTTACTTTCCTCAGGTTCTTCTTTTTTTTCAGATTCTTGATCTTTGGTTAGCTCTTTTTCTCTTCTCTCTAAAAAATCAATAGAAAATTTAACCCGTTCATATAAAGGACTATCTTTTTCAAATGCTTCGGCCATTAATTTTAAATCTTCTAAAGTTATTTTATTATCAATGGTTTGTTTCAATAGATTAAAACCTATATCATTTGCAAAAGTATTCATCTCTTTAGAAAACCTTAAATCAATATCTTGTTCTTTTTTAAAACTATCCATTAAAGATGTTAAATACATCTCATCATTCAATTCTAAATAGCCAGATGCATCGGCAATAATTCTGCCTAATATTGTTTTTTCTTCACTTAAAGCAGATTTTAATTGCTTGTATACTTCAGATGGTAAAATTTTTTCAAATTTATCTAATTCTTTTTCAAATTGTTCTAATACGATTAAACGTTGTTGATACTCTGTTTTTATAGTTTCTATTTCTTCTTTTTGAAATTTATCATCAACAATTTTGGTTATTAATGTATCTCTTATTGCACTAAAAGCTTTAGTGCTTTTAAATAAGGTGTTATATGCTAAGGCGATTTGTTTTATTTCAGCATTATTCACCTATATCACCTTCTAAATTTATTTTATTATTCAAAATATCTTCAGCTAAAGCAAATTCTTCTTCATCAGTAATTGCTTGCATAATATATTTATCATCTTTTTCTATTAAAATAGCTACATACACTTCTTCATCTTCTAAAGCATAATAAATATATTTTTTCCCTGTTTCATTGTCTAAAATAATATCAATAACATTAATTATTTGATCTTTACCTTCACCGTTTTTAACAACCAATTGTTCCATCATACCACTTCCTATTATTAACTTAAACTAAATATATCTAAAAGTCAATTTACTTTTATTTAATTTACCTAAAAAGACAATTTATATACAAAATAAATTTATAATTATGATAAAATGTTTTTGAAGGAGTATATATGAAAAAGAATTTATTTGGTCCTATTTTAGCGTTTATTTCAAGTGTATTAATTATTTTATTAATTTTTTTAACTATAGGTATGTTTGAACATACTATTTTTGTGAGTGATCTTCAGGCGCAATATTATCCTGCTTTAACTCATTTACAAAATATTTTATCAGGTGATGCTTCTTTTATATATAACTTTAATGCTGCCTTAGGTGATAGTTTCCTAGGTACTTTTTACTACTATTTATCATCACCATTAAATATCCTAGCTATTTTTATTAAAGATATTAATGTCTTAGTTTATGTCTTAGTTATTTTAAAATTATCTTTAGCTAGTACTTTTACTTATCTTTTTTTGAGATACCAGTTCAAAGAAGAAAAAATACATTTTTTAATTCCATTATCTCTTTTTTATGGTATTTCTAGTTTTGGGGTGTGCTACTACTTTCACATTATGTGGTTAGATATTTATATGTTGTTTCCTTTAATTTTAATGGGAATTGACAAAATTATTAAAGAGCATAAACATTTATTATTTATTATTTCCTTCTTTTTAGCACTCTTAGCTAATTATTATTTTGGGTTTATGCTAGCTATTTTTTCATTTTTATATTACAATTATAAATTATTATTAAAATATAAAATAAAAAAAGATATAAAAATTATTTTAAAAGAAAATATTCATTTTATTATTATTGGCATTTTAACTTGTTTACTAGCTAGCTTTATCTTAATTCCTATTGTTCAAGAAATAACCAATTATTCTCGTGAAAATACAGAATTTATGGCTGGCGAAAATTTAAAAGTAGGTTTTAATATTTTTTATTTTATTGAACGATTTATCCTCGGGGATTTTAGTAATTTAGATGTATTAAATACAAGTGGTTTTTATATTCATACCTCAATTTTAACTATTCCTTTATTATATTTCTATTTTATTAATAAAAAAATCAATAAAAAAGAAAAAATAATAACGAGTTTTATTCTTTTATTATTTATTCTTTCAATGTCAATTAATTATCTTAATTATTTCTGGCATGGGTTTATGGCACCAAGTTATTTTAATGGTCGTTATATATTTATGTTTTTATTATTTATTATTTTAATATGTACGAAAAGTTTATATGAATATAAAAATATAAAAAGCAAACATTATTTTATTATTTTCGTTTGTACGATTATTTTAGTTTCATTGCTATATTTTGTTAGAAATATTCATGCCACCGATATTGTAAAAATAGTTATTTTAATTTTATATCTTTTAAGTTTATGGGTTATAGCAGATAAAAAGCAATATTATTTTCTCATTATTCTAGTTGCACTTTATGAATTATGCTTTAATGGTTGGAGTTATATATCTGGATACAATGAATATTTTGTTAAATTTAATGATATCGATTCATTAGAAAATTATGGCAACAGTATTACTTATATTAAAAAGCACGATAAGGAGAAATTTTACCGAATTGAAAATAATTGTAATGATTTAATTAATCGTTCATATCTTTTTAACTACAATGGTATTGATTACTTTATGTCAACGATAAAAAAAGATATTGTAAGTTTATTTAATAATTTATCAATTACTAATCATTCATACACAAAAAATACTATTAAATTTGATGGTTATAATTTTATATTATCATCCATCTTAAATGTTAAATATTTTATTGATGAAAATAACCGTCAAAATATTGTTTATGAAGAATTTCTAAAAACAGATGATTTTAGTATTTATCAAAATCCATACGCTTTAAATCTTGGATATATGGTTGATCAAAATATCTTAAATAATATCAAAGTTGAAAATAATGGTTTAGAATATTTAAGACAATTATTAAATAATATGTTAGGTTATGACACTAATATTCTAAAACCAGTTGAAGTTATAAAAATTGATAATTTTAATTATCAGTTTAATAATGTTAATAATGATAACTATTATGTGTTAATTACTTTTAAAGATGGTAAAAATTTTAATAAATTAAAAATGTTTATTAATGATAAAGAAGCTATTAGAGATAATGGCAACAGTTATTATTATCATATTTTCAATGATTACCAAGATATTGTTAATTTAAAATTAGATATTGCTGGTGGTGATGAACAATATATTGATAATGTTTATGTATATTATTACAATATTGATAAATTTAAAGAGATTTTTAATGTTTTAAAAGAAGAACAATTGAATATTCAAATTAATAAAGGGCACTATTTATCTGGTACCATTAAAGTTAAGCATAAAAATATTCTTTTTACATCCATTCCATATGATGAAAATTGGCACGTTTATATTGACGGCAAAGAAGTTAATAAAGAAAAATTATTAAATTCTCTAATTGGTATAAAATTGAGTAAAGGTGAGCATAAAATTGAATTTAAATATATTCCAAAGAATTTATATTTATCATTTATTCCTAGTATTATTAGTGCAATTGTTCTAGTAGCTTATTTAAAAAAATTCAATCTCAACAAAAAAATGTAGATTTTCTCTACATTTTTTATTTTAAAATAAACTCATTTGGTTAGATTCTTCCATACCGTCAAAAATCCCCATTAATTTCATTTTATCAATTAAAGTTCCTGATACTTTTGCACGTTTTTGAACATCTTCAATACTCAAAAAAGTCGATTTTTCACGTTCTTCAACAATATTTTTGGCAACCGTATCTCCTAACCCATCAATAGCTGAAAATGGTGGATAAATTGATTTATCATCACGTACACCCCAAGTTGTAGCCGGACTATGTTCCAAATTAACAGGTAAAAACTTAATACCACGCGCTGTAGCTTCTAAACATACTTTTAAACTTTCAAGAACACCTAATTCTTTATTAGTTGCATCATACCCTTTGTTTTGAATTTCTATTATTTTATTTTTAATAGCATCATATCCTTTAATCATCGTTTCAACATCAACATCAGTTGCTTTACTTGTTAACCACGATACATAGAAATAAACTGGCATATGAACTTTATACCAAGCGATTCTAAAAGCACTTATAACATAAGCAGCTGCATGGGCTTTAGGGAACATGTATTTTATTTTTCCGCAAGAATCAATAAACCATTGTTCAATACCGGCTTTTTCCATCGTCTCTTTATGTTTAGCCCAATCTTCAGGTTCTTTAGATGCCTTACCTTTACGAACAAATTCCATAATTTTAAAAGCTTTAATTGGTTCTACCCCTTTATACATCAAGTAAACCATAATATCATCACGACAACCTATTACCTCTTTAAAAGGAACAATATTATTTTTAATAAGTTCTTGAGCATTACCTAACCATACGTCTGTTCCGTGAGATAGACCAGATATTTTAATTAATTCGGCAAAAGTTTTAGGTTTTGTTTCTGCAACCATACCAATAGTAAATGGTGTTCCAAATTCCGGAATACCAAGTGTACCAGTTGCACACATAATTTGTTCATTCGTTACCCCTAAAGCTTTTGTACTTGTAAAAATACTCATCGTTTCTTTATCGTCTAAAGGCACTGTTAAAATATCCATTCCCGTCATATCTTGAATCATACGTAATTGAGTTGGATCAGAATGTCCTAAAATATCTAGTTTTAATAAGTCTTGATCAATTGCATGGTAATCAAAATGTGTTGTCCGCCAAGGACTATTTACATCATCGGCTGGAAATTGAAATGGTGTAAAATCAGATACATCCATATAATCCGGAACAACAACAATTCCTCCCGGATGTTGACCAGTAGTTCTTTTAACACCTGTACAACCAATAGCTAAACGTTCAACTTCTGCTGTTCGCATAACAAGATTATGATCTTCACAATAACCTTTAACAAAACCAAAAGCTGTTTTGTCAGCTACGGTACCAATCGTACCAGCACGATAAACATTGTCAACCCCAAATAATACTTTTGTATATTCATGAGCACTAGCTTGATTCAAATCTGAGAAGTTTAAATCAATATCAGGTACTTTATCAGCATTAAATCCCAAGAAAGTAGCAAATGGCATATCTTGACCATCTTTATACATTCTTTCTCCACAATTAGGGCACATTTTGTCTGGTAAATCAAAACCACTGGAATATTCAGCTCCTAAATCGTTACCATTTTCATCTTTAAAAATACTGTGCTGACATTTTAAGCAACGATAATGAGCTGGTAATGGGTTAACTTCAGTAATTCCCATCATTGTTGCAACAAAACTAGAACCTACAGAACCTCTAGATCCGACTAAATATCCATCATCATTAGAGTGTTTAACTAAACGCTGAGCGATTAAATAAATAGGATCAAATCCTCCACCTATTATTCCGCCTAATTCTTTATTTAATTTTTTATCTAACGATTTTTCATTCAATTCACCGTCAGCTTCTTGCCAATTTTCAGATAAATATTTCCTAAGCATATCTTTAACTGCATCAAAACCCTTAACAATTATCTCGTGCATAGCACTAAAAGTTAATTTAGCTAATTCTTCTTCATTTGCTTCAGGGTTTACTCCAGCCATATTTTTACTACAGCATTTATAAACAATATCACCATATAATTCTTTAGCAATTCGTTCTTCAATATTATATGGTAATGGATTTCCATACCATGTAGCTGCTTTATCGTAAACTAAATCAGTTACAACACGCGGACAATCTAAATAAGAATTACCATCATCACTTTTAACACGTGGTGAAAAAGGTATTCCTCCAGTATCAATAATTACTTCAATCTCATCTACCATATCAACAATTTTATTAGTATTTGTAACAACAATTTCATACGCTAAATCGTCACCTAAAAAAGCAAAATCACCTAGCATTTCTCTCGTTGTTCTAAAGTGTTGTGATGGTATTTTAGTAATACTATTCTTAGCCAATGGATGACGTCCTCCACCCGGTACTTTTTGATTAACAATTATCTCTCTATAAATTCGATCTTCTCTTTCAAAATGATGAACATCACCAGTTGCAACAATCATCTTTCCAGCTTCTTTAACTGCTTCTACAATTTTATGAATATGATTCTTCAATTCTTCTTCATCTTTAAAATCACTAGTTTGAATCAAATGATTATAAACTTCCGGTGGTTGGACTTCAACATAATCATAAAAATTAATGATATTTGTTAATTCTTGACCATCCTTACTACGAGCTTCAATAAAAACTTCTGATTCATAACATCCACTACCAATTAATAAGCCTTCTCTTAATTCATTTAATTTACTTCGTAAAATTCGTGGTGTTTTGTATAAATAAACCGTATTAGCTAAAGAAATAATTTTAAATAAATTTTTTAATCCCGCTTTATTAATAGCAATTGCATTAAAATGAAACGTTCGTCCAAATTTATGTATTTCATCTTTAGAAATTAAATTATCTAAATCAGATATTGTTTTAAAATTTTGAGCAATCAATTTTTGTAACATCTTGTGAAAAACTTTAGCTGTACCTTCAGCATCGTAATCAGCTCTATGATGAGCGTCTTCTTCCCATGGGACATTATATCTTTTAACTAGCGCTGACAAACCATGACGAGAATACCCTTGATCTAGTGTTCGAGATAACTCTAAAGTATCAATAACTGTATTAGTAAATTCACCAAGATTATATTTCTTCATAGCCATTTCAATAAAAGAAATATCAAATTTAGCATTATGCGCTACCATAGGCAAATCACCAGCCCATGCTAAAAATCTTTTAGTGACATTTTCTTCATTATCACAATTAGCAACCATTTCATCAGTAATACAAGTAAGTTCTGTAATTTTATCAGGAATATGACGATTAGGATTGATTAATTCATCAAACCGGTCAATAATATTACCATCTTGAATTTTAACCGCACCAATTTCAATCATTTGGTCGCCGCCAGCAGCATTGAAGCCCGTTGTTTCTGTATCATATACAACAAAAGTTGTTCCTTCAATTGCATAATCACGTGGACGAACAACAATATTAACCGTATCGTCAACTAATGTTAATTCCGTACCATAAAGTCCTTTAAAAATTGGTGGATTTTTTTGTTTTTCTTTTGTATCTTCAATTTCATTTAAAATATTCTTCTTAGCATCTTCATCTTCTACTTTTTCTAAACTACTTTCTAACTCTTCAATTTTAGCTTTTAATTTTTTTCGAACTCCTTTGTTATAAGAATTAATAATACCAAAAGCAATTGGAAAAGCTTGACAACCATTATGATCAGTAATAGCTACTCCTCGGTAACCCATATCCATACATCGACTAACTAATTCGCAAGAATGTTTTCCTAAATCTAATTTAGTTAAACCATCCATTTGGCTCATCATCGTATGTGCATGTAGTTCAACTCTTTTAATTGGAGCATCATCGATAATCTCAGCTTTTTTATATGTACTATAATTAATATCTAAAATACTTAAAACATCCTCATTTGAATATTTATCTTCTTTAACATTACCCCTAAATTTATACCATTTACCAGGCTTTAATAATTTTTTTAAGCGGTTCCACTCATCTTTATCATTAACAAATATTTTCCCATAAATACTATCAGTATAGTCAGTTATTTTTAAAGTGACAATAACTAAATCCGTTTTTGTTTCTCTAACATCTAAACCAAATAATTCAGCTTCTAATGTCACACCGTTTACTGGACCAGTAATAGTATCCAAGCGAACACGATCATTATCAATTAATCTTCCTAGGACAACGTCTGGATGGTCCTCTGTTTCAATTGGCTTTGGTTTATAATTTTTTTTATATTCATTGACTGGTGCCGGTGAAGTGACTTCAACTCTTTCAATTCTATCAGGAATAACAACTTGTTTTTGCTCTTCTATTATCGTTTCTGGTTCTTCCTTCAAAATAGGATTAATGCGCTCAATCTTGTAACCAAAACTACGAAAATCAATTACAATTTTCTTTTCTAAACTTCGCAACTTATCTTCTTCAGCACTATTATTAACATAGATAATTAAGGTATTTTCTTTAATTTCAACAGGGGCATCAATAAGTGATGATATAGCAGGACATTTATGACTATAACGATTCATTAAATAAACAAAATAATTGTTGATCTCTTTATCTAAAACTTTATTAGCATTAAAAACAGCAATAGTTTTCTCAACACTAGGAAACCCATCACGTAAATGCTCAATAAACTGTTCAAACACTAAAACAGGTAATGTTTGATTAATCGCAATAACAAAAGTATAACAAGTTTTATCTTTATTACCAACGATTCTTTCCAACTTACCATCATTAAAATAAACCAGCTTATCTTCTGGTATTTTTATTTGTTTTAATAAAGTTTGTAATTTCTCATCCATGCTACCACCTATTAACTATTTTATCAAATTTAACTATCAAGGGACAAGTAAAAAAAATAATTTTTGATTTTAATTATTTTTATAACTAAATTTTTCACTTATAACTTTTACACCAAAAAAGCATCTAATGATGCTCTTTTTCTTCCTTATATTTTTGACAAGTTTTATCTAATTCATTAATTAATTTATCCGCTTCTTCAAAAGATGGTAATTTAACACCACTAGCTAAAGCATGGCCACCACCACCAAACATGGCGGCTATTTCATTAATAATTGGACCTCTTGATCTAATTGAACCCCTAATGTTATTATTAGCACTATCATAAGAAAAGAAAGCCCACGCTATAATCTCCTCAATATTGTTAAAATTATTAATCATATTGCCAGCTGTAGCAGCATCTACGCCTTGTTCTTTCAACGTTTCTTCATCTAATTTCAAATATGCAAAGCCATTTGCAGTAACATTAATATGAGTCATTAAATAAGCATAAAAACGCATTTCTACTAAAGAACGATTATAAAATTGGGGATATATCTCTGTAATATCAAGTCCTGTTTTTTCAATTAATTTAGCTACTAATCTAAAAGTTTTAGGCGTTGTATACTTATATAAAAATCGTTCTGTATCCGCAATTAAGCCAACATATAAACATTTTGCTGCCTCTTTAGTCATTTTAAGAGGTGTTTTAAAAATCAATTCCATTATCATTTGGGAAGCGCTAGAAGCCGTACTATCAACCCATTCTAAATCAGCAAATGTTTCAATAAAAGGATGATGATCAATTTTTATTTTATATTGAAATCGTTCTATATCTACACCATCAATTCTTTTAATATCAGGAGTATCCAAAACAATTAACAATGATTTTTCATACATGCTTTCATCAAATTTATCAATTGATCCTAAATAACGAAATTTTGAAGCACCTAATCCGACCGTATAAACTTTCTTTTTAGGAAAAGTCTTCAAAATACTTTCTTTAAGGCCAAAAGAACTACCTAAAGCATCAGGATCGGGTCCAATATGTCTAGCAATCACAATCGTTTCAAATTTTTTTATTTTTCGATATATTTGGTGATATTTAAAAAACATAACATCACTCTTTCTACTAATCAAATTTTATCATAAAAAGAAAATTATTGCCACTTAAATAATAACATCAACATAAACTGCTTTATGGTCAGTAATTAAATTAAGTTCATCAGTATCAAAAATACCACATGACGCTATTTTCCACTTCTTAGGAATAAAGATATGATCAATGGCACTTTTACTTTTAAATTTATTAGCATTTGTTTTTTCATTAACAGGTACTCTTCTTAATCCTAATGCATTAACACTAGATTCAAATTCACTAAACATCGCATTGCTAGTTTGTAAATTAAAGTCACCCATCAAAACTACTAAACCATTTTTAGAATATTTTTTTACTAATTTTAATAAACATGTAAGTTGACGCTTTTGAATTCTAGGTAAATAATAATCTAAATGTGTATTAATAACGTATACCGTTTTATCAATCACTTCCAATTCAATGATAGTTACAATTCTCCTACTAATTGACATTTTTTTTAGTCCTTTAACTAAATCATCATAATTAAAAGGAAACCATGGTAACGCCTTAGTACGCACTTTAATAACCTTTTTAGTAGTCATAATTTGATTACTTTGATTATAATCTTTCAAAATAGGTAATTTAGTTCCTATACTACGACCATATTGATAACCGCCATAAAAGTTATACTCTTTTAAATATTCATTAACTTTTTTCATAAATTTTTTAGTTAATTCTTGTGTTCCTAAAATATCGTAAGCATGAGTAATAATATGTCTACCTAAAAGAGCGGCATGTTCATCCACATATTTTCTATTTTCCCGACTATTTTGACAATTCAATGTTCCAATTCTAAAATACTTCATATTCACCAACCCTAAAAAATAAAAGAGCTAATGCCCTTTTATTTTGCTAATTCATATGTATCACGAGCAATCATAACTTCTTCATCAGTTGGAATGATATAGCAAGGTATTGCCGAATCAGAGGTTGTAATAACTTTTTCTACACCACGACAATCATTTGCTTCTTTATCTGCTTTAACACCTAAAACAGCTAATCTTTCCATTACCTCTAAACGAGTCATTTTTGAATTTTCACCAACTCCAGCAGTAAAGACAATCGCATCACAGCCGCCTAATTCAACATAATATTTAGCGATATAATCAACGATACGTTTTACATACATTGTTTGCGCTAAAGAACTTCTTTCATTGCCGGCAGCGATTGATTCTTCAATATCTCTTGAATCACTGCTAACACCACTAATGCCTAGTAAACCACTTTGTTTATTTAAAATGGTATCCAATTCTTTAGGGCTCATATTCTCTTTATCCATTAAATATGTTAAAATAGTAGCATCAATATCGCCACAACGAGTTCCCATAATTAAACCGGCATTTGGAGTTAATCCCATTGAGGTATTAAGGCAAATACCATCTTTAACTGCACTAATAGAAGCTCCATTTCCAATATGACAAGTTATTAACTTAGTATCTGTACGTCCTAATAACTCATTCATACGCATAGAAACATATTTATGACTAGTACCATGAGCACCATATCTTCTTATTTTATATTTATCACACCAATCATATGGTAAAGCGTACAAATAATTTTCTTTTGGCATAGTTTGATGGAAAGCTGTGTCAAAAACAACCGTTTGAACAGCGCCTGGCACAACTTCTTGTGCAGCTTTAATACCTGTAATAGCTGCTGGATTATGTAGAGGTGCTAAAGAACATAATTCGTCGATTTTAGCAATTACATCATCATTTACAACTACCGTCTTATCAAAATAAGTACCACCTTGAACAACACGATGACCAATACCCTTAATTTCATCTAAACTATTTACCACTTTGTGACTTAACAATTCTTTAATTAAGATTTCAAAAGCTTGTTTATGGTTAGTTAATTCAACTTCAACCTTAGTTTTTTCGCCATTAAATTTAATTGTATAAAAACTTTCTCCAATTCCAATTCTTTCAAATACACCAGACATCAAAACACTTTCTTCTGGCATTTCATAAGCCGTAAATTTCAAAGAAGAGCTTCCGGCATTTACTGATAATATCTTCATAAAATCCTTCTTTCTATTTTCGTTCTAACATATTAATTAATTCTAAATAAGTTTTATTAGTAACTCCAACTCCACCAATCGTTATTGGTGGAATATTATCATAATAAACAGTTAATTGAGAAATAACTCCGTTAGCATCATCACTTAAATCAGATTCAAGATTTAAAAATTCTTCACTTAATAAGTAATTGACAATTTCTTGATATTCGCTATCAGATAATTCTACTGTTGAGAATCCATCATACATACTATGTCCATAAGTAATTACATGATTTGAATTTAAAGTAATAATACGACCCGGGGTAGTTTCATCACCTTCGCGATAATAAGCAACTATCCCCGAAGAAGCAACTGCTTTTATGGAGGTAGATGTTTCTTTTTCACAACCAACTAAAAATATACATAAAATTAACAATAGTGCTAAAACTTTTTTCATACTTAAACCTCATATTCATAAACACTGCAATTTTCAATTACTACTTCATCTAAATTCCCGTCTTTAGGAATACCATTAAAATAATAATATAAAACTCTAATAATTCCGCTGTGCGTTACAATAATAATATTCTTATCATCATATTCTTTTTTTAATTCAAGTAATAAATCTCTTGCTCGACTGTACAAATCTTGGACACTTTCTGCTTTTTGATACTTGACATTTTTATAATAATTCCAATATTCTTTAAAATCAATGCTATCTCTGCACATACCAGTGAATTCCCCATGATCACGACCTAATAATTTTTCTGTATAAATAATTGGTATTTGACCATTACTTAACACTTTGGATGTCTGTCTACATCTATCAAGGGGTGAAGAAATAATTAAATCTATTTTCTTATCTATAAATTTTTCACGCAATTTAAAACATTGCTTAAATCCTTCATCAGTCAATCCGCTGTTAATACGTCCCTGTAATTTATTACTCGCATTAACCATCGTTTCACCATGACGAACAATATAAACTTTCATTTTATCGTCTTTCTTTCATAGTTGGGAATAGCAAAACATCACGAATTGATTCTTGTTCTAAGAAAAGCATCATTAAACGGTCAATACCATATCCAATTCCACCAGCCGGTGGCATACCATATTCTAATGCTTCAACAAAATCCATATCGATATCATTAGCTTCATCATTTCCCAATTCTCTTTCTTCAAGTTGAGCTTTAAAGCGTTCTAATTGATCAATAGGATCATTTAACTCTGTATAAGCATTAGCAAACTCCTTACCAGCAATAAATAATTCAAAACGATCAACAAACCTTGGATCTTCTGGATTTTTTTTCGTAAGTGGAGATATTTCTAATGGATGACCGTACAAGAATGTTGGTTGAATTAACTTTTCTTCAACATATTTTTCAAAAAATAAATTAATGATATGTCCATATGATTTTTCATGTTCTTGAACTTCGATATGATGTTCTTCAGCTAATTTTAAAGCTTCTTCTAATGGCATATCTTGTTTAAAATCAATACCAGTTTCTTCTTTAATTGCCTCAACCATACTAACACGGCGCCAAGGACCTTCTAAATTAACTTCATAACCACCAAAATTAAAATTCATTTTCCCAAAAACATCACGGGCAATTGTTTGAAACATATTTTCCGTTAATTCCATCATACCTTCCAAATCAGAATAAGCTAAATAAGCTTCCATCAAAGTAAATTCTGGATTGTGTTTTGGATCCATTCCTTCATTTCTAAAAACTCTTCCAATTTCATAAACAGCTTCCATTCCACCAACTAGTAATCTCTTAAGTGGTAATTCTAAAGCTATACGAAGATACATATCCAAATCTTGCGTATTATGATGAGTAATAAATGGACGTGCTGAAGCTCCTGTTAACAATGTTGTCAAAATAGGAGTTTCCACTTCTGTAAATCCTAAACCATCCATGTATTTCTGAATTGTACGAATAATTTTTGGCCTTAAAAATGCGACTTTCTTAGAATCTTCATTCATAATCAAATCAACATAGCGTCTTCTATATCTTTCTTCAATATCAGTTAATCCATGAAATTTTTCTGGAAGTGGTTTTAAAGACTTAACTAAGTGTGTGTACTTTAAACATTTTATTGTAACTTCACCAGTTTTCGTTTTCATTATTTTGCCAGTTACACCTACAATATCTCCAACATCGGCAGATTTAAACAAATCATAAGTTTCTTCACCAAGATCATTAACTGAAATATAAATTTGAATTTGACCAGTTTTATCTTGAATCGTAAAGAATGAGGCTTTCCCCATTTTTCTAATAAACATAATTCTTCCAGCTACAGTTGCCATATCTTCCATTGTTTCAAAATCATCATGCGGTACATCTTTATATTTATTTTTTATATCTAAAGCATAATCACTACGATTAAATCTTTGTCCATATGGATCTAGTCCCATTGCTGCAATTTTTTCTGCTTTTTCCCTTCTAACTAATTCTTGATCTGTAAGTTCGCGCATAATATTCACTTCCTTTTTTCTTTTTTTTGCGTTTTTTACTATTCTATAATATCAAAAAAATAAAAAAAGTACCACCCTTTTAAGTTAAAAGTATCAAAAAAAAAGCCTATTTTTGAGCTTTCTTCTTATTCTTTTTCTTTTCTTTTTTTACCCCAATAATTTTTGTAATCTCTGTATTGCTTAAAAGCTCATGTAACCCTCTTTTTTCCCTCCTAAAAATAACTGTAAATCCGCTAAAAATTGCAACTACAAACTGAAAAATAGCAATAATACTAATAATAGGAAAATAATAATTAGAAGGTAAAACAACTAATAATAAATTGTTTAGTAAAATATAGCTTATGCCAAAAACAATTGAATACCGAACTAATAATTGCCACATATAAAGTCGCCCTTGATCAAAACGTTCAATTTGTACATGGCATAAATAACACCCAAGTGTTCTTCCTTTCCAAATAAATGGAATTATTACAAAATATATAATCATAAAAATTAAATATAATAAATAATTTAAACTTTGTGCTGAAGAACTTTCATAATATAAAGATCCATAATTTTCTACATAAGTAGCAAAATTAATACGTCCACCCATATATTCTTCTAAAATAGTATTTTGTTCGGCTTCTAAAGTATTAACATACTCTGTCTTAGGAAAAATTACATTAATTAAAGAAAGTGCTAAAACAAGCACAATAAAATCTATTAAATAGGCTTTAATTCGTATTTTTCTCATAATCTAGCTCCCTTTTTTCATATTCTTTTAACAAATTCATCATTTCTTCTTTTGTTTTAGTTTTAAAAATTTCCTGTTTTAATTCTTTCCCACCGTGTAGCCCTTTCAAATACCAAGCAATATGCGTGCGCATTTCTAAAAGTGCAACTTTAAGCGGTTTAGTAGCAATTAAATTATCTAAATGTTGTTCAATCATTTTAATAATATCTTTAATATCATGCGATACAGGTTCTTTACCTTTTTCTAAATAATCAACACATTCTTTAATCAACCAAGGATTACCTAAAGCTCCACGACCAATCATTATAGCATCACAGCCAGTTTCTTTAAGCATTTTTTCAGCATCATAACAGCTTAAAATATCCCCATTACCAATAACGGGAATTGTAACATTATCTTTTACTTCTTTGATAATATTCCAATCTGCTTTACCACTATATCCTTGACTACGTGTACGTGGATGAACTGTAATCGCTGAAGCACCAGCTTGTTCACAAATTTTAGCAATTAAAACCGCATTAATACTATTACTATCCCAACCACTACGAATTTTAACCGTTACAGGAATAGGCACAGCTTCAACAACCGCTTTGACAATTTCAAAAACTTTATCTGGTTCTTTCATTAAACCACTGCCAGCATGAGCTGAAACAGCTACTTTAGGTACAGGACATCCCATATTAATATCTATTAACGCTAAATGTTCTAAACGATCATATAAAATTCTAGCCGAAGTAGCCATCGTTATTGGATTAGAGCCAAATATTTGAACAGCTACAGGAATTTTCAATTCATTAATACCATTCAACATTTCAAAAGTTTTCTTATTTTCTCTAAATAAAGCTTCTGCACTTATTAATTCCGTCGTAGCAAATCCAACACCCATTTCTTCACATATTTGCATATAAGCTGGATTAGAAATACCAGCCATGGGTGCTAAACCAACTTGATTTTTAATTTCGACATTACCTATTTTCCACATAAGTACCACCTTAAATTATTATACTAAATATTAACTAAAAGAACAAATAAAAAAACACCTTGTGGGTGCTAAAACATTTTATCAATATCTTTTGGAACTTTATCATTAATAACAGCATTTACAATTTTATCCTCTTGTTCCGCAGATACATTCTTACCTGTCATACTGCCTAATTTTTGAATAACATGTCTTAAAGTCTTTTCATTTTTTAAATCGTTTTCTTGTAATTCACGAGCTAATTCTAAAATAGTTTCCTTATTCACATTTGTTCTTTTCTCAACTTTATTAAAAAATCTATCAGAAAATCCCATATTTCCCTCCTAATCTATTATATGATTTTTATAAAATTGTGTTAAAATATATGCGAGGTGGTTTTATGGTTAATTACTATGATTTAAATGAATTATTAAAACAAGGATTAAGTGATGAATTTTTTTTGCAAATCATTAATAAAATTTTGGAAGTCACCTTACCTGTTAAAGGTGCATATCCCGAATATAAAAATTGGTTTTTAAATAAACATATTCCTGGTCTTGGAAAAAATAGAAATATATTATTTGCCGTTTATCAGGAGAAAATCGTTGGTGTTATTAATTTAAAAAAAAGCGATGAAGAAAAAAAGATATGCACATTATATGTGCGTAAAGGCTTTCGGTTTAATCGTATTGGAACAACTTTACTAAAAATGTCCTTTGATTATCTTGGTACTGATAAACCATTAATAACCATATCTGATGATAAATTATTTGATTTAAAAAATTTTATTGTTAAACATAAATGGGAAATTTCTGAACGTTTAGATAACTTTTATACCTATAATCACAATGAATATATTTTTAATGGTTCCCTATATGTTCCTAATCAAGAAGATGAAGTATTTAAGATATATCGTAAAGATAAAAATAATATCATTCGTATTTCTATATTACATTGGTATTACAAAATACAAAAAAAGAAACAACTAAAATATAGTTAAAATTTCTTTTTTATGTAATAATGAAATTATTAATAGTCAAATAAAAAAGGTGGAAATTCCACCTTTTTTTGTATTACTTATTAATAACATACTCGATATCTTTTGAATTAGATAAATCTTTATCTATACTAGCTGTAATTATCTTTCCTTCGCCTTTTTTTAGTGTATCTCCAACATATCCTATTAAAGTACTTACATTGTCATTCTCATCTTTAACATTGATACTTACATAACTTAGATTATAATCACTACTACCATTATTATGCATCTCTACACTTAATGTTGTGATTCCATCTTCATACACTAATTGAGCTTTTTCAAATGATATTTCTCCTACTTTTTGATCCTTTAAATATTCTGTATCTTCACTATTTTTTAACCACATTATACTTCCGTATGATACTCCTGTTCCGATAACTACCACTCCTATTATTCCTACTAGAAATGCTATTACTATATTTCTTGGCTTTTCTTTCTTCATTATTTCTTTTATCTTATTCATTTTCGACACCTTCTTCTGTTTCTTCTTTCGTAATACTTTCTTCATTTACTGTTACTTCTGGTTGTTCTTCTGTATTATCTGGTTGTGTTGTTTCTGTTCCAGTACTTTCTTCTTCACTAACTTCAGAGTCAGTGTTATCAATTGTTGTAATTGTTAAACTACTACTTGATAACACTTCTCCTTCGCCATTTATTATTCTTGTTATCACAGTTGTTGGTTCATCTACAGTAATTGTTCCTGTATGAATTTGCCATGTCTTACCTAAATCTAGGCTATATTCATTGATATATCCTTCAGCATAAGTTATATCTATTTTCTTAGTAGCGGTATTTTCTACTGTATCTATCTTAATACTTGGAGGTAATATTGATTGAACGATACTAGATACATTTTCTGCTACTTCATTTATGGCTAAGGTAGATTGGATTGATTGTGTTGGCATCTCTATTTGGGTGTGGGTTACAGTACCATTTCCTCCAGCGCCTCCTTTATAAGAGGAACCAACAGCGGCTCCACCGTTAGAAACAGTTGTTCCTTCTAAAATAATACTATTATAGAATATATTAATGCTTCCTCCTCCGGATGAGCCACCTCTACCTGGAGCATTTATTCCAGCAGCTGATACGATTCCATTATTATCATATTCATCAGAATATATTATTAATAAACCTCCAGTTCCATTTGTAACTCCACTTATTCCACTAGGATTTCCTGCTCCTGAGCCTGCATTACCATATCCGCCTTTTCCTCCAAAAGCTGCACCGAATTCACCATTCTGCTTATTTCCAGAGCCGCCACCCGTACCTCCAGAATAAGAGGTCCCTGAACTACCAGCTCCTCCTGTTCCTCTATTCAAATAGCCAGCTCCGGAACCTCCACCGCCTGTCATTCTATCAGTTCCTGCAGCACCTGATTTACCTGGGGTCTCACTTGATACTCCTTTTCCTCCAGCTCCACCAACTGCCGGTACATATTCATATGTTCCATCTGCATTATGCCATAAGTATACATCTTGTCCTTCGGCATATGCTCCTTTTCCGGTCATGGTGATTTCTCCATTATTAGTTAACTTTCCTGTTACATATAATGTAAATCCTTTCGGTCCGCCATAGTTATTATCACTATATGTTGTTACTATTACTCCTTCATTTATAGTTAAATTACCATTGACTTTTACTATTACCATATTTTGGGCATATTCTCGATAAGTTTCTACATTTGTTCCAGCTAATACATCTTTAGATACATCATTAACATCTCCAAATGTTTGATTACTCGTCCATTCTTGATCTCCGTTTAATACATATACATGAGCCGGATAATCTTCACCGTTTACTTTTAAGTTATAGTATCCTGTTTTCATTTCTTCGTGTGTTTCTAATATTTCTAAAATACTTTCACCTTCAAAGGTTACTGATTCTTTATATTTTTCCTTGTCTTGATTTATACAATCCTTTAAATCACAATATTGCCCTCCACGGATTTCTCCTATATTTACTGTACCTTTTCCTCCGGCTCCTCCAGGTGATCTTCCGACAGCATCTCCACCCTTAGAATTAGTATTTCCTAATATTTCACTATATTTTTCATCTACTATTATTCCTAATTGTTCAACATTTGTATGTTGACTTGTAAATATATTAATACTTCCACCACCAGATGAACCTCCTCCAGATACACCACTTATTCCATTTGAAGAGATAGTTCCTTTGTTTTCATATTCATCCGAATAAATTATTAATAATCCACCAGTTCCATTTGGCGATATAGTACAACTTCCTACACAGGTACCTGCTGGATTCCCTACTCCTGAACCTGGACTATAAATACCAGCTCCTGTTCCACCAGAGCCACCTTCATTAGAACCAGTTCCGCCACTAGCATTATTACCGCTACCTCCACCAGTTCCTCCTGAATATGATGTTCCTGAACCGCCGGCTCCTCCTCTGCTGCCTCTATTTGAATAGGCTGCTCCGGAACCTCCGCCACCTGTCATTCTCTCAGTTCCTGCAGCACCTGATTTACCTGGGGCATCAGTTGTTGATACACTGGCTCCTCCGGCTCCACCTATAGCTGGTACATATTCATATGTTCCATCTGCATTATGCCATAAATATACGCCTTGCCCTTTTGCATATGCTCCTTTTCCTGTCATGGTTATTTCTCCATTATTTGTTAACTTTCCTGTTACATATAATGTAAATCCTTTTGGTCCTCCATATTCATTACTATATGTTGTTACCTTTACTCCTTCTTGAATTGTTACATCTCCGTTTACTTTTACTATTACCATATTTTGAGCATATTTTCCTTCTGCACCTACATCATTAACATCTCCAAATGTTTGATTTTCTGTCCATTCTTGATTGCCTTCTAAGACATATATATGTGCAGGATACTCTTCGCCGTTTACTTTCAAATACCAATATCCTGATTTAATATCTTCTCTACTTAATATTTCAAGTATGCTTTCTCCTTCTAAGGTTACTGATTCTTTATATTTTTCTTTATCTTGTTCTATTATTTCTTTTAAATCATAATATTGATTATTTCTTATCTCGCCAATATTAATAGTTCCGTTTCCTCCGGCTCCTCCTCTTGTTGTGTTACCTCCTATAACTTTAGCAGTTCCTAATATTTCTTTATATCTAGTTTCCGTTATAATTCCTAGTTGATCTATTCCAGTACTCTGATTTGTAAATATGTTAATACTTCCACCACCAGATGAACCTCCTCCAGATACACCACTTATTCCATTTGAAGAGATAGTTCCTTTGTTTTCATATTCATCCGAATAAATTATTAATAATCCACCAGTTCCATTTGGCGATATAGTACAACTTCCTACACAGGTACCTGCTGGATTCCCTACTCCTGAACCTGGACTATAAATACCAGCTCCTGTTCCACCAGAGCCACCTTCATTAGAACCAGTTCCGCCACTAGCATTATTACCGCTACCTCCACCAGTTCCTCCTGAATATGATGTTCCTGAACCGCCGGCTCCTCCTCTGCTGCCTCTATTTGAATAGGCTGCTCCGGAACCTCCGCCACCTGTCATTCTCTCAGTTCCTGCAGCACCTGATTTACCTGGGGCATCAGTTGTTGATACACTGGCTCCTCCGGCTCCACCTATAGCTGGTACATATTCATATGTTCCATCTGCATTATGCCATAAGTATACATCTTGGCCTTCTGCATATGCTCCTTTTCCTGTCATAGTGATTTCTCCATTATTGGTTAACTTTCCTGTTACATATAATGTAAATCCTTTTGGTCCTCCATATTCATTACTATATGTTGTTACTGTTACTCCTTCTTGGATTGTTACATCTCCATTGACTTTTACGATTACCATATTTTGAGCATAATCTGTTGATGTTCCTACATCATTTGCATCTCCAAATGTTTGATCTTCTGTCCATTCTTGATTTTCATTATATACATACATATGAACCGGATAATATTCACTATTTCCTTCTTCTAACTCAACTTCAAATGTATAATATCCTGTTTCTAAATCTTCATGTGTTTCTAATATCTCTAAGATACTTTC
>CALWAL010000013.1 GCA_944373145.1 uncultured Bacilli bacterium
CTTGCCGGGTGGGCTCTTTTAGTGTACCAAAAAACCACACCTTTGTGGTGCGGTTGAAATTTTAATTTAAGAAAAGAAAATAGCGATATTTTCTTTTTTAAACTTAATTTAATTATTAAATTTCAATAAAATTAAGCCAATTTTGTTTGACAAATAAGATGATATGTGCTAAAATCTAATACTGTGTAGAGCCTCATTCTACAACCGCACTGAGGAGGTTATAAAACGTAAGTTACCTTAATGGCGAGTCTTAGATCAAAAAGGAGGATAAAATGAAAGCAGTTATCGAAACTGGTGGAAAACAATATTTTGTTGAAGAAGGATCAATTATTTATGTAGAAAAATTAGAGAGTGAAGCAGGTAAAACTGTTACATTTGATAAAGTTCTAATGGTAAATGATAAAGTTGGAAGTCCTTATTTAACAAATGCTATTGTTACAGGTGAAGTTGTAAAGCATGGTAAAAATAAAAAGATTATCGTTTATAAGTATAATGCTAAAAAGAATTACCGTAGAAAACAAGGACACCGTCAACCATATACAAAAATTGAAATTAAATCTATAAAAGAAAAATAAGAAAATGATTAATATTGAAGTAAAAGAAAAAAACGATAGTATTAATTACATCAAGATATCAGGACATGCTGAATACGCTGAAGAAGGATTTGACATCGTATGTGCATCTGTATCTTGCATTACTATAACTACCGTAAATGCTTTGATAAGTATTGATGAGGAATGTGTAGTTTATAGTGAAGCAGATGGATTATTAGAAATCGGTATTATAAAGCATAGTGAAGTTATTGATAAATTAGTTCTTAATATGATTAATTTATTGCAAACACTAGCTGAAGATTATAAAGAATATATAAAAATTAAAATATGATAGGGAGGTGCCATCTATGAAGTTGATGACATTAAATATCCAATTATTCGCTCATAAAAAAGGTCAAGGTTCAACTAAAAATGGACGTGATTCAATATCAAAAAGATTAGGCGCTAAAGCAGCCGATGGTGAATACGTATCTGGTGGTTCTATATTGTATCGTCAAAGAGGAACTAAAATTTATCCAGGTAATAATGTTGGAATTGGATCAGATGATACTGTATACGCTAAAATTAGCGGTTATGTAAAATTTGAACGTGTTGGAAAAGATAAGAAACAAGTAAGTGTTTATCCAGAAATTTAAAAACGATTTTTATAAATCGCTTTTTTTGTGAAAAAAATTCATAAATCCTTGACTTCATTATTTTAATTATGGTACTATGTAATAATTTTGTAATGAATGTGGAGGTGTTTTTATGTACAAAATGGGAAAAAAAGAAATAGTATTAAGTAATGATGCAATTATAGGGGATGAATATGGTAATACTATTTACAACGTAGGTAAATATCGAATTAAACTTTTTGCTTCATTAACTACATCTATTTCACATGATACATGTTTGAAATTATCAAAATTAAAAACAAAGAGAATTATTCTGCCAAGTTATCCAGTTTATGAGGATGGGCAATATTGTGGATGTGCTTATGAAAATTTAGAGGATGATTGGATTGAAAGTTTTTATGGTAAAGGAGTACATTTAAAAGAAAGTTTAAGAATTATGCGTGATGAAATCATGTTATTATCAAATATGGGTTATGATTTAAATCAAATGTTATCACATAAAAGTAGCGGAACTTTTAGTGCTTTAAAATTTTATGGAACGGATAGTATTCGTGAATCAGATTTACAACCGCAAAAGTTAATTCAAAAAAATTTAGCTATTTTTCATGAATATTTACGTAATTTAGTGTATAATGGAATGAGTGAATTTGGGGTTGAGGCATATGAGGTTTTAAGATATATATATATGGAGAAGCCAATCACGCAAACTTTAGACGAAGCTTTAAATGGTGATGATAGTGCCGGAAATTTAATTAGAGAAGATATAAAAAGAAAAGTAAGATAATAGAGGTGAAGTATGCCAGAATTACCAGAAGTGGAAACTGTAAAAAATACTTTAAAAAGATTGGTTTTAAACAAAAAAATTATAGATGTTGATGTTTGGTATACAAAAATTATTGAATTTCCATCTAGTACAGAGTTTATAAAAAAAATAAAAGGTCAAACAATCAATGATATAAAAAGAAGAGGGAAATGGCTAGTTTTTGAATTGGATGATTATTTTATGTTAAGTCATTTAAGGATGGAAGGAAAGTATTTTATTAAAAGTGCGCAAGATGAACTTAACAAACATGAACATGTAGTTTTTAAATTAGATAGCGGTGAAGAATTACGTTATCGTGATACACGTAAATTTGGACGGATGTTATTAATAGATAAGGATGAATTAACAGATGTTAAACAAATCAAAGAATTAGGTTTGGAACCGTGGGATGAGGCACTAACTAGTTCATATTTATTAGAAAAGTATAAAAATAAACGCTTACCAATTAAAACAGTAATACTGGATCAATCAATTATTACAGGTATTGGAAATATTTATGCTGATGAAATTTTATTTTTGTCGAGAATTAATCCACTTAAAGTAACTTCAAAATTAACTGAAAGTGATTGTGCAAATATCATTAAATATACAAAAGAAGTTTTAGAACAAGCTATTGAATTAGGTGGTACAACGATTAGAACGTATGAATCAAGTGAAGGAGTACATGGGAGATTTCAAAATAATTTGTTAGTCCATAATCATGTTGGTGAAAAATGTCCTAATTGTCAAAATATTATTGAAAAAATAGTTGTTGGCGGAAGAGGAACTTATTACTGTAAAGTATGTCAAAAATAAAACTTTTGTTCGTTATATAAAATTCCAATATAAAATAGATAAAAAAGTGAAAAAATCGTAAAATCAAAAAAATGTTTTTTTGATTTTTTTTAATTTTTAGAAAAAAATAAAATATAATTTGTTGAAAAACAAGGGAAAACGGCAAATGTAAAGTCTAAAAAAATAAAAAATGTTGAAAAATAAGGGTTTGAAGAATTTAAAAAAATAAAAAAATATTTTTTGCTCAAAACTGTTGCAATCACCAAAAAAATAGTCTATACTTAAATCATAAGATATAGAAAAAAGGATATAGAGTAGGAGAAAATTATGACAGAAGTAAAACACAAAATTGAAATTACCGTTGTTAAAAGAAATGGTAAAAAAGTAGGCTTTGACGGTTCAAAAATTGCTGTAGCTATTAAGAAAGGTTTTGAAAATATCGTTGTTTTAAATGAAGTTGACGAAGAAAAGAGAACCTATACTGAAAAAGATGTTAATAAAGTTTATAATGGCGTTCTTAAGAGAATTGAAAAAGAATATGCCGATAAAGACAAAATAAAAATTGAAGAGATTCAAGATTTAATTGAATCAGAATTACAAAAACAAGGATATCAAGAAGTTTATAAATCTTTCTCTGAATATCGCGAAAGAAGAGCTCAATCACGTGAATTATTTTTTGATGATAAACGTAAACATAAGTTTTTAAAGACAATTGAAGGATTAGGACTTAAGAGTGCTAACGAAGATGACACTAAAAGAGAAAACGCCAATATTGATGGCGATAGTGCTATGGGGACAATGCTTCAATATGGAAGTACTATTTCAAAAGAGTTTGCTAAGACTTATTTGATGAAAAAGAAATTTGCTGATGCTCATGATGATGGATACATACATATTCATGACATGGATTTTTTAGCAATGGGAACAACAACTTGTATGCAAATTGAACTAGATCGCTTGTTTAAAAAAGGATTTTCTACTGGTCATGGTCATTTAAGACCACCAAAAAGTATTATTTCTTATAGTGCTTTAGCAGCTATTGCTATTCAATCAAATCAAAATGATCAACATGGTGGACAATCAATTCCAGCTTTTGATTATTATATGGCGCCAGGAGTTCTTAACACTTTTAAAAAACAATTTAAACAACAAGTGTATGATGTTTTGGACTTTGGTGGTTTGCTTCCATTTATTAATATGGATCGCATTGAACGTGAAATTGATAAGTTAGACAGTATTGAATTTGATTTAAGCATATTTGAAAATTTCTATAAAGATTCTGATGTCATGAAACGCAATTTTGAAAAAGCTTATGATAAATCTTTACAAAAAACAAATCGTGAGACTTATCAAGCTATGGAAGCTTTTGTTCATAATTTAAATACAATGCATTCAAGAGCTGGTGCGCAGGTACCATTTTCTTCAATTAATTTTGGTACTGATGTTTCACCAGAAGGACGTATGGTTATTAAAAATTATTTATTGGCAACAGAGGCTGGTTTAGGAAAAGGTGAAACACCAATTTTCCCAGTATCAATTTTTAAGGTTAAAGAAGGTGTAAATTACAATCCGGAAGATAAAAACTATGATTTATTTAAGTTGGCTTGTAAAGTTTCATCTAAACGTTTATTTCCAAATTTTTCATTTTTAGATGCACCTTTTAATTTAGAATATTATAAAGAAGGTGATGTTCGTAGCGAAGTTGGATATATGGGATGCCGTACAAGGGTTATGGCTGATGTTACAGATTTAAATAATCAAACGACTGGTGGGCGTGGTAATTTATCCTTTACAACTATTAATTTACCGCGTATAGGTATTAAGCATGGAATTTGTCAAAACCAAAGAGATAAAGCTGATATGGAAGGCTTTTATGCTGAATTAACTGAACGTATGGAACTTGTGCGTGATCAATTATTAGAACGTTTTGAAATTCAATGTAACAAAAGAGTTTACAATTTCCCATTTTTGCTTGGACAAGGGGTATGGACTGATGGTGATAAATTAAAACCAACTGATCGTTTAAGAAAAATTTTAAAACATGGTACTTTAACAATTGGTTTTATCGGCTTAGCTGAGACATTAAAAGCTTTAATTGGTGAACATCATGGCGAATCTGAAAAAGCCCAAAAATTAGGTTTGGAAATTATTCGTTTTATGAGAGAAAAATGCAATGAATTTTGTAAAGAATATAATTTAAACTTTACGTTAATTGCTACACCAGCTGAAGGTTTATCAGGAAGATTTGTCAATATTGATAAGGCTATATATGGTAAGATTAAGGGTGTAACTGATAGAAATTATTATACTAATTCATTCCATATACCAGTTTATTATCGAATTGGTATTAAAGAAAAAATTGAAAAAGAAGCGCCATATCATAGTTTAACAAATGGTGGGCATATTTCTTATATTGAATTAGATGGTGATACTGTTCAAAATGTTGATGCTTTTGAAAGTATTATAAGACTGATGAAGGAATCAGGTATTGGTTATGGGGCAATTAATCATCCTGTTGATAGAGATCCTGTGTGTGGATTTGTTGGAGTAATTGGAGATGTATGTCCTGGATGTGGTCGCCGTGAATTTGATGCGGTACCGTTGGAAGAAATAAAAAACTTTAATTGTGGATGTTAAATAAGGAGGAATTTTTATGGAAAAAGTTGTTGGTGAAGGTGTAGGTTTTGAAAGAATAAGAAGAGTAACAGGATATCTTTCAGGAGATGTTAAGAGATTTAACAATGGTAAAAGAGCTGAAGAAAAAGACCGTGTAAAACATACTGGTATTAAAGAAGTAATGGCTTGTTCTAAAATAAAAACTGATCGTGACTAAAATGAAAATCCGTTTAGCGAGTGATATTCAAACTGATAGTATTGTTGACGGAACGGGAATTAGGGCAGTTGTTTGGACACAGGGGTGTTCTCATAATTGTTCTGGTTGCCACAATCCAAGCACGCATGATTTTAATGGCGGTGATGAGGTTGATATTGAAGATGTGAAAGAGAGACTTTCAGAATTGGAAGCCCAAGATGGAGTCACTTTTAGTGGCGGAGATCCGTTTTTTCAACCAGAAGCGTGTGCGGAATTAGCTAAATATATTCATGGTTTAGGGATGAATGTATGGTGCTATACTGGCTTTTTATTTGAAGATTTATTAAAAGCTTCAAATAAAAAAAGAGCTATCAGAGAATTTTTAGATAATATTGATATACTAGTTGATGGGCCTTTTATTATTTCTAAAAAAAGCTATAGTGCAAAATTTAGAGGGTCAACTAATCAACGTATTATTGATGTTAAGAAAAGTCTTGAAGAAGGATATGTTATTGAAGCTCTTCAAGATGAGGAAGAGCAAGACTATAATTTTGGTAGATATCGTGAAAAAGTATTTATATAGAATGATGAAAGTCATTCTTTTTTTATGATATAATGAAATTAGAAGGTGGTTTTATGCGAGAAGAAAAAGTTATAAAGTATTATGTTTTATGCAATAAATTAAAAGATGTTATTCGTACCGGTTGGAAAAATTGGAATATTAAAAGAGAAAGAATAGAGAGTGTAGCTGAACATATATATGGAGTTCAGATGTTAGCACTCGCTATAAAATCGGAATACCAATATGATGTTGATATTATGAAAGTTATTAATATGTTAGCAGTTCATGAATTAGAAGAAATATTGATTGGTGATATTTCGACTTGTGATCCACGCCATAAAAATAAACGAGAGATAGGCGTTAAAGCTGTTAGACAAGTTGTAGGAAATTTATTAGATAAAGAGACAATTATTGGCTTAGTTGATGAATTTGATGAACGTATAACTAAAGAAGCAAAGTTTGCTTATCATTGTGATAAATTAGAATGTGATTTACAGGCAAAATTATACGATGAAGAGGGGGTTATATCTTTGGATAATCAATCTGATAATCCACAATATAATTCTTTTGAAACGAAAAAGTTATTAAATGATGGAGCAAAAACGTTTGCTGATTTGTGGTTTTTATACGATAAACACTTATTTGATGATGATTGCAATTTTCAAAGTATATTTAATTTTGCTAAAGAACATAAAATAACTTTACTTGATGGTGAGATAAATGAGTGACAAAGAATTTTTAGAATTTAATAAAAAAGGATGGAACAATTTAGCAAAAAGTAATAAACCATTTTCTAATACATCATTACCAGAATATGGACCTTTTATGGCTAATGAGGATAAACTTCAATTATTTAAAAATATAAAGGGTAAAAGTGTTTTAGAATTGGGATGTGCATCTGGTAATAGTTTAAAATATCTTGCTTTAAAAGGTGCTAAAGAAGTAGTTGGAATCGATATTTCTGAAGAACAAATAAAAAAAGCTAAATCTTTAAACATTCCAAATGCCAAATTTTGGGTATCACCAATGGAAGAGAATCCAGGTATACCTATCAACCACTTTGATTATGTTTTATCTTTATATAGTTTAGGCTTTAGTGCTAATCCTATTAAAACGTTAAAATTAGCTAGTTCATATTTAAAATCTGGCGGAACTTTTATCATGTGTTGGATACATCCTTTTTTTAATTGTCTAGGCATTGAAAATAATAAATTAATTATTACTCATAATTATAATGATGAAAGTAAAAAAGTGATAACTAAGGGAACTGACCAAATTAAATTATTACAATATAATTTAAAAATATCGACTATTGTTAATAGTTTAATTACTAATGGATTTGAAATATCTCAATTAATTGAAGAAGAACCATTATCTAAAAACGGGATTGGTGATTATCATAGTACATATTGGGATCCTAAAAAATTAGAATCATCTCCAACTACTTTAATTATTGTTGCATGTAAAAAGTGATGATTAATTTCAAATATAAATATTTACAAAGTGTAAAGTACTTAAAAGATAATTTTCATTTTTAGTTATTTATGATATACTTGAAATGAAAATAGGAGTGAGACTATGGATCAAGAAAAGAAAGCTAAGGTAAAAGAGAATAGTACAGAAAGTTTTAAAATAAATTATATGGAAGTTTCTTTCTATATATTATTAGTTATTGTTATTTTTTGTTTACTCCCTTATTATGAAGCAATTATTGATATATATGCAACAGCTGCGAAGGCTGAAACAGGACGTGATATTTATTACTGTGTTTTTGCAATGCTAATTAGTATTGCAGTAATGGTTATTGGTTTTAATCGAAGAAATGCAGTTATCAAGATTTCGGGTTTAGCGCTTGTAACATTATTTGCGGTATATCCAATGAAAGGGTATTTTGGTAATAATTCGGTTTTTAAGAGCACTTTAAATGACTACGACTTTGTTAAATTGGATATTCTTCAAGATAATACTTGCTCTGGAGCTAATAATTTTCAACAACAAATAGCAGATCAATTAATTGCTCAGTATGGTGACGATGGGTTTACTATGGAAGTAGTCAGTAAACCGTTATCAGAAAATGCTACTTACAAAGAAAAACTAAAGTGTATGCCAACGACAACAACAATGGCATATACATTAAAGTATAAAGATTTTTATGGTAAAGAAAGAGAAATTGTTTATATTAATAAAGAAACTTATAATGATTTACTTAGAATTGCTTCTTATGAAATTATTTATGAAAAAATGGGTGAATTTTTAAAGAATCATCAAGGTCAACGCCATGTTTCTTTTAAACTTTATTTGTTAAAAAATCGTTCGACTTTAATTGATATGAATCGTAGTAGTATCGTTGATGAAAAAACGACGATGGTATATCCTGGTAGTATTAGTTTAGCTAATTACAATATGGATAAGAGAATTGTTTTAGAAGTTCAAATGAGTGATTTAACTAAACGTGATGAAGCTCATGATTTAATTGATAAATTAACTGATTTAGCTGAATATCCACTAAATATTATTATTAAATATGGGAAGACAACAGAATATTATTTACAAAGTAAATATTATGACATTGATACTTATCAAGAATATATTGATATTTTGAAAACAAAAGTATGAGAAGGATATCCTTCTTTTTTACTTTTTTACGGCATAAAAAGCCTTTATTCTTAATAAATTTTAATAGTTATTAAGTTGACTAATAAACTTTTGAAGTGCTATAATTAAGTAGTCATTTAAGTAACGTTTTTTGTAATAAATTTTAAATAGAAAGGAAGATAATATGTTGCAATTAAAAAATATTGTTAAAACATATGTAGCTGGTGATACCAAAGTTGAAGCTTTAAAAGATGTTTCAATTACGTTTCGTGAAAGTGAATTTGTTGCAGTTTTAGGTCAAAGTGGTTGTGGAAAAACAACACTATTAAATATTATTGGCGGACTTGATCGTTATACGAGTGGAGATTTAATTATTGGCGGTAAATCAACTAAAGAATTTAATGATCGCGATTGGGATACATACCGCAACCATTCTGTTGGATTTGTTTTTCAAAATTATAATTTGATTCCCCATCAAACGGTATTAGCGAATGTCGAGTTAGCGCTTACTCTTTCTGGTGTTTCTAAACAAGAACGTCATAAAAGGGCAATTGCAGTTTTAGAAAAAGTTGGTTTAAAAGATCAAATCAATAAAAAGCCTAATCAATTATCAGGTGGTCAAATGCAAAGAGTAGCTATTGCGAGAGCTTTGGTCAATGATCCTGATATATTATTAGCAGATGAACCAACTGGTGCTTTGGATTCTGAAACCAGTGTTCAAGTAATGGAAATATTAAAAGAAATTGCCCAAAATAAACTAGTTATTATGGTTACTCATAATCCAGAATTAGCTGATAAATATTCAACACGTATTGTGCGTCTTTTGGATGGTAAAGTAATTGATGATACTAATCCATATCGTGCCGATAACAAGAAGAAAAATATCAGTAGTGGTAAAAAGACTTATATGTCATTTAGAACAGCTCTATCATTAAGTATGAATAACTTAATGACTAAAAAGGGAAGAACTATTTTAACAGCAATAGCCGGTAGCATAGGTATTATAGGTATCGCTCTTATTTTATCATTATCGTATGGGGTTAGAAGTTATATTAGCCGAGTAGAAGAGGATACGCTTTCATCTTATCCAATAACCTTAGAAAAATCAACGGTTGATATGGGTGCTATGATGGATGCAATGACTAATAAGCAAGATAAAGAAGAACATGATTTAGATAAAATTTATTCAAATAACATTTTAGGCGATGTTGTTACTTCCTTAACTGCTCAAGTTCAAGAAAATAATTTAAGTAAATTTAAAAAGTTTATAGAAAGTGACGAAAGCGATATAGAAGAGTATACTAATGCTATTCAATATGCCTATGATATAAACTTACAAATATATAAAGAAGATACTAGTGATGGTATTGTTCAAGTAAATCCTAGTCCTGTAATGGATAAAATTGGTTTTGCAGGTGGAGAGGTAATGTCATATTCAATGGTTGAGTTTGATGTATGGACTGAATTAATGGATAATGAAGATTTGTTAAAAGAACAATATGATGTCATTGCTGGTTCATGGCCAACTGCGTACAACGAGGTTGTACTAATTGTTAATGAAGAAAACGAAATTAGCGATTATACATTATATACATTAGGGCTTAGACCACAAAAAGAAATTGACGATTTATTTATGAAAATTGTTAATGGCGAGGAAATTGAATTTGAAAATACTTCATATGAATATGATGAACTTGTAGGTTTAACATTTAAATTAGTTTTAAATGCGGATTATTATGATAAACAAGGTTCAATTTGGATTAATAAGCAAAATGATGAAACCTATATGAAAAAATTAATTGAGGATGGTACCGATATTAAAGTGGTGGGAATCATAAGGCCAAATGAAGAAGCTTTAACAACTTCATCACATGGATTAGTCGGTTATACTCACGATTTGACGGAGTATGTTATTAATGAAACTAATGAGCGTGAGGTTGTAAAGGCTCAAAAGGAAAATGAAAATATTAATGTTTTTACTGGATTGGAATTTAATCAAGATAGTGAGAACTTTGATATTACAAAATTACCACTAGAGCAACAACAATATTTAGCATCGCTTTCACAAGAAGAATTAGCTGCTGTTATTTCTTCTTATATGGAGACTTATGGAGCAACGTATGCTGATAATTTAAGAAATTTAGGCGTGGCTGATTTAGACGATCCATATACTATTTATATTTATCCAAAAGACTTTGAAGCGAAAGAAGAAATTGAAGGAATTATTGCTGATTACAATGAAAAGGCTGCCGATGGTGATGTTATTAATTATACTGATATGGTCGGTTTAATGATGTCAGGAATTACGACGGTTATTGATATTATTAGCTATGTTTTGATTGCTTTTGTTTCAATATCACTAGTAGTATCAAGCATTATGATTGGTATTATTACTTATATTAGTGTTTTAGAACGAACAAAAGAGATTGGAATTTTAAGAGCGATTGGAGCTAGTAAAAAGGATATCTCTCGTGTATTTAATGCAGAAACAATGATTGAGGGATTGGCAGCAGGTTTATTTGGAATTGCCTTTACAATTATATTTAATATACCAGTTAATATTATTATAAAAAGTATAACAGGCATTTCTAATATTTCAATATTACCAGTTAATGGAGCTATTATTTTAGTTTTAATAAGTATTTTCTTAACCTTTATAGCTGGCTTGTTACCATCACGTATGGCAAGTAAAAAAGATCCAGTTGAAGCCTTAAGGACTGAATAGACGCACATGCGTCTTTTTAGTTTGACAAGCTATTATGAAGTTGCTATAATATCCGCGTGATATTATGAAAGAGAAACAAACACAAATTAAAAATTTAAAAGTATTTTCTAAAGTAGAAGAAATAAAAAAAGGTAAAGTCCATAGAACATATGCTGTTTTACAAATTGCAATTATTGGTATTAATCTAGCTGTTCTTTTTTTACCAAAAATAATTCTTTATACACCTGATAATCGTGAGTTATTAACTGATAATGTATTTGATGGTAGTCAAGTTATAATTTCAGAAGAAGAACAACATAATATTTATCAAGAATTAGAACAAGAATTAGGAATAAAAATAGGTAATAATATTAATTATTTATTATTAAATGCTATTTATGAGAATCCTTATTTAACACATAAAGAAAAAGAAGTATTTTATAAATTTATTGAATTTTTTAATGATAATCCTTATTTGAATTTGGAAGAAGTATACGAAAGACTATTAAATGTTAATGCACGGTTTGCATTAAGGCAATCACTTGATAGTGATGAAAATGTTTTAGCGGTTTATTTACCAAAATATATGGATATTGTTTATCATGAATTAAATCCTAAAGAAACAACGATGTCACATGAGGATTTGCATTGTATAGTATCTAATGTTAATTTACCTCGTTGGTTTAATGAGGGTATGACGCAATTAATAATTAATGAATATTTTAAAGAGGAGCCATTTAATCTTAATACATCATATCCTTATGAAGTAATTTTAGTGAAACTACTTTGTGAATTAGTTGGACCAAATAAAGCTTTAGAAGCTTATACTAAAGATAATTCTGAAATAATTTATAAAGCTTTAGCTGAGATTATAGGTACTGAGGAAGATGCTAAAACTTTGTTTGATTATTTAGGTGAAGCTTATAATCCCAAAGATGATAAAACAATTATGTATGATGAACTGAGTGCTAATTTATTAAAATTATATGATTATGGTGAAAATTCAAAAACGGCAGATAAAGTAGCTTGGTCTTATTATTATTTGGTTTTAATGTCATTAATTAATGAAGAAGCTAATGATTTTGTTAAAGATACTGTTTTATGTAAGGCTTATATATCATCATCTTTAAAAGAAAAAGGATATTCAACTTCACAATTGATGTCAAAAGAAGAGTATTCAGGAAGTTCTTATAAAAAGTAATATAGATTATAAAATATATTACTTTTTTTAAAAAAATGTCTTTTTAAAAAAATATTAAAAAGATGTTGACATTTCAGATACTTTTTAATATAATGTTAATAACAAGAACTGATTTGGTTCTAAAAAAATAAAAACAGTTATTAATAATCTATTAATAAGAAGGAGTGATAAAATGGAAAAAAATTTTAATAACATTGAAGAATTATTATTAGTTGTGGATATGGTTAATGGTTTTGTTGTAGAAGGACCAATGGCGGATCCTTATATTCAAACAATAGTCCCACCAATTAGAAGAGAAATGATTAAATTTATTAAAGATAATAAAAAAGCTGTAGCTATTGTTAAAGAAGATCACGATGACAATTCTATTGAATTTAAAAGTTATCCAGAACATTGTAAACGTAAAACAAAGGAAGCTGAGATAGTTGATGGTTTAAAAGATTTAGAAAAGTATTGCCAAGTTTTTTTGAAAAATTCAACGAGTGCTATTTGGGCACCTGGATTTATGGAAATGATTAAACAATTAATTAAAAATCCTAATTTTAAAAGAGTAATAATTACGGGTTGTTGTACTGATATTTGTATTATGAATTTAGCAATTCCTTTGAAAATGTTTTTTAATCAATTTAATATTGACGTTGAAGTTATGATTCCAGAAAATGCAGTTGAAACTTTCAATATACCTGGTGTACATGAACGCAAACATTGGAATGAGATGGCTATTCAAATGATGAAACAAGCAGGAATTAAAATTTATAATAGTGATTATTTAGAACTGGAGAATATTTTAACACGTTATGGTGTTGATAGAACCCTTTATAGTTTAGGTGACGATACACCTAATAAATTAAGCTTAGTTAAATTAGAACATGGGTATAGAATTAATAATTTAGAATACACAACTTTTGAAGAAGCAGGTAGAGAATTAATTAAAATTTTATTAGGCGATAATCATGAAGCTATGCAAGAATTAAAAAAAATAATGGGTAAGGGTTATCAAAAAATTAAAAAGAAAGAGGTATAGATATGGAAAATTTAAAAAGTGTAGAGGAAATAAAAAAATTAATGGGAATTGAAGACGATAGAATTAAAACATGGCAACAATTAAGGGAAGTTATTGTTAAAAATCAAAAACCTAATTTAGCAATGTTAACAGATTTTTATGAATTTACAATGTCACAAGCTTTTTTTGAAGCTGGAGATAAAGATAAGAAAGTTTATTTTGATGTGTTTTTTCGTTCTAATCCATTTGGCGGTGGTTATACCATTAATGGAGGATTAGAAGATATTATTAAATTTATTAGCGATTTTCATTACAATGAAGCAGATATAGAATATTTACGTAGTAAAGGACTTCATGAAGAATTTTTAGCCTACTTAAAAGATTTGCGGTTTAATGGAGATGTATGGGCTATTCCAGAAGGTACACCAATATTTCCTAATGAACCAGTTATTACAGTACGTGCTAATATTATTGAAGCACAATTATTAGAATCACTTGTTTTAGCCTATTTTAATCAAGGTTCTTTAATTGCAACGAGTGCTAAACGTATTACTTCTGCTTCTTTAGATATTCCAACATCTGATTTTGGTCTTCGAAGAGGTCATGGTGAAGGGGTTATAAATGGGTCTAAATATGCGATTATTGGTGGTTGTGCATCAACATCAAATACTTTAGCGGGTCAAATAAATAATGTTAAGATATCAGGAACAATGGCACATGATTTAATTCAATTTTATGGTAATGATTATGATGCATTTATGACTTATGCTAAAGCAAATCCAAATAATTGTGTATTCTTAGTTGATACTTTTGATACATTACGAAAAGGTGTTCCAGCAGCAATTAAAGTTGCACAAGAATTTTTAATTCCAAATGGCTATCCATTTATTGGAATTAGAATTGATAGTGGTGATTTGGCATATTTATCAAAGGAAACGCGAAGATTATTAGATGAAGCTGGTTTTACTGATACTAAAATATTCTTGACAAATGGTTTAGATGAGCAAAAAATAAATTCTTTAAAACAACAAGGTGCATGCTTTGATGCTATAGGAGCTGGCGATAATATTTTAGCGCCTAAAGAAAGAATGAATGGTGTATATAAATTAGTAGCAGTTGAAGAGGCAGGTAAGATAGTTCCACGGATTAAAATAAGTAATGATTATATTAAAATTACTAATCCTGGATATAAAAGAGTTTATCGCTTTTATGATAAGAAAACAGGATATGCTTTAGGTGACGTTGTTGCATTAGCAGATGAATTAATTCCAGAAGATCATTACACTTTAGTATCACCATCTGAGGAGTGGAAGAAAACAGAATTAGCAAATTATAGAGTTCGCGAATTACAAGTACCAATTTTTAAAGCTGGTCAATTAGTTTATGAAGTACCTACGGTAGAAGAGCGAAGCGTTTATTGTCAAAATGAGTGCGCAACTTTATATCCGGAAGTAAAAAGAGATGTTAAACCACATGGATATTATGTAGATTTAAGTATTAAATTGTTAAAGTTAAAAAAAGAATTATTATTGCAATATAGTGATTCTTCAGATGAAAAAGAAAAAACGAAAGGACAATATCATGTCTAAGGTTATTGAACAAATAGAACAGACAATGCAAGAAATGAAGTCTTTAGCACAAATAGCAAGTCAAAGAGAAGGGCACTTTATTACAAGCAAAGTATATGAATGTCATTTAAATTGTGGCCGTGTTATCTTTAGGGAAAAACTACTTAAAAACGGTAAAGATGGGAGTGCAACAATTATAGTGCCATTTACCAAAGACAATCGTATTTTAGTGGTTGTAGAACCTCGTGTTTTTACAAGAAAAACAGTAGGAGTTGGTTTTCCTGCTGGATATATTGAAGAAGGGGAAGAAGCAGTTATGGGAGCTAAAAGAGAATTATTGGAAGAGACAGGATATAATGCTGAAGAATTTATTAAATTAGATGAATTTTATCAGGATGAAGGATGTTCCAGTGCTTTGAATCGTATCTTTTTAGCGCTAAATTGTGAGAAGGTAAAAGAGCAAAAATTAGATAGAGATGAAATTGTTAAATATTTTGAATGTACTTTAGATGAAGTATTAGAATTAGAACGTAGAGGATATATTGAAGGAGCAAATAGTAAATTAGCAATTATGAAAGTTAAAGAATATTGGAAAGGAAGATAATATGTTAAAAAAATATGGATATGTAAGAGTTGGAAGTGCTGTTTTGGAACTTAAAGTAGGAAATGTGGAGTATAATGCAGAAGAAATTATTAAATTAATTAAAAAAGCTGATAAAGAGGGTGCAAATATTGTAAATTTTCCTGCTTTAGCACTTACTGGTTCAACCTGCAATGACTTATTTTATCAAGAAGTTTTACTTAAAAGCTGTTTAGATTATTTAAAAGTTATTTTAGATAAAACCAAAAAATTAGATATAATTTCTATTATTGGTATGCCATTATCATTAGATAATCAATTATTTAATACAGCTGTTGTTGTGCAAAGAGGAGAAATTTTAGGTATTGTACCCAATACTTATAGCGCCAATAATTATTGGTCTTATTATAATGAACAGTATCAAATAATTAATTTATTTGGAAAAGAAATCCCCTTTGGAACTAATCTTTTATTTCAAGATAAAGAAGATAAAAAAATGTGTTTTGGTATTGAAATTTCTGAAGATTTAGAAAGTATTAAAACACCTAGTATGGAACACGCTTTAAATGGAGCTAGTATAATTTTTAATCTTGCTAGCAGTTATGATATGATTGGTTCTTATGAATTTCATCATAATGTTGTTAAAATGCAATCAGTAAAAAGTAAGATTGCCTATGTTTATACAAGTGCAGGCTCAAATGAATCAACAACTGATGGTGTATGTGCTGGTGATAATTTTATATATGAAAATGGTAAATTGTTAAACGAAGGAGAGAGATTTCAATTTACTAGTTCAATGATTATAACCGACATTGATACGCATCGTCTTATGAATCAAAGATATCGTGGATTAAAATTTAAGAGTAATCAAAATTATTTAAAAATATTAGTTGATATTTTAGATAAAAATGATACTTTGAAACGTAATTATGCTATGTATCCATTTATTCCAAATAATGAAGAAGAATTATATAAACGGTGTGAAGAAATATTTAATATTCAAACTAACAGTTTAATAAAAAGATTAAAACATATTGATGTAACAAAAACAGTAATTGGTATTTCCGGTGGTTTAGATTCAACTTTAGCTTTTCTAGTTATTGTTGAGGCCTATAAAAAATTAGGTTTTGATAATAAAAATATTATTGCTATTACTATGCCTGGCTTTGGAACAACTAGTAGAACATATAAAAATGCTATTAATTTAGTTAAAGAATTTGGGGCAACATTAAAAGAAATAAGTATAAAAGATGCTTGCTTACAACATTTTAAAGATATTAATCAAGATTTAAAAAAATTAGATATTACTTATGAAAATGCTCAAGCTCGTGAAAGAACTCAAATATTGATGGATGTTGCTAATCAAGAGGGAGCGTTAGTAATTGGAACTGGCGATTTATCAGAATTAGCGCTTGGCTGGTGCACTTATAATGGTGATCATATGAGTATGTATGGTGTTAATGGTTCTATTCCAAAAACTTTAGTACGTATTTTAGTAAAATGGATAGCTGATCATCATAGTACAAACAAAGAAACTATTTATGATATTTTAGATACTCCGATAAGCCCAGAATTATTACCACCTGATAAAAATGGTAATATGGTTCAAAAAACAGAAAGCAGTGTTGGCCCATATATCTTACATGATTTTTATTTATACCATTTTATGAGATATGGAGCAAGTCCAAGTAAGATTTATATAATAGCTAAAGAAACGTTTAAAAATTTATATTCAGAAGACGACATAAAAAAATGGCTAATTTTTTTCTTTAAAAGATTCTTTAGTCAACAATTTAAGAGAAGTTGTATGCCTGATGGAGCAAAAGTAGGTACAATTGGTTTATCTCCACGCGGTGAACTAAAGATGGCAAGTGATATTGACGCTAATGTATGGTTAAAAGATTTAGAGAATATCTAAATCTTTTTTAGTATAGAAAATTGTTAAAAAAGGCAAAATAATATAAAAAATAATGAAATATATAAATGATCTATATATTAAAGGTAAATAAAATGTATATATACTTAAAAATGGTTAAATAAGGTGTTTGTAAGTATCTTATACATAAAACTAATAATTTGGTAAAATGAAGGCAGAATATAAGTAGGTGATGTTATGAAAAGTCAAGAAGAAGTAAAGGAAAAAATAACAGAAAACGGAGAAGTATATACCGCAAAAATAGATAAAGAAAAAAAGAATATGGAAGATAAAAAAGGAAAGAAGAAATTGTTGCTTCTTCTTTTATTGTTGTTATTATTTGTATCATGTCAATGTGGAAAAATAGTAATAGATAAAACAAAAGAATACTTTCAATCAGGAAACTATAGAATAAGTGCGCCAGTAATCACAGGAGGAAGTGAAGAATGGGCAAAAGAAAGATTGATAAGAGTAGAGAAAGATGCGGTAGCCAAAGATGGGTTATCACATTATGAGTATTGTGTAAGTAAAGATAAGAGTACAAAAGAATGTAAATGGGAGAAGACAGAGACAAAGAATACAAAAGTAATAACAACAGGAGTATGGTATGTAACGTTTAGAGGAGTAGACGTAAACGGTAAAAAAGGACAATTATCAAATACAGAAGTAGTGTATATAGATAATGAGAATCCGGTTATAAAAGATATAAAGATAAAAGAAAAGACAGCAAGTAGTATAAGTATAGAAGTAGAAGCAAAGGATAATCATAGTGGAGTAGCAACATATGAATATTCAATAGATGGAGATAACTATGAGAAAGGGAATAGTACATATACATATAAAGAATTAAAGAAGAATACAGAATATAAAATATATGTAAGAGTAACAGATAAAGTAGGAAATAGTGTAACAGTAAGCATGAATGTATCAACAAATGATAAAGAAGTATGTGATATTAATTGTGACACCGATGGAGATGGAGAGTGTGATATCAACTGTGATACGGACGGAGACGGAGAGTGTGACATCAATTGTGACACGGACGGAGATGGAGAATGTGACATCAACTGTGACACGGACGGAGACGGAGAGTGTGACATCAATTGTGACACAGACGGAGATGGAGAGTGTGACATTAACTGTGATACAGATGGAGATGGAGAATGTGACATCAACTGTGATACGGACGGAGACGGAGAATGCGACATCAATTGTGACACCGATGGAGACGGAGAATGCGATGAAAATTGCGATGAAGAAAAACCAACAGATCCAGACGATGGTAAGGATGATGGAGAAGAAAATAAACCAACGGATCCAGATGATGATAAAGACGATGAAGATGAAGAAAAACCGGAGCCAGTATGGGACATTCCAGTCATTAATTTAGATGAGGTACCAATAGAATTTGAATATGGAGAAAAGTATGAATTACCAAGCTATGTAAGTTTTGGGAATGATACAGGAACATATTCATGTAAGGTAAAAGGAGTAGAATATCAAGATACATCAACATTGATGATAGGAAAACATGTAATAATATGTACAGCAACATCAAGTCATAATATAAGCACGAGTGTAGCTAAAGAAGTAGAAGTAACATTACCAGATGATACAGAAGATGAAGTATGGGATGGATGGATAAGATTAACCCTATACTATCCGGCAAATTCAACAAATTGGGAATGGAGAGTAGGAAAAGAAGGAGAAGTAAGAGAAGGATATGAAAGTGGATGGCAACCATACACAGGACCAATCTTAGTAAAATTAGATGATGTAGATGATGTATATATCAGATATGAGTTGAATGGAGAAATACATGTACAAGCGCCAAGTGGAAGAGTAGCAGTAGATATTGATCCAGAAGAGTATGAAGTAGTTAAAGGAGAAACAACAGTAGTAAATATCTATTATGAAGATGGAGTAGAGACAAAAGAATATAAAGTAGGAAATGGAGAATGGAAAGAGTATAAAGGAGCATTTAGAGTAAAGGCAAATACATTAATAGAAGCAAGAGCAACGAAGAGTGAAGATGTATATGATAGTGCAGGAAATTATGTATATACAGCAACAATAAAAGGAACAGATAGTGTATATATTCGCGAGAAAGAAGGAACATCTGGAGGAACTGGAGGCGGAATTGATACAGATGGAGATGGAGAATGTGATATTGACTGTGATACAGATGGAGATGGTGAAATAGATAAGGAACCAACAGACCCAGATAGTGGAGAAAATGAAGAAAAACCGGAAACCCCAAGCTATTATTTAGAAGGCCCAATAATTAGTAGTGAGCCAGATAAAGAATTAGTAGATGAGGTAATAGTAACAGTAACACCACAAGAAGAAGCATTTAAGGTATATGTAAGTGAAGGATATGGAAGATGGATAGAATATAAAGAGCCATTTACAGTAAATGAGAATAAACTAATAAGGGCATATTATGTAAGAAAAAGTGATGGACAAGTATCAGCAAGAAGTTACTATTATGTAGAGAATATCAAAGAGAAGAATAAACCATACGTTAAAATAAATACATATCCAAGTAGTTATTTAACGGAAGATGTAGAAAGCGTAACAGTAACAATAACAGGAAGTGACTATGATAAGTTAGAATATTCATTTGATGGAGTAATGTATCGTGAATATAAAGAACCATTAGAAATAAGAGAAAGTAAAACAGTATATGCTAAAGGAACAAATAAATATGGAGAAACAATTGTAAGTAAGACAATAACTACAACAACCCCATCAGCTCCAAAACCAGATAATTTAGATATAAGTATTCATTTTAATCCTGAATACGAAGAAGTAGAAGATATCATAGGCGAAGTAGAAGTAACAATCAACTATGATGCAAGAGCAAAATATAAATACTTCAAAGTAGGAGATAGTGATTGGATAGAATATGAAGAACCATTTAGTGTAGATGCTAATACAACAATTTATGCGTATGCAGAAAGTGAGACAGGAAAAGGATATACAGCAAGAAGAATAGATTATTTAACAGAAGGAATATCAAATCCAATCATCAATATAGAACCGACAACAGCAACAAGCTATGTAAAGGTAAGTATAGAATATGATAAAGATGCAATATCAAAGAGATATAAAATAGGAAATGGAGAATGGCAAGATTATACAGGAGCCTTCTTTATAGATGAGAATACAACAATCTATGCTTATAATGAAAATAAATTAGGCGATGAAGGTGGAACAGAAAGAGAAGTAACAAATATCGTAATCGAACCGGATTATACTTTCTTGGATTTAGGAATGTATTATTTAGTAAGACTAAATTATCCAAGTCAATCAAAAGTAAGAGAGTATAAATGGAAAGAAGATGGCGAGTGGAAGATATATGATGAACAAGGTATTTTATTAGTTAAGAATGAATATAAAGATGAGATAGATGCAAGTGATGGAATAAGAGTAATATATGAAGGAGAAGAATTAATCTTCACAGATCATTATTACTATATAGATGTATCATGGGCAGAGATAAGAGAGAATATATTCATGAGATGGGATGTCGTACCACCAACAGCTCCACAAATAATTATTAACCCAACAGATTGGGCTCCAATGGTAAATGTCATTATAAGCTATTCACAAGATTCAGTAAATAAAGAATATCGAGTAGTAAATGAAGAATTGGGATATGATAGTGGATGGATGACATATACAATGCCATTTATAATAAGTGATAATAATACAGTAATCTATGCAAGAGGAGAAAATAGTCAAGAAGTATATAGTGAGACAATAACAGAATGGATAACAAATATAGATAAAGATAGACCGGTTGTAGATGAAATTGAAATAGCGAAAAAAGGATCAAGTAATATAAGTGTCTTAGTAGAAGCAAGTGATGAGACATCAGGAGTAGTATATTATAGTTATTCATTAGATGGAGAAGAGTATCAAAAGACGAATGAGAATAATTATACATTTACAGGGTTAAAAGAAAATACAAAATATACAATATATGTAAAAGTAGAAGATAGAGCAGGAAATGTATCAGAAGTAGTAACAACAGAAGAGACAACAAGCGCAATAGATGATATATCATTTATAGTAAGTCCAGAAGGATGGGCAGTAGAAAAGACAGTAACGATAAACTATCCAGAAGATAACTATGGAAACTATGTATATGAATATAGCTTAGACTTAGGTGAAAGTTGGTTACCATATGAAGGAGCTATAAAAGTAACAGAAAATGGAACCAATATAATAGCGAGAGTAATAGATGGAGAAAATATCAAAGTATCATCAACCTTAACAGTAGACCAAATAGACCCAACGGTACCAACGATAAGTTTAGATGGAGTACCAAGTAGATTTCAAAATAATGAAGATTACAAATTACCAACATCATATACAGATGGAATAAGTGGCTCAACAATAAGTTGTAAATTAAACAATGCAGAAACAGAATTTAAATCAACTTTGAATATGCCAATAGGAGATTTTGAATTAACGTGTACAATAACAACAGGAGCAGGCTTAACAGCAAGTGTATCAAAGGATGTAGAGATAATAGGACCAACCGTAACAGGAGAAAGCATCTTAGAGATATTAGAAACACATGAAGAGTTAGAAACAGGATATTATACATTTGAAGTTGAGTTAGAAGACGGAAATAGTGAATATTATCCAGTTCATATGTATGTATATAATGAAAATCAAGAATGGACAGAAAATCAAACATTTGGAGATGCTAATGATGTAGGCTCAGAAGAAAAGTATGCCAAAAACATGGTAATCGTAAAAGTAAATGGAGATGTAACAATCCAAGAAGGAGTAACTGTAACAACATACAGTAATGAATATGGAGGACCAAAAGGATTTACATTATATGTAACAGGAAAGTTAACAAATAATGGAGAAATCACGATGACTGGAAAAGGAGCATATGCAGAAGGGCAAGATGTATACTTATGGCATAATGCAGATGGAACATATGAATATGTGCCAGCTGTAGGTGGATTAGGTGGAGCAGCACAAACAGCTGGCTATCTTGAGGTTTTAGCCGGTACTCCTGGAGTTGGAGGAAATAACCGTCAAACAGGAGGTGGCGGTGGAGGTGCAGCAGATTGGGCGTCAACAAGCGGATCCGGAGGAACTGGAACATCATATTCAGGAGGAACTGGCGGAGGCGGAGCAGGTGGAAGATTAGCCGGAAAAAATGGATCAGAGAATGGAGGACCAGGAGGAGAAGGAGTTGGAGGAGGCTCTGGAGCTGGAAATCCAATCGGAGGAACCGGAGGATTATTAATACTATATGCAGATGAATATGATAATAATGGAAGTATAACCTCTAAAGGAATTTCGGCTGCATCAGCTGGTTATAGTGGAGGATCATCTGGAGGAGGAAGTATTAATATTTTCACAAATCAAGATACTGGAATAGACCAATTAGGAGTAATAAC
>CALWAL010000014.1 GCA_944373145.1 uncultured Bacilli bacterium
GTATCGATATCTATATCTGGTTTTCCATCTCCATCTGTATCACAGTTGATATCACATTCGTCGTCTCCATCTGTATCAACGTCTACTTCCAATTTTTTCTCTTTTATATATACACTATCTGTTCCTTTTATTGTTGCTGTATATACATAATTTCCTGCACTATCATATACATCTTCACTCTTCGTTGCTCTTGCTTCTATTAATGTATTTGCCTTTACTCTAAATGCTCCTTTATACTCTTTCCATTCTCCATTTCCTACTTTATATTCTTTTGTCTCTACTCCATCTTCATAATAGATATTTACTACTGTTGTTTCTCCTTTAACTACTTCATACTCTTCTGGATCAATATCTACTGCTACTCTTCCACTTGGCGCTTGTACATGTATTTCTCCATTCAACTCATATCTGATATATACATCATCTACATCATCTAATTTTACTAAGATTGGTCCTGTGTATGGTTGCCATCCACTTTCATATCCTTCTCTTACTTCTCCTTCTTTTCCTACTCTCCATTCCCAATTTGTTGAATTTGCCGGATAGTATAGGGTTAATCTTATCCATCCATCCCATACTTCATCTTCTGTATCATCTGGTAATGTTACTTCTACTTCTTTAGCTACACTCGTGCTTATATTATGACTTGATGTTGCTGTACATATTATTACATGTTTTCCTATCATCAATGTTGATGTATCTTGATATTCTACTCCTTTTACCTTACATGAATATGTTCCTGTATCATTTCCAAAACTTACATAGCTTGGTAATTCATACTTTTCTCCATATTCAAATTCTATCGGTACTTTGTCTAAATTAATGACTGGAATGTCCCATACTGGCTCCGGTTTTTCTTCCTCTTCGTCATCTTTATCATCATCTGGATCCGTTGGTTTATTTTCTTCTCCATCATCTTTACCATCGTCCGGATCTGTTGGCTTTTCTTCATCGCAATTTTCATCACATTCCCCGTCTCCATCAGTGTCACAGTTGATGTCGCATTCGCCATCTCCGTCCGTATCACAGTTAATGTCACATTCTCCGTCTCCATCGGTATCACAGTTGATATCGCATACTTCTTTATCATTTGTTGATACATTCATACTTACTGTTACACTATTTCCTACTTTATCTGTTACTCTTACATATATTTTATATTCTGTATTCTTCTTTAATTCTTTATATGTATATGTACTATTCCCTTTCTCATAGTTATCTCCATCTATTGAATATTCATATGTTGCTACTCCACTATGATTATCCTTTGCTTCTACTTCTATACTTATACTACTTGCTGTCTTTTCTTTTATCTTTATATCTTTTATAACCGGATTCTCATTATCTATATACACTACTTCTGTATTTGATAATTGTCCTTTTTTACCGTTTACGTCTACTCCTCTAAACGTTACATACCATACTCCTGTTGTTATTACTTTTGTATTCTTTGTCTCTGTCTTCTCCCATTTACATTCTTTTGTACTCTTATCTTTACTTACACAATACTCATAATGTGATAACCCATCTTTGGCTACCGCATCTTTCTCTACTCTTATCAATCTTTCTTTTGCCCATTCTTCACTTCCTCCTGTGATTACTGGCGCACTTATTCTATAGTTTCCTGATTGAAAGTATTCTTTTGTTTTATCTATTACTATTTTTCCACATTGACATGATACAAATAATAACAACAATAAAAGAAGAAGTAATAATTTCTTCTTTCCTTTTTTATCTTCCTTATTCTTTTTTTCTTTATCTATCTTTGCGGTATATACTTCTCCGTTTTCTGTTATTTTTTCCTTTACTTCTTCTTTACTTTTCATAACATCACCTACTTATATTCTGCCTTCATTTTACCAAATTATTAGTTTTATGTATAAGATACTTATAAATACCTTGCTTAATCATTTTTTAATATATATACATTTTATTTACCTTTAATATATAGATCATTTATATATTTCATTATTTTAAACAAAAAAAAGTCTTTTTATAGACTTTTTTAAATTATTGTTCACCTTTATTTTTAAACTGAATAACAATAGGAGTTCCAGTAAAATCGAAAGCTTCCCTTATTTTATTTTCTAAATAACGTTCATATGAAAAATGAACTAAACCTTTACTATTTACTTGAATATTAAAAGTTGGTGGATTCGTTGATACTTGACTTGAAAAGTATATTTTTAACCGTTTTCCTTTATATGATGGTGGTAAGTTTAAAGAATAAGCATCCGTAATAACATCATTTAATAAACTAGTTTTAATTTCTTTACGTGAATTCTCGTAAGCTCTCAAAACTTCTGGCATTAAAGTGTGAATTCTTTTCTTTGTTTTAGCAGATAAAAATACTATTTTAGCATAACTCATAAATTGAAAATTAGCTTCAATATCTTTAATCCACTTTCGCATAGCTGTATCTTTGTTATCAATAACATCCCATTTATTAACAACTAATACTATTGCTTTACCTGCCTCTAAGGCATAACCAGCAATATGTTTATCATGCTCAATAATACCTTCTTCAGCATTTATAACAATACAGCAAACATCAGAGCGATCAATAGCCTTCATACTTCGCAGTAAACTATAACGTTCTACAGTTTCATAAACTTTACCTTTTTTGCGCATACCAGCCGTATCAATTACAACATATTCTTTTCCATGATATGTAAAAGGTGTATCAATAGCATCTCTTGTCGTACCAGCAACATCACTGACAATAACACGTTCTTCATTTAATAAAGCATTTACTAAACTACTTTTTCCTACATTTGGTCGCCCAATAATGGAAAATTTAACAACATCTTTATATTCTTCTTCAACAGGCTCAAATTCACTAACAATTTCATCTAGTAATTCTTGAATTCCTAAATTATGTTCACCACTAACTTTTAAATATTTTTCAAAACCTAATTCGTAAAATTCGTATTCTGTTTCTTGAACTTTATGACTATCACACTTATTAATTGCTACAACTACTTTACAATTACTTTTTAAAAGCATATCACGAACTGCAAAATCATTAGCTGTTAATCCTTCTTTGCCATCAACTACAAAAACGATAACATCCGCCTCATCAATAGCTAATTCGGCTTGAACTTTTATTTCGTTATTAAAGGCTGTGTTTTCTAAATCAATACCACCAGTATCAATTAAATGGAAACTATAATTTTGGTATTCAACGGTACCATAAATACGATCTCTTGTTATTCCAGGGGTATCTTCAATAATAGATATTTTCTTACCAACTAAACGATTAAAAATCGTACTCTTTCCTACATTTGGTCTGCCTAATAGTGCCACAACTGGTTTTTTCATAATATCAGCCCTTTCTCACGTACGTATTATATCATGAATAAAAAAAAAAAGAAATAATATCCTATTCCTTCTCTTTTTTATCTAAAGTAACACCGTTTTTACTATCGCCTGAATAAGTCTTACTCGTATCATTGTCTATAATACATCCTTTAACTTCAACAATACTATTTAAACGATTATAAATAACACTTTCACAAACAACGTGTTGCCTTTTATAATACTCAATTGTTTTAGTAGCATTTTCGCATTTTTTAGATATCTCACCATCTTTACCTGATAACGTCGCATCAATAACACATTTATCATTACATGTTTTAGAACAAATTAAATTATCATCAATAGTGTCTTGTGGATGTTCTTCAATATATATTTTAACTGCATCATCAATTGAGTCAACATATTCTTCAATAGCATCAATTCTTGTTTTTTCTTCAGAATCTTCAATTATATTTAAAATGATTGGTGAAATGAGTAACGCAATAACAGTTAAAATAGCTAAAACCGAAAGAAATTCAATGGTTGTATAACCATTTTGATTCACGCTCATATTTCACCACCTATCTTGACAAAATCATATCACAAGAGATAAAATTAATCAACAAATTAAGATATTATAAATCATGGTTTACAATTATTAACGATTATGAAAAATTTTATTTAAACTATTAGAAAGAACTTTACTCAAAGACTCAATAATAAAATCAATTTCTTTTGGCGTTACAATTAAATTATAGCCAACAGGAGTTAAAACATCATTCATTAATTTTTTTATTTCTTCATCATTTAAAGTTCCAACTAAACCTAAAAGTTTTTCTTTTTCATCAGGACTTATTGGATTATGTTCTTTTAAATAGTTAACATTCGTCATTAATTTTAATTTAGGATTATTATAATTCTTTTTCATATATATGTATTGTTGTCCTAAGAAGTTAATTGTATCACTGACAATTGTTACAGCATCAACTACGGTCGGTACACCAACCGCAATAACAGGAATACCAAAAATTTCTTTACTTATTTCTTTACGTTTATTGCCAACACCACTTCCTGGATGAATACCCGTATCTGTCATTTGAATAGTTTTATTAAGTCTAGAAATTGACATACTAGCTAAAGAATCAATGACTAATATTTTATCCGGTTTAAGTAAATTAACTAAATTTAAAAGCATATCACTTGTTTCAATCCCCGTTTTTCCCATCACACTAGGATTAAACGCCGAAATTCGTTGATATGACTCATCCACAACGCCCATTTCATATAAATGATTAGTCACTGTTATGCCATTAATAGTTAATGGACCTAAAGCATCCGGTGTTGAATTTTCATTTCCTAGGCCAACGACTAAAATATGCTCATTTTTTTCTTTTATCCTTAAAAGTTTTTTTAATTCCTTAACTGCAATATTTTGCACTTGACTCCTGATAGTTTCATCAGTTATATCAGGAAATTCAATAGTAATATACCTACCTGGCTTTTTATTTATAACTTTACTTCCTTTACGACTTACTAAAACACTACTTATATCAATATCATTTAATTTTTTTTTAGTAATTCGAATTCCATCAATATTTTTATCTTCTACTAATTCAAGTGCTAAATCTGTTCGAAGCGAATATTTACTTAAATCAAGTATATGTTTCATAGTATCACCACTAATATTTTTTACAAAATTGTTTATTTTATTTGCTTTTTAAGATGTTTTTTGCTAAAATATGTATGTACGCGTGACCGGGAGGTGAATTTATATGCCAAATATGAAAAATGCAGAGAAAAAAATATTAGTAGACGCAAAAAGAGAAGTAACAAATAACAATTATGAAGCAACTATGAAAACAGCTATTAAAAAGGTTGAAAAAGCTGTTGCTAGTAATGATAAAGAAAAAGCAAGTACAGCATTAAAAACAGCTATTAAAAGTATTGATAAGGCTACAAAAAATGGTGTATCAAGCAAAAATAAGAGTGCTAGAAATAAGGCTCGTTTAACAAAAAAAGTAAATGCAATGGAGTAATAACTCCTTTTTTTGTTCTTTGCAATTTTTTATAATATGTGATAAAATGACAACGATTGGTTGGTGAATTTATGAGATTGTTTAAAAAATTTTTAAATCTTTCTCTATTTGTCGTTATTATGGCAGTAGCCTTTAATTATAAAGACATATCATATTATGTTGTAGGTAATTATATTTATAACAAAAATGTTACCATAGAAATTAATAAAGGCGAATACTCTAGAAATAAAGATTATGATTTTATTCAAATAACAGATGATTTTGTAGCCAATGATTATCAAGATTTGCTAAATATTTTTTATACTATTTTAGATAGTGGAAATAATTCTTATTCTTTTTATTGTGATAGTGATTATAAAAATTGTATGGATGACATTCAAAAATTAAATAGTGGTGATGATTTATCACATATTAATAATTTTGTTCATCCTTATTACACTTATAAAAACATTTCAATTGCCACTAATAATTTTGGAAAGATAACTGTTACTTTAGAAAAACAATATACTAACGAGCAAATCGACTATATTAATAAAGAAATTGAAAGAATTAGTGCGATAACTTCAAAAGATCAAAAAACTAATAAAGATAAAATTTTAGCTTTTCACGATTATGTAGTTGTTAATTCTAAGTATGATAGTGAACGAGCTAATAATATGGATTCAGCTAAATATAAAGATAGTCAAAGTCACACTGCTTATGGACTATTAAAAGATAAATTAGCTCTTTGTGGGGGTTATAGCGATATTATGGCTATTTATATTGATACTTTAGGTATTGATAATATTCGTATTTCTGGTAATAATCACATCTGGAACTTAGTTAATATTGATGGTTGGAAACATTTAGATGCAACTTGGGATGATCCTTTAACTAACACGGGCGAAGAAATTTTATTACACGATTACTTTTTAATAACAACAGAACAATTGAAAGAATATGATGCGATTATTCACGAGTATGATAAAGAGGTTTATAAAGAAGCAAACTAAAAAGAAATCCTTATTCATGGATTTCTTTTATTTTTTCTTCAATTTTTTGACCATATTCTAACGATTCATCATAAACAAAATTTAGTTCTGGAACATGACGTAAATCAATACGAGTTGCTAAAGACTTTCGTATGAAGCCTTTAGCATTTTTTAATGCTTTTAAAGTTTCTTCTCTTAAATCATCTTTTAAAGTTGTAATATAGATCTTGCAATAACTTAAATCATTAGTTGTCTTTACTGCTGTTACGGTAACAAAGTTAATATTTTGATCTTTAACTTCATTAGATAAAATATAACTTAATTCTCTTTTAATTGTACTATTAATTCTTTCCAATTTAATACTATTCACATTATCACCTCAAACTATACCCTAGCTTTTTCAACCATTTCGTATACTTCAATGATATCTCCAACTTTAATGTCATTAAAATTAGATACAGTAATACCACATTCTAATCCCTTTTTTACTTCCTTAACACTATCTTTTTCTCTTTGTAAAGAGTTAATATTGCCATCATATATTTGAATTCCATCTCTAATAACTCGAGCTTTAGCATTAGCTTTAATAATACCATCTTGCACATAACAACCAGCAATAATGCCAACTTTAGAAAACTTAAATAATTGTCTTATTTCTGCTGTTCCCAAAGTTTTTTCCTCATATTCAGGATCTAACATTCCCTTCATAGCTGCTTCCATTTCTTCAACTGCTTTATAGATAATATCATATAAACGAATTTCAACGCCCTTATCTTTAGCATAATCTTTGATAGAATTATTTGGTCGAATATTAAAACCAATAATAATCGCTGATGAAGCACTAGCTAAAACAATATCACTTTCCGTTATAGCACCAACACTACTACGTAATACTTTAACTCTAACTCCATCAACTTCAATTTTTTCTAAGGAATTTTTAACAGCTTCCGCACTACCATTCACATCAGCTTTAATAATAACATTAATTTCTTTAGTACCATCCTGAATTTTTGCAAATAAATCATCTAATGATACACTATTTGATTTATTATTTTCATTTTTTTCTTCAGCCTTACGAGCTTCACCAATACTACGAGCTTGTTTTTCTGTTTCAAAAGCCATAAATTTATCTCCAGCTTTTGGTGTTTCGTTTAATCCCGTAATTTCAACAGGTTGTGATGGATAAGCTGATGTTATTTCTTCACCTTTATCATTTTTCAAAGTACGAATTTTACCAAAGGCACTTCCTACAACGATTGGATCTCCTAAACGTAAAGTACCATTTTGAATTAAAACTGTAACAATTGGTCCAACATGCTTATCTAAGCGAGCTTCAACAACCGAACCACTGGCATAGCGATTTGGATTAGCACGATAATTTTCCATTTCAGCTACTAATAGAATATTTTCTAACAATGTATCAATACCATCCCCATTTTTAGCTGAAATATTAGTAAAAATTGTATCTCCGCCCCAAACATCTGGTGTTAGTCCATATTCAGCTAATTCAGTCATAACACGTTCAATATTAGCGCCAGGTTTATCTATTTTATTAATTGCGACTAGAATTGGAACATTTGCTGCTTTAGCATGATCAATAGCTTCTTTTGTTTGTGGCATTACACCATCATCAGCAGCCACAATTATAATAACAATATCAGTAATACTAGCTCCTCTAGCTCTCATCTCAGTAAAGGCAGCATGTCCTGGCGTATCAATAAAAGTAATTATTTCATCTTTATACTTAACTTGATATGCACTTATAGCTTGCGTAATGCCACCAGCTTCACCTAAAGCAACATTAGTTTTTCTAATTGTGTCAAGTAAAGTTGTCTTACCATGGTCAACATGTCCCATAATTGTAACAACTGGAGGTCTTTTAACTAAATCTTCCTCAGCATCATTTATTTCAAATTCTTCAAATTTACTTTCATCTTTATTTTCTTCTCTTTTTAATTCTTTCTTATATTCCATTACTAGAATAGCAGCATTATCAAAATCAATTGAATTATTAACGGTTGCCAAAACACCTAAAGAAAACAATTTTTTTATTAACTCAGCTGGTTGAATTCCTAATTCTTTAGCTAAATTAGCAATCGTCATACCATCTTTATATATAACAACATTCTTATCTTCTACTGGAGCATTACTAATAAGTTTTTCTTTATTTTTATACATTTCTTTTTTCTTCTTAGCTAATTCTTTTTTAGAAGATTTTTGATTTGCATTATTATTTTTTTTAGCTTTACCATTTCCCATTAGATTTTGAATTTTGCTTTTTTCTTTTTCAATTATTTGATCATCAATTTCATCTTGATAATCTTGTTCTTCTTCATCAGATTGAGTTGCTAATAAGTTATCTAATTCTGTTATAGCTTCTTCATCTAACATATCATCTTCTAAAGTAGCATCTATATGTAGTTCTCTACACTTTTTCAAGATTTCTTCAACACTTTTGTCAACATCCATAGCGTATTCATATACACTCATCATACGACGCACCTTCTTTCTAAATTTTTACATTATCAATTATAAATCTAAAACTATATCTTTTCCTTGTTTTTGATATTGGCGATACTTAACACCACATTCTTTAAACATTCTAATTGAAGCTTCCATTTCATCACTGTGATTATCATAATCATATGAATGATAGTAGACTACTTCTTTTATACCTGCTTGAATAATAGCTTTAGCACATTCATTACAAGGAAAATAATGAACATATATTCTTGACCCTACAAAATCATTGTTATTTCCCCGATAATTTAATAGAGCATTTAATTCAGAATGACAAACATACATATACTTTGTATCTAAACGATGTCCTTCTCTTCCCCAAGGAAATTTATCATCATCAAAACCATTAGGTGCTCCATTATAACCAATTGATAAAATACGATTATCCTTACTTACAATACAACAACCTACTTGCGTATTGGGATCTTTACTACGCATTGCCGCTAATTTAGCCATAGCAACAAAATACTCATCCCATGATAAATAGTTTTCTCTTTTCATACTCCACCTACTAAATTAATTTTTCCAATTCCTCAAAAATACTATCTGGTACTTCTACTTCTAAATGACGATTAAGTACCTTATTCTTTTTAGCTTGTTCAAAAACTTTAATATCTTTCTTTAAATAAGCACCTCTACCATTAGCTCGTCCGGTCTCATCAATAATGACATTTCCCTCTGGAGTCCTAACAATACGGATTAGCTCATTTTTAGGTAATTTTTCTCTCGTTATAACACAAGTTCGTTCAGGTATTTTCTTCATATTACTCTAATATATTAATTCCTGCTTCTTTAACTTGTTCAAATGTCTTAACATCTAATTTATAATGTGTTAAACGTGATGCTAATTTAACATTAGCACCTTTTTTACCTATTGCCAAAGAAAGATTTTCATCATCAACAACAACTAATGCTTCTTTATTTTTTTCATCTGTGATAAATACACGTACATCTTTTGCTGGACTTAAAGCATTAGCAATAAAAGTTGATTGATCTTTACTATAAGGAATTATATCTATTTTTTCATTATTTAACTCACGACTAATGGCATTAATACGAGAGCCTTTTTCACCAATACAAGCACCAACTGGATCAACATTACTGTTCTCAGAATATACAGCAATTTTAGTACGATTTCCTGGATCACGAGCCACACTATATACTATAACTATTCCTTCATTAATTTCTGGAATTTCTAATTCAAATAATCTTTTAACAAATCCATAATGTTTACGTGTTAATAAGATTAAAGCGCCTTTCGAATTGATGTCAACTTTGTTGATATAAGCTTTAATATGCGATCCCATTTTAATAGTCTCACCTGGAATAATTTCTGTTTTTGGTAATAACCCTTGTGTCTTTCCTAAATCAATAAAATAATTTTTTTCATCTTCCATTTCTACAATACCAGAAATCATCTCATCAGTCTTATCGCCAAATTCTGTTGCAATATTATTACGTTCAGCCTCACGAATTTTTTGAACAATAACTTGTTTTGCTGTTGCAGCAGCTACACGCCCAAAATCTCTTGGAGTAACTTCTTCTTCAATCGTCTCACCTACTGTAATACCTGGAACTTTTTTTTGAGCTTCTTCTAAAGTAATATGAATCCTATCATCATAAATAAACGGTTCATATTTATCTTCTTTTTCATCATCAAATTCCATATTTTCTAAATCGGCAAAAGAAGTAATTCCATCTAATGAATCATCATCGTCATAATCATTTTCATCTAAGGATACTTTATGTTCCTTATCTAATACAACTGTTTTAAATGAAAAAACTTTAACATCTCCAGTTTGACGATCAATACTTACACGTACATTAGCTAAAGAATGATAATTTTTTTTATAGGCACTTACAAGTGCTAATTCCATTGCTTCTATAATATAATCTTCTGAAATACCCTTTTCTTTAACAATTGCATCCAACGCGTTTTTAAATTCCTTGCTATTCATTTTATTCACACCCTTTCTCTTTAGAACATACATCCAATATATAATTATCCTCAATTAAGTCAGCTTCATCTAATAAAGGATCAATTATTTTACTGACAACAACGCAATCATCAACATCAATCACACCTTGTTTATCAATAATAACTCTTAAAAAATTAGTTCTAACTTCTTTTTCATAAACAACTTCACTTAAAATATATCCAGCATCTTCAATTTTGGATTGAATTAATTTAGTGACTTCTTTAACAATATCCATAAATCCTCCTAAACAAATATTAAAGAGTGGTTGATGCCACTCTTTCTTTCTGTAGAACTGCATATATTATAACACACTTTAATCAAATTTAATACTTTTTTATTATTTTTTTTATCATTTTTGGTATAATTATAATATATGGAAGTGATAAAATGACAGAAACACAAAAGGGAATTATTAAAGGCAGTTTTGCAATTGCTCTTTACTTTATATGTAATTTAACAAATTTAAATGTTATAATTTTAAAAATATTACATATTGATTATAGCAATTGGTCTAGTTTTATGGCTTGTGCTTATCTCATTATATTTCAACTTATTTTACTTTTGGCCATTTTCTTTATGTTTAAAGATACTTATATCAAAAATTTTAAAGAATATAAAAATAATTTCAAGAATTACATGAATGAATATATCAAATATTGGTTTATAGCCTTGGGATTAATGATTGTGAGTAACTTAATTATTAATTTAATAGCTAGTGGTATTGCTCCAAATGAACAAGGAGTAAGAGATATGTTAGATATTGAGCCTCTTTATACTTTTATATCTGCAGTTATTTTAGCTCCCCTATTGGAAGAATCAATTTTTCGTTTAGCTATTCGTAAAATTATTCCACATCAAAAATGGATTTTCATTTTAGTATCAGGTCTATTTTTTGGATTATTACATGTTATAGGAAACGTTGATGTTTGGACTGATTGGCTATATCTTTTACCTTATAGCGTACCAGGTTTAGTATTTGCTTACACTTTAACTAAATCAAATAACATTTTTGTACCAATAAGTTTACATTTTATTCATAACTTTATTTTAATTACCATTCAATTGTTAGCAATTTAAAAAAGCCTAATGGCTTTTTTCTTTTTCTATTATATCCTTTTTTATTTTATCAATCGTCTGATTAAAATTTTTAAAATTAACTTCATACCAGTTTAAAGTTAATTGGTGATTAAACCAAGTATATTGCCTTTTAGCATATTTACGACTTCGCTGACGAATTAAATCTAGCACTTCAGCTAATTCTTTTTCTCCATTAAAGTACATAAATAGTTCTTTATAACAAATCGGTGTCATAATTGCTTTCGTATACATTTTCAAGTCATAAAATTTCCGAGCTTCTTCAATTAAACCATCACTAACCATTTTGTCAACACGTTTATTAATTCTATCATATAACTGGTTACGATCTGTCGTCAATCCAATAAAGTAAGTATCATACAATAATTTTTCACTTTTAGGATTAGTACTTATTGGTATCCCACTATTACGATAATAAGTAAGAGCCCTTTCAATACGTTTGCGATTATTTGGATGAATATTACTTTTAGAATCAACTTTTAATAATTGTTCATATAACTCCTGATTATTATATTGGCTGTAATCGTAAGATTTTCCTTCTTCATTAAAATTATAATTATACAAAGCTGCTTTAATATACAAACCAGTTCCCCCAACCATAATTGGTGTTTTACCTCGCTTTATTATATCATCAATACATCTTCGACAGTCTCTTTGATAATCATAAACTGTATATATTTCATCTACATTTTTAATATCAAATAAATGATGAGGAATATTTTCTTTTTCTTCTTCAGTTACTTTTGCTGTTCCAATATCCATACCACGATACACTTGTGTACTATCAGCATTAATAACTTCACCATTAAATGCTTTGGCTAATTCAATACTAAGTTTTGTTTTTCCTACCCCTGTAGGTCCTGCTATTACAATAATCATAAGGGCCTCATTTCTAATAAATATTTTTTTACATCTAAAGTTTCACCATTTATCAAAGTAAAGCTTAAGTCATTTATAACATTCATAACATTATAAATAACATCTTCATCATTAATAACACCATCAAGTCCAAAATTTTTTAACCAATCTTCGATAGCATAATCTTGGATATGTTCAAAACACATAAGGAATTTTTGACGGTAATCATCATCGCCAAGCATTTTAAGTACTAAAGCAAAAGCCATTGGGAAACCAAAAATATAAGTAGCGCTCTCATGAAAAAAGCAATCATCCAAAGTTTCTAATAAAGTATTTAAGCCTTTATATCCTTCAGGCATTTTTTTCATATCTACAAAATGACTAACTGCTTCATCACTTAAAGACTGTTCCTTATCATAAACTTCAAGCGCTAAACCAGTAAGTAAAGCATGATCAGCATGAGACAAAATTGATGTTAAAAATTTACGATAATAAGGTTGAATATCTTCTTTAACTATATCATGTTGCCACATATATATAATTGCATAAATCTCACCAATAAAAGCTATACCCTCTGTTTCAATATACCATTTTTCATCAGCTAAATTATTATTGTATTTTTCGATATGTATGGCATGAAAGAATTCATGAATAAGTCCAATAACATCTTCAATGTCATAACATCTATTTAAATTAATATTAATATGCCCATCTTGTATATTCATGTATGTTATTCCTTGTATTCTATCATTATCTATCTCAATCGTTCCGTCACTTAAATATGTTCTAAATTTATCGCGTAAGCAAGGAGATATTGATAATAAAATTTCTTCACATATTTCAATTATTGTTAAAAAATCAATATCATAATGATAGTCCATATCATCTTGAATTTTTTCTTCTAACAATTCCGTTATTTGTAAAAAATAATCAGCATAGCCATTAATAACTGGCAAATATTTATAAAAGATTGGTAGTTTATCATATAAACTATCACTATACTCTTTAATTAACTCCTCTATTTCCATACAACCTCGCCCCTAAATTTTTACTCATTAGTAATAAACATACTATCCCCAAATGAGAAAAAACGATATTTTTCTTTAATAGCCTCCTCATAAGCTTTCATAATTTTATCTTTACCAGCTAAAGCACTAATAAGCATAATTAAAGTCGACTTTGGTAAATGAAAATTAGTTATTAAAGCATCGATAGCTTTAAATTCATAACCAGGATAAATAAATATTTCTGTATTACCACAACATTCTTTAAATTCGCCATATAACCCTTTTATTGTTTCTAACGTTCGTGTTGATGTAGTACCCACGCTGATAATTCGGCGATGCTCACTTTGTGCTTTATTCAATTCTGACGCTACTTCTTTACTCATTTGATAAAATTCACTATGCATTTTATGTTTAGTTACATCTTCTACATTAACGGGTCTAAAAGTTCCTAAACCAACATGTAAAGTTACATACAAAATTTTTATACCTTTTTTAGCAATCTTATCAAGTAATTCTTCTGTGAAATGTAAACCTGCAGTTGGAGCTGCTGCACTACCAGCATTTTTAGCATAAACCGTTTGATAACGATTTTTATCTTTTAATTTTTCGTGAATATATGGTGGCAATGGCATTTCACCTAACTCATCTAAAATTTCATACAAAATACCATCATATAGTAATTCAAATTTTCTAATACCTTCTTCACCAACACCTATACATTTAGCACTTAGACGATCAGAAAATTTAACAATTGATCCCAATTTAACACGTTTAGCCGGTTTTGCTAAACACTCCCAATGATTATTTCCTAAATCTTTAAGCATTAAAATTTCAATTACAGCACCAGTGCCTTCCTTAGTTCCGTATAAGCGAGCTGGAATTACTTTTGTGTCATTAAGAACTAACACATCGCCTGCTTTTAAATAATCAATAATGTCCGTAAAATGACGATGCTTAATTTCACCAGTATTTTTATTAAGTATTAATAACCGGGAACTATCTCTTTTATCCAATGGCGTTTGCGCTATTAACTCCTCTGGTAATTCAAAGTCAAAATCATCTGTTTTCATATTATCACCTTACCACTTTCTGATACTATCTTCTTTATAAAAATTCTTTGTAAAAAATTTTTCAATTTCCTTATTAATCATATCTTGTTTTTTATTATTGAAAACATCATGATTAACATCTGACAAATATATCAACCATTTTTTACCACATAATTGATTATAAACATATTCTGAACTAGTTGAAGGAACAATATCATCACTTGTTCCTTGAAAAATTAAAACGGGAACATTTACTTGTGATGGTAGATTTTGTGATTCTTCAACTAGTTTGGTAAATTCAATTACCATTGGAATTGATACTTTTAACATTCTAGATAAAATTTCTTTTCCTTTATAAGTTTTAACAATATTGGCTCCATTCTTTATTAAAGAGTCAATTTTATCAATCAAATTATCTTGCGCAGTTAAATATTGAAAAGCTGGAGCAGCTAAAACTACTTTTTTTATTTGTGGATATCTAGTGGCTGCATGAAGCGCTAAAACGCCTCCCATACTATGACCAATTACATAAATATTTTTATAACCTTGATTAATTAAATATTCCACGTGCTTATCGACTGAATTAATCCACTCTTGATAGGTAACATCATGTGTTAAATTACGTTCATGGCCAGGTAAAGTAAAATTATAAACATCTAATTGCCAATTTGGATTTAAATAATATTGAACTGACTCCTCATCATATACTCCACCAGCAAAGCCATGAATAATTAATACTGCTTTACGAAATATCATAAACTCACATCTTTCTTCCTACGACATCAAATAATGATACTTGAGTCTCAATCTCTTTCTTTGAATTCTTCAAAATATCGTCATCAATCTTAACCTTATCTTTTTCAATTATAATAACAATCGTCGATCCCCCAAATTCAAAATGTCCACGTTCATCGCCTCTTTGAACTTCTATTATATCACGATTACATATTTTACCAACCATTAAAGCCCCAACTTCCATTTGAATTACTTGTCCAAAGTTTTTTGTATTTAAAATGCTATATTCTCTTGCATTTTCACTAAAAACGCGAAATTTCTTAAAAGCTATTGGTTGAACAGTATGGAGAATACCTTTAATTTTTTTACTATATTTAATACTTGCATCATCAATATAGTAATAGTGATGATAATCATTAACACATAAACGATACACTAAACAATAACCACCTTGATAAGTATTAGATAATGACTCATCTTGTAATAATTCACTAATAGTATATTTGCTATTTTTAATATTTAAACATAAATCATCATCTATTTTATAAACTGTTAATTTAGCATCAGCAGGTGCTAAAAAAAGTGTTTCGTTATTTGTTAATTTACTTTGTGGATTTTTTTTCAATCGCATAAAAAAATCATTAAAAGACTTATATTCTTGCCTTTCATACTCATCTAAATTAATTTTATATTTATTAATCATTTTATTTATTCGTCGTTTTGATAAAGAACTTTTCAAATATAAAGCACCTAACTTGCTAAAGCAACGTCTAGTCATTAACAACAAAAAAACTCTCCCTATCACATTATTGTATAAAAATGATAAGGTAGAATTTTTTTCTTCTTCAATATATGTATTATCTTTACGATTATAAATCATGTTAACGAATATACCTCATATATATCAAAACAACAGTAGTTATAAAAGCCGCTATACAACAAGTTGCATACCACCAATTCTTTTTAGGTTTTCTTATTTTAAAATTAAAAATAAATAGGAAGGCTACAATAATAAATAATAATAAATAAATATTAACAAAAATTGTAGCTGGTAATAAATAACGAAATAAATACATCAAAGGAAAAATCATAGCCGTCGTTGTAACAGGTAACCCCGTATAATATTTAACAGGCTCTCCTTTCGTTGCACTTAAATTAAAATAAGCCAAACGACTAATACCACCAATCGTAAATAACGTTACGAAAATAATTGTGATAATCGGATTTAATGCAATTTCAAAATATTTGCTAATACCATATAAAAGAACAATTGGGAAAGCTATAAAAGATATCATATCTGTTAAAGAGTCTAGCTGAATTCCGTATTCCATATCCTCATCAGTACGATTTTTTAGCATTCGTGCTATTTTACCATCAAACATATCACATATTCCAGAAATCATTAAACAGATTACTGCACCTGTTAACATTGGTTCTGAAACACCTAAAATAAAATATATTCCAATCATTGTTGAAAGAACACCTAAAAATGTTACAATCACTGATCTATCATACTTCCCTATAAACATAAAAAACCTCAATTTCTATACCAAAATTATAACATATCTATAAAAAAAAACCAAGTACTCTATAAATACTTGGTTATTTTTCAATATAAGGAATTCCTAGATGGTCATAAGCCTTCTTAGTAACCATCCGGCCTCGACTAGTTCTTTTTAATAGTCCTGTTTGTAATAAATATGGTTCATAAACATCTTCAATTGTCGTTTGCTCTTCACCAATTGAAGAAGCTATAGCTTCAATACCTACAGGACCGCCATTAAATTTTTCAATAATTGATTTTAGTAAATTGTAATCAGTATTATCAAGGCCTAAACTATCAACTTTCAATTTATCAAGAGCTAATTTAGTAATTTCTAAATCGATATTCCCATTACCCATAACTAAAGCAAAATCACGAACTCTTTTAAATAAACGATTAGCAATTCTAGGCGTCCCACGACTACGACGCGCTAACTCGTAAGCTGCATCTTCGTCTATACCAACGTTTAAAACTTTACTAGTACGTTTAGCAATCATCATTAATTCTTCTTCAGTATAATAATTTAATTTATTAATAATCCCAAAGCGGTCTCTCAATGGGCCAGTTAAATCACCAGCACGAGTTGTAGCTCCAACTAGTGTAAATGGCGGTAAATCAATTCTAATATTGCGACTACTAGAATCATTACCAACAATAATATCTAAAGTAAAATCCTCCATTGCCGAATATAAAATTTCTTCAATAAAGCGTGGAATACGATGAATTTCATCAATAAATAAAACGTCTCCCGGCTCCAAACTGGATAAAACAGCAGCTAAATCTCCGCTTTTTTCAATAGAAGGCCCACTAGTTGTCCTAATGTTACTGCCTAATTCATTAGCTATTATATAAGCTAAAGTTGTCTTACCTAAACCGGGAGGACCATAAAGTAAAACATGATCCAAAGGTTCTTCACGCATTTTAGCCGCTTTAATAAAAATACTTAAATTTTCCTTTACTTCCGATTGTCCAATATAATCAGAAATACTTTCTGGGCGAATATTTTTTTCAAAAGAATCTTCTTTTAATTTATCACCTGTTGTCAATCTTTCTTCCATTATCTCACCTCAATCTAAAAAATTACTGATATGAATGCAAATTATTTTGTCTCCTAATTTACTATGAGCTTTTTTTAACATTGTATATTCATCTTCAAAATATAAAACATAATCATATTGATATTCTTCAACTTTATCAACCATAAAACTCGTTTTAATATCAGCTTTTGTATCTTTAGTATATTTAGTAATTTCTTTTACAACGTAAAGTTGTTTGTCCTCTTTAAAAAAGGGGGCATATTTAGCTAACCAACTCTTTTTAGAATTTGTTTGCTTAACATTATTACAAGCACTTAAAATATAAAAATCAAGATTATCATATTTAGTCAATGAATTAAAAAAATTAATAACTGTTTTAATTGGAATTTTATCATCAAAGAAAATACCTTCAGCATCATTTGCTATTTTGTTATGATAATCAAATTCAAATTGAGCAATAACACCGTCCATATCCGAAAAAAGAGCTATTTTTTTGTCTTTATTAGCTTCCAAAAAAGCAACAATATTTTCCTTCATTATTTCAACAACAGCTTCAATGCTTCTTTAATTTGTTCTTCAATTGACAAATCACTGTGAATATTTGGTAAAATTTTTTTTATATCTATCAATTTATAACCTAATCCTTGCAAAACCTCAATTAATTCATCAAAATTATCAACTATAACAGTTGTATTAGAAGCATTTAATTTACCTTTCAAATCTAAAATAATTTGTTTAGCTACTTTATCACCTATTTTAGGAAACTTTTTTAAATACAAAATATTTTCTCTTTCAATTGCATCAATAATACCATTAATTGAACCGGTTGCTAACATTGGAAGAGCCATTTTACAGCCTAATCCTTTAACATCAATTAACTTCAAAAAAAATTTTTTCTCATCTAAATTATGAAAACCATATAGTGTTATTTCATCTTCTCGAACATGTTGATAAATGTAAACTTTAACATCTTCACTTTCATTATAAGAATATGGATTAGCAACATTAATTAAATAACCTATTCCATTAACATCTAATACAATATAAGTACTATCAATTTCTGTTATTTTTCCACTCATATACTCATACATATTATCACCTATTTCATTATAGCACAAACAAATGTTTTTGAAAAGAAAAAAAGTTGTATCACATTCTTAACTAAAATTTGAAATAAAAAAGAATATTTTTTATTTCTTGAAAAATATTCTTAAGGTCAAAATGAAAAAATGAATCATTAACGCAATAAATAACCATGCAATTAAAGTATATAAGAAACCATCTAAGTATTTATCAGCAACAGCTAACAAGCTATTTGGAAATTTTACTAAAAAGGAAGAAAGTTCATTATCTCCAATATTTACAGAAATAAAATGAATTACACGAAGAAAAATATCTAAAGCAGCAATACCATAAGTAGCTTTCTCCAATTTACGACGATAGCACGCCCAACAAATAATTACAATGACTAACAACAAAATTAATATAGCTTCCATCTTAACACCTCTATGCTAATAATCTTATCACAATTAAAATGTTTTTTCAATTATAATTTTGTGACAGTATATCCTCTTTTTTGTAATAAATCAACAATGCCATCTTCACCAATCATATGAGCGCTACCAACAATATAAAAAACATCTTTATTCCCTTTTAATAATTCTTCTACTTTATCAGTCATCGCAATATTGCGTTCAGTAACTAATTTTGTATTATACTCATCCACTAAAGATTCAATATCAACATCAATTACGTCCTCTTCAGCTAATTCTTCTTCTGCGCTAAGAAGCAATTCTAAACCTTCAATATCTCCTTTTTTCCAAAGACCTAACATTTCTTCTGTTTGAACTAAATTTTCTTCATAATCAGTAATCAAAGAATTATATAATAATAGTTCTTGCAAATCAGAAGAAAAATTATCCATCAATTCTAATTGAAATTGACTAGATTCAATTTCAATAATTTCCATATTTTTATTGTAAGCTTCCTTTATAAAATAATTATCAATTCCTAAATTAGTATTTAAATTAGTTGCAGTAAAATCAGTTGAAATTAAATTAAATAACACCCAAGGTTTATATATATAGAGTGTTTCTGGATCAGTAATTCCCATAATTCCTTTTTCTTCAACATAATTGTTAAATACTTCCAATGTATCCTCTGAAATATAATCCGTTAAATTAGTTCCATCCAAATATACCATTAACATCATTGACTCTTCTAAATCTTCTTGTGCTTTTAAAAGGTCAAATTCTACAGCTAAAGCATCAGATGCCTCAAAAGCATCTAATAATTTTTGTTGTAAAGGATACGTATCTTCATCACCAATGTGAATTGAACCGGCTAAATATATAGTTGCACTATCTGATTCCACCTTCCACAACAATGCATCATTTTTATTAACTTTTTCTTCCTCTTTATCAGTTTTTTTATTTCCGCACCCCATAAGAGCAAATACAACAAGTATTATTAAAAACAATTTCCAAATTTTATTTTTCATATAATCCTCCTATGTTATTATACCACGTATAATGAGTTTAGTAAATTGAACTGACTTTATTTTCAATTTGCTATATAATAATTTTTACCTATT
>CALWAL010000015.1 GCA_944373145.1 uncultured Bacilli bacterium
ACTTCATCAACACCACCATTAATAGCATAAAGTAATGTCTTAGCTAAGTTACAACGAGCTCCAAAGAATTGCATATCTTTTCCAACACGCATTGCAGATACACAACAAGCAATTGCATAATCGTCTCCCATACTTGGACGCATAACATCATCATTTTCATATTGAATAGAATCAGTTGCGATACTAACCTTAGCGCAATATTTCTTCCAAGGTTCTGGTAAGTTTTGAGCCCACAAAATAGTCATATTTGGTTCTGGTGCACTCTCTAAATTTTCTAGTGTATGAACAATACGGAAAGAGGTCTTATTAACCATAGACTTACCTTCAGTAGTAACACCACCTAAAGAACATGTTACCCATGTTGGATCTCCAGAGAATAATTCATCATAATCTGGTGTTCTTAAATGACGAGCAGCTCTTAATTTAATAACAAAATGATCAATAATTTCTTGAGCTTCCTCTTCAGTTAAAGTACCATTCTTAAAATCTCTTTCAAAATAAATATCAAAGAATGCATCTACTCTACCTAAAGACATTGCAGCGCCATTATCTTCTTTAATAGCTGCTAAATAACCAAAATAAGTCCATTGAACTGCTTCTTTAGCATTTTTAGCTGGTAAAGAAATATCAAAACCATATCTTGCAGCCATATCTTTAATTTCTTTTAAAGCTTTATATTGCATCGAAATTTCTTCACGTAAACGGATAGTTTCATCATCCATTACTGTGATTTTCATATTATCCCAGTCACTCTTCTTTTGTTCCATTAAATAATCAATACCATAAAGAGCGATTCTACGATAATCACCAATAATTCTTCCACGGCCATAAGCATCTGGAAGACCAGTTAATAACTTATTATGACGAGCTTTTCTAATTTCGCTAGTATAAGCATCGAATACTCCATCATTATGAGTTTTTACTAAATTAGTTCCTTTAATAAAGTTTTCAAGTGCTTCATCCATTTTATATCCATAAGCTTCAAGCTCTTGATAAACCATCTTTATTCCACCTTTAGGAACGATACTTCTCTTACCTAACTTATCTGTTTGAAGTCCTACAATTACATCGTCATCTTCACTAATATATCCAGGTTCAAAAGCATTAATTCCAGCAGGATGTTCAACATCAATATCGATTACATGTTTTTTTACTTCCTCAAGACACATATCTTCATAAACTTTTAAAACTCTTTTAGTTTTATCAGTTGGTCCAACTAGAAAACTTTCATTTCCTTCATAAGGAGTATAGTTCTTTTTGATAAAGTCACTAACATTTATCTCTTTAGTCCAAACTCCTTCTTTAAAACCATTCCATTCTTCTTTCATATAAAAATCCTCCTAACATCAAGATTTTACCATACAAAGAAAAATAAAATAACCCATATAAATAATTTTTTTACACATCTTAACATATTTTTTATTTTATAAATTTTTTTTATGTTATAAGTCAAAAAAATTCTTTATATATACATAAAATGTTTTTATATTTAATATTGCATTTTTATAAAATGAGTAAAATATTTTTTACCTTTTCTTGTTTTATTAAATTTGTTTATTTCACCAACATCATCTTTAATAATAGCTCTCGCCTCCCAAGATATTCTTGTCAAATTTGACCCAGCACCACTCAAAGAGACATGTACTATATCTAAATATTTATGATTAACTTTTACTATAATACCTACATGTCCTTTCATCCAAGCAATATCCCCTACTTGCGCTACTTTACAATTACTTTCACATAACGAATAAATTTCTCCCATTTCCAAAAAATCAATTGAATCCAAGGCGTAATTTCCACTTTTTTTCTTTTCTAACGAAAGATAATCATCAATTTCATAATTAGCATTAACCAAGCACCATGTTACAAACCCGGAACAATCTAATCCATAAGGACATATCATTCCAATTGGTTGTTTTTCTAAACCACTTTCACTTATTCTTCTATTAGCACCCCAAAACTTATTAACTCCAAGAAGATCACTTTTATTATATTCATGTCCGCCACCCCAAAAATACGAAATTTTAGGAAATTTCTTAATCATAAAATTCGCAATTCTCACAACTCTAGAACGACAATCAACGCCTTTATTTATCTCCTTCAACAAAATTTGATTATATAATTGATAATCATATGGATACTTTAAATATTTTCTCATCTAATCACCATTTAAATATATGCTAAAACAACAAAAAAACTCAAGTAAAACTTGAGTAATATATTTAATGGCGGAGCAGGAGAGATTTGAACTCTCGCGCCAGTTACCCGACCTACACCCTTAGCAGGGGCGCCTCTTCAGCCTCTTGAGTACTGCTCCATAACCAAGGTAACAAATAAATTATAACTAATTATTTGTCCTTCGTCAACTTCTTTTTTGTATTTTTATATTTTGCTGTATAAAATTTATTATACTCTCTCATTCTAATTTTATATTGACCTACTAAAAACAATATTCCACAAAATAAAGTTAAACCAACAAATGCCCAATACCAAGAAGCTAAATCTAATATAAATATTGCACAAATTGTAACAACAAAAGTTACTAAACAAAATAATCCCTCTAAAACTAAACGATTAAGTCTAGCAATCATCTCATATCCCTTTTGAGTTTTAATATACTCAAATCTCAAACTCTTTTTCTCTTCATCAGTTAAATCTTGATACATCGAAATCACTCCTGCCAATATATTATCATAAAATTTTACTTTTTTTAAAAAAATATTATTTATATCTAGCATTTATTTAATTTTTATTGTATAATCTAATATGTATTGAGAAAAAATGTCTCCTTAGCTCAGTTGGTAGAGCAACTGACTCTTAATCAGTGGGTCTAGGGTTCGAATCCCTAAGGGGACACCA